>NZ_JAHHIU010000269.1 GCF_024539815.1 Streptomyces hayashii
CGACCCCGACCCCGAAACGCCCCCACCGACCGCTTCGCGGTGAGCCGGGGCCGACCCCGCGACCACCCGACGCACGGGCCCTCTCGTCCCCCGAGGCAGCGTTCGGGCCGGTCGCCCGGTCGTTCACCACTCCTCTTCCAGTCGCGCCCGGGTATGGCTGTCCACACCGTCATGGGGACCGACACGCGAAAGCTCGACGCCGCCGCGGCTCCGGGCCCTGATGACGGGACGAACTCCGCGATCGAGGTAAGGGGATGCCCACACCGCGATCAGGCTGCGGTTCTGCGGGGCCTCGATCCGGCGGGCGCCGACGAGAACGTGCCCCACGTCCCGCCCGAGGCGCACCTTCGCGCATCCGATCCACACCCCGGCGGCCAGGGACCGAGCAGGATCGGCGCCGTGGGCGCGGCTGAGGACGCCCCCGCCGTCGCTCACGTCGAGCACCTCGACGTCGACGGGGTCGTCGCCCGGGCCGCTGCCGCCTCCCCTGTGCCGCCACTCACCGTCGCACCGCTCCAGAAGCGCGATGTGCTCGCGCGTGCGCGACGACGTCGGTCGCCACACGATCCAGACCGCGCCGACACCGGCGCCCGTGTCGACGTCGGCCGACACCACGGTCAGCACGCGCCGCGGGATCCACCACGGCTGCGGCGCGTCTCCCGCGAGCGCCCGTCGCACCACGCCCCGCAGAAACGTGCCCTGGCACCTCCTGTGCACTCGACCTGTCCCTCCCCTCCCCGCGTGCGGCGGGGCGACACCGCACGCAGGAGCGTCACACCCCGCACGCCCCTCAGGTGACGACGAGGCGCGAACGCCGTCCGGTTCCCCTCACCGGCGGGCGCGGCCTGTTTTCGGACTGTGCCACGCCGGCCGCACCAGAACGGGCCACCCGCCCCGGCGCCAGTCCGAAAACCCGTTGACGGCCGCGCCGCCCAGTCTCGACGATCAGGCGCATGTCTGCCGCCCTGGCGCCCCTGCGCCACCGCCCGTTCCGTCACCTCTTCATCGGCACGACAGCCAACCTGGTCGGCAACGGGGTGGCGCCGATCGCCCTGGCCTTCGCCGTGCTCGACGCCACTGGCTCGGTGGGCTCGCTCGGGTTGGTGGTCGGCGCCCACTCCCTCACCGGCATCCTCTTCCTGCTGTACGGCGGGGTGTTGGCGGACCGGCTGCCGCGTGGCCCGCTGCTGGTCGGCAGCAGCTTGGTCAGCGCCGCGAGCCAGGCAGCGGTCGCCGCCCTGGTCCTCACCCACAGCGCCGCCATCCCCCTGCTCATGGTGCTCGCCGCGGTCAACGGGGCGTCGAGTTCCTGCTACCAACCCGCCGCCCAGGCCCTGCTGCCCCAGACCGTGCCGGTCGAGTCCCGTCGCGCCGCCCTCGCACTCTCCCGGATCGCGGGCAGCAGCGCGATGATCGTGGGCGCCTCGGTGGGCGGCGTACTGGTCGCGGCGATCGGCCCCGGCTGGGGCCTGGCCGTCGACGCGCTCAGCTTCACGCTCGCCGCCGCGTCCTTCGCGCTGGTCCGCGTCCAGGTCGCGACGCCCGCCCCCAGCCCAGGCGTGGTGCATGAACTGCGGGTCGGCTGGCGGGAGTTCACTTCCCGAACCTGGGTGTGGGTGATCGTGGTGGCGTTCTGCTTCCTCAACGCCGGCCTCACCGCCTCGTACACCGTCCTGGGCCCGGCCGTCGCCGACTCCACCGGGATCGGCCGCACCGGCTGGGGCCTGGTCGTCGCCGCGGGCTCGATCGGCGCGGTCGCCGGCGGCGTACTGTCACTGAGGTGGCGGCCCCGGCGCGCGATCCTGATCGGCTGCGCGCTGATGGGCCTGACGGCGATGACCCCGCTGCTGCTCGCGCTGGCCCCGTACACCTGGGCGCTGGTCATCGCCAACTTCGTGGCGGGCGTGGGCGTCGAGCAGGCCGGCGTCGCCTGGTACTCGACCCTCAACGAGCAGATCCCCCAGGACCGCCTTGCCCGCGTCTACGCCTACGACGACCTCGGCTCCTACCTCGCGCTCCCGCTCGCCCAGTTCGCCGCCGGACCCGCCGTACTCCTCCTCGGCCTCGATGCCGCCCTCTACGCGGCCGCCGCGCTGATCCTCCTCGCCACCCTCGCCATGGTCGCCACCCCCTCCATCCGCGCGCTGGCCCCGAGGACCGCACAACCGCTGCCCGCCCCCGAGGAGCCGGTGCCGTCGTAGGCACGTCACGGCCAGCGCGCAAGCACCTGCTCAGCGAGCGGCGCGGTCCTCCGCGACGGAACGGGCGGCGGCCGACGGCGGCGTCGATGCGGAGGCGGAGGTGGGTGTGGATGTCGGGTCGGCGGTGGCCCGGGCGTCGTCCTTCATGGCCCTGGCCTCGCTCTTGAGGATGCGCATGGACTTGCCGAGCCCACGTGCGGCTTCCGGGAGCTTCTTCGAGCCGAACACCACGATGATGACGATCGCCACGATCAACAGGTGCCAGGGTTCCAGGCCGTTGCGGAGCATCCCGCCCACTTTCTCTGTGCCAGGCGGGGTTCGCGGGGCGCGGGACACCGTCTGCGATGATTGCTACATTGCGCAACTGTACAACCCTTGGATGGGGTCAGTCGTCGTCCCCTCCGTATGAGTTCGGCGGACGGATGAGGGCGCACGCATGACTGTTGACCACCAGACTCCCCCGGTGCGGCACGGGCGGCAGGCCGAGCCGCCGCACGGCGGCGGAGGCAGGCGCAAGGATCGCGGCGGGCGCGGTAAGCGCCGCCGACCGCTGCGCACCGCGCTGCTGGTGGCACTGGCCGTCGTGGTGCTCGGCGCGGCCGGCCTCGGCTGGATCTACGTCAGGCTGAACGGCAACATCGACACCTTCGACGCGGGAGGTCTGTCCGCGGACCGTCCCGACGCCGGTTCCTCCAAGGGCGAGAACGTCCTGGTCATCGGCTCGGACGCGCGCACCGACGGCAACAACGCGCTGGGCGGCGGCCAGGCGGACGACATCGGACGGTCGGACACGGCGTTTCTGCTGCACGTCTACGCCGACCACAGGAACGCCATAGCCGTCTCCATCCCCCGCGACACGCTCGTCACGATCCCGCCCTGCAAACTGCCCAACGGCACCTGGACGAAGGCGCGGACGCGCACACAGTTCAACGCGGCCTATTCCGTGGGCGAGACCGCCGAGGGCAACCCCGCCTGCACCCAGAACACCGTGGAGAAGCTGACGGGACTGCGTGTCGACCACACGGTCGTCGTCGACTTCAAGGGCTTCGCCTCGCTCACGAAGGTGGTCGGCGGGGTCGAAGTCTGTCTGCCGCAGAACATCTACCAGGGCGACCTCAACCCCAACCGCGCCACCAAGGGCAAGCTGCTGTTCGGCAAGGGTGAGCAGACGGTCTCCGGGCAGCGGGCCCTCGACTACGTCCGAATACGGCACGGGATCGGCGACGGGTCCGATATAGGGCGCATCAAGCGCCAACAGGCCTTCGTCGGCAGCCTGATCAAGAAGGTCAAGAGCGACGGGCTGACCCCGGGCAGGCTGCTGCCCCTGGCGGAGGCCGCTACCGACTCGATGACCGTCGATCCCGGTCTCCGCTCGGCGGACAGGCTGATCTCCTTCGCGATGTCGCTGAAGAACATCGACCTGCACAACACCAGGTTCGTGACCATCCCCTGGCGTTACGACGGCGCGCGCGTCGCGATCGTCGAACCGGACGCCTCCGCGCTGTGGGCGGCGCTCAGGGCCGACCGCTCCATCGACAGCAAGGGCGCCGGCGGCGCCGAGGGAACGAAGACGAACACCGCCTCCCCTTCACCGAGCGCCGACGGACGCGTCTCGGGCGCCGGCATCACCGTGTCCGTCTACAACGGGACCACCACCGGCGGCCTGGCCTCCACCGCCGCCGCCATGCTGACCGCGCACGGCTTCACCGTGGCCGGCACCGCGAACGCCGGCAGCCAGGACCACGCCACCACGGTCGTCCAGTACGGACCGGGCATGAAGAGCCAGGCCGAGACGGTCGCACGGCTCTTCCCCGGCGCCCGGCTCCAGTCCCTCGGCGCCGCCCGCGTCAACGTCGTCGTGGGCGCGTCCTACACCGGCGACCGCGACCCCTCCGCCCCGGCAGCCCCGGGCGCCGCTCCGACCGCCGTCCCGACCTCCGTCGCGGCCGGCTCCCGCGCGGCGGACGCGGATCTGTGCTCCGACCTGTCCTACGGCTCGGGCGGCTGAAGCGGGCGTCACACCCACCGGATGTCTCGAATCCGCCGAAGGACCGCGTGATTGACGGCGCATCAGGTCTGATGTCCGGGCCGTGGCGCCTCAGCGGCTCCGCTGACGCGCCCTCACCGTCATCAACCCGGCGGCGTAGAGCGCCAGGACGGAGGCCGGCAGAAGGTAGTAGAGAGCGGGCAGCGGTGTGAGCCCGAGCGGCGCGCCGAGCGGCGAGAGCGGAAGCAGCAGCCCTACGGCGGCGAGCGCGCCGGCCGCCCGGGCCACCGGGCCGGACGCTCCGCCCTCGGCCCGACGGCGACCGCCGCGCAGCAGGAGCATCACCAGGGCCTGGGTGACCAGGTTCTCGGTGAACCAGCCCGAGTGGAAGACCGCCTCGTCGTCGAGGGCGTCGGGGCCGTGCAGGGCGAGCGCGAGCACGCCGAAGGTGGCCAGGTCGGCGACGGCGTTGAGGGCGCCGAAGCCGACGATGAACCGCAGCAGCGCCCGGGGACGCAGCGCCGTCGGACGTCGCAGGACCGCGGGGTGGGGGCGGTCGCGGGCGAAGGCGAGTTGGGCGGCGTCGAAGCACAGGTTCTGCGCCAGCACCTGGGCCGGGAGCATGGGCAGGAAGGGCAGCAGAAGACCGGCCGCGAGCATCGCTATGACGTTCCCGAGGTTCGAGGAGAGGGTGACGTGCAGGTAGGCGGCGATGTTGCCGCCCGCGTGCCGCCCGGCCGCGATCGCGTGGCCGATCGCGGTGAGGTCCTTCTCCGCGAGGACCACGTCCGCGGTCTCCCTGGCCACCGCCACCGCCTCGCGCGGGGCGATGCCGACGTCCGCCGCGCGCAGGGCGGGCAGGTCGTTGACGCCGTCGCCGAGGTAGCCGACGGTGCGTCCGCCGGCGCGCAGGGCGGCGACCACGCGGGCCTTGTGCTCGGGGGCGCAGCGGGCGAAGACGGTGACGCGTGAAGCGGCCTCGGTGAGCTCGCGGTCGCTCAGGGCGTCGATGCGGTCGGCGGTGAGGACGGCGTCCGGGGCGACGGGGACGCCCAGGTCGCGGCAGGCGCGGACGGCGGTGCCGGCGTGGTCCCCGGTGAGGATCCTCACGGCGACGCCCCGGTCGGTGAGTGCCTTCAGCGCGTCGGCGGCGGTGGGCGCGAGAGCGTCCCGCAAGGTGACGAAACCCAGGCAGGTCAGGCCTCGTTCGCCGGCCTGCGGGGGATCGTGCGGCCGGGCGACGTGGGCCCCGCCGCCCGGGCGTATTCGAGGGTGCGGGATCTCGGCCGTGGCGATCGCCAGCACCCGAAGTCCCTCGTCCGCGTACCCGGCGGCTCGGGCGAGCAGCCGCGCACGCTCCTCCGCCGTGACGGCGCAGCGTTCGAGAACGGCCTCGGCGGCTCCCTTGACGACCAGCGTGTGCGCGCCGAGCCGCCCCGGGGTGCGCACGACGGCGGTGGCCAGGCGGCGCACGGGGTCGAAGGGGACGGCCGTCACGCCGTCGCAGGCCGTGCAGTCGTCCTCGTCGACGGCGTCCAGGAGCGCCTCGTCGAGGGCGTCCGGGGCGGGCAGTTCTGCGAGCTGGAGGGTCCACCAGGCGTTGAGCGCGGCCCAGCGCAGCACCTCCGGATCGTCCCGGCCTTCGGGGTCGACGGCGCGGTCGTAGACCGGGCGGTCCTGGGTGAGGGTGCCGGTCTTGTCCAGGCAGAGCACGTCCATGGCGCCGAGGTCGTGCAGGGCGGGCAGCCGCTTGACGATCACCCGGTGGCCTCGGGCCAGCAGGGCGGCTCCGCGCGCCAGACACGCGGTGACGATGACCGGGAGCATCTCCGGGGTCATGCCCACCGCCACCGCGACGGCGAAGGGCAGCGTCTCCAGGCCGCGGTCGCGCAGGGCGGCGTTGGCCATGAGGACGAGCGGCGGCGTCAGCAGCATGAACCGGATGAGGATCCAGGAGATCCCGTGCACGGACCGGTCGAAGGCGCTCGCGCCGCGCCGGGCCGCCGCGGGGCCCCGGCCGCCGTGGGCGGCGGCGAGCCGGGTCCGCCCCGCGGTCGCCACGACGACCGCGGAGGCGCTTCCGGAGGCGACGGCGCTGCCCTGGAAGCACAGTTGCGGACTGTCGAACCCGACGCCGCGCGCCGTGATGCCGTGCGCGCCGACGCCGTGGGCTCGGCGGCTGTGGCCCGAGCCGCTGTCCGCGCCGGTGCCGTCGGCGCCGATCGCCTCGGCGCCGGAGCACACCGCGCCCGCGGTGTCCCCGGCGCCCACGGCGTCCGCGGCGTCCTTCGGCGCCGGGGAGGACTCGCCGGTGAGCGCGGCCTGGTGCACGGTCAGGCCGTGGGAGCGCAACAGCCGTACGTCGGCCGGGACCAGGTCGCCCGGGCCCAGACGGATCACGTCGCCGGGCACGAGTTCGCCCACCGGGAGCTCCCTGGCGTGCGGGGCGTCGTCCTCCCCGGACCGCCGCAGCACGGTGGCCGTCGCGGCGAGCAGACCGCGCAGCGCGGCCGTGGACCGGTCGGCCCGGTGCTCCCCCGACGCCCGCAGTGCGCAGCTCACCACGACCAGCAGGAGGATGACGCAGGCCGTTCCCCAGGAGGCGACGGCCGCCGACACCAGGCCGAGACACAGCAGCACGCCGGTGAACGGATCACGCAGGCTGCGCAGGAACACGTGCGGCCATGACGTCTCGCGGTACGCCGGCAGGACGTTCGCCCCGAACCGGGCCTGTCGCGCTTCGGCCTGCTCCTCGGTCAGCCCGCGGGGCCCGCTGTCCAACCGCCGCAGGGTCTCCAGGACGGTCGCCGCACCGGGCGCGCGAGCAGCGGCGCCCACCGGCCACGCGCCCGGGGCCGCGGAACTCCCCCCGGCATCGGGCTGCGGGGCGGCGACGGTCTCAGGCACCGGCCCTGCGCAGACTGCGCACGGGGGCCTTCCGCGCACGGGCCGCCAGCTGCCCGACCATCAGCCGCACCACGGTCACCACGTCGGGGTCGTCCACGAAGTAGATCTGGCGTCGCCCGTCCCGCCGTGCGCGGACCAGCCCGGCCAGCTTCAGTTTCGCCAGGTGCTGGCTCACGGCGGGCAGCGCCCCGCCCACCCGGTCCGCGAGGTGGGTGACGTCGCTCTCGCCCTGGGACAGCGCCCACATGATGTGCAGTCGAGCGGACGACGCCAGCAGCCCGAAAGAGGCGGCAGCCTCTTCCAGCACCTCGGCCGGAGGATCCTCGAAGCCACCGATGTCCGCCGCCACAGCCCTCTCCCGTCCCGTCGCCGCCACCGCACGCGCGCCGCCCCAGTTTAGGTGCGATCCGGATTCCTCGGCTCCGCACCGCAACCGCCCGGGCCCCGCACCGCGTCTCCACCTGCGCCGACTAAAGTTGCGCAACCGGGCAACCGACACACCCGACACCTCTGGAGGACGTACGACGTGGGAATCATCGGCTGGATCATCCTCGGCCTGCTCGCCGGGGCCATCGCCAAGATCCTGCTTCCCGGGCGCGACCCGGGCGGTTTCATCGGCACCACCCTCATCGGCATCGCCGGCGCCTTCGTGGGCGGCTGGATCTCCGCCCGGTTCCTGGACCGCCCGGTGGAGAAGCACTTCTTCGACCTCTACACCTGGGGCGCGGCCGTCGGCGGCGCCCTCGTCCTGCTCGTCGCCTACCGTCTGCTGTTCGGCAACTCCCGCGACTGATCAGCCTGTTCGCCGTCGCCCATCGTCGTCGCGACCGATTGCCGACGACGACGGCGACGGCGACGGACGGGCGCTCAGCCCCGGAGCTCGGTGAGGAAGTCCACGAGCGCCGCGTTCACCTCGGCCGGACGCTCCTGCTGCGTCCAGTGCCCGCACCCCTCCAGCCTGATCGGCTCGCGCCGCAGGTTCGGCATCAAGTCCGGGAGCGACGCGATGAGTTCGGGAGTGCCCGGGAACGCCGGCACCAGGTCGCGGTCCCCGTACACGTACAGCGCGGGCACGCTCACGACCGCCTGGTGCCAGGCCGCCGTCAGCTCCCAGTTCCGGTCGATGTTGCGGTACCAGTTGAGCGCGCCGGTGAAGCCGCGCGAGAAACTGTCGGTGAGGACGTCCAGGTCGGCCTCGGTGAACCAGTCCGGCAGGACCTCGGGGTCGGTCATCGTCTCCAGCCACCCCCGTCCGTGCTCGACCAGGGGCTGCTTCCCCTCGGCTGCGGCCGGGGCGTCGCCGGAGGCCATGTAGAAGAACTTCCGCAGGGTCGTGCGCGGGTCCTTTGCGAACTCCGCATCCGCAACGCCCGGCCGGTTGAACCAGTTCCAGTAGAACCGGCCGCCGAACATCCGGTCCATGACGGCGAGCGGGGGTTCCGTTCCCCGGAACGGCGGCGGCACGCTGAGCCCGGCCACTCCCAGCACCACGTCCGGCCGAAGCAGCGCGGTGTGCCAGGCCACGGGCGCGCCCCAGTCGTGACCGACGACGTACGCCTTCTCCTCGCCGAGCGCGTGGATCAGCCCGACGACGTCGCCGACCAGGTGGAGGATGCTGTACGCGCTCACGTCGTCGGGGTGATCGCTGCGGCCGTACCCGCGCTGGTCGGGCGCGACCACCCGGAAGCCGGCCGCGGCCAGCGGGCCGAACTGGTGCTGCCAGGAATGCCACGACTCGGGGAAGCCGTGCAGAAGGACGACCAGGGGGCCTTCGCCCTCCTCCGCGATGTGCAGCCGGATCCCGTTCACGTCGATCATTCGGTGCTCAACCATGTGCGAAAGCATATGCCTTCTGATCTTCATGCAGGGGCCGAGGTCACCGGCACCGACCGCTCGGGCAGCCCTGGCCCGGACTGCGCCCGGGGGCGTGACGCCGGGCCCCCGGCCTGGGAACGAACCAGCGTTTCTCCCGATCCGGGATCTGTACCGAACGCGAAAATAGTCCTATATTTCTACCTACCTCTGCCGGGTGATGCGGTGCGATCGAGCGCCGCTCCGACGGGCTGCCCGAGCGGGTGGCCGAAGTCCCACGCGGAGGTTGTGGTGATGTCTTTTTCGCTCTGCCGGTCGCTTCTTCCCGCACCCGCAGCCGGCGACGTCGATCATGCGGAGGACTCCCGGGGAGGCAGCGCGTGAACTGGCGTGAACTGGCAGCATGCCGCTTCGAGGATCCCGAGCTCTTCTTTCCGATCGGCGAGGACGGCCCGTCGCGACTGCAGATCGAGCAGGCCCGGGCCGTCTGCAACCGGTGCCCTGTCGTGACGCCCTGCGGCGACTGGGCGTTGCGCAGCGGTGAGTACGACGGCATCTGGGGCGCGATGACGGCAGGGGAACGCCGGGCGCTGCGCCTCTGGCGCAGGACCTGAGCCGGCGCAGCGCCGAGGCGGGGAACGACCCCGACCGTGGGCCGGCGCTCACGACGCGGGCAGGCGCCGCCCGAAGCTCACGGGCGGCGCCTGCCGTGGTCGGCTACTCGACCTTGGCCCAGTCGAGCGTGCGCTCCACCGCCTTCTTCCAGCCCGCGTATCCTTCCGCGCGCTGGTCTTCGGACCACTGGGGCTCCCAGCGCTTCGACTCCTGCCAGTGGGTGCGCAGTTCGTCGGCGTCACTCCAGAAACCGGTGGCCAGACCGGCCGCGTAGGCGGCGCCGAGCGCGGTCGTCTCGGCCACCACCGGACGGCTGACCGGTACGCCGAGGACGTCGGCCTGGATCTGCATGCACAGGTCGTTCGCCGTGACGCCGCCGTCGACCTTGAGGACGTCGAGGTGGACTCCGGAGTCCTGCTCCATGGCCTCGACCACGTCGCGGCTCTGGTAGCAGATGGATTCCAGGGTCGCCCGGGCCAGGTGACCGTTGTCGTTGTACCGGGCCAGGCCGACGATCGCGCCGCGGGCGTCGGAGCGCCAGTACGGTGCGAACAGGCCCGAGAAGGCGGGCACGAAGTACATCCCGCCGTTGTCCTCGACGGTGCGCGCCAGCGTCTCGCTCTCCGCCGCGTCGTTGATGATCTTCATCTGGTCGCGCAGCCACTGCACCGCGGACCCGGTGACGGCGATGGAGCCCTCCAGCGCGTAGATCGCCGGGCTGTCGCCGAACTGGTACGCCACGGTGGTGAGCAGCCCGTGCTGCGAACGAACCAGTTCCGTCCCCGTGTTCAGGACCAGGAAGTTGCCCGTGCCGTAGGTGTTCTTGGCCTCTCCCGGCGCGTAGCAGACCTGTCCGACCGTGGCCGCCTGCTGGTCGCCGAGCACCCCGGTGATGGGGATGGCGGCGCGCAGCGGCCGGGAGGTGCGGGTCACCCCGAACGCCTCGCGGTGGGAGGACGGGTTGATGGTGGGCAGCATCTGCCGGGGGATGTCGAAGAAGCCCAGCAGCTCGTCGTCCCAGTCGAGGGTCTCCAGGTCCATGAGCATGGTGCGGCTGGCGTTGGTCACGTCGGTGGCGTGGACACCGCCGTCGGGGCCGCCGGTCAGGTTCCACAGGACCCAGGCGTCGGTGTTGCCGAAGAGGGCGTGGCCCTGTTCGGCCGCCTCGCGGACTCCCTCGACGTTCTCCAGGATCCACTGGATCTTGCCGCCGGAGAAGTAGGTCGCCGGCGGCAGTCCCGCCTTGCGGCGGATGACCTCGCCCTTGCCCGAGCGTTCCAGGGCGGCCGCGATGGAGTCGGTGCGGGTGTCCTGCCACACGATGGCGTTGTAATAGGGACGTCCGTTGCGCGGATCCCACACCACGGTGGTCTCCCGCTGGTTGGTGATGCCGATCGCGGCCAGGTCCTCGGGGGCGAGGTTGCCGTGCCGCAGCGCGTTCTGCATCACCGAGTTGGTGCGCTCCCAGATCTCCACCGGATCGTGCTCGACCCATCCCGAGCGCGGAAGGATCTGGGCGTGCTCCAGCTGGTGCTTCGCCACCTCGTTGCCGGCGTGGTCGAAGATCATGAATCGGGTGCTGGTGGTGCCTTGGTCCACCGCGCCCACGAAGTCAGCCATGGATTGCCGCCTCTGCTCTGGGGGTCATTCCTCGGGGGACGGGACACGGCCGGGAGGCTCCGGCTCCGCCGTCGGCAGGAACCGGCCGATGAAGGCCTTGTAGAGTCCGGCGCCGAGCAGGCCGCCGACCAGGGGACCGACGATCGGCACCCAGAAGTAGAAGTTCCCGTACTGATCTCGCCATGCTCCGCCGTAGCCCGTGAAGAAGCTGGCCAGCCGGGGCCCGAAGTCACGCGCCGGGTTGATCGCATAGCCGGCGTTGGTTCCCCACGCCATGCCGATGGCCACGACGATCAGACCGACGATGAACGGGGCCAGGTTGGCGCCCGGCGGGTTGTTGAGCAGGTCCGTGACGGCCAGGATGAGCAGCAGCAGGATCGCGGTGCCGATGACCTGGTCGCGGAAGGCGCCCCACTCGTGGACCGGCAGGTTGGGATTGCCGTTGGCGGGGAGCGTGGAGAAGACGAACTGCGTCTTGATGGTGTGGCCGGGGTCGACCTTCGCCAGTGCCTCGGTGTAGTTCCACCGCACGATGAGGGCCGCCACGAAGGCGCCGGCGGTCTGGGCCAGCGCATAGGGGGCGACCTTGCTCCAGGGGAAGCCCTTGAACGCGGCCAGGGCGACCGTCACCGCCGGATTGAGGTGGGCGCCGCTCAGTCGCGCGGCGACGTAGACGCCCAGGGTGACGCCCAAGCCCCAGGCCCAGGCGATGCTGTCGTGGTTTCCCAGTCCTCCCGGCGGCGTCGTGAGCGCTCCACCGGCGACCACCTGGGCCACCACGCCACAGCCGAAGAGGATGAGAATCATGGTGCCGGCGAATTCGGCCGACAGTTCGCCGACCAATCCGGACCTTTTGAATCGCTCAGCCATGGAAGCCCGCTTCCCGCCGGCGCGGAGCCGGCACGTCGACTGCTCAAGGTCTCCCGTACAACAGCATAGGGCGATCATGGATCAAACGCACAAATGGGAATATCCATCGGTCGGCGGTGACGCTCACCGGGTGAGCAGCCAGAAGAGCAGCCGGATGAGGAGCGCCAGCTACGTGGCCCCCGTGAGCAGCGATCCCAAGACGACGAACACCCGGTCGACGGTCGTCGTGTCCCAGCCCTGGACCTCGAACCGGCGGGGGTTGGCCGAGTCGTAGCGCACCAGCACCGAGGCGCCCACGCGAAAGCGGCCGTCGATGGACGTGCGTCCGAGCCTCGACGGGTACTCGCACGCGGTGCCGTCCTGAGTCGTCCAGGCCGCGACCGGGTGGTGGAACCTGGCTCCGTCGTCGTTGCGGCTGACTTGATGGCGGACGATCCGTCCCCTGGCGGCCACCCCTGTGAGACGCAGCGCCTCGGCACGGCGCAGTCCGTGCACGCCGAAGGCGAGGAAACCCGCGCCGATCAGCAGCGGGATGAGGGAGAAGATCCATTCGCGTTCCATGTGTAGGTGCGACGCGTGAACAGGGACGGTGGTTGCGCGTGAGGCCGTGCTCACCGCCCGCCCCGGCTGCGAGCCCCGCGACCGAGGCCCCCGCCTG
>NZ_JAHHIU010000270.1 GCF_024539815.1 Streptomyces hayashii
CCCCTCCCCACGCCCCCGAACGACGAAAGGACCCCACTCCATGTCCCGTCGTACCGCTCTCACGGCCCTCTCGGCCCTGTCCCTGAGCGCCGGACTCGCCGTCGCCCTGCCCACCCCGGCGCAGGCCGCCACGGTGGTGGTCAGCAACTCCACCGCCCTGTCCAATGCCGTCAAGAACGCCACCGCCGGCACCGTCATCCAGGTCCGCGGCGGCACCTACTACCCGACGGCCACCCTCCAGTCCACGGCCAACGGCACCGCCTCCGCGCCCGTCACCCTCACCGCGTACGGCTCGGAGACCGTGAAGATCGACGGCTCGTCGCTGCCCGCCGGGTCCTGGATCTTCAAGCTGACCGCGGACTACTGGAACGTCTCCGGCATCACGTTCCAGAACTCGCCGGACAGCGCGGTGGTCTGCCAGTCCTGCACGGGCACCAACTGGAACAACATCAAGACCATCGACGGCGGCGACTCCGGCTTCACCCTCACCGGGGACGGCACGGTGAACAACACCGTCAGGAACATCGACTCCTACGGCAACTACGACGCCGCGAACCACGGCGAGAACGCCGACGGGATCGCCGTGAAGTTCGGCTCCGGCACCGGCAACCTCATCACCGGCGCCCGCCTTTACGACAACGCGGACGACGGGATCGACTTCTGGTCCTTCTCCTCGCCCGTGACCGTCGAGCACACATGGTCCTTCGGCAACGGCGTCAACCGGTGGTCCGACGCGGCCTTCGCGGGGGACGGCAACGGCTACAAACTGGGCGGCGACGGCGAGGTCGTCGCACACGTCGTCAACAACTCGGCCGCCTGGGGCAACGCGGGGAACGGCTTCACGGAGAACTCCAACACCGGCGCCCTGGCCCTCAACCGCACCACGGCCTACGCCAACAGCAAGTGGGGCTACTACTTCGCCACCAGTTCCGCGAAGCTCGGCAAGAACCTCGCCGTGAGCAACGGCGGCGGCTCCGTCAGCAAGGGATCGAAGGTCACCTCGTCCGGCAACAACTGGGACTCCGGCGTCTCGACGCCCGCCTTCAGGTCGACGAACGCGAGCAGCGCCTACAACGCCCGCGGCGCAGGCGGGGCTCTGCCGGCGACGACGTTCCTGACCACCGGGTCGACGACCATCGGGGCCACCATGAACTGACTCGGCCGGGGCGCTTGACCCGTTTTTTGCCCGACGGGTCTCGCGCCGACGGGGGTGACGCGCGTAGAAACCTCTGTCATGCATAAGCCACTGCGCATCGCGGCCGTAGCCGCAGCCTGTGCCGTCGTCGGCGCCGCCCTGTACGGCGCCGGCGCGGCGACGGCCGGCCAGTCCACGGCCGACTCCACCCACGAGCCCTACAACATCGGGCTGTTGGTGAAGGACATCGACACCTACTACGGCACCGCGCCGGACGCGAACGGCGTGTACCAGGCGTCGCCGTCCAGCCCGTACGCCCAGGACCTCGCGCGCATCGACAAGGCCGCGAGGAAGTACATCGACGAGGCCGCCCACAAGGCGGTCAGAAAGCACCGGCGGCCCGCGGTCGTCTTCGACATCGACGACACGCTGCTGCTCAGCCTCGACTACGAGAAGCGGTACAACTACACCTACAACTCCGCCAGTTGGGCGGCGTACGTGAACAAGGCGGACCGTCCGGCCGTGTTCGGCAGCCCCGACCTCGTGCGGTACGCGCAGAAGAAGGGCGTCGAGGTCTTCTACAACTCGGGCCTCGGCGAGGCGCAGCGCTCCGCCGCCGTCGAGAACCTGAAGAAGGTCGGCGCCGACGTCAACCTCGACGCCGGCCATGTGTTCCTCAAGAACGCGGCCGCGCCGCCGTCCTATCTCAGCGCCTGCGCCACCCCGGGCGCCTGGACCTGCACGACCGTCCAGTACAAGTCCGGCACCCGCAAGCACATCGAGGACGACCTCGGGTACGACATCATCGCCAACTTCGGCGACCAGTACTCCGACCTCGACGGCGGCTACGCCGACCGCAGGTACAAGCTGCCGAACCCGACCTACTTCGTCAGCTGAAACGGCGTGCGGGGGACCGGACGGTCCCCCGCACGGCTCGCTCAGCCGCCGTCGTCGTCGTGGGCGGCGAAGTCACCGCCCACGGAGTGCTGCCCGCCGTCCGCGCGACCCACGACCGCGTAGGCGTCGTTCTTCGCGTCCCGGCCGCCGCGGCCGTGGTTGTACTGCCCGGCGAACACCCACTCGCCCTCGGGAACGGTCCGGCCCGCCTTGAGCACCCAGGTGTAGACCAGGAAGCCGTCCCGCTCGACCGTCGTGAACGTGAAGTCGTCCTCGGGCAGCGAACGCCAGGCTCCCGCCGAGGAGACCCCGCCGGTCTGCGCCACCTTCAACTGCACCGTGAGGCGCGTGAGCCGCTCGGACGTCTTGAGCGTGACGTTGCTCTGCGCCCAGAAGTCGTTGCTGTGCGGGTCGACCGAGCCGTCCGACCACAGCGGGCCGTCCTGGTCGTCGTCGATCGCCGGCAGCACAGTGGCCGCGGCCGCGGAGGGCGTCGCTCCGGCGCTCGTCGACGGCCGGGCGCTGGGCCTCGCCGGGTGGTGCGCGCCGCCCCCGGAACCCGACGTGGCCCCGGGCGAGGCGGGCGGACGGCTCGTGGCCGCCGGCGACTCGACCGGCGGCGAGGGGACGGAGACCGTCTGCTGCGCCGGAGCGTCGCCCTTCACGGCGGACGCCACCGCGTAACCGCCGATCGCGAGCATGCCGGCGACCGCGGCCGCGGCCCCCACGATCCGGGTCCAGCCCCACAGGGGCGGCCGGGTCGCCCGGTGGACGGACCGCCGCTGCCCCTGTCCCTGTCCCTGTCCCGCCATGCCGCGCTCGACCCGGGCCAGGATGCGCGCCCGGTCGGGCTCGTGCGCCTCGGCCGCTCCGTGCAGCCGGGCGCGCAGCTCGTCGTGCACGTCCCGCTGCATCGTCATCGGTCCCTTCCCGAGGCCGAGGCCTCACCCGTGCGCACCATGGCGGGCACCTTGAACGGAGCGCCCTTGGCGCCGAGCAGCTTCTGCAGCTCGGCCATCCCCTTCGAGGTCTGGCTCTTCACCGTACCGACCGAGACCCCGAGGGCGAGAGCCGTGTCCTTCTCCGAGAGGTCGAAGGCGTGCCGCAGGACCACACAGGCCCGCTTGCGGAACGGGAGTCTACGCAGCGCCGACCGGACGTCCACCACGCCGGCGACGTCCGGGTTCTCCGTCTTCTCCTCGCGCTGCGACCAGAACAGCGCGATCCTGCGGCGCTCGCGCACGGCGCTGCGGATTCGGGTGCGGGCGAGGTTGGCGACGACGCCGCGGGCGTAGGCCACCGGGTGGTCGGCCGTCCGCACCCGGTCCCAGCGGTTCCACAGCGCGAGCAGCGCGTCCGCCGCCAGGTCGTCGGCGGCGTCGGCCTCACCGGTCAGGAGATGGGCGAGGCGCGACAGTTCGGCGTAGTGGCGGTCGAAGAAGGCATGGAACTCCACGGAGGCGGCGTCGTCGACGACTGTGCCCACGGGTGACCTCTTCTCGGTGTGCCTGTGCGCGTCATGTGAATGACATGGGGATGCCCCGAGGAGGTGGCCGGGGCGAGATCGGGAAGCGTAGCAGTGGTCTACGGCCTGCTTTGGTACGGGGGTTCGAACATGATGTGACAGCTCGAACGTCCTCGGAGCCCGATTCCGTAACACGGCGAAAACCTGAGACCGGTTCAACGAGGGAACAATCCAGCCAGCATCCGCGCACCGATCATCAGGCCCCGAGGGAGCACCAGCCATGTCCGAGACGAAGAAGACGGCCGGCAGACCGGGTGTCGCGCCACCCGCCGCGAGCAGCCTCGACCGGTACTTCAAGATCTCCGAGCGGGGATCGACCGTCGGCCGGGAGATACGCGGCGGCTTCGCCACGTTCTTCACCATGGCCTACATCCTTGTCCTGAACCCCCTCGTCCTGGGCAGCGCCGAGGACAAGTTCGGGCACCGGCTCGACTCCGTCCAACTCACCACCGCCACCGCCCTGGTGGCCGCCGTGATGACGATCGTCATGGGCGTCGGCGGCAATCTGCCCCTCGCGCTCGCCGCCGGACTCGGCCTCAACGCGGTGGTCGCCTTCCAGATCGCCCCGCTGATGAGCTGGGACGACGCGATGGGCCTCATCGTGCTGGAAGGCCTGCTGATCTGCGTCCTGGTGGTGACCGGGCTGCGCGAGGCCGTCATGCACGCCATCCCGCAGTCGCTGAAGCAGGCGATCAGCGTCGGCATCGGTCTGTTCATCGCCTTCATCGGCTTCGTCGACGCCGGGTTCGTCAGCCGGATCCCCGACGCCGCGCACACGACCGTCCCCGTGCAGCTCGGCGCGACCGGCACGCTCGGCGGCTGGCCGGTCCTGGTCTTCTGCCTCGGAGTGCTGCTGACCGTCGGGCTGCTCGCCCGCAGGGTCAAGGGCGCGATCCTGATCAGCATCGTCACCATGACGGTCCTCGCGGTCGTCATCGACGCGCTCGCCGACGTCGGATCCTGGGGCCTGACCACGCCGTCGTGGCCCGACAGGATCGTCGACGCACCCGACTTCGGGCTGATCGGTCACTTCAGCCTGTTCGGCGCCTTCGGCGAGACCGGAGTCGTCACGGTCGTCCTGCTGATCTTCACCCTGATCCTGTCGGACTTCTTCGACACCATGGGCACCGTGGTCGGCATCAGCGCCGAGGCCGGCCTGCTGGACGAGAAGGGGGACGTGCCCCGTCTCGGCCGGGTCCTGCTCATCGACGGCGCGGCGGCGGTCGCGGGCGGAGCGGCCTCGGCGTCCTCCGCCACCTCCTACATCGAGTCGGCGGCCGGTGTCGGCGAGGGCGCGCGCACCGGGTTCTCCAACCTGGTCACCGGCGCCCTGTTCGCTCTCGCCCTGTTCCTCACGCCGGTGCTGACCATCGTCCCGCTCCAGGCGGCCGCCCCGGCCCTCGTCGCCGTCGGCTTCCTGATGATGACCCAGGTCAAGGGCATCGACTGGGAGCGGTACGAGGTCGCCGTCCCGGCCTTTCTGACCATCGCGGTGATGCCCTTCACGTACTCGATCACCAACGGCATCGGCGCGGGCTTCGTCGCCTACGTCGTCATCAAGGCGGTGCTCGGCAGGGCGAAGGACGTCCACTGGCTGCTGTGGGGGGCCTCGGCGCTGTTCCTGGTGTACTTCGCGATCGACCCGATCGAGCAGGTCCTCGGAGTGAAGTGACCTGCCCGACGGGCTACTTCTTCAGTGCCGCCTCCATCATCGCCTTCGCGACGGGGGCGGCCAGCCCGTTGCCGCTGACCTCGGAACGCGCCGCGTCGGACTGCTCGACCACGACCGCCACGGCGACCTGCTCGCCCGAGGAGTCGGATGTGCCGTACGACGTGAACCAGGCGTAGGGGGCCTTGCTGTTGTTCTCGCCGTTCTGCGCCGTGCCCGTCTTGCCGCCGACGGTGACGCCGTCGATGAGCGCGTTGGTGCCCGTGCCCTTCTCGACCACCGTCTGCATCGCCGACTGAAGTTGCTTCGCGGTGGAGGAGCTGAGGATCTGCGTGCTCGACGCGTCGTCGTCGTAGTCCTTCAGCGCGGTCCCGCCGCCGTCGGTGATCTGCGAGACCATGTGCGGCGAGACCAGCTTGCCGCCGTTGGCGATCGCGGCCGACACCATGGCCATCTGCAGCGGGGTCGCCGTCACGTCGAACTGGCCGATGCCGGTCAGCGCCGTGGACGACTCGTCCATGCCGGACGGGTACACGCTCGTGTACGCCCGCACCGGCACGTCCAGCTTGTCGTCGTCGAAGCCGAACCGGTCGGCCATCGCCTTGAGCTTGTCCTGCCCGAGCTGGACCGCCATGTGACCGAACACGTTGTTGCAGGAGTACTGGAGCGCCACCCGGATCGTGGCGTTCTCGCAGGGCGCGGAGGCGTTCTCGTTCTTCAGGGGTGTCCGGGTGCCCGGCAGCGTGTAGGGGTTCACGCTGTCGGTCGGCGCGTCGACCGACTTGTACAGGCCGTCCTCCAACGCGGCCGCCGCCACCACCAGCTTGAACGTCGAGCCCGGAGCCAGCGGCTGCCGCAGCGCCCGGTTGACGAGGGGCTTGTCGGAGTCCGTGGTCAGCTTCTTCCAGGCAGCGCCGGCGGTGTTGGCGTCGGTCAGCGACGTGGGGTCGTACGACGGCGTCGACACGACCGCGAGGATCTGTCCGGTCTTCGGGTCGATCGCGACGGCCGCGCCCTTCTTGTGGCCGAGGGCGTCGTACCCCGCCTTCTGCACCCGGGGGTCGATGGTCGTGATCACGTCACCCGGGTCGGCCCGCTTGTTCGTGACCGTGTCCAGCACGGTCTTCAGACGGGGGTCCGTGCCGTTGAGGAGGTCGGCGTAGATCCCTTCCAGCTGGGTCGGCGCATACGCCTGCGAGGCGTAACCGGTCACCGCCGCGTACAGCGGCCCGTCCGTGTACGTGCGCTTGTACCGGAGGTCGCCGCCCGAGGTGGCGGCCGACCCCGTGATCGCCTTTCCGGCCACGATGATGTTCCCGAGCGGCTCCGCGTACGTCTCGATCGCGTTGCGCCGGTTGCTCTTGTCGTCCGCGAGCGCCCGGCCTTCGTAGAACTGCACCCAGGTCGCCCGGAGCAGCAGGGCGAACACCAGCAGCAGCGCGAAGACCGAGGCGCGCCTGATCGTCTTGTTCATTGCGATGAGAAGACGAGCGGGACCGGACCGATCGTTCCCGTCCGTCCGGTTTTCTCATCGTGCGTTCATCCGAGAGCGGCTCAGGACTCCAGCCGCAGCACGATCTCCTCGGTCTCCCGGCCGCGCGCGTTCGAGAAGCCGGCGGCCCGGGCGGTGGGCCGGAAACCGCACTTCTCCAGGACGCGCAGCGAACCGGCGTTGTCGGCCGCAGCCCGCGCGAACAGCGGACGCTCCCGGACCTCGGACAGCAGGGCCGACAACGCCTCCGTGGCGATGCCCCGGCCCCAGTACGCCCGGTCCACCCAGTACGTCACCTCACGCTCGCCCGGCAGCCCGTAGACCGCCGCGCTGCCGACCACGTCCCCGTCGGCCAGGATCGTGCGCAGCACGTCGGACGAGGCGCGGATCCTCTGCCAGTGGGCGTCGAAGGCGTCCCGGTCGGCCGGGTCCTTCGGGGTGAACGCGGCCATGTCGAGGGACTCGGGGTCGTTCATCTGCCGGAAGAACACCGGCAGATCGCTGTCGTGGACCCGGCGCAGGGCGATCGGCATGCCCCGAACCCTACGTCCCCTTCCGCGCCCCCCGCCTCACAGCCGCCGGGTCGCCAGCGTGAGCCGGTCACGCGCGTCGAACAGCGCGTCCTTCACCAGCTGCTCGTGCGCGGGTGTGAGCCTGGCCACCGGCACCGAGCAGCTGATCGCGTCCCTGGCCGGCGTGCGGTAGGGGATCGCCACGCCGAAGCAGCGCAGGCCCAGCGTGTTCTCCTCGCGGTCCACCGAGAAGCCCTGCTCGCGGATCTGGTGCAGCTCCTCGATGAGCTTCTCGCGGTCCGTGATGGTGTGCTCCGTCAGCGCGGGCAGCGACTCCGGAAGCATCTTGCGGACCTGCTCGTCGGAGTAGGTGCTCAGCAGCGCCTTGCCGAGCGAGGTGGAGTGCGCGGGCAGCCGGCGCCCGACCCGGGTGAAGGGGCGCAGGTAGTGCTGCGACTGGCGGGTGGCGAGGTAGACGACGTTGGTGCCGTCGAGTCGGGCCAGGTGGATGGTCTCGGTGGTGTCGTCCGAGAGCCGGTCCAGGGTCGGCCGGGCAGCCGCCACGACTTCGTCGCCGTCGATGTACGAGGTGCCGACGAGCAGCGCCCGCACCCCGATGCCGTACCGCGTGCCCGTGGCGTCCGTCTCCACCCACCCCAGTTCCACCAGGGTGCGCAGCAACATGTAGAGACTCGACTTGGGGTATCCGACGGCCTCCTGGACCGATGCGAGGGAGTGCATTCCTGGGCGGCCGGCGAAGTATTCCAGCAGCTCAACCGTCCGCACCGCGGACTTGACCTGCGCTCCGCCCCCCGTCTCGCCAGCCGACATCGCCCTTGACCCCTTCGTTCGACGGGAAATACGCTCCGACAGCATATTCATCATCAGAGACAGTGTTCAGTATATCGAACGACCCTGGTGAATGAGCCAGTACCAAACGTGGAGGGACCCGCGGTGGCAGCAGCACCAGTCTGGAGTGTCGACCCCCGAACCGGGAAGCAGCGTGAACAGGTTGCGGTGGAGGCCACGGCCCAGGAGGTCGACGCCGTCGTCCGCGCGGCCCATGAGGCGCGCGGCTCTCTCGCGGACCGTACCGTCCGCGCCGCCTTCCTGCGCTCCGCCGCCGACCGGCTGCAGGCCGCCAGGGAGACGCTCGTCGAGGTGGCCGACGCGGAGACCGCGCTCGGCCCGGTCCGCCTGAACGGCGAGCTGGCCCGCACCTGCTACCAGCTGCGCGCGTTCGCCGACATCGTCGACGAGGGCGCCTTCCTCGACATCGTCGTCAACCACCCCGACGACACCGCCACCCCGCCCATCCCCGACCTGCGCCGCTACAAGGTGCCGCTCGGTGTGGTGGCCGTGTACTCGGCGTCGAACTTCCCCTTCGCGTTCTCGGTCGCGGGCGGCGACACCGCGAGCGCGCTGGCGGCCGGCGACCCGGTCGTCGTCAAGTCCCACCCCGACCACCCGGGCCTGTCCGAGCTGGTCGCCAAGGTGGTGCGCGACGCCGCCGCCGAGCACGGCATCCCCAGGGACGTCCTGGGTCTGGTCCACGGCTTCGAGGCCGGCGTCGAGCTGATCAAGCACCCGCTGGTCGCCGCCGCCGGTTTCACCGGCTCGATCCGCGGCGGTCGGGCCCTGTTCGACGCGGCGGCGGCCCGGCCGACGCCGATCCCCTTCCACGGTGAGCTGGGCTCGCTGAACCCCGTCGTGGTGACCGAGGCGGCCGCCGCCGAGCGCGCCGAGGCCATCGGGACCGGCCTCGCCGGGTCGATGACGCTGGGCGTCGGCCAGTTCTGCGTCAAGCCCGGCCTGGTGCTGGTGCCTTCCGGCGCGGCAGGCGACGGACTGGTCAAGTCGCTGACCGACGCGGTGAGCGACACCGACGCGGGCGTGCTGCTCGACCACCGGATGCGGGACAACTTCATCGCCGGGGTGCGCGAGCGCGCCGAGCTGCCCGACGTGGAGTCGCCGGTGACGCCCGGCGCGGGCGGGGAGCACACCGTCAGCGCGGGCTTCCTGACCGTGCCCGCGGCCCGGCTCGCCGCCGAGGGCGAGCACGACCTGCTCCTGGAGGAGTGCTTCGGCCCGGTCACCGTCGTCGCCCGCTACGAGGACGAGGCCGAGGTCAGGTCCGTGCTGTCGCGGCTGCCGGGCAACCTCACGGCGACCGTCCAGCTGTCCGAGGGCGAGGCCGCCGGCGAGGGACGCGGCGGAGAGATCCTCGCCGAGCTGACGCCGCTCGCCGGGCGCGTGCTGGTGAACGGCTGGCCCACGGGCGTCGCCGTCGCACCGGCTCAGCACCACGGAGGGCCCTACCCGGCCACGACGTCGACCTCCACCTCGGTGGGCGGCACGGCGATCGAGCGCTGGCTGCGGCCCGTCGCCTACCAGAACACCCCCGCCGCGCTGCTGCCGGTGGAGCTCCGCGACGAGAACGAGCTGGGCCTTCCCCGGAGGTTCAACGGGCGGCTGGAGCGGTAGCGCGCACCGCCCCCGCACCGGCGGCCGCACCCCGATAATCGGGTCATGGACGTTTCGCTTCCCGAACTGCCCTTCCCCCTGCGCACCTATGGTCCCGGCGGGCACTGGTCCCACGAGGACGGCGTGCTCACCGGGTGGGCCGGGGCCCGGCAGGACCGGTTCGTGCCGCCCACCGGCGACGGGGTGGAACCCGCCGCCGACGCCCCCCGGCTGCTGGGGGCGCCGGAAGGCGACTTCCAGCTGATCGCACGGGTCACCGTGGGGTTCAACTGGGCCTTCGACGCGGGTGCGTTGTACGTGCAGGTCGGCGAACGGGCCTGGGCCAAGCTGTGTCTGGAGTACTCCCCGGATGTGGCCACCGTCTGCACGGTGGTCACCCGGGGGCACTCCGACGACGCCAACTCCTTCACCGTGGAGGGCAGTTCCGTCTGGCTCAGGGTGAGCCGGACCGGCCGTGCCTTCGCCTTCCACGCCTCCCGGGACGGCAGGCGCTGGACCTTCGTCCGGCTGTTCACGCTGGGCGAGGAGAAGGAGACCGGCGCGGCCCTGGTCGGCTTCATGACGCAGTCCCCGATGGGCGAGGGGTGCGTCGTGACCTACGACCACCTGGAGTTCCGGCCCGACTGGCCGGACGATCTCAGAGACGGCAGCTAGGCGCCGTCCGACGCCGCGTTCACACGCGGTCGGCCGCGATCAGGACGTACTGGAACGAGCCGTCCCGATAGGACTCGATGAACGCCTCCTCGATCCCGGTGACCAGCGAGGACGTGGCCCGCAGCTCCCAATAGGGCAGCGTGTCGGGGGTGAGGTCGACGATGGTGTGCGGCACGAGCCGGTTGTCGGCCATGGCCCGCAGATACTCGCGGCGGGAGTGGATGTTGCACTCGAAGTGGGCGTTGATCTGGGAGACCCACTTCGACGGCTGCCCGTAGCGGGGGTTCCAGCAGCCGGTGATCGTCACGTACCGGCCGCCCACCCTCAGGAAGCGGGAGTGCTCGGCGAACAGGTCGTGCAGGTCGACGTACATGGACGACTCGTTGTTCCACGACGCCGCGATGTCGCCCTTGCCGAAGGGCGTGTCGAGCATGTTGCACACGCGGGAGCGGACACGGTCGTCGATCCGCAGTTCCCGTGCGCGCCTGTTGCCGAAGTCGGCCTGGGCGGCGGACAGGGTGACGCCCTCGACCCGGCAGCCGAAACGGCGGTGGGCCATGACCATGGACCCGCCGCGCCCGCAGCCGGCGTCGACGAGAGTGTCGTCGGGACCGACCGGGCCCAGGTGGTCCATGAGCACCTCGGCCTGCGCCGACTCCAACCGGTGCAGCTCCGCGACGAGCTTCTTCTCGTACTCGCTGTGGGCCGGGTCGCCGAGCGCGGCGTGGTCCACAGCGCCGATGCCGTAGTGGTGGTGGTAGAGGCCGTCCACGTCACCGAGGCGGAGGTTGACCGGCCGCGCCTCGTTGTTCCAGTAGCGGGCGATGTCCTCCTGATAGGCCGTCGCCGGGGCCGGGATCTTCGCGGTGGCGGTGGGGGTCGTCTCAGTGGTCACAGAAAATTCCGTTCCTTACCAGAAGTCGGGCAGGCTGTAGCGGTAGGTGTTGGTGCGGTGCCAGTCGTGGTTGCCGTCGACCCAGGCGGCCACGCCCCTGAGGAAACGCAGCACGGGAGGCAGGGGGCAGGCCGCCGCGAGGTCGGCCGCGGCGGCCTCGAAGGCGTGCTGGAGCTCGTTGTGGACCTCGACGGCCTTCAGATAGGCGTCGCGCTCGGAGAGCCCCTCGCGTTCCGCGATCACCACCGGCAGGTTCAGGTGGTGGCCCGGACTGTCGAGTTCCTTGGTGTACGAGTAGAGGTCGTTGACGATGGTGGTCGCGTTGCCGGCGAGGGCGATGACCCGTTGCGTCTCCGGCCGGGCGTGCAGGTCGGCGGGCAGTTCGTAGCCGCCGACGGTGTCGGTGATCGTGGGGCAGGGGCGGAAGTTGTTGAACTGGCGCATGGCCAGGTACTCCCACACCTCCGGGACGTGACCGGTCTGCGCCCAGGCGGCCTCGGCGAGGTATCCCAGATGCAGCCGGGCCATGTCGTGCCGGTACCGGTCGGCCTGGGAGGGCGAGGCCGCGCGGACGAAGTGGTCCATCGCGCTGCGGTAGGCCCGGCGCGGGGCGTCCGCCGTGAGGGACTCCTGCCACGTCGGCGTGTACTCCGCGGTGGTGTGGAAGTGGTCGAGCGCGGTGTGCGCCAGGAGGAGACGCCCGCCGAGGCCGACGGGGGATCCGCCGTGGTCCTCGCAGTAGCAGTCGTCCAGGGCGTTCTCGGCGACCATGAGCCGTGTGGCGAGCATCAGGTGGTCGACCGTCGGGGCGTCGGGGTGGCAGCCGACCATGTACCGGCCGACGGAGAAGCCGTCGAACTGCCCCTCCCACTCCTCGGGATAGAGCTGGACCTCGTCCTCGGCCCAGCGCTTGATCCGGCGGCTCACCTCCTCGACGCGCGCGGGGTCGGGCTCCTGGACGGGATGGTGGTAGAGACCGGGGACGGCTCGCCCCGCGGCCGGAGCGGGCGCCGGCGACGCCGGATCCGGGAGCCGGGGCCGGGGCCTGCCGGCCAGGGCGAGCGAGCTCGTGCCCAGTCCGGTGGGCCCGTGCGGGAACCCCCGGAGGGGGGAACCGGCCGCGGTCGCGTCAGGCGCGTCCGCCGCGGCGGAGGCGGGCGCCGGGGCAGAGGGCGATGGCGGCGGCGGGCCCGGGATCACGACCGGCGGATGCAGCGCCGCCAGAAAGCCGGAGGCGGTCGGCGTGGCCGGGACGGCCGGCGCGGGGGCGTCCGGCACGGGGGCGGGCGGCGTCGGCCGCATCTC
>NZ_JAHHIU010000271.1 GCF_024539815.1 Streptomyces hayashii
CACCACCACCCCCGCCGCCCTCGCCCACCTCCTGGCAGGGATACGCGCCGGTCTGGGCCGCTGATCAGCCCCCGGCGGCACGGCCCTCCGCGTCGCAGCCCGCGATCTCGCCGCTGCGGGCCGCCGCGACCAGGGCGACCGTCAGGATCACCGCCCCGTCGATGAAGTGCGTCGACGGCGGGTAGCTCGCCAGGGTGTAGCCGCCGCCCGTGAGGAGGACCACGGAGAGCGCCGCGAGCGGCAGGCCCGCCGTGCACGCGGCCAGCAGGCCTCTCGGCACGGGCCGGGCGAGCAGCCGCCGGGGGGCGAGCGCCAGGGCGACGCCGGTGGCCGTGCCCACGGCGAGGCCGACCGTGAGACCGCCGAGCACGGCGAGTCCCGCGGCGGCCGTCAGCGCGCGGGCGGTCCCGTACAGGCCGCCGGTCAGGAAGACGAACGCCGCGACCAGGCACAGGACGCCTCCGATGCCGGCCGGCCATGCCCCGATCAGCGCGCCGAGCCGTGCTCCGCGCCGGACGACCGCGCGTGCTCTCATGCCGGCTGCTCCGGGTCCGTCTCCGTGGGCCGGGTCGCGTGCGGCAGGGGGCCCGCCCGGTCCAGGAGGCCCGTGCGGGCGGCCAGGGCCGCCGCCTCCAGGCGGGAGCCCACGCCGAGTTTCATCAGGACCCGCTGGACGTGGGTGCGGGCCGTCGACGGGGCGATGTTCATGCCGGCGGCGATCAGCCGGGTGTCCTCGCCGTCCGCGACCCGGACCAGGACCTCGACCTCGCGCGGGGTGAGCATCTGCAGCAGACGCTGGCCCTCGTCGTCCGGTTGGGCCGCCGGGTTGAGCAACTCGCTGAACGCGCCTTGCAGCAGCTGCGGAGCCACCGCCGCCTCGCCCGCCCTCGCCTTCATGATGGCCCGCTCCACGCCCTCTATGCGCTCGTCGTGGCGCACGTAGCCGGAGGCGCCGGCCGCGAAGGCCGCCGCGATGCCGCGCGGGCTCGGCACCGGTCCGAGGACCAGCACGGCCACCTGCGGACGCTCCCGCTTGATGCGCACCACCGGGTCGAAGATGCCCGGCTCGGCCGGGACGGCCGTGCCCATCAGACACACCTCCGGAGCGCGGGTGATCACCAGCTCCGCCGCGCCCGCGGCCGGGGCCGCCGCGGCGAGCACCCGGTGCCCGCGCAGTTTGAGAGCCGAGGCCAGCGCCTCGGCGAGCAGTCGGTGGTCGTCGACCACCATCAGCCGCACTCCCACGAGCAACCCCCCAGTCCCCCCATGGATGCCCACACGGATCCACGCGCACCAACAGGGGGCGCCCCCCGGCACCCCCTCTTCATGCCCGAGGAAGCTACACGCTTGTTCGACGTCGCGCTCCCCCTACCGGCGAGAAGTGCCCCGGATCGCCGAAAATCCTCGCATTCGATGGTCATGCGCGATAAGTGCGCGGCCCCGTCCCTGAGCAGGGACGGGGCCGTGACGGTAATTAAGATGATCAGCTGCCCGCGGTGCCGAACCCGACCGCGAGGTACTGCGGGTCGCCGCTCGACATCGCCCCGTCGTCGGCGTACACCTCCGACATGAACAGGCGCCCCTTGGCGAAGAGGACCTCGGAGTACTCCGGGGACATGGCGATCTCCACGTCGTGCACCTCGTCCGTGGCCGGGTTCTCCAGCAGCTTGGTCTCCTTGAAGGAGCCGCCGTCGATGCTGACGACCTGTCCGCCCTTGTCGTACGGGGGCCGCTTGTAGGCGATCAGGTTCGCGCCGTCCATGCGCAGCGGGTAGATCGTGTAGCCGTCGCCGGCGTCCGCGCGCTGGCCGGTGGGCTTGCCGGTGGCCAGGTCGAAGGCGACGATCTCGTTCGTCCGGCTGTGGTCGCCGCCGCTGTCGTGCTCCTCGGTCGGGACGTAGATCCGGTCGTTGCCGACGGCCAGGCCCATGCAGGCCTCGACCCGGGTGATGCCCTCGCAGTCGGCCGCGTACTCGTCGCCCGGCACCGAGATGCGGGTGCGCAGCTTGCCGGTCTTGTTGTCGATGGAGAAGAAGTCCGAGATGCCGCTGCCGTCGCCGGCGCTGTCGCCGACGTCGGCCGCCACGACCAGCGGGTCGGTGGACACGATGGACGCGTACTCGATGCCCGAGGCGAGCTTGTACTCGGAGATCACCTTCCCGGAGACCGGGTCGATGGTCTGGATGTGCAGCTCGGGGTTGTCGTAGGGGCCGCACTTGCGCACGGCCACCAGCTTGGGACCGCCGCCGTAGCCGTCGTCGTAGCAGGTGTCGGCGGGCTTCGGCGCCCACAGCGGCTTGCCGGAGTCGATGTCGAAGGCCGCGCCGCCCTCAGTGCTGCCCAGGGCCACGGTCTTCGCGCTGACCGTCACGTTGTCGAAGGTGACGGTGCGGTCCCCGGTCGCGACGGTCTTCCGCCACAGCTGCTTGCCCGCGACGAGGTCGATCGCCGCGACCTGGTCGCAGCCGGCCGTCTTGGCGGCGCTGGCCTGGAAGGTGACCGCCGTGCGGTGGTCGGCGGTGGCGAACTTGCTGGCCTCGCAGACCGGGCCGGGCAGCGGCACCGTCCAGAGCTTGGTGCCCTTGACCAGGTCGTATCCGGAGATCTCGTTGACGCCCGTCTTCACGTACGCCTTGTCGGTCAGCCAGGAGCCCTTGACGCCGACGCTGGCGTCCTTCTTGACCACGGGCATCGGAACCTTGAACAGGACGCTGGCGGCGGGGTCGGCCGGCGCCTTCTCGCTGCCGCCCGGCGTCGTGCCGCCGCCTCCGGCGCCGCCCGTGCCCTTGTCTCCTCCGCCGCCGTTCGCGCCGCCGGAGCTCGCCTCGTCCTTCTTGCCGCCGTGACCGGAGTTCGCGTACCAGACGCCGCCGCCCACGATGAGCGCGATCGCGGCGACGGCGGAGACGATGATCGCCACCTGCGCGTTGATCTTCCGTCCGGATCCGGTGGACCCCGCGCCGACCTGCGGCTGCATGGGCACGGTCGGCTGCCCCGGATATCCGTAGCCCGGCTGCTGGCCGTACGCCGTGGCGGGCTGGCCCGGATACCCGTAACCCGGCTGCTGGCCGTAGGCCGTGGCGGGCTGGCCGTAGAGGCCCGGCTGCGGCTGGCCGTACGCGGCGGGCCCCGGGGCGGGGGCGCCCGGCTGCGGCTGGCCGTACGCGGCGGGCCCCGGGGCGGGGGCGCCCGGCTGGGCCAGGTAGCCGTAGCCGGGGGCGGCCGCGGGCGGCGCCTGCGGATAGCCGTAGCCCGGCTGGGGCTGCGGGGGCTGCGGGGGCCCGGACGGCGCCGCGGGCGGCGCAGGCGTCTGCGGCGGCTGGGGAGCCTGGGGCGGTTGCGACGGCTGTCCCTGGGGCTGGGCCGGGGCCGGCGGCTGGGCCTGAGGGTAGCCGTAGCCCGGCTGCGGAGCCTTGGTCAGGTCGGGCGCGGCCGGCTGCGGCGGGGCGTCCTGGGGCGGCGCGTCCTGGGGCGGCGCGTCCTGGCGGACGGCGTCCTGGGGCGTGGCGTCCTGCGCGGGCGGGGGCGGACCGAATCCGCCCTGCGGCGGCTGCGAGGGCTGCTGCGGGGGCTGGTTCGGCGGCGGGGGCGGCGGCTGGGTCATGGTGTGGGTACCTCGGAACGACGCTCGGGAGGCTGCGCGAGCCGGGGAAGCTCGGGAAGCCGGGGAAGACGGGCCTGGACGACGGTGGCGGGCCGGATGGCGGCAGGTCGCCCTAGTTGCCGTAGGCGAGCATCAGCTTCTCCTTCGTGTCGTCGTTGCCCGTCAGCCTGGTGGTGGAGATGTAGAAGCGTCCGCCGACCCAGTCGATGTCCCGGGAGAAGAAGCTGTCCTCGATGTCGGCGGTGCTCTTGGGCAGCTGCATCAGCGTCTTCGGCGTGTGCGCGGCGCCGGCCGTCGGGATGCCCACCACGCGGCCCGGCGCCTCGTACGACGGCTCCACGTAGGCGACGAGCTGCCCGCCCTCGGTCTTCACCGGCAGCATCGCCTCGTCCGTGGGCGACTTGACGCGCCACTTCTCCTTGCCGGTGGCCAGGTCGATCGCCACGATCTCGTTGGGACCGCTCTTCGTCTCGGTCGGCAGGTACAGCGTGTCGGCGTCGGCGGCCACGCCCGCACAGCCCGTCAGATTGCGCTGAAGGAAGCCGCCTTCGCACTGGGGGGCGAAGCTCATGTCGACGTGGACCTGCGAACGGAGCGCACCGTTCGGCCGGAACGTCGTGATGTTCCAGTTCTTCTTGTCCTCGTTGGTGCTGTAGACGACCAGCGGGTCGACGGAGAACGTCTTGCCGACCGTCCAGCCCTTGTCGAACTTCTGCGTCCACTTGACCTTGCCGGTCGCCGGGTCCAGTTCCTGGATCTCGTCGTGCTCGGTCGGGTCGCCCGCGTCGCAGGACGCCACCGCGATCAGCCGGGCCCCGCCGGCGAACGCGTTCGGGAAGCACGCGTCGCCGTACTTCTGCTTGTCGTACAGCTTCTTGCCGGTGCGGACGTCGTACGCCGTCCCGGACTGCGAGCGGCCCACCATCAGGGTGTTGCCGGCCAGGGACAGCTCCACGCTGATCGCGCTGTCGAACAGCGCGCCGTCCGCGACCACGGCCGTCCAGCCCTTGGCACCGGTGTTCAGGTCGATCTGCTGGAGCTGGTTGCACTTGGCGCGGTCGCTGGTGCCGCTCATGTACGCGACGACGACCTTGTCGTCGGCCGTCTTCTGCGGGGTGACCGCGCAGATCTTCTGCGGCAGCGTCACGGCGGCCCAGGTCGGCTTGCCGTCGCCGACGTCGTACGCGACGAGCTCCTTGTACGCCGCCTTCACGGCCGTCCTGCCGGTGATCCACATGCCGGGGGCGTCGGCGCCGGAGGCGGGGGCGTCGGGCGCCTCCTTGTACCAGAGCACCTTCGCCTCGCCGGCCTTGCGGCCCGCGTTGAAGTCCTGGTCCTCGTCGCCGCCGTCGCCGCTGCCGTCCCCGGGGTTGACCGGGGCGTCGCTCGCCGTGGCCTTGCCGTCGTCGCTCGGTCCGGCGACCGGCTTCTTGCCGCCCCCGTCGTCCCCGCGGGTGACCGCGAACACCGTCCCGCCGACGACCAGGAGCGCCGCGACCGCGGCCCCGACCACCAGCGCGGGCCGGCCCTTGAAGGGGTTGCGGCCGCCGCCCTGCGGGGCGCCCGGGACGCCGGGCGCGCCGGGGAACTGGGGCTGCTGCTGCGGGTATCCGTAGCCGGGCTGCGGGCCGTAGGGGCCGCTGGGCCGACCGTACGGACCGGGCTGCGCGCCGTAGGGCCCGGGCTGACCGTAGGGGCCCGGCTGCTGGGGCGGACCGTACGGTCCCGGCTGCTGGGGGTAGCCGTAGCCGGGCTGCGGCGCGGCCGGAGCGGGCGGGCCCTGCGGCGGCTGCTGCGGCGGCTGCGGTGCGCCGAAGCCGCCCTGCGGCGGCGTCTGTCCGGCCGGCGGCTGCGGGCGGTCCTGCGGTGCTCCGAAACCACCCTGCTGCGGCGGCTGATCCGGCGGCTGAGCCATCAGCGTGTTCCCCCTTGTCACTGTTTTTTAGCCACGCCCCCGGGTCAGTGACCACCCGGAGCCGTCTTCAGTAGGACGCAGACGGCTCTTTCTATCACCTGGCGTCGACAGGCCAACGGGCCGGATCCGCCCCTGTTCCCAAGGGAGGACCGGCCCGTGATGCCGTCGTTATGCGCCTTCACGCACCCTTCACGCGTCCTCGGCGAGTTCCAGCCACCGCATCTCCAGTTCCTCGCGCTCGGCGGCCAACTGCCGCAGCTGTGCGTCCAGTCCGGCGACCTTCTCGAAGTCGGTGGCGTGGTCGGCGATCTGAGCGTGCAGCTTGGCCTCCTTCTCGGACGTCTTGTCCAACTGCCGCTCGATCTTCTGCAGTTCCTTCTTGGCGGCGCGCTGGTCGGCCGCGCTCTTCTCCGGCGCGGCCTTCTGCGCGGCCGCCGGGGCGGAGGCGGCGGCGGCCTCCTCCATGCGCTGCCGGCGCTCGATGTACTCGTCGATGCCGCGCGGGAGCATTCGCAGGGCGGCGTCGCCGAGCAGCGCGAAGACCCGGTCCGTGGTGCGCTCGACGAAGAAGCGGTCGTGGGAGATGACGATCATCGAGCCGGGCCAGCCGTCGAGGAGGTCCTCCAGCTGGGTGAGGGTCTCGATGTCGAGGTCGTTGGTGGGCTCGTCGAGGAAGAGGACGTTGGGCTCGTCCATGAGCAGGCGCAGGATCTGAAGACGGCGGCGCTCACCGCCGGACAGGTCCCCGACCGGCGTCCACTGCTTGTCCTTGTTGAAGCCGAACGTCTCGCACAGCTGCCCGGCGGTCATCTCGCGCCCCTTGCCGAGGTCGACGCGCTCGCGCACCTGCTGCACGGCCTCCAGGACCCGCAGTCCCGCGTCGAGTTCGGCGACCTCCTGGGAGAGGTAGGCCAGCTTGACCGTCTTGCCGACGGCGATCCGGCCCGCCGCGGGCTGTGTCTCGCCCTCGCTGCGGGCGGCTTCGGCCAGGGCCCGCAGCAGGGAGGTCTTGCCGGCGCCGTTGACGCCGACGAGGCCGATGCGGTCGCCGGGGCCGAGGTGCCAGGTGATGTGCTTGAGCAGCACCTTCGGTCCGGCCTGGACGGTGACGTCCTCCAGGTCGAACACCGTCCTGCCGAGGCGCGAGGAGGCGAACTTCATCAGTTCGCTGCTGTCCCGGGGCGGCGGCACGTCCGCGATGAGCTCGTTGGCGGCCTCCACGCGAAAGCGCGGCTTGGACGTGCGCGCGGGGGCGCCGCGCCGCAGCCAGGCCAGCTCCTTGCGGACCAGGTTCTGCCGCTTGGTCTCCTCGGTCGCGGCGATGCGCTCGCGCTCGGCGCGCGCGAAGACGTAGTCGGAGTAGCCGCCCTCGTACTCGTGGACGTCGCCGCGCTGCACGTCCCACATGCGGGTGCAGACCTGGTCCAGGAACCAGCGGTCGTGGGTGACGCAGACGAGCGCGGAGCGGCGCTCGCGCAGGTGCCGGGCGAGCCAGGAGATGCCCTCGACGTCGAGGTGGTTGGTCGGCTCGTCGAGGACGATCAGGTCCTGCTCGTCGATCAGCAGCTTGGCCAGCGCGATCCGGCGGCGCTCACCGCCGGAGAGCGGGCCGATGACGGTGTCCAGGCCCTGCGGGAAGCCGGGCAGGTCGAGCCCGCCGAACAGTCCGGTCAGCACGTCCCGGATCTTGGCGTTGCCGGCCCACTCGTGGTCGGCGAGGTCGCGGATCACCTCGTGCCGGACGGTCGCGGCCGGGTCCAGGGAGTCGTGCTGGGTGAGCACGCCCATGCGCAGGCCGCCGGAGTGCGTGACCCGGCCGGTGTCGGCGTCCTCCAGCTTGGCCAGCATGCGGATCAGCGTGGTCTTGCCGTCGCCGTTGCGGCCCACGACGCCGATCCGGTCCCCTTCGGACACGCCGAGCGAGATGCCGTCGAGGAGTGCACGGGTGCCGTACACCTTGCTGACGTTCTCGACATTGACCAGATTGACGGCCATTTCTCTCCTGCCCGGGGGGATCGATCGACCCTCCAGGGTAGTCCGGCGGCCCGCACCGCCCGCCCACCCGTCCGGCTGGGGGCCGGGGGGCCCCGGGATCGGAGCGGCGTGCGGGAGGCGAGACGGCTCCCCGGAGCGCGCGATGTCCAGCGCGCGACCCGTGAGGGGCGTGTGCGCTGCTCAGCGGCGGCGTGTGCGCGGTCGGCCCGCGCCCCGGGTGTCGAGGCGTGCCGGCGGAGGCCGGCCGCGGACGGCGGCCGGTTGCGCGCCCCCGGCGGGCGCCGCACCCCGCAAGCCCCGGCGGACGGCCCCTTGCACGAGACCGCGCCCGTCCGCCGGTCCTCAGTCGGGCTCGGCGGCGGTCCCCGTGGCCTCCTCGTATCTCCACATCGCCTGCATGAGGTCGCTGTCGGGCCAGCCCTCGGGTTCGAGAGGGCGCAGTCGACGCGCGGCCTCCACACAGCGCGGGTCGCCGCGCAGCGCGAGGCCGCGGGCCGCGTGCACCCGGGTCTTCCGCAGTTCGTCGTCGAGGAGTCCGGCCAGCACGTCCTCGATGCCGGGCGCCTCCTCGACGACGTGCGTCAGCTGGTAGGCCGCCCGCTCGCGCACGGCGCGGTCCGGATCGCGCGCCAGCGCGTAGAGGGCGTCGAGGCGCGCGGAACGCGTTTGCGCGCCCTCGTCTCCCGCGCGCCACCCGAACAGGGCGAACGGCACCTCGCAGCGCACCCGGGGATCGGGATGGGTCGCGTACCGCAGCCCGAGCGCCCCGATCTCGTCGGCGTGCTCCTCGCCCTCGCCGGCCGCCGCGTCCAGCACGAGCGCCAGCACCTCGGGGTCCTCCTCCGTCGAGGCCCACGGGAAGAACAGCGCGAAGTTCTGCCCCGCGGACGCCCGGGACCCGTCGAGCGGGTCGCTGACGGCCATGAGCTTCAGCAGGTCCGCGGCGAAGAGGCGGCGCAGGCGGTCCGGGTGGTCGCGCAGGGCGGCCGCGGCCGCCCAGGTCGGTTCGTGCCGCCGCCAGGACAGCCGGACCACCGCCTCCGTCCACACCGCGTGGTCCCGGTCCGGCCGCACGAGCGCCCGCGCGAGCACCTCGTCGAAGGGCGCGCCCGTCCCGAAGCGCTCCTCCAGCAGGATGAGCACCCCGGCATGGCCGTCGCGCACGGTCAGCCCGCCCAGGCTGATCTGCTCGTAGTGGCAGTAGCCGTCCGGGTCCTCGACCCGCTCGCGCACCGCCGGCCCCGGGAGGCCCGTCCTGCGGCGCAGCTCGGCGTCCGGATCGGCGCCGGTCCAGAACCGGGCCCGGTCCAGCAGCTCCGCGCGCTGTTCGAACGTGAGCCGCACGGTCTCCGGCAGCAATGCCGAGGTCATGGCCGTCGAGCCGCCTTCCACCGCCCGCAGCAGCGGGGTCCCGCCGTCGGGCAGCGGGCGCAGCGGGTCGGCGCCGACCCGGACCAGCGCCTCGGCGATCTTCTCGTCGTACGCCGCGACGGCCGCGCAGAGCAGGGGGAGACCGTCCGCCGGGTCACAGGTCTCCGGGTCCGCCCCGCCGACCAGCAGTTCCCCGGCCGCTTCGGCGTCGCCCCGCCGGACGGCCTCGACCAGTTCCGTCGACCTCACGCGCATCCCTCCCCCGGCCGGTCCCACGGTGTGACCGGCCGACGGAGCTTAGAGGGCGCGGGCCGCCCACCGCAGCCCGATTACCGGGAGCCGAACCGCCGGACGGCCGCGCCACCGCACCGCCGGACTGCTACGCCGCGCCCTCGACGACCGTCGCCCCCGGCGCCGGGCCCGACGCCACGCGCACGCTCGCGCAGGCGCCCGACATGCGCAGCGCCCCCGCGATGTGCTCGGCGGCCTCGGGGTCGCGGGCGAGGAACGCGGTGGTCGGGCCCGAGCCCGAGACGAGGCTCGCGAGCGCCCCGGCCGCCCGTCCCGCGGCGAGCGTGTCCGCCAGTTCGGGGAAGAGCGAGAGGGCGGCGGGCTGGAGGTCGTTGGAGACGGCGGCCGCGAGCGCGTGGGGGTCGCCCTTGGCGAGGGCGTCGAGGAGTTCGCGCGAGGCGACCGGCTCGGGGACGTCCCGTCCCGCCGTGAGCCGGTCGAACTCCCGGAACACGGCCGGCGTCGACAGCCCCCGCCCGGCCATCGCGAACACCCAGTGGAAGGCGCCGCCGGTCTCCAGGGCCGTCAGCTTCTCGCCGCGCCCGGTGCCCAGAGCGGCGCCGCCGACGAGGCTGAACGGCACATCGCTGCCCAACTCCGCGCAGATGTCGAGGAGTTCCTCACGGGACGCGCCGACGCCCCACAGCGCGTCGCAGGCCAGCAGGGCGCCCGCGCCGTCCGCGCTGCCGCCCGCCATGCCCCCGGCGACGGGGATGTCCTTGGCGATGTGCAGATGCACGTCCGGGGTGCGGCCGTACCGCCCGCCCAGCGCGATCGCGGCCCGCGCGGCCAGGTTCGTGCGGTCCAGGGGGACCTGGGCGGCGTCCGGCCCCTCGCAGGTGACGCGGAGCCCGGCGGCCGGGGTCACGGTGACCTCGTCGTACAGACCCACCGCCAGGAAGACGTTCGCCAGGTCGTGGAAGCCGTCCGCGCGGGCGGCGCCCACCGCCAGCTGCACGTTGACCTTCGCGGGCACCCGCACCGTGACGCTCACTCGGACGACTCCTCGGACGGCCCGCCGGACGGCTCCTCGGGCGACTTGTGCTCGGCGATCCTGGCGAACTCCTCGACCGTGAGGGCCTCGCCGCGGGCCTGCGGGGAGACGCCGGCCGCCACGAGGGCGGCCTCGGCCAGCGCCGCGGAGCCCGCCCAGCCGGCCAGCGCCGCCCGCAGGGTCTTGCGGCGCTGCGCGAACGCCGCGTCGACGACGGCGAACACCTCGCGCCGCGACGCCGTGGTCGCGATCGGCTCGGACCGCCGCACCAGCGACACCAGGCCGCTGTCCACGTTCGGCGCGGGCCAGAAGACGTTGCGCCCGATCGCGCCGGCCCGCTTGACGCGGGCGTACCAGTTGGCCTTGACGGACGGCACGCCGTACACCTTCGAGCCGGGCCCGGCGGCGAGCCGGTCGGCGACCTCCGACTGGACCATGACGAGGGTGCGCTCGATGCTCGGGAAGGTCTCCAGCATGTGCAGCAGCACCGGCACGGCCACGTTGTACGGCAGGTTCGCGACCAGCGCGGTCGGGGCGGGACCCGGCAGGCCGGTCACGTGCATGGCGTCGGAGTGCACCAGCGCGAAGCGCTCCGCGCGCTGCGGCATGCGCGCCTCGATCGTCGCGGGCAGCGCGCCGGCCAGGACGTCGTCGATCTCGACGGCCGTGACCCGGTCGGCGGCCTCCAGCAGCCCGAGGGTGAGGGAGCCGAGCCCCGGGCCGACCTCGACGACGACGTCGTCGGGCCGGACCTCCGCGGTGCGGACGATGCGGCGGACCGTGTTCGCGTCGATCACGAAGTTCTGGCCGCGCTGCTTGGTGGGACGCACGCCGAGGACCGCCGCGAGCTCGCGGACGTCGGCGGGGCCCAGAAGGGCGTCGGGGGTGGGGCTGCTGGTCACGGGACAAGGGTACGGGGGCCGGCCGGCCCTCCTGCCCGCCGCCGGGCCTCCCGCCCGCAGCCGGGCCTCACCCGTGCAGCCGCGTCCCGCAGTGCGGCCAGGGGCTGGCCCCGCGGCGCACGTACAGCTTCTTCGCGCGGAGCGTCTGCTCCGACGCCGACGCGTCCTGGGGCCGACCGCTGCCGCCGAGGCTCTGCCATGTGTGGGTGTCGAACTGGTAGAGCCCGCCGTAGGTGCCCGAGGGGTCGACGGCGTTCGGCCGGCCGCCCGACTCGCAGGCGGCGAGGGACTGCCAGTTCAGGCCGTCCGCCCCCTGCACGGACGTCGGCCGTGGCTTCGTGCCGACCTTCACCACCTGGGTGCGCGGCGCCCGCACCACCTCGTCGCGGATCCGCCGCGGCTTCTGCCGCACGCCGTTGACCGTGCGCAGGGCGTACGTGATGCGGCGCAGCCCGGGCTGCCCGGTCCGCTCCACCACCTCCGTGCCCTTGAACAGCGAGGGGTCCTCGGTGCGGCGCACCGGGAACGGGATCTGCTCCTCGCGCACCTCCTGGGAGCCGGTGATCCGCAGCACGGTGACCGTCTGCCCGTCGCGCGGGAAGCTGTCGGGGTCGACGGAGGTGGTGTCCTGCCCGCGCAGGGTGATCCCGGCCGCCTGCACCGCCTCGCGCACGGTGGCCGCGTTGGTGCGGACGGTGCGGGCGCGGCCGTCGGCCATGACGGTGACCGAGCGCTCGGTGCGCACGTCCAGCGCCAGCCCGGCGCGTCCGATGGGCTGCGAGCGCGACACGGACATGTACGCGCCCTCCGCTCGCACCCCCAGCTGCCGCAGCGCCTCCTCCACGGTGTGCGCGGTCGTCCACATCTCCTGGCGGTGGCCGTCCAGGGTGAGCCGGACGGGACGTCCGTAGCGGACGGCGACCTCGTCGCCGCTGGTGAGGGCCGTGCCGGGGGCGGGCGCCACCATGTCGTGGGCCCCCACCTTCACGCCCTCCTCGGCCAGGAGTTCGCTCACGTCGTCGGCGAAGGTGTGCAGGGTGCGCGGCTTGCCGTCGACGGTCAGCTCGACCGCCTTGTCCTCGGCGACGAAGGCGGTGGTGCCGCCGGCCAGGAAGGCGACGACGAGCGCCTGCGGGAGCAGCCGGCGCATCGTGGACTCCGGACGCTCGGCGGAGCGCGATCTGCGCCGGCGGGCGGCCCGCCCGCCCAGGTCGTCCGGTCCGGACGGGGCCACGGGCAGACGCTCGGCCGGGGGCGGGGGC
>NZ_JAHHIU010000272.1 GCF_024539815.1 Streptomyces hayashii
TCTGGCAGAGCCAGGAGCAGACCCCGCGGTCCGCCTGAAACAAGATCACCGGACTCTACGAAACTCGGGGCAGCTCATTCCCGCTCCTGACCGGTTTCTACGCCGTGAAGGGTGTCCACTGGTTCCGCGCCCGCCACCACCCCACGGCCTGATCCAAACGATGGGGCCCAGCCGTCACGGCCCACCGGATCGTCACCGCCACGCCGCTGCCCCCGGCCACGCGGCCCTTGGCCGCGACCACCCGCTGTCCCCAGCCACACGGCTCTTGGCCCCGGCTCCCCTCCCTTAGGCTCCCGTCCCCTCCGGCTGTCCTCCCCTTTCCTTCCCCCTCCTTCGATCCGTGGTCTGATCCACTGGCTCTTCCCTCTCAGGGGAGGAGAATCGGACGTACCAGCCGCACATCGCCGACGTATGCGAAAGGTGGCGATCGACATGGCTGAGCACCCGCACGCAGTCCTGATCCGCAGGGGCTATGACGCTTTCTCCCGCGGGGACATGGACGCCCTGCGCGGGATGATGACGGGCGACTGTACGCATCACGTGCCCGGGTCCCACCCGCTCGCCGGGGACTTCAAGGGCCTCGACTCGATCACGGACATGTACGGCCGGCTCTTCTCGGAGACGGCCGGGACGCTGCGCGTCGAGTTGCGCAACGTGCTGGTCGACGGGCGGGGGCATGCCGTGGCGATGCACCGCTCCATCGCCGACCGCAACGGCAAGCACCTGGAGGAAGACGGGTGCATCGTCTTCCGGATCGTCGGCGACAAGATCACGGACCTCGACGAGTGCGTGCAGGACATGGACACGAGCAACGACTTCTGGTCGTGAGCGAGAGGTCGTGGCGCCGAGAGGTCGTGGCGCCGAGAGGTCGTGGCGCCGAGAGGTTGTGGCGCCGAGAGGTCGTGGTACCGCGACGTTCTCGCGGCGCGGAATCGTGATGGCCGGGCATGCCGAAGGCCCCGGGGCGCGCCCTGGGGAAGGGCGGGGCGCCGGGGCCTTCGATACAAGCTGGGGCAAGCGCGTTCAGGCTTGCCCTTGCTCGTTCAAGCTGGTGAGCCCGTACCCGCGTGGCGAACGCAGGCCGCGTACAGGCTCGGGGTGCCGGACGGGAGCGGATGAGAGGGCCCGCTCTGGTTCCCTCCGGCGATCAGATCAGTTGAGGGGTTCAGCCCTTGAGGGTCTCGACCTTGGAAGCAAGCGCCGACTTCTTGTTGGCGGCCTGGTTCTTGTGGATGACGCCCTTCGAGACGGCCTTGTCGAGCTGACGCGCGGCAGCGCGCTGGTACTCGGTGGCCTTCTCGACGTCACCCGCGGCAGCGGCCTCGCGGGCCTTGCGGATCGCGGTCTTCAGGGAGGACTTGACGGCCTTGTTGCGCAGCCGGGCCTTCTCGTTGGTCTTGATCCGCTTGATCTGGGACTTGATGTTCGCCACGAATGAGCCTTTGCAGGTTCAGGCGCGAGGCCGTGAAGGTCCCGTGCCAGGTGATTTTCTGAGGTGTGTCTCGCGCTGAGAGGGCATGAGACACAGCTGCCCAGACTACCAGTGGTGCCGCGAGTGGCCCAAACCGGTCCCCGGTCGCCGCCCATGGGACCATGGAGCCTACGTATCGATCCGACCCGAGGCATAAGGCGCCTCAAGAGACAGGACCCTGCGTGCCCGCGACCCCTAAGACTGTGCCCGAGCCGAGCCGTACCGCCCCGGCTCTGATCCGCAATTTCTGCATCATCGCGCACATCGACCACGGCAAGTCCACGCTCGCCGACCGGATGCTCCAGCTGACCGGCGTGGTCGAGCAGCGGCAGATGCGTGCTCAGTACCTCGACCGGATGGACATCGAGCGCGAGCGCGGAATCACGATCAAGTCCCAGGCCGTGCGCCTGCCCTGGGCCCCGACCCAGGACCCGGGCAACACGCACATCCTCAACATGATCGACACCCCGGGGCACGTCGACTTCACGTACGAGGTCTCGCGGTCGCTCGCGGCCTGCGAGGGGACCGTCCTCCTCGTCGACGCCGCCCAGGGCATCGAGGCCCAGACCCTCGCCAACCTCTACCTGGCGATGGAGAACGACCTCACGATCATCCCCGTGCTGAACAAGATCGATCTGCCGGCCGCGCAGCCCGAGAAGTTCGCCGAGGAGCTCGCGAACCTGGTCGGCTGCGACCCGGACGACGTGCTGCGGGTGTCCGCCAAGACCGGTCTCGGCGTCGACGCGCTGCTCGACAAGGTCGTCAAGGAGATCCCGGCCCCGGTCGGCGTCGCGGACGCCCCCGCCCGCGCGATGATCTTCGACTCGGTCTACGACTCCTACCGCGGCGTCGTGACGTACGTCCGTGTCATCGACGGGCAGCTCAACAAGCGCGAGCGCATCCGCATGATGTCGACGAACGCGACGCACGAGCTGCTGGAGATCGGCACCAACTCGCCCGAGATGCTCTCCGCGGACGGCCTCGGCGTGGGCGAGGTGGGGTATCTGATCACCGGCGTGAAGGACGTCCGCCAGTCCAAGGTCGGCGACACCATCACCACCCTGCACAAGGGGGCGACCCAGGCCCTCGGCGGGTACAAGGACCCCAAGCCGATGGTCTTCTCGGGGCTGTACCCGCTCGACGGCTCCGACTACCCGGAGCTGCGCGAGGCCCTCGACAAGCTCCAGCTCAACGACGCCGCGCTGGTCTACGAGCCGGAGACCTCGGCCGCGCTGGGCTTCGGCTTCCGCGTCGGCTTCCTCGGTCTGCTGCACCTCGACGTGATCCGTGAGCGGCTGGAGCGCGAGTTCGGCCTCGACCTCATCGCCACCGCCCCGAACGTGGTCTACCGGGTGCTCATGGAGGACGGCTCCGAGCACGTCGTCACCAACCCGAGCGAGTTCCCCGAGGGGAAGATCTCGGAGGTGTACGAGCCGGTCGTGCGCGCCACCATCCTGGCGCCGAGCGAGTTCATCGGCTCGATCATGGAGCTGTGCCAGACCCGGCGCGGTGTGCTGCTCGGCATGGACTACCTCTCCGAGGACCGCGTCGAGATCCGTTACACGCTGCCCCTCGCGGAGATCGTCTTCGACTTCTTCGACCAGCTGAAGTCCAAGACCCGCGGCTACGCCTCGCTCGACTACGAGCCCACCGGCGAGCAGACCTCCAGCCTGGTCAAGGTCGACATCCTGCTGCACGGCGACAAGGTCGACGCGTTCTCCGCCATCACCCACAAGGACGCCGCGTACGCCTACGGTGTGCGGCTGGTCGCCAAGTTGCGCGAGCTCATCCCGCGGCAGGCCTTCGAGGTGCCCATCCAGGCGGCCATCGGCTCCCGGGTCATCGCCCGCGAGACCATCCGCGCCATCCGCAAGGACGTTCTCGCCAAGTGCTACGGCGGTGACATCTCCCGGAAGCGCAAGCTGCTGGAGAAGCAGAAGGAAGGCAAGAAGCGGATGAAGATGGTGGGTTCCGTGGAGGTTCCGCAGGAGGCCTTCATCGCCGTCCTGAGCAGCGACGACAGCGCGGGATCCGGCAAGGCCAAGAAATAGCCCTTTCGGCGCAGGAGTCCAGGGCCCGTCGTGCGTGAGCGCGACGGGCCCTGTCCCTGTATCCAGGAGAAAGTGACGGTCCGGAGCCCCTTACGCGCTGGCCAGTCGCCCTCTACTCTGATCCCTGCTCGGTAGTTACTCGTGAGTTAAACAACAGCCGCGGTCAACAGCAGCCACCGTCAACACAAGCCGCGTCGAACGACGCCGCAACGAGCCGGCCGCACCGTCGCGGGCCCCGGAGGATGTCGTGAGCGACACACAGACACTGATCGAGAACCGTCCGCCGTCCGTCGCGGGCCTCTTCCTGGAGCGCGTGACGGCCACGCCGGACGCGGAGGCCTACCGCTACCCGGTGCCGGCGGCGTCCGGCGAGGGCCCCGACGACTGGAAGTCGCTGAGCTGGGCGCAGGGCGCCGAGCGGGTCTACGCGATCGCGGCCGGCCTCATCGAACTGGGGGTGCGCGCCGAGCAGCGGGTGGCGCTGGCCGCCTCCACCCGGATCGAGTGGATCCTCGCCGACCTCGGCATCATGTGCGCGGGAGCGGCCACGACCACGGTCTACCCGCAGACCAACGCCGACGAGTCGGCGTTCATCCTCTCGGACTCCGAGAGCCGGGTGCTGATCGCCGAGGACGCGGCCCAGCTCGCCAAGGCGGTGGAGAAGCGCGCCGAGCTGCCCGCTCTCACCCATGTGGTCGTGATCGACCCGGCCGGCGTCGAGACCGCCGACTGGATCCTCACCCTGGACGAACTGGAGCAGCGCGGCGCGGCCCGGCTGGAGAAGGACCCCGGGCTGATCAAGGACCGCGTCGCCGCGATCACCCCGGACCAGCTCGCCACCCTCATCTACACCTCCGGCACCACCGGTCGCCCCAAGGGCGTGCGCCTGCCGCACGACAACTGGTCGTACATGGCGAAGGCGATCGCCGCGACGGGCCTGATCAGCGCCGAAGACGTCCAGTACCTGTGGCTGCCGCTCGCGCACGTCTTCGGCAAGGTGCTCACCTCCGGGCAGATCGAGGTCGGACACGTCACCGCCGTCGACGGCCGTGTCGACAAGATCATCGAGAATCTGCCGATCGTCCGGCCCACGTACATGGCGGCCGTGCCGCGCATCTTCGAGAAGGTCTACAACGGGGTCGCCGCCAAGGCCCGCGCGGGCGGCGGGGCCAAGTACAAGATCTTCCAGTGGGCCGCCGAGGTCTCCCGCGAGTACGCCAAGGCCGCGCAGGACAACTTCCGGCGCACCGGCAGCATGTCCGTCCCCTTCGGGCTGGGCGCCAAGCACAAGGTGGCCGACGCGCTCGTCTTCGCCAAGATCCGCGAGGCCTTCGGCGGCAACCTGCGCGCCTGCGTCTCCGGATCGGCCGCCCTCGCCCCGGAGATCGGTTACTTCTTCGCCGGCGCCGGCATCCACATCCTGGAGGGTTACGGCCTGACGGAGTCCTCCGCGGCCTCCTTCGTCAACCCCGGCGAGGCCTACCGCACCGGCACGGTCGGCAAGCCGCTGCCCGGCACGGAGGTGCGCATCGCCGACGACGGCGAGATCCTGCTGCGCGGTCCCGGCATCATGGAGGGCTACCACAAGCTCCCCGAGAAGACCGCCGAGGTCCTGGAGGCCGACGGGTGGTTCCACACCGGAGACATCGGCGAGCTCTCGCCCGACGGGTACCTGCGCATCACCGACCGCAAGAAGGACCTGATCAAGACCTCCGGCGGCAAGTACATCGCGCCCGCCGAGGTCGAGGGACAGTTCAAGGCGGTGTGCCCGTACGTCTCCAACATCCTGGTGCACGGCGCCGACCGGAACTACTGCACGGCGCTCATCGCGCTGGACGAGCCGTCGATCCTCGACTGGGCGAAGGAGAACGGGCTGGCCGGGAAGTCGTACGAAGAGGTCGTCGCCGCCCCCGCGACGGTCGAGCTCGTCGACGGCTACGTCAAGCAGCTCAACGAGGGTCTCCAGCGCTGGCAGACCATCAAGAAGTTCCGGCTGCTGCCCCGCGACCTCGACGTCGAGCACGGCGAGATCACGCCGAGCCTGAAGCTGAAGCGACCGGTCGTGGAGCGGGAGTACAAGCATCTCATCGACGAGATGTACGCCGGAGCGCGCGAGTCGTAGCGCGCGGGCGCGGACCGGGGCGGAATCCGAACGCTCGGATTCCGCCCCTCAACCGTGCGTCAACGGACACGCGCGTACACCCGGGCGGCCCGCTTCGCGTCCAGGACGGCCCACTTCGGTAACCCAGCGCTCATGACCGGGATCGGTCTGTCACCCTGTGGGCATCCGAAACCGTCCGGGGAGCTGCGCATGGGGGCCATTCCGACGCAACGGGAGACCGTCTCCCGGGCCTGCGGCGCGCCCGCGCACGCGCCCGGGCTCCCGTCGGTCCGCGCCGCTCTGGCCGGGAGCCCCCTCGCGCCCGGCGCCGCCCGCGATCTGGTCCGCGGCGCGCTGGCGGAGTGGGCGGGAGCGGGCCGTCCGCCCGCCGGGGAGCTCGGCGAGCGTCTCGCCCAGGACGCGGTACTCGTCGTCAGCGAGCTCGTCACCAACGCCGTCGTGCACGCCGGCACCGATGTGGAGCTGGTCTGCCGGCTGGAGGAGGAGCCCGGCCGCCCCGACGGCTGCCCGGCGGTCGTCGTCGAGGTCGGCGACCACCACCCCTCCCGCGCCCCGCGGGACGGCGCCGGCGAGACGCCGTGCGAGATTCCGGAGTACGGCCGCGGCCTGCGCCTGGTCGCCACGCTCGCCGACGCCTGGGGAGTGACGTACCGCAGGGGGACGAAGACGGTCTGGGCCCGCCTGCTCCCGACCGCAGAGCCCCCGGGGCCGGCCTTCGACCCGGCTCCCGTCGTCGGTCCGGCCCTCGACTCCGCACTCGGCCTCGATCCGGACCTCGGCCTCGGCGCCGACGGGCACGGCCCCGCGGGGCGCGCACACGAGGGCCTCCCGGATCTCGCCGCTCTCGGACACAGCGGCCCGGGACACAGCGGCCCGGGACACAGCGGCCCGGGACACGACGGCCCCGGGCCGGCCGGCGCCGAACGCGCCTGCCCGGCCACCGCAGCCGCTGCGGCCGATACCGCCGTCGGGCCGGCCGACACCGCCGCCGGAGGCCGGCCGGCGGCCCTCGTGCCCCCTCCTCACCCCCATCCCCACCCGCACCCGCACCCGCAGGCACGCTCGCACCCGCGCCCGCATTCGTCCCTTCCCCTCTCGTCCGCCCCGGGTCGTCTCCGTCGCCGCGTCGCCCATGCCCTCACCCCGCACTCCCACGAGAGCGCCGACAAGCTGGATCCGGCCCTGGAGTCGTCGGCCCGGGGCATGCGCGCGCTGTGGGTGTCGCTGGCGGTGCTGGGCGCGACGGCCGCCGTGCAGGCGGTGGTGGTCGTACTGTCGGGATCGGTCGCGCTGCTCGGCGACACGGTGCACAACGCGGCGGACGCGCTGACGGCCGTGCCGCTCGGGATCGCCTTCGTGCTGGGCCGCCGGGCGGCCACGCGTCGCTTCACCTACGGCTTCGGACGGGCGGAGGACCTCGCGGGCCTGGCGATCGTGCTGATGATCGCCGCGTCGGCGCTCTTCGCCGGGTGGGCGGCGGTCGAGCGGCTGCTGAATCCGCGGCCCGTCGACCACGTCGGCGCCGTCGCCGTGGCCGCGTTGGCCGGCTTCGCCGGCAACGAGTGGGTCGCCCGCCACCGGATCCGGGTCGGCCGTTCGATCGGTTCGGCCGCGCTGGTCGCGGACGGGCTGCACGCGCGCACCGACGGGTTCACCTCGCTGGCGGTGCTGCTGGGAGCGGGCGGCTCGGCGCTGGGATGGCGCCTCGCGGACCCCGTCGTCGGGTTGGCGATCACCGCGGTGATCGCGCTGGTGTTGCGGGACGCGGCACGGGAGGTGTTCCGGCGGGTGCTGGACGCCGTCGACCCCGCAGTGGTGGACCGGGCCGAGCGTACGGTGCTGGAGGTCGAAGGGGTGCGCGGGGTGGGCGAGTTGCGGCTGCGCTGGATCGGGCACCGGCTGCGCGCCGAGGTGGCGGTCGTCGTGGACGGCGAGGCGACGGTACGTCAGGCGCACGTGATCGCCGTGGCGGCCGAGCACGCCCTTCTGCACGCGGTGCCTCGTCTGACAGCCGCACTGGTCCACGCGGATCCGGCGCCGACGCCCGGCGAGGACGACCCGCACCTGCTCCTCGCCCACCACGGCGCGACGCAAACCCGGGGGTAGGCGAGCCTGACCCCTCGGGGCGCGGGCGCCCGCAACACCCCCGCATGGGCCCTCGCATGCACGCCTGATGGGACGCCTGCCGTGCGTCGCGGCGCGTCCCAGTGCGTCCCAGCGCGTCTCAGTGCACCGGTGGCGGAGCGGGCACCGACACGGTCAGGACCATCCGGGTCGGGACCTCGCCGAGGTTGGCGTACCGGTGCGCGGCGTTGGCCTCGAACGTGACGCTCGCGCCGGCCGGAACGCGATGCTCCGCGCCGTCGACGGTGAGGGTGAGCTCCCCGGCGGTGACATGGGCGATCTCCACCGTGCCGAGCGGGTGCGGGTCCGAGCCGCTGCTCTCGCCGGGCATCAGCAGCCAGTCCCACATCTCCAGCGGACCCGGCGCCTCCGTGCCCGCGAGGAGCCTGCTGTAGCTGCCCGCGTCGGTGTGCCACAGCCGCACCGCCTGGTCGGCGGGGACGATGCGGACCTTGGGGCCGCGCTCGTAGTCGAGCAGGGTGGTGATGCTGACGCCGAGCGCGTCACCGATCTTGACGACCGTGCCCAGGCTGGGGTTGGTGCGGGCCTGTTCGATCTGGATCAGCATGCCGCGGCTGACCCCTGCGCGCGCCGCGAGCGCGTCGAGGGTGAAGCCGCGTTCCGTGCGCCACCGTTTGACGCTGCGCGCCAGGGACTGGGTCAGCAGGTCGAGGTCCGACACGTTCCGTCCCGTTCCACCCTGTTCCACCTTTTCCACGCGGTTCCGCCACCGTCCCGGAGGCCAACATATTGGACGACAGGGTTCACTTTCCTGAACTATGGTGTGGTGCACCCGGCCGTTCACCGAACTGTACTGCGAGGACCCGTGACAGCACTCTTCGCCCTGGCCACCAGCCTCCTGTGGGGCCTGGCCGACTTCGGCGGCGGGCTGCTGACCCGGCGCGCCCCGGCCCTCACGGTGGTCGTCGTCTCGCAGTCGATCGCCACGGCGGTCCTGGGCGCCGTCGTGGTCGCCACCGGGGGCTGGAACGAGGCGGGTCCCCGGCTGTGGTTCGCCGTCGCGGCCGGGCTGGTGGGCCCGGTCGCCCTGCTCTGCTTCTACAAGGCGCTGGCGCTCGGCCCCATGGGGGTCGTCTCCCCGCTGGCCGCCCTCGGGGTCGCCGTGCCGGTCTCCGTCGGGCTGGTCCTGGGCGAGCGCCCGGGGTTCGTCCAGTTCACGGGCATCGCGGTCGCCGTCGTCGGGGTCGTCCTGGCTGGGGGCCCGCAGCTGCGGGGCGCGCCGGTGCAGCGCCGGGCGGTGCTGCTCACGCTGGTCGCCGCGCTCGGCTTCGGCACCGTGTTCGTGCTGATCACCGAGGCCTCCACGACCGTCAACGGCCTCTTCCTCGCCCTGTTCGTGCAGCGCGTGACCAACGTGGCGACGGGCGGGGCCGCGCTGTACGTCGCCGTCCGGCGCGGGGCGCCCGCACTGCCGGAGGGCGGCCTGGCCCTGGCCTCGCTTCCGGCTTACGGGTTGGTCGGTCTGGGCGACGTCGCCGCGAACGGCACCTACGCCGTCGCCGCCCAGCACGGCCCGGTCACGGTGGCCGCCGTACTGGCCTCGCTGTATCCGGTGGTGACGGCTCTCGCCGCACGCGGGTTCCTGCGCGAGCGGCTTCGTGCGGTCCAGGCGGCGGGTGCGGGGCTGGCCCTTCTCGGCACGCTGCTGCTGGCCACCGGCTAGCCTCGCGGGTCCCGTCGCCGCTGCCGGTCCCGCGTCCGGGCCCGTGCCCCGGATCAGCTCCCGGGCTCCAGCCGGGCCAGCTTCGCCACCGTCTCCTCGTCCAGCTCCGAGAGCGCGACCAGTTGGTCGGGGGTGACGCCGTCCGGTATCGGCACCGGCGCGGGGCTGCGCAGCGGCGGCTGCCAGCCCTCGGCGGGCGTCCAGCGTCGGACGACCCTGGCGGGCGCCCCCGCGACGACGGAGTGGTCGGGCACGGTCCCGCGCACGACCGCGCCGGCCGCGACGACGACGTTCCGCCCGATCCGTGCCCCCGGCAGGATCACCGCCCCGGTGCCGATCCAGCATCCCGGGCCGATGTCCACGGGCTCCATGCGGGGCCACTGCTTGCCGATCGGCTCGTGCGGATCGTCGTAGGAGTGGTTGGTGGACGTGACGTACACATACGGACCGAAGTAGCAGTCGCTGCCGATGGTGACCGTCGTGTCGGCGATGACATGGCTGCCCCGGCCGAGGACCACGCCGTCGCCGAGGCGCAGGATCGGGTCCGGGCCGAGGTCGAGGTCGGGCATCAGACCGGCGGTCAGAGTCACCTGCTCGCCGACGATGCAGTGCGCGCCGAGGTGGATCCAGGGTTCCCCGAAGACCGTGCCGAGCGGGAACGCGAGCCGGGTGCCGGCACCGATCGAGCCGAAGCGGAAGCGCCCGGGGCGCTCGGCGGTGACGGACGCCGTGCGCTGCACCCAGGACCAGCCCGCGTGGACGGCCCGCTGCACCTGTCGGCGCCACCATGATGAGAACGTGTTCTTGCGCTTCGGCACCCGCACACCGTACTCAGCACGCGCTGCGGCCAACGGCCGCCGGCCCTGTGATCTTCGCCCCACCCGGTGGCGTACCGTGCGGGGAAACGACGGATACGACACCACGGGCACGACGGGCACGACGGGCACGACGGGCATGAGGAGACGGTGATGACGCACAGGGCGCTGATCGTGGGCATCGGCGGCAGGGAACCCCAGGTCCACGCGGAGGCGTTCGTGGCGCCGACCGCCTCGGTGATCGGGGACGTCACCCTGGAGGCGGGGGCCAGCGTCTGGTACGGGGCGGTCGTGCGCGGCGACGTGGAACGGATCACCGTCCGGGCCGACGCGAACATCCAGGACAACGTGACGCTGCACGCCGACCCCGGGTTTCCCGTGACCATCGGCGAGCGGGTCTCGGTCGGTCACAACGCCGTGGTGCACGGGGCGACCGTCGGGGACGACTGCCTCGTCGGCATGGGCGCGACCGTGCTCAACGGGGCCGTGATCGGGGCGGGTTCGCTGGTCGCCGCGCAGGCGCTCGTGCCGCAGGGGATGGAGATCCCGCCGGGTTCGCTGGTGGCCGGGGTGCCGGCCAAGGTGAAGCGGGAGCTGAGCGAGGAGGAGCGGCAGGGCGTGACGCTGAACGGCACGCTGTACGCGGACCTGGCCAAGGCCCACGGGCAGATCCACGAGTAGGCGCGGTCCGCGTTGCCGGGGCGCGGGCGCCGACCGGTCCCGCCGCGTCGGCTACTCGCCGGCGACCGCGGGTTCGGCCTCGGTCTTCGCCTCGGCGGTGTCGTGCGCGGCACGCTTGGCCCTGCGCTTGATGACGAGCATCGACGTCAGACCGATCAGCACCGCCAGGACCAGCCCCAGCCACGAGAACCGCTTCAGCCAGGACTCCGCGACGACGCCCACGTAGTAGATGACGGCCGTCGTGCCGCCCGCCCAGGCGATGCCGCCGAGCAGGTTGGCGGTGAGGAACTTCCAGTACGGCATGTGCAGGACGCCCGCGAGCGGTCCGGCGAAGATGCGCAGCAGGGCGACGAACCGGCCGAAGAAGACGGCCCACATGCCCCACTTCTCGAAGGACCGCTCCGCGGTGGCGATGTGCCCCTCGCTGAAGTGACGGGGGAACTTCGCGCCCAGCCAGGCCAGCAGCGGGCGTCCGCCCTTGCGACCGATGGCGTAGCCGATGGAGTCGCCGACCACGGCACCGGCGGTGGCGCACGCGCCCAGGACGATCGGGTTCACGCCGCCGTGCTGGGAGGAGAGCAGCGCGGCCGAGACGAGGACGATCTCACCGGGCAGCGGAATGCCGAGGCTCTCCAGGCCGATGACCAGGGCGACCACGGCGTAGACGGCGGCAGCGGGCACCGTGTCGAGCCATTCCTGCACGTGCACCGCGGGTTCCTCCCGTTTGACGTCCTGGCTCTGTCGCCCTTCCCCCGGAAGCCTACCGGGTCGGCTCCGGCCGCCCACCCGATGGTGCGGACAGCCGCGGACGACGAGACGCCCTCCGCCTGCGCCCTCCTGCTGTGCGAAGAAGAAGCACGAGGAGAAGGAGGAGAAGGAGGAGAAGGAGAGGGAGAAGAAGAAGGAGGAGCCACTCCCCTCGTGCGGCCCCTCCTTCGGCTTCGCGGCCGTCGCCGGCTCAGTTCCCCGAAGAGCCGGTCACCTTCTCGACGGCTCCGCCGAGCACGCCGGACACGGCGGACACCTCCGACACGGCGGCCGACGCCGGGAGGGCGTCCACGACGGTGGCGACGACCGGACCGGCGGGCCCGGCCGGAGAATCCGGGGCGGCCGGGTCTGCCGGGCCTGCCGGGGTGTCACAGCAGCTCACCTGCGCGACCCTGGTCTGGAACTCCGGACCGGCCGGGTCCGTGCCGGCGGGCGCGGGAGCGCCGTCGGGCGCGAGGGGCTGGGGGGCGCCC
>NZ_JAHHIU010000273.1 GCF_024539815.1 Streptomyces hayashii
AGGCGGAGCGGGGCGCGTCTTCGCACGTTCCTTGCGGCTCGACGTCGCCCGCAGCCGGGGCGAGGGCGGCGCGGGGCCGGGGCCGGCCGTCGTCCCGCACGCGACCGTCCGGCACATTGGCACACCCACGGACGCCGGACGCCGGCACGCTCACCGTCCGTCGGACGCCGGCGCGCTCACGGTCCGTCGGACGCCGGCGCGCTCACCGTCCGCCGAATGCCGGAAGGCGGAGCCCTGTTCGAGCTCCGCCTTCCGGTCGTTCAGGGGACCGCCTACGGCCGTCCCCGGTGCCCGCGGAGGTGTGCCGCGACGGGCTTGAGGGCCTTGGAGAGTTCCGCCAGGGCCTCGGGGGAGAGAAGGTCGATGAAGTGCCGCCGCACGGAGTCCACATGGTGCGGCGAGACCTTCTGCATCGTCTCCATGCCGTGCTCGGTCAGGACCGCGTACAGGCCGCGGCGGTCCGACTCGCAGTTCTCACGGCGTACCAGGTCCGCGTTCTCCATGCGGGTGACCTGGTGCGAGAGACGGCTCTTGGACTGGAGGGTGGCGGACGCGAGGTCGCTCATCCGCATCCGGAAGCCCTCCGACTCGGAGAGGTTCACGAGGATCTCGTAGTCGTTCATGGTCAGGCCGAACGGCTGGAGGTCCTTTTCGAGCTGGTACGTCAACAGTCTGTTGACCTCCAGATGGGTGCGCCAGGCGCACTGCTCCGCATCGGTCAGCCACCGAGTGGCCGTGTCGGTCTCCATAAATGAAGTCTACCTAAAATGTTGAAAGGCGAACTAGTGAGGGCGGTGTGACGGTGCGCACGCGTTCGATGTCACACTCCGCAGACTACCGCTCACAGCCCGAAGCGACGCTGGAGGTCCCCCAGCTGTCCGGGAAGGCGCGGTGCGCCGGATTGCGCTCCGGGACCTCCGTGCCCACCCGCGCCCGCGCCCGAACCGGGCACTCCCGGCTCGTGCGGAACCGCCCCCGTGGCCTGCTCCGCCATCAGGATCTCGGTCGACTGCAGCAGGACCGTCCCGGCGCCCACGAACTCGAACTGGTGCTCCTCGCCGGAGGCGCCGCCCAGGCCCGTCAGTGCACGTAGACCGCCCATCACGCCCGTCATGTACCCATGGTCGTAGTGGTGGCACGGGGAGGGGCAGTCGGCCCATCCGACGAGCGCCTGGGGGTCCACCCGGAGGGGAGGCTCCATGAACACCACCGGACCGTTAGATGCGGCGACGAACTTTCCGGTTCCGATCAGCGTGAGGAATCCCGGCACGATCGACTGCTTGAGCGACAGACTTGGCTGAAAAGCAAGCAGATTGCCCGAGCGAATGGTCAGGTTGCCGTCGTCCAGGTCGTACGAATTCACGTCGAAGGCCCGGTCGGCGAGGAGCATCTTGCCCGAGCCCTCGGCCACGACCCAGTCGCTTGCGTGCAGAGGCGAATGGAAGGAAGTGCGCACCAGACGGTCCAGCCGGCCGTGTCCGACACCGTTGAAGTCGATCGACCCGTAGTAGGCGATCATCTTCCCCTTCTGCAGGAACCACTGGCTCCCCTTGAGCTCCACGCAGAAGGTGTAGCTGTTCACGTTGTCGTCCACCGGCAGGGTCATGGGGTCGTACACCGTCGGGCCGCCGCCCGGAGCCCCGTACATGCTCACAGCTTCTCCTCCGACGCCTGGACGAACACCGCACCGCTGCCGCTCAGCTCCAGCTGGAACGCCTCGCCGGAGCCGCGGCCCACCATGTCCCGCCAGCCGAGCGCGGTCGACAGCTTGTTGCGGACGTCGCCGTGGTGGGCGACATAGGCCTGGGGGTCGACGTGGACCGGGCGCTGCGGGGTGATCGGGACCTCGAAGACCCCGCCGTGGGCCATCACGGCGACGGCCCCCTGGCCCTTGAGGGTGGTGGTGAACAGCCCCTGTCCGCTGATCTGGCCGCGGACCATGCCCATGACCCCGCCCTGGGAGCCCAGGAACATCGTGCCCTGCTGGAGCGTGCCCTCGAAGGCGAGCAGCCGGTCCGCCTCGACGTACAGCGTGTCGCCGGTGAGCCGGATGACCTGGACGTGGTGGCCGCCGTGCCCGAAGAGGACCGTGCCGCTGCCCTCGACGGTCATCAACGGGGTGTCCTCGTTCGCGAGCCGCCGGCCGATCATGGACATCACCCCGCCCTGGCCGCCCTGGACGTTGGGCGTGAAGGACACCTCGCCGCGGTAGGCGAGCATCGCGCCGCGCTGGCTGTAGAGCCGCTGACCGGGGACCACGGTCGCTTCGACGATCTTGGAGTTGATCTCACGGAACGCCATCACACATCCCCCGCGATCGTGTTGCGCTCGCTCGGCTGGACGTACACCAGGCCGTTGCCCTCGAAGCGGATCTGGAAGGCCTCGCCGCCGCCCTCGCCCATGAAGGTGCGGAACGTCACACCGGAGTGGAAGGACTGCCGGACGTCGCCCTGGTGCGCGATGTACGCCCCGGGGTCGACGGTCAGCGGGTACTGCGGGCTGACGCGCAGCACCACGGCCGGCCCGTCCGAGGTGATCGCGGCCTGGCCGTGCCCCTCGACGGTCGTGGTGAAGAGTCCGTTGCCCTGGGTCGCGCCGCGGAGCCCGGTGAAGCTCGTCCCCGTCCGCAGCCCGGCGTCGGTCGCGAGCAGGTTGCTCGCCTCGACGAACAGCTTGTCGCCCTGGAGCTGGACGAGGTTGATCTCGGAGGCACGGTCGGCGAACCAGCACGTGCCCTGACCCTTCACCTCCATCACGGTCATCTGCTCGCCGGTGAGCCGCCGGGTCACCATGCCCCGGATGCCGTCACCGCCGCCGCTGAGCTTCTTGAAGGCCATCTGCCCGTCGTACGCGACCATCGAGCCGTTCTTCGCCTTCACGGCGTCCCCGGTCATGTCGACGGCGAGCACCTTGCTGCCTTGGAGTCGAAACATCGCCACGCTGCGAAGGTATCCGCCCCCCGGGTGCGCAGAACAGCACCCGGGGGTGGAGAACGACCCTGAACGCACCCTTACGGGGACCGTTTGCCACAATGGACGAACGCTTGTGCGTGCATTCACAAGCCTCCCTGCCCGACGCCGTACCTCCCCGAAGGTGACCCGTGGACCTGAAGACCGCCTCCGCCCTCCGCCGACTGCGTCTGGTCTCGGCCCCCGAGGCCGTGTCCTTTCTCCTGCTGCTGGTCTGCTCCGTGCTGAAGCGGACCACCGACTTCAACGCGGTGCCCGTGATGGGCATGGTCCACGGCGTGCTGTTCGTGCTGTACGTGCTCTTCTGGGCGGACGCCTGGAACCGCGCCAAGTGGTCCCTGAAAACCGCGGCCCTCTACTTCGTGCTCTCGGTCCTGCCGACCGGCGGTTTCTTCGCCGAGCGCAAGCTGCGCCGGGAGGCCGAGGACGCGGTCATCGCCTCCCGCGCCCGCAGCGAAGGCGTGGTGAACGCGTGATCGTCGCCTTCTCGGTCACCCCGCTGGGCGTCGGCGAGGAGGTCGGCGAGTACGTCGCCGAAGCCGTCCGCGTCGTCCGCGAGTCGGGCCTGCCGAACCGCACCGACGCCATGTTCACCTCCGTCGAGGGCGAGTGGGACGAGGTGATGGACGTCGTACGGCGCGCCGTGGCCGCCGTCGAGGAACGCGCCCCCCGGGTCTCCCTGGTCCTGAAGGCGGACATCCGCCCCGGCGTCACCGACGGCCTGACCTCGAAGGTGGCGACCGTGGAGCGGCACCTGGCCCCGTAGCCGCCACCGCCCCGGACATCCGTCCGGCCGGTCACCCGAACGGATACGGAGAGGCGGGGTTGCCGCCCGGACCGTATGGCTAGTGTCTCCCGGGGTCGATCATGTTCCGCGCGACGGCGCGGCGCCTGAAGGGGAGTGTGCGGTGGCAGGGCGGCGAGGACCGGGGACTCTCGGCAGGGCGATCACCGCGTTCGTACTGGCGGCGTCGCTGTCCGCGGTCTGCACGGGGGAGGCGCCGCGCCCGCCCGCGTGCGCCCTGGCGCGCGGCGAGCTGACCGTCGAGGACCTGCCCGCGGGCTCGTCCGTGCGGGACTGCCGCGCCGTCGGCCGCGTGGTCACCCACGAGGGCGCGGGTCTGACGGTCCCCGAACCCGGCACCACGGTCAGCGTCGACGCGCTCACCGCGGACGGCTCGGCGCACGACTTCACGGTGGCGGTCGCGGCCGACGGCACGGTCTCCTACGCCTACGAGGCGGATCACGCGCGGGGCCGCCCCCGCGCCCGCCGCCGTGCCGACGCCCCGGCCCCCTGCGCCGACGGCGCGTACTCGACCGCAGGGCGCAAGGAGTACGGCACGTACGAGTGGTTCCTCGGCGACGGCCCGCTGCCCGCCCACCTCTCCCGCGCCGAGGCCAGGCACGCCTTCGAGTCCGCCGTCGCCGCCGTCACCGCCAGCCGCAACGACTGCGGCTACGAGGACACCGTCACCGCCCGGGCCAGGTACCTGTCGACCACCACCCACGAGGCGGGCATCGACCGCGAGGCCCGCTGCGTGCGCCGGGACGGCCTGAGCGTGTGGGACGCGGGCGACATCGGCCCCGAGGCCGTCGCCACGACCTGCTCCTGGAGCAGGCCGGTGCACGACGGCCCGGACGAGCTGCTGGAGGCCGACGTCCGCTTCAACACCCACGACTACGCGTTCACCGACCACCCGTCCGGCGCCTGCACGCGCGCGTACGACCTGCGCAGCGTCGCCACGCACGAGGCCGGGCACGTCTTCGGCCTGGGCCACGCCGGCGAGGGCCACGAGAACCTCACCATGTACGCGAGCTCGTTCGCCTGCTCCACCGACGCCCGCACCCTCGGCAAGGGCGACGTCCTCGGCCTGCGCAGCCTCTACTGACGGCGTACCCCCCGGCCCGGGCGGTTTCGGGGGACCGACAGGCGAGACGGGGCTGACCGCGATGTGACCGGCCGGTAAGGTCTGGAGGCGTGCCGAAACCGCTCAGTCTCCCTTTCGACCCCATCGCCCGCGCCGATGAGCTCTGGAAGCAGCGCTGGGGGAGCGTGCCGTCCATGTCCGCGATCACGTCGATCATGCGCGCGCACCAGATCCTGCTCGCCGAGGTGGACGCCGTGGTCAAGCCGTACGGCCTGACGTTCGCCCGGTACGAGGCGCTGGTGCTGCTCACCTTCTCCAAGGAGGGCGAGCTGACCATGTCGAAGATCGGGGAGCGGCTCCAGGTGCACCCCACGTCGGTGACGAACACCGTCGACCGGCTGGTGCGGTCGGGCCTGGTCGACAAGCGCCCCAACCCCAACGACGGACGCGGCACCCTCGCCGTCATCACCGACAAGGGCCGTGAGGTCGTCGAGGCGGCCACCCGCGACCTGATGGCGATGGACTTCGGGCTCGGCGTGTACGACGCGGAGGAGTGCGGGGAGATCTTCGCGATGCTGCGGCCCCTGCGGGTGGCGGCGCACGACTTCGAGGACTGACCGGGCTCCGAGGTCCGGCGGCGCGCGGGCCCCGCCCCCGGGCAAGATCGCCCCAAAACCGGTGGTTACGCTCGTCCTCATGAAAAAGAGCGTGCTGACCCGCTACCGCGTCCTGGCCTACGTCACCGGTGTCCTGCTGGTGCTGCTGTGTCTGAGCATGATCGCCAAGTACGGCCTGGACATGGACGGCGCCGCGGACTTCACCCGCGTCATCGCCATCGCGCACGGCTGGCTGTACGTCCTCTACCTGGGCTTCGCCTTCGACCTGGGCTCCAAGGCGAAGTGGCCGTTCGGCAAGCTGCTGTGGGTGCTGCTGGCCGGGACGATCCCCACGGCCGCCTTCTTCGTCGAGCGGAAGGTCAGCCACGAGTTCGCCGACCGGACCGCGGACGCGGCTCCGGCCCCGGTCGAGGCGTGACGCCGGCGCCCGTCGAGGCCTGACCCCGCTGCCGGTCGAGGCAGCCCCCGCCGCCGTGCACCCGCCCGGGCGTGACGCGCCCTCATGCGGTCCGGCGGCGCGCGACGTCGCGCCGCTCCGGGGTCAGTCGCCGGACGTGCCGGACGGGCCGACAGGGTCGGGCGGCCCGGGCGGGACCGACGCCGACGACAGGCCCTGCAGCAGCACGCGCGTGAATCCGCGCACCCACTCCTCGTCGGCCGGTTCCGCGCTGACCAGGGTGCGGTGCACCACCGCGCCCGCGACCACGTCGAAGATGAGGTCGACCGTGCGGGCGGCCTCCACCGGGTCGTTCTCCGGGGGGAGTTCGCCGCGGGCCTGCGCGCGGGCCCTGCCCTCCAGGACCAGCCCCTTCTGGGGCTCGACGATCGAGGCGCGGATGCGTTCGCGCAGCGCGTCGTCGCGGGTGGACTCGGCGACGGCCGCCATCAGGCCGCTCTTGGCCTCCGGGCGGGCCAGGATCGCCGCGAACTGCAGGACCACGCCCTCGATGTCGGCCGCCAGGCTGCCGCGGTCGGGGAGTTCGAGTTCGCCGAAGAGTTCCGCGACCGCGTCGACGACCAGTTCGTTCTTGCCGGCCCAGCGGCGGTACAGGGTCGTCTTGGCGACTCCGGCGCGCGTCGCCACGTCCCCCAGGGTCAGTTTCGACCAGCCCAGCTCGACCAGCGCCTCCCGCGTCGCGGCCAGGATCGCGGTGTCCGCGGCGGCGCTGCGCGGACGGCCGGGACGGCAGGCGGGAGTGCGGATCTGCATGCCTCCGACCATAACCGCAGGTTTTTTCCCCGCCTCCGTGAGGCAGATCACCGGGGGGCGGTGTTGCGCAGGCACCCCGTGCCATTACGCTACGACTCGTATCGAAAGCCCGTGACGGACGTACACGGGTCAGGTCCGGCAGAGCGCGGGTGGGGACCCGGGCGCTCGTGTTCGGGATGTTCGGGACGTATTCGGATCGCTTTTCACGCAGGCGCGCGGACGGGGGAGGATAGACGCATGCAGCCACGGAACATGTCCATGAGCGGAGTCGTCGACCTCGCCGCGGTGAAGGCGGCCCAGGAGGCCAAGGCGAAGGCGGAGCAGACGCGCGCCGAAGCGGCACGGCAGGGCGGCACGGGGGCCGTCTCCCCGGCCGATCTCGTCATCGACGTCGACGAGGCGGGGTTCGAGCGGGACGTCCTGCAGCGGTCCGCCGAGGTGCCCGTCGTCATCGACTTCTGGGCGGAGTGGTGCCAGCCCTGCAAGCAGCTGAGCCCCGTCCTGGAGCGGCTCGCCGTCGAGTACGCCGGCCGCTTCCTGCTCGCCAAGATCGACGTCGACGCCAACCAGATGCTGATGCAGCAGTTCGGGGTGCAGGGCATCCCGGCGGTGTTCGCGGTCGTCGCCGGGCAGGCGCTGCCCCTCTTCCAGGGGGCCGCCGGCGAGGCGCAGATCCGCCAGACCCTCGACCAGTTGGTGGAGGTCGCCGAGCAGCGGTTCGGGCTCACCGGCCTGACCGTCGACGCCGACGCCGAGCCGGGCGGGCCCCAGCCGGCCGCGGCCGAGCCCGTCGGGCCGTACGACGCCCTGCTCGAAGCCGCCGTACGGGCCCTGGACGCCGGTGACTTCGGCGGCGCCGTCCAGGCCTACAAGAACGTGCTGGCCGACGACCCGGGCAACAGCGAGGCCAAACTCGGGCTCGCGCAGGCCGAGTTGCTCCACCGGGTGGGCGCCATGGACCCGCAGCAGGTGCGCAAGGACGCCGCCGAGAGGCCGAAGGACACCGAGGCCCAGATCGCCGCGGCGGACCTGGATCTGGTGGGCGGTCATGTCGAGGACGCGTTCGGCCGGCTCATCGACACCGTGGCCCGTACGGCCGGTGACGACCGGGACGCCGTACGGCTGCGGCTGCTCGAACTGTTCGAGGTGGTCGGCCCCGAGGACCCCCGGGTCGCGGCGGCCCGGCGCGCGCTGGCGCGCGCCCTGTTCTGATCCCCCGAGCGCCCGGGTTCTGACCAGTCGCTAAACGTCAGAGTCCGTGCTGCCGGAGTGAAAATTTCGCCGATGTGGTTCCCCAGCGGCCGCGCTTTACCAAATCTTGGTAATCGCGGCCGCTGTTACTGGGAGTAAGACAAGGCCGTCGATCTGTCGGATTCCGTCCATCGATCAACAGTTTTGTCCTGGGCATGAGGGACACCCTGCGTCGCCGGTCGAGACCTGTGGGTCGTTGTTCGGTTATCCGGCCGTTACTAGCGAGTAACGAACCCCCTTGTGCGGGCGGCGAGAATGCACCACGATCGGCCACGCTCGGTCCAATCCCGTACCCCGACAGCCGGTTGGGTCAACGGGTTTTCCAGGGTCCCCACCGAGCAGGGTCGACGGCGATGTCGCCGGCCCTTGGACAGGGGGGTCTTCGCTGCGGCGAAGCCTGTCCAGCAAGGTTGTGCGTGATGCGTGTCAGGCGCGACCAGTGGTTGTCGCTCGGGGGTGATCGCCGGTGATCGGTGCGCGGTTCGCGCCTCCGGGACAGGCGCTCCCCTTCCCGAGGACGTAGCACTTCTCCCATCCCTGCCCGGCTGAGCCGCCGTCTCGGAGGCGAGTCAGGGCCAGGAGATGTACGTCCGAGAAGGAGGAAATATGGAGTCCCAGGTGCGTGGCGGGACCAGATGGAAGCGCTTCGCTGTGGTCATGGTGCCCAGCGTCGCAGCGACGGCATGCATAGGCGTGGCCCTCGCGCAGGGTGCGCTGGCCGCGTCGTTCAGCGTGTCCGGTCAGTCGTTCAAGGTGACGGCGGACAAGCTCGAAGGCACCGGCTTCTCGCAGTACGGTGCGATCGACTCGGGTTACACCCTCGACGGCAAGAAGACGGCTCACCCCGTCGCCGTCTCCGGGTTCAAGAGCGCCTCGATCACGAACATGTGCCAGTCCGTGGTCACCCCGAACATCCCGCTGCTCGGTTCCGTCAGCCTCACGCTGAAGGCGGGCGGCGGCGGTACGCCGGTCGAGGCCGAGAACCTCTACATCGACGTCGAGGACCTGAGCGCGGACGCCGTGTTCAAGAACATCGACATCGGCGTCGCGGCCAAGGACGCCAGCAAGGGTCCCGGCCTCAAGAGCGGTGACGCGGCGAACCCGTACGGCTTCGCTCAGCAGGCCGAGTCGGCCACGCTGACCGACGTGAAGCAGACGGCGTGGGCCACCACCGCCGGAACCTTCAAGCTCAGCGGCCTGAAGATGTCGCTGTCGACGGGTGTCAAGGAGTGCTACTAAGCACTCTCTGACGGGCGGGGGAGCCGGTGGCGCCCCCGCCCGTCCAGTCTGAAGCCCGGGTCTTCACCGGCAGCACGACTCACCACCACAGAAACGCCGCACCAGGGAGCTGTTTTCCATGAGCGCCGAGACCCCTGCCGCATCCGGCCAGTTCACCCACCGGAGGCAGCAGTTCCGCGCCTGGCGGGGCACCAGGCCTTTCTGGGCGGGCCTGTTCGTCCTTCTCGCCGGCTTCCCCATCGCCTACTTCCCCTACGCCCACCTCCAAGTGGGCCACCTGACACTGGCGATGGCGACCACCGCGGGCGCAGGGTCACTGATCATCGGCGTGCTGCTGGGCGTGCTGGGCATCAGTCTGTGGTTCCAGAAGCACGTGCAGGTCTTCGCGGGCGTCGCGGCGATCCTGCTGGGCCTGGTGTCCATCCCGGTGTCCAACCTCGGCGGCTTCCTCATCGGTTTCCTGCTGGCCCTGATCGGCGGGGCGATGGCGGTGTCCTGGGCCCCGGGCGCGCCGCCCGCCCCGGCCCCGGCGCCGGAGACCGGCGCGAACGCCGGAGACGCCCCCGGGGGCGCCTACCCCGAGGGCTCCGCCCCGGCGGGCGACCTCGGCGTGAACCCGTACAGCACAGGTCCCGCCGTGGCCGACAGGCCGTCCTTCAGCAAGGGCGAGGGACCGGGCGAGCCGCACGACCTGCACGATCTGTCAGGAACGAGCCCGGCCAACGGGGCGAACGGGAGGCACAGTGCCGGCTGACGAGGTCTTCACCGGGAGCGATGTGGACGCTGCCTGCGTGAGAACCACCGGGCCGCGGCACGCGGCACCCAAGAAGCCGCTGTTCACCAGGTTCCACATGCCGGCCGGCAAGGCGATAGCCCTGGCGGCCATGCCGACGGCGGTCCTCATGGGCATGGGCTTCACGCCCACCCTCGCGAACGCCGACGACCAGCCGTCGTCCAAGAACCTCACGATCGACGAGTACAAGGACTGTGTGGCGGCCCTGGAGGGCACGGACGCCTCCGCGTCGGCCTCGCCGTCGCCGTCCGCCTCGAAGAGCGCGAGCGAGTCCGCCGACGACTCCAAGGACGCCTCCAAGGGCGACTCCAAGGGCTCCTCGGACGACGCCAAGGACGACTCCGGCGGTTCGAAGGACACGTCGGGCTCCTCCGGGTCCTCGGGCGGCTCCTCGGACGACAAGGGCGACTCGTCCTCGTCGGGTTCAGGTTCCGGCGGTGCGGCCGAGCCCGCCCCGTCCACGTCCTCCTCGCCCGCGAAGTCGGCGACGTCCGGCGACACCGCCGCGACGACTCCGCCGGCCGCCGAGACGGGCAAGAACGTCCTGGACACCATCGGCGACGCCCTCACGGACCTGTTCGACGGCAAGGACTCCGCCAAGACCTCCGACGCGAGCCCGTCCCCGTCGGCGTCCCCTTCCGCCGAGGCCTCGGCCCCGGCCTCCGACTCGGGCTCCTCCGGCTCGGGCTCCTCGGGTTCGTCGGGTTCCTCCGGTTCTTCGGGCAAGGGCTCCTCGGGCACGTCCAAGGACTCCGGCGACTCCGGTTCGGTGAAGGACACCGTCAAGGACACCGCCGACAAGGCGAAGGACGAGGCCAAGGACACGGCGAAGGACACCAAGGACACCGCCGCCGACGCCACGGCCTCGCCGAGCCCCTCGGCGAGCGCCACCACGAACGCCGACGACTGCCCCGCCGCCACGGACGACGAGGGCGGCATCGACAACAAGATCCGGCTGCCCGACGACCCCTGGTTCCTGAACGCCAGCTCGCTGCTCCTCAAGGGCGCCGACTACCAGGGCGTAGTCAAGGTGAAGACGGCCAACGGCACCGTCAAGGAGGTGCTGAAGTACGTCATCTCCGGCGGGACCGACATCGGCGACCTGCACCAGACGGTGAACGACAAGCAGGCGGGCCGCACTTACCACGTGCAGGCGGGCAAGGGCACGACGTCCACCATCAAGGACGGCGACACGATCATGTACACGGAGAGCATCTCCGGGAACCTGTTCGGCCTGATCCCGGTGACGTTCAGCCCGAAGAGCCCGCCTCCGCTGAACATCCCGCTGATCTACTTCACCAACGCCAAGGTCCAGCAGGCCGGCCAGTTCGGCGGCACGCTCACCGTTCCCGGCCTGCACCAGTACACGACCGCCGACTGAGCGCCGGCGTCACCAGCCTCTCCGGGAGCCGCGAAAAGACCGTGCCCCCGCCGGGTTCCACACCCGGCGGGGGCACGGTCGCGCAAAGGCCGCCTCGGGACGGCGGCAGCCGTTCGAGCGTGCTGCGCGGACCGCTGAAGCAGTGCGGGCAACCGGTCCATCGTCGACGAGCACGGCAACCTCGTCACCGCAATGCCGAAGAGAGTCCGAGGACCACAGGGAAGATGATCGATTTCTCGTTCGAGCCCCGCGCGGATGACGTCTTCTGGTCCCCGGAGCTGCGGCCGGAGCATCCGGACCGGCCGGAGCACCCGGAGCTGACCGGCGCGGACTTCTCCATGAGCTGCTTCCGAGCAGACGTACGGCTCGTGGTTCACGGTGCGGATCTCAGCCTGCGCACGCCTGGACTGCCCGTGGTCGACTTCGCGCTGATGCTGGAGTACGCGAGGAGGGAGCTGGAAGCGCGGAGCGGCATCGCGGTGGAGACGAGCGTGACCAAGCACGTGTTCTCGCTCAGCCGGGGACCGGAGGCCGTCACCCTCACGACGAACTACGCCTCCGCCGTAGCCGAATTGACCTGGGACGAGCTGCGTCAGCTGACCGACCGGGCGAAGGCCGAGGCGTTCCGGCTGATCACGACCGCTCATCCCGAGCTGTGCGACAACGCGTGGCTGCGGGAGACGGTCGGAGGGGGAGCGTCGCCGTCGGCGTGATCCGGCAAGCCGGAAGAACGGAGGGCGCCCCCCTGTCACGGCAGTTTCTAGCGGTCGTTGCAACACGTGGTCGGTGTGTCTAGGCCGCGAGCAGTTTAGACAGGCGCTCGGCTGG
>NZ_JAHHIU010000274.1 GCF_024539815.1 Streptomyces hayashii
CGCAACCGCTCCCCGTCATCGTCCCCGCCCGCCGCCACATCGCTCTCTCCGTTGGACCTCACACAGATACCTCTCCGAACGGGGGAGGCGGTTCCGGTGGCGTGGGTCACAGTCACCTGACCCTTGCCTGGGCTGTACACGTACCATGGCCACCCCTGTGTCGAAGAGCTCAGTGTTCCGACAGGGTCATCCGGCCCGTCATGAGGACCTCGTGGTTGGCGAAGAGCGCGTCGAGCGGGAAGCGCCGAAGGATACGTGCCGTCCACTTGGCGTACGGCAGGTCCGTGTACGCCTTGACCACACGGGCGCGACTCGCCTGGGTGAGGATCCAACGGGCTTGGTCCGGTGCTTGAGTGCGGCCTCCGAGGTCGCGGGCGAGCCGCCAGAGTTCGTCGCCGTCGGCCTGTTCGCCGACGACGGCGACGATTCCGACGTCTCCGAGGCCGCGTGCGTCGCTGGACCGGGTGGTGTAGGCAACGATGAGGTGGTGGAGGGGGAACACGGTGATGCGGCTGCTGGCGGTGAATTCGGTCAGGTCCATGGGTCAGCCCGTTCCTGCGCCGGACGAGGCGAGTCGGCCGCAGGTTCGGCCGGCTCGCGCTGGCGGGGGAGGGTTGTCAGCAGCCGTCGCCGTCGCCGCAGCATGCGGGTGGGTTGCACTCGGCGGCCGTGTCCCACAGCCGTTCGTCGACCTCGAAGCCCGCGGCACGGATCCGGCCCACGACGTCGGTCATCAGCCCGCGCGTGCGGACTGTGGCCTTCGGCTGGTGGTGCAGGAAGTAGCCGAAGCTGCGCTCGCACCAGCCGGCGTACCAGCCGGTGTGCAGGATCAGCGCGTGCCAGCCGGGATCGACCAGCTGCGACGGCGCCATGCTCGCGCCGTCACCTGTGGTCCCCATGACGAAGACGAGTGCCAGAGCCTGATCGACGACCCGGTCGGCGACACAGCGCTCCAGGCCGTACTGGTCGGCGCAGAACGCTGCGAGCGTGTCGAACTCGGCGTCGGAGACGAGGGAACGGCCGGTACGGGTCTCGGTGGCGACTGCGTCGATGCTCATGGGACGGACTCCTTGGGATGTGGAAGATCTTCTGATGGCCCGCTTCCGGAGGCGCCGCACGTTCGCCACGCGCTCAGGGCCAGGCAACTTGTCCCGCAGCGAGGCATGACGAAGCCCCGCTCGCGGCGGAAAAGGAGTGAAGGGAGATCAAGCTGACGAGGCTGTAGCGGTTGTCACGCGGGCGCCTCTGCGTGAGTGCCCCCGCCCACACCAAACGCGGCGCACAGGGCTGCGGGGGCGGTAAGGCGGCCGGAGCCATCCGGGGGTTCCAGCCATCCGCGCTCACCGATCGCGTGCAGGACGGGCGGACTGACGAGCAGGCCGCCCGGCGGTTGCACGGTCAGCTGCGGTACGCCGGCCAGCTCGTCACGGAGAGCGGTCGGCAGAAGCCACCAGGCCCGTCCCGTCGCCACGTCTGCCAGGACGGGGCCGAGTCGCCCACTGCCCAGGTGCTTCATGGCTCTGAGAGAGGGAAGCAACGGCCCTTCCGCGACGCGCCAGCGCTCGCCGCTAGGAATGCGGGCCAATTCCCCGACGGCCCAGGCGCGCAGCACGTCAGTGGGATTTCGAACGCAGCTCAGGAGCCAGTCCTGGCCTGCCTGCCGTGTGGATCCCGCGAACTTGATGGCCATGGCCGGGACGGTAGACGGCGCAATTGCGTATCTGCTTTCCGATTGCGCGTGATTGCGGATGCCGGTCCGGCACTTGCCGCCGATTGCCTATGGGAGGTCCAAGGATGCCCTTGCCCGGCCGATCAGACGCCGTGCTGATGCACCGTACTCGGCGGACTCGGCAAGCCAGTCCCATGCCCGCTCGTACAGTTGGACGTCGTCCTCGCCGTTGAGCCACAGCTCTTCACTGATGGTCTCGACGATGACCAGTCTGTCGTCGTAGATCCAGAAGGCATGCGGGGCTGTACGGCGTAGCTGTGCACCGAAGGGCAGGATGCCGAGCTCGATCCGCCGCTGGCCGACCAGGTTGTACAGCCGGTCCAGTTGCTCGGCCATCACGTCCGCCGGACACGAGCGGTGATACAGGGCCGCCTCACACACGAGGAACCGGAAAGTCTTCTCCGGTTCGTACAGGGCCTCTTGGCGGCGCATCCGAGCCTCGACGGCGGCATCAGTGGTCGGCGTGATGCCCCGGAACTCCGCGTTCGCGTCGAATACGGCGCGGGCGTACTCCGGCGTCTGGAACAGACCGGGCACCCGGGTCACCTCAAGCCCGCGGATCGTTTTCGTGGCGTCGGTCTGCCGGACGGCGATCTCCTGGCGGCCACGATGACCGCCGGCCAACTGCCGCCGCCAGGAGCGGTGCCGCTGCTTCATCTCCAGCCCCGCGCGCAGCCCCAGCAACTCGGTTTCGACGTCCGGTCGTCCGCAGGCATGGGCCCATGCGGTCAGGTCGGCCGCGGACGGCGTCTGCTTGCCGTTCTGGAGACGCGAGATCTTCGACGGCTGGTATCCGAGTGCGGCGGCGAGAGCTCTTCCCTCCAGTCCGGCCTCGGTGCGCAGCTCGCGCAGCCGCGCGCCCAGGGCTTCTCTGGCGGTCTGGTAGTCCGTGCTCACACGGTGGAACGTACCCGCCTGGCGAACTCTTCGGTACGGACCGCGTGGTGCCAGGCGGCGTCGCGGGCCTGACAGGCGGCGAGGACTTCAGCCGGGTCCTCGGTGACGTACACACCGAGGGTCGTGTCCTGGTCGTCGAAGGCGAAGCGAGCGACGGTCTTCGAGTCGAAGAGCCAGAAATCGTTGTCGGGCAGACGCAGTTCCTGCGCCTGGCCGCGAGTCAGGTTGCGGATGTCCTCGCCCGCGGCGACATTTCCGGGCGCGCTCGCGAGGAGGAACTCCTGTCCCTGAGTGACGGGTTCGTCGATCAGCCGCACCCGCTCGAACCGTTTGCCTAGAGCCGTCTGCACTCGGACGTTCTCTCGCCAGGCGTTGTCCCGATCGTTGGCGATGTCCTCCCCGGCCAGGAAGCGGCCCCACTTGGGACTGTTGCGGTCGGAGGCGTAGCCACGACGCGTCTCCAGGCGCCAGGCCGTGTGCCTGAAGTCCCGGAAGAGCCCGGAGGCGGAGGCGAACGGCTGGAGCCGAGGGGCTTCGCACTTGGGCGCGTAACGGATCAGGAGGCTGCGGGGGACGCGGACGAACGTCTCCGACTCCTTGACGTCCCGCAACTGGGCGAGGTGTTCCGGGTCGGCCTCCCGTTCGCCCTGAACAAGGATCTCGTCCGTCCCCTCGATGTCGTACAGGGTGGGACAGTCACCGTCGTCACTGGTCGTGCCGAGGAACCTGAGTGTCATGCTCGCCCTCCGTTTGTGGTGGTGGGAGTCCAGCATGAGCGGGCCGCCTCGGACCATGCCGTGAATTGCGGCAGATTGCGCCTACCGCGCGGTGGCCCGTGGTTGCGCGCAAGCGTGCTGCGAGGACTTACTGCGAAGCATTGCCAGAAACACACCCACGAGCCGCGCAGTCACGTCGGCCACTGCGCATGCCGGAGTGCCTCAGGCTGCCGAACGCAACCATCCCGATGACGGTGCCGAAGCCAAGAACCTGCACCAGGCCTCAGCGGTTACCGGGATGCGTGGGCCGTCCGGCTCCTTGGAATCACGCACCAGCACGCCTGCGGGAACGAAGGCCGTCTCCACACACTCGGTCGTATTCCCGCCGCTGTAGGACGACTTGAACCAGACAGGCTCGGAGACGGGCTGAGGTCCGGCTGACATCTACAACTCCTTGCGAGCGCGGTGGATCATGGCGGAGGAGGCCTCCATGTCCAACGCTTGTGCTTGGAGGTACTCGAACGCAAGTCTGTATCGCTCCAGTTCCTCTTCCTTTTCCAAGAAGAGCGAGCCGGTGTGGAAGTCGACGTACACCACATCCAGTGCCGGCTCAGGGCCGCCGATGATGACGAAGCTTCCGAGAGCGGCCGCATGCGCTCCCTTGGCGAAGGGCAGCACCTGAAGCGTGATGTGAGGGGACTGGTTCGCTTCGAGCAGTCGGTCGAGTTGCTCACGCATGATGGGAGGCGACCCGACCACACGCCGGATGACCGACTCGTCGAGGATCGCCCACAGGCGAAGAGGCTTGGGGCGGGTGAGGATCTCCTGCCGCTTCATGCGGATGTCCACGAGACGCTCGATCTCCGACGGACGGAGAGGGACTTCGTTGGCTGTCTGCAGCGCGGTGCTGTAGGCGCGTGTCTGAAGCAGACCCGGAACATAGACGCACGAGAAGTGACTCTCGCGCACGGCTTCGTCCTCCAGGGTGAGCAGCAGATTCATGCTTTCCGGGATGGAGTCGGCGAACGAACTCCACCAGCCCTGCTGCTTGGCGTTCTTGGCGATGTTGACGACAGCCCTGCGCTCAGCGTCAGTTGCCTCGTACTCCCGGCACAGCGCGTCGATCACCAGCCATTTGACCGGCCCGGCCTGGGTCTCGTACCGGCTGACCGTCGCCTTCGAGACGCCGACGAGCAGCCCCGCCTCTTCCAAGGTCATCCCTTTGCGAGCGCGCAACTTCCGCATGATCGCGCCCAGTTGCCTACGGCGGGTGGTAGTCCGTTCGGACATGAGGCTCCTTCGCCATGAGCCGGGCGGGAGAGCCCGGAAGACCCCACCAGGCTAGGCAGCTGGAAAGCTGCCTCACTTGCAGATTCACTCGATAGATTCTCGTGAGAAGTTACACAGCGATACTTCTCCATGCCATGCTCGCTCTGAGACCGCTACGCAGTGCAGTCGTACGGATACGGCTGGCGCAGCATGTGCGTGGCTTTGGAGTGAGGAGCAGCCATGCCTGGCTACACGGTCACCGAACCCCGAGTCCGCTGTGTTCTGCCGTTCGCGGCGGCGTCCGCGGAAGTGCGTCCGCTCCGGAAGGCCGCTGTCAGGCAGCTGAGTCAGTGGGGCGTGCCCGTCGCGCTTGATGTGGCAGAGCTGCTCATTACGGAGTTGGCGACCAACGTCGTCAAGCACGTGGGTGAGGGGGCGTCGGCGGCTCTGGCCCTTGAGTGGAAAGGGCGGTTGCTCCGGATCGAAGTTCATGACACGTGCGAGACGCTGCCCTCGTCGAAGGCCGTCGAGTGTGACGACGTGTGCGGTCGCGGCCTGCACCTGCTGACATCGCTGGCAGTCGCTTGGGGCACCGTGCCGACGGTGACAGGCAAAGCAGTCTGGTGTGAGATCTCCGCGACAGCTGAAGCTGCCTGCCAGCGTATGGAGCGGGTTGTGGCGGCGCTTGAGAACTACCAAGCTGCCGAGCGGGACCGTCCTCTGCCGGGGAGGGGGCGTGACGAAGATCTTGCCGAGTCAGTGGTCGGGCTGATTGCCGATCTGCTCCACTGGTCCGCGGCTCGGGGCCATGACCCGGACACCCTCCTCGACTGCGCGCAGATGCACTACGAAGCCGAAGCGGATGCGGCCTAGTGGCGGCCCTCCGGCGCGAACCTTCGCAATCGTTCCTGGAGAGCGGCTGGTGTGCGCCAGGATTCACCGGGGCGGCATCGGTGACACATGCGATGACAGTTCGCGCAGATGCAGGCCAGGTCGTCGAGGCGCGTCTCCCGTGTTCCGGAGACGTGGAGAGGAGTGACATGGTGCACTTCGATGTAGCCCTCGCCGAGATCGCCGTAGGCCCGAGCGAAGTCGAAGCCGCACACCTCGCACTGCAACGAGCCGTCTCGCTGCAACACCTGCTTGATCTTCTGAGCGCGCAGTTTCGGGTCCCGCTCGCGAGCGAGTGCTCGGCGGGCGAGCAGGCGTCCCTCGATCGCGCTGGCGCCCGTCTCGTCGACTTCGCCGGGTTGCGGCGGGATGAGGTGCAGCTCACCGGAGCCGATGCCCTCTTCGACAGCCCGGGCGGCTTGGAGCATCTCATCCTCACGCTCCGTGAACGCGTCGATCATGAGCAGAGTCGGCTTGCCGCACCGGGTGGCCCTACCGGTGTAAAGCCGGTGATTGGTCATGAAATCAGTGGTCTTGCGGCTGACGCTGTCAGGAGACCGAAAACCCGGCAGCGCGTGCGCGTCGGCCTCGTGGATGGGCAGCGAGCGCAGCAGCTCCGAAAGTTCCTGCACCTCCGTGTGGTGGGTCCGCAGCTCTCGCCATCCGTTCTTCACGACGAGCGCGCCGGCGAGCAGCAGCTCGTCCTCAGTCCACGAAGGTGTCCGCATGCGCCATATCGTATGAGTGTTCGGTGTGGCGGAGGGTGCGTTCCGCGAACCAAGTCGCGTGCTGCACACTTGGTGAGGTCTCGTTGTCAGTGGGGTCTGTCACCCTCAGTGATGGTGGATTGCAAAATGTGTCTGCCGCTGCATGGCTGTAAGGAGGGGGCATGACCCTGATGAAGGAACCCGAGGGCACCGTGACGGCGCGTCCGAAGCCCGACTTCACGTCGATCGAGATCTGCGCCGGCGCAGGGGGTCAGGCGATTGGTTTGCATCAGGCAGGTTTCGGCCACCTGGCTCTGGTCGAGATCGACCCGCATGCGATCGAGACACTCAAGCTGAACATCGACGACCATGAGGTCTGGTCGTGGGAGCGGGAGAACTGTGACGTCCTCCCGGCCGACGTCAAGGAATTCGAGCCCTTCCGGGATTTGAGCAAGGGCGCGGAACTGCTGAGGCAGGATGACCTTGACCTGCTGGCCGGCGGGGTCCCGTGCCCCCCGTTCTCTCATGCGGGCAAGCAGCTTGGCAGGGACGACGAGCGCGATCTTTTTCCGCGCATGCTGGATCTCGTCAAGGTCCTCAAGCCGCGGGCAGTGATGATCGAGAACGTCCGGGGAATCATGGATCCCAAGTTCTCGGACTACCGCGACTACATCAGGGCGCGGCTTGAGGGAGGCACCTACCGGGGCGCAGACGGCGAGCTGGTCACCGAGGAGGGCCTCGACTACACCGTCTGCCAGTGGGGCATCCTGGAGGCCAGCGACTTCGGAGTGCCGCAACTTCGACCGCGCGCCATCCTTGTCGCGTTCCGGGACGATGTCATCAAAGACCTCAAGTACGAGTGGCCTACGCCTACACACGAGGATCCGGTCAGCGTCGCAGAGGCGCTTGAGCCGTCCATGCGTGAGCGCTACGGAAAGTATGCCAACGGTGCGTACTCGAAACTGGCCCAGGAGAAGTTCGACCGGTGGCTTCAGAAAGCTCAAGACCGTGATGCCGAACTCAAGGGCAAAGGGGGTGGCATCGCCCCCACGCTCGTCGGAGGGTCAAAGAAGCATGGTGGAGCCGACCTGGGTCCGAGCCGTGCGAAGGCAGCCTGGAAGCAGCTTGGCGTTTGCGGCTTGGGCGTTGCCAACGACATTGAGAAGTGTGCAGAGAAGAAGACGGAAGGCCGAGACCTCTTCGGCCCTGACGGACCGATGCTCACCGTACGGCAAGCCGCGATCATCCAGGGTTTCCCGGATGAGTGGGACTTCTCGGGTGGGAAGACCGCGCAATACCGTCAGATCGGTAATGCGTTCCCGCCGCCCGTAGCCAAGGCCGTCGGCAAGTCGATCATTGACGTGCTGAAAGCAGCCAGGGAGCGTGACCAGCAGCAGGGCTGATCAGAGGCTTTCTCGGGCCTTCCTGATTTCGCCACGGCGCTTTTCGACCTCGGCGGCGATCCGCACGGCGCAGGCCTCTGACGGCTCATGTTCCCAGAATCGGAGCACCGTCCAGCCCGCCTCTTCCAGGCGCTGGTCGGTGTCCCGGTCACGGGCCATGTTGCGGGCGACCTTGTCTGACCAGTAGCCCGGGTTGGTCTTCGGCGGCACGTAGTGTTCTGGGCAGCCGTGCCAGTAGCAGCCGTCGATGAAGACAGCCACCTTGGCCGGACCGAAGACCATGTCAGCGGTCCGGCGAAGCCCTGGAAGCGGCTTCGCGGCGACTCGGTATCGCAGACCCCGCGCGTGCACGAGCCTCCGGATCAGCCACTCGGGCTTGGTGTCCCGGTTCCGGATGGCTTGCATGTTCCGGCGGCGCGCTGCGGAAGAGGCCCAGGAGCCCGCGGGGGGAAGCCAGGTGCCGCTCTCCTGCTTGCCCGGGTGGTCATCGCCGGACTGGGGTGACTGCAAAATCATAGTCTCGTTATGCTTTTCGCTCGCGTTTCTTGATTTCCGTTCGGATCGGCCCGTTCGGCCAGGGTTCCCAGTGTGTCACTCGGTAAAAGACGAGAGAGCGTCCCGTCTCGGAGTCCTTCGACCGCACGGATTCGTATTTCCAGCCCAGAGTCCGCAGTTCACGCAAGCGTCTCTGCCAGTCGTCCTGGTACTGCTTCATCGAAGCGACCACGCCTATGAGGTCTGCTGGAACCCAGTCTCCCTGAAAAGCTTTGAGTAGTTCCCCTATGCGTCCATGCGGTTCATCGTGAGCTGCCGCAGATCTGATGGCGTCCCCATACTCGTCGTATTCACCGTAGAAGGCCTTCTTTCCGGAATTGCACTCTTCGCACAGTGGCTGCAGATTCTCAAGTTCGTCAGACCCGCCCCATTCTCGCGGTATCTTATGGTCCACCACTAGTACGACGTGGTGATCCAGCGGAGTTCGTCCGCATTGTGAGCAGCGTTGAGGGGCGAGTACTTGAGCTCGGGTTCTTCTGTTGAGGGATCGCCTGAGCCCGTTGTTCCGGTCTTGGTTCCAGCCGGACAGTAGGTAGCGATGACTGCGGCCGTCGCGGATGGTCGCGATGTGGAAGTAGTCTCGCAGGTCGCGTACTCGGCGATCTGTCTGGGCGGGGGCCTCTCCTGCCTCGCCAGCTACGTGGGACCTGATCTCAAGCATCGTTGGCGGTCTGTTGCGCATACCGTAAAGAAAGGTATATAGCTTGAGATGAGCCGACGAAAGGCCTAGGCCTTCTAGTTCGATGCTCCCGGGTTCGGGCAGTTCTGGGCTGCTGTGTGAATCAGGAATTTCTTTCTCACTCACCGGCTAACTCCATGTAAAAAAGCGTGTCGGGTAGTTAAGGAGCGCTTCGTAGGGTTCATCAGATGCTGGAGGGCGAATGGCCAGGAAGGTTGCCGTGGCACGCCGTATACAGCTTCCCCGAGCCGCACCAGCACTCCGCTCCGCGTTCCGGGGGCCAGCCGGCGGCCCTGCCTCGGGCTGCCAGGGTCGTCGCGTACTGGGGGAGGAGGTCGGGGTCTGCCGGGGAGGAGGCCTCCGAGGCTGCGAACGCCTCGTAGGAGGGGACCGTGCCGGTCACGATGCCGAGGTTGGGCGTGCCCGAGGCGGACAGTTCGCGCAGGGACGCCTCTATCGTCGCCAGGTGCTCCTCGTGCGAGGGGTACTCGTCCGACAGCGTCGGGTACGCGCCGACCAGCTCCGCCAGCTCCCCCGTCGGCCAGTGCAGTACCGCCACCGGGAACGGGCGGGACAGTTCCTCCCGGTAGGCGCCGAGTTCGGCGCGCAGGCGGGAGATCTCCGCCTGCAGTTCGGCCGGGTTGTCCGAGCCCAGGGACCAGACGCGCTTGGGGTCGTGCAGCTCGTCCAGGGGGACGGGGGAGGAGTGGAGGGTGTCGGCCAGCACGTCCCAGTCGTCGTGGGCCGCTCCCAGCATGCGGCGTACGCGGTGGCGGCCGAAGAGCAGGGGGTGGCAGGCGTGCGGCGGGGGCTCCGGCACGTCCGCGAGGAGCAGGGTCACGCCCTCGGTGAAGGTCTTCTGCGCCGCTTCCAGCTCGTCGTGGGACTCCAGGGACTCGGCGACGATCACCCAGGGGGCCGGGTCGCGGGGTGCGGCGGCGCGGATGCCGTCGATGATGGCTCGGGCCTCGGCCTCGTGGCCGTACTCCCACAGGTTCGCTGCCTTCAGGGCGCGGATCAGATGGGGGTTCTCCAGGCCGTCCGAAGACGACAGCAGGCGGTCGTACAGGGTCGTCGCGGCGGGGCGGTCGCCGGCCAGTTCCAGGTGGGCCGCGGACTGCAGCAGCAGGGCTTCCGCGTCCTCGGGATACAGGCCGGCGGTCCGCTGCAGGCGTGCCGCTTCGGCGGTGTGGTCGACGTTCTCGGCAGGCGTGTCGGGGCGCATGGATGACACCGTAGCGCCGCCCGCTGACGAAAGAGAGATATCTGCAGGCCAGGGGGCGCGGATTGCAGATCGGCCCGTCGAGGTGTCCACGGACTGGACGGTGTCGTCGATCTCCAGGTCGATCAGGCGCCGCGCCGCGCCGCACCTCGACCGTCCCGTCGTCGAAGACGCCGTGAGTTCGACGCTGGTCCAGTGCGACGCCCGGTCCAGCGGAGTCCGCCGGGGCCGCGGAGTCCGTGCCGGCGCTCTTCCCGGGCCGACGTCGTCCCCCGTCGACGCCGGCCGGTGCTCCGCGGTCCCTCTAGATCGTGACCCCGTCCACCTGAAGGGTCTGCACCGCGCCCGCCGCGAACGGCACGCTGATCGTCTTGCCGCTCAGGTGCGTGTCCGAGTGGGACGCGTAGAGGTCGCCCGAGCCGCTCGTCACCGTGTTCCAGCGGGGGACCAGGCCCGACGAGCCGCCCGTCACCGTCGTGAAGCGGGACAGGTCGAAGGTCAGGGTCTGGGCCGAGGACGACGTGTTCGCCGCGACGATGACCAGGCGCTTCGCGGTCCTGTCCAGAGCCGCCGCCGCGTAGCTCACGCCCGTGTCGAGGATCGTCATGCCGGGGCGGATGTGACGGCTGAACTGCGCCATCACGTAGTACTTCGTGGTGACCGCGCCGGCTGCCAGCGTGTTCGCGTCGTAGGCGATCATCGCCCAGCCCGACGACGGGTCCATGACCTGCCAGTAGACCCAGGCCGTCGGGTGCAGCCAGCGGAAGTCGTACAGCAGGTTGCTCGCCATCGTGAGACCCGTGCCGTCCTTGTCGCCGGTCTCGGAGTTCCACAGCGCCTTGCGGGCGGTCGTCACCACGTCCGTGTAGAGGAGGTCGCGGCGGCCGCCCGAGCCCTGGTAGCCGTGGACGTTGACCCGGTCGACGTACCCCTTCGTCGTCGAGGAGAAGGAGTTCCAGGTGGTGCGGGCGAGGTCGTAGCTCGTCTCGTCCGAAGCCGAGATCTTCGTCGCGGTCAGGCCGCGCTTGTCCAACTCGCTGCGAAGATAGGGGAGTACGGCCGCCTGGACGGTCGAGTCCATATGGCAGCCCTCCTGCGTCCCGGTCGCCGTCCACCAGGACGACGAAGGCTCGTTGAAGGCGTCGACCGTCGCGAAGTCCACGCCCCAGTTCGCCTTCGCGTGCGACGCGACGGCGGCCAGGTGGGAGGCGTGCTGGCGGTAGTTCCAGGACTGCAGGTTGTTGCCGCCCCCCGAGGCGCCGGACGGGTTGTGGTTCAGGCACATCCACCACATGGGGGAGTTGGCGAACAGCTCCGTCGTCGCGCCGCGCGACACCGCCTTCTGGACCATCGCGCGCTGGTTCGCGTCCGCGGTCCAGTCCCAGGCGGAGGACGCCGGGTCCTCGTTGTTCCAGTCCTGCCAGTAGCCCTCGATCTGCTTGAAGCGGGGGATGTTGGGCGAGACCGCCATCGACGTGCCGCCCACCGTGTTCCAGCTGGACGCGCCCAGGTTGTAGCGGGCGATGTTGAGGCCGAGACCGGGGAGGGTCCTGCCGTTGTAGGACACCGACTTGGTCGTGAAGAAGATGTCGGCGAAGTCGTCCCGGGCGCCGAAGACGTTCGCCCACCAGGCCAGGGAGGTGCCCCAGCCCTCCCAAGTGCCGTACGTCGTCGAAGGGTTGACGGCGACGGTGGCGTCGGCCCGGGCGGTGCCCGTCGCGAGGGCGCTTCCGAGGAGCGCGCCTCCGGTGGCCGTCAGCAGTGTCCTGCGTCGGATCATGACTTCTCCGCTTCATGACTGCGATCGACAGCCGGTCGTCCCGACCGGCGTCGTCGGATGCGTCAGTGCGTCAGTGCGTCTGTGCTTCGTGCGTCACCGCGTGGGTGCGTCACTGCCTGGGTGCTCGATGGATCAATGCGGCTGCGTGTCTGCGTGTTTGCGCGTCTGCGTGTGGGCGTGTCTGCGCGTCACGAAGCATCGGGTGTGCTCAGTGGTGTTGTCGAGAGTTCTGACAGCCCTTTCTCCAACCTGTGGAGGAAGGGCGGGGGCGGGTT
>NZ_JAHHIU010000275.1 GCF_024539815.1 Streptomyces hayashii
CTTTGTACTCACCCGAACTTCTCGGGCTTTCCTCCGGGCGCTTCCCTTCGGTCTTGCGTTTCCGACTCTATCAGATCTTTTCCCGATCCGATTTCCTCGGTGCTTTCCAGGTTTCCGCTTTTGTTTCGCGGTTTCCCTTTCCGGCGGTTCCGACTTTATCAGAAGTTCTGAGTCGGTTTTCCCGGCCCCTCCCGGGATCGGTCCCGGCACGCAAGGTGTCGAGGCGTTCCCGCTCGGGCGGAGCCGTAAACGTACTGGAGCGGGGCTGCCCGATGCAAATCGGGTGGCCCCGCTCCGGGTTCACCTGTACGGCGGGCCGTGCGTCGGTCAGACCTCGACGACGACCGGGAGGATCATCGGCCTGCGGCGATAGGTGTCGGAGACCCACTTGCCCAGCGTGCGGCGGATGAGCTGCTGCAGCTGATGGGGCTCCACCACGCCGTCCTGGGCCGAGCGTTCCAGGACCTCGGCGATCTTCGGGGCGACGGCCGAGAAGGCCGAGTCCTCGATGCCCGAGCCGCGTGCCTGGATGTGGGGTCCGCCCGTGATCTTGCCGGTGGACGAGTCCACGACGACGAAGACCGAGATGATGCCCTCGTCCCCGAGGATCTTCCGGTCCTTGAGGGCCGGCTCGCCGACGTCGCCGACCGAGAGGCCGTCGACGTAGACATAGCCCGCCTGGACCTTGCCGGAGATCCGGGCCTTGCCCTCGACGAGGTCGACGACCACCCCGTCCTCCGCGATGACGATGCGGTCGTGCGGGACGCCGGTCAACGCCCCGAGCTCTGCGTTGGCGCGCAGATGACGCCATTCGCCGTGCACCGGCATCAGGTTCTTCGGGCGGCAGATGTTGTAGAAGTACAGAAGCTCGCCCGCCGACGCGTGGCCCGAGACGTGCACCTTGGCATTGCCCTTGTGGACGACGTTCGCACCCCAGCGGGTCAGACCATTGATCACGCGGTAGACCGCGTTCTCGTTGCCGGGGATGAGCGAGGAGGCCAGGATCACCGTGTCGCCGGGGACGATGCGGATCTGGTGGTCACGGTTGGCCATCCGGGACAGGGCCGCCATCGGCTCGCCCTGGGACCCCGTGCAGACCAGGACCACCTCGTGGTCGGGGAGGTCGTCGAGCGTCTTGACGTCCACGACCAGGCCCGGCGGGACCTTCAGATAGCCGAGGTCGCGGGCGATGCCCATGTTGCGGACCATCGAACGGCCCACGAAGGCGACCCTGCGGCCGTACTCGTGCGCGGTGTCGAGGATCTGCTGGATGCGGTGGACGTGGCTGGCGAAGCTGGCCACGATGATCCGCTTGCGGGCGTTGCCGAAGACCGTGCGCAGGACGTTGGAGATGTCGCGTTCGGGCGGCACGAAGCCGGGGACCTCGGCGTTCGTCGAGTCCGAGAGGAGAAGGTCGATGCCCTCCTCGCTCAGACGTGCGAACGCGTGCAGGTCGGTGAGACGGCCGTCCAGCGGAAGCTGGTCCATCTTGAAGTCGCCCGTGTGGACCGCCATGCCGGCCGGTGTGCGGATGGCGACCGCCAGCGCGTCCGGGATGGAGTGGTTGACGGCGATGAACTCGCAGTCGAACGGGCCGATGCGCTCTCGGTGTCCCTCCGCCACCTCCAGGGTGTACGGGCGGATCCGGTGCTCCTGGAGCTTGGCCTCGATCAGCGCCAGGGTCAGCTTGGAGCCGATCAGCGGGATGTCCGGCTTCTCCCGGAGGAGGTAGGGGACGGCGCCGATGTGGTCCTCGTGGCCATGGGTGAGGACGATGCCCTCGATGTCGTCGAGGCGGTTCCTGATGGACGTGAAGTCCGGCAGGATCAGGTCGATTCCGGGCTGCTCCTCCTCGGGGAAGAGCACTCCGCAGTCGACGATCAACAGGCGGCCGCCGTACTCGAAGACCGTCATGTTCCGGCCGATCTCACCGAGACCGCCGAGCGGGGTGACCCGCAGGCCGCCCTCCGGCAGTGGCGGGGGCGGGGCGAGTTGCGGATGCGGATGGCTCAAAAGACTCTCCTCAAACACGCGCGCCACGTACCGGTGGGCACGTGGCGCGCATGACGTTCGTGCAGAAGCAGTTGTCGTTGTGGACTGCAGGCACCGGTGGCCTGCCTATTCAGTTGTGAAGTCCGTTGTCAGAGCTGTACCCCGCCCGCGGCAAGATCGATCTTGAGCTGCTCGATCTCTTCGGGCGAGCACTCGACCATGGGTGAGCGCAGCGGTCCGGCGGGCAGGCCCTGGAGGGCGAGCGCCGCCTTGGTCGTCATGACGCCCTGGGTGCGGAACATACCCGTGTAGACGGGCAGCAGCTTCTGGTGGATCTCGGTGGCCTTCTGCACGTCGCCGGCGGTGAACGCCTCGACGAGGGCGCGCAGGTCCGGGGTGACCACGTGGCCGACCACGGAGACGAATCCGACCGCGCCCACGGAGAGCAGCGGCAGGTTCAGCATGTCGTCGCCGGAGTACCAGGCGAGGCCCGAGCGCGCGATGGCCCAGCTCGCGCGGCCCAGGTCGCCCTTGGCGTCCTTGTTGGCGACGATCCGCGGGTGCTCGGCGAGGCGGACCAGCGTCTCGGTGCTGATCGGGACGCCGCTGCGGCCGGGGATGTCGTAGAGCATGGCCGGCAGTCCGGTGGCGTCCGCGACGGTCGTGAAGTGCCGGTACAGGCCTTCCTGCGGGGGCTTGTTGTAGTACGGGGTGACGACCAGGAGGCCGTGTGCGCCCGTCTTCTCCGCCGCCCGGGCCAGCTCGACGCTGTGGCGGGTGTCGTTGGTGCCGACTCCCGCGACGACGTGGGCGCGGTCTCCGACGGCCTCCAGGACGGCTCGTACCAGGTCCGATTTCTCCGCGTCACTGGTGGTGGGGGACTCGCCGGTGGTGCCGTTGACGATCAGGCCGTCGTTGCCTGCGTCCACCAGGTGGGTGGCGAGCCGCTGTGCGCCGTCGAGGTCGAGTGCGCCGTCCGCCGTGAACGGCGTGACCATGGCGGTGAGGACCCGCCCGAAGGGGGTCTGCGGAGTGGAGGTCGGAGCCATGGGTAACACGCTACTCGTTGCTCACGGTGGGGTCTGCCCACGGGGGGTGCGGAAAGTCATGACAAAAGAGGAGCCCGGCACTGCCTGCTCGGGGGTTCAAGCAGTGCCGGGTCCGTTTGATCAGGCTAGATGAACTTCTCTAAATGCCGCAATACGGACACTTCGCGCGGATGATCCGTACATACGTCTCCGTGACCGCACTCCTTACGGGGCGACGCGTCCGTTGGCGTTGAAGGCGGCGTACGTGAGGGGCATCAGCTTGGCCCACTCGGCCTCCATCTTCTCGCCCACCATCTCGATCTCCCGCTGCGGGAACGAGGGCACCTTCGCCAGCTCGTGCTGGGTGCGCAGACCGAGGAAGTGCATCAGCGAGCGAGCGTTGCAGGTGGCGTACATCGAGGAGAAGAGGCCGACGGGGAGGACCGCGCGGGCCACCTCGCGGGCGACGCCGGCGGCGAGCATCTCCTGGTAGGCCTCGTAGGCCTGACGGTAGGAGTCCTCCATGGCAGCAGTCACGGCTTCTTTCTGTTCGGGGGTGCCGTGGACGAACTCGTACCTGCCGGGGCGGCCCTGCTGAACCAGTTTGCGGTCCTCGCCGGGAACGTAGAAGACCGGCTGGAGCTCGCGGTAGCGGCCCGACTCCTCGTTGTACGAGTTGTGCACGACAAAGCCGTCAGCGATGAAGTTGTGGTGCGGCGGAGGCATGGAGATGTCGTAGGTCATCTCCTCCCCGTCGGGGACGACGGAGACGACGGCCTCCCAGCGCACGCCGTTCTGGAGGGCGCGACGGCGCACTCCGATCGGCACGCCTTCCCCATTGGTCTTGCGCTGGTGACACGACCTGCAGGCCGGTCGCAGGTTTGAGACGTCGAGCGCCTTGGTCAGGTCGGCATCCACCGGGATGACGTGATCCAGCTCCAGGTCCTCGGCCTCGAACTTCTCGTCGCAGATGTAGCAGAGGTCCATGGGCGCAACGAGATCGGACCGCTGCTCGGCGGTCCAGATCTGGATCCCCTCGCGCAGGCGCTTCGGGATGCCTACCCGCTCGCCGACACCCACGCGGCCCAGCCGCCCGATCCGGTCACCGACACGCAGGTCGCCGGCGCGCACCCAGCCATCGGGCGTCCACACACGGTGGTCCGCTGTGCACCGCAGAGCCTTGCCGTTCGTTGTCGACACCTTGAAGATCGGCTTCACGCCAGATTCGAACACGTCGACCATCGGCGCCTTCTCCGCCAACCCGGTCTCCAGGTCGATGGTGTCGGCCAGGAGATTCTGGCAGGACTTCAGCCGACGCGTACGCCCCATGGAATCGGGCACACCGATCTTCCAGTCACGATGGATGTCCGCGATGCGTTTGGCCTTGCCGTTCTTGCTCGTGCCGACACGAATCATGGCGTCCCCCGGCAGGCACCAGCCCACGCGGTGCCGCATGAACTCGCGGAACACGAAGATCGGGGCACTGATGAAGAAGGTCATCGAGTTGTGCTCGAACGGGCTGCCGTGGCGGTCCCGCATCAGGTAGTTGATCAGGCCCTTGGAGCGCTCCGGGTCCTTGCCCAGCTCGTCCAGGGACTGCTCGCCGACGGTCGAGACGCGGGCGGCGAAGAGCACGTCCGCGTCGGACGCGGTGTGCTTGACCAGCTCGACGGTGACGTCACTGCGGAAGCCGGGCTTGAGGTCGTCGGCGGGACTGTCGGTCACGGTGCGGGGGTCCTTCCATCGCGTCTTCGGAGCGGCGACAACTCTACGGGGGCCGCCGAGCCGGGCTTCCGTCGGCGTGCCGCGAGATTCGTGCGGGACGTCTGCCGATATTGGGCACGTTTTCGGGCACTCGCTCGTCTGAACCAGTGACGAGACCGGTTGACGAGGTCACCTCGGCAACGTCCACGCGACTTCTCTCAGGAGGACGTACCCACCATGTTCCGCCGGCGCGAGCCCGTACCCTTCGCCTTCCTCGCCGAGGCCGACAGGTTCCGTAGCAATGTCACTCCCCCGCCCCCCGAACGGTCCTCGGTGAGCCAGATAGCCGGGCGCTGGCTGCTGGGGCTCACGATCGTGGCCGCGCTGGTGGGCTCGCTGGTCATCGGGACACCGGCGCTGAGCCAGAATCAGCCCGCGCAGGGGCCGCAGTCGCAGGCTTCCCAGGGACGCTGACCGCCACGCCGACGCCATCCGCCCCCCGAAGGTGGTGAGCCGGGACACGGCCGGATAGCCTCACCGGGCACAGCCCACGCATGGACGAGTGAGGACCAGCCGTGCCCCTGCCCTTCCTGACGGCCGACCGCGCATTCGAGGCAGCGGACGACATCGCGTTGCCCTTCGACGATCGCGAGCGTTGGCGACGCCCCTACCGGCCCGGGCCCTGGCGGGTCGGTGCGGCCGCGTTGGCGCTGCTGCTCGCCTCGTACGTGCTGTTCGCGTCCGTCATCATCGCGTTGACCGGATCGGTGTCCGAGGCGGGCACGGTCTTCGGCTGCTCGCTCGTCGTGATCGCCGCCGCCCTGCGGCTTCTGCGGGTGGGGGTGTGGGTGAGCGACCGCGGACTGCGCCATGTGAGTTTCCTGCGCACGCGCACGCTGCCGTGGGAGCGGGTCCTGGCCGTGCGGACGGTCCAGCAGCCGGTGCGCTGGCTCGGGCTGCCCCGGACGGTCCAGGGCGAAGCGCTGACCCTCGTCCGGCGGGAGCGGCCGGCCGACGCGGTGCCGCTGCTGACCACGCACGGGGCGGATTTCCTGGCGCGTGCCGAGGCGTTCGACCGGGCGGCCGACGCCGTCGAGGCGTGGGCGTCGGAGAACCGGCGCGGCTGAGTCCGCGCCCGCATGTGTACGGAACACGCAGGTGTACGGAAGGGGCCGGTCCGCGGTGCAGCGGGCCGGCCCCTTCCGTGCTCATGCGGCACCGGCGACTGTCCGGGCGGACGGATCAGGCGGCCCGGGCGGACTGATTAGGCGGTCCGTGCGAACGGATCAGGTGGTCCGTGCGAACGGGTGCGAACGGATCAGCCGGTCCGTACGGACGGATCAGGCGGTCCGGACCGGTTTGCCGTCGTGGAGGGCGATCGCGCGCTGCATCGCCTTGCGGGCCCGGGGTGTGTCGCGGGCGTCGTGGTAGGCGACGGCGAGACGGAACCAGGAGCGCCAGTCCCCGGGAGCGGCCTCGGTCTCGGCCTTGCGCCTGGCGAAGACCTCGTCGGCCGAGTCGCGGTCGACGCGCCCGCCGGGGGTGCGCCTCAGTTCGTCGACGGGCAGGCCTCCCTCGGCGTCGAGTTCGGCGGCCAGCGCGTTGGCCCGGCGGACGAACTGGGTGTTCTTCCACAGGAACCAGACGCCGATGACCGGCAGGATCAGCACTGCCACGCCGAAGGTGACGGTCAGGAGCGTGCTGGACTGGATGAGCATGACACCGCGGCTGCCGACCAGGACGAAGTAGAAGACCAGGACGGCGGCCGTGATGACGTAGGAGATCTTCGCGCGCATGACGTCAGGTGCTCAGTTCAGGTCGAGGAAGTGTTCCAGGCCGAAGGTGAGGCCCGGCGTCGACACCACCTTGCGGGCGCCCAGCAGGATGCCCGGCATGAAGCTGCTGTGGTGGAGCGAGTCGTGGCGGACCGTGAGGGTCTCGCCCTCGCCGCCCAGCAGGACCTCCTGGTGGGCCAGCAGACCGCGCAGCCGGACGGCGTGGACGGGGATCCCGTCCACGTTCGCGCCGCGCGCCCCGTCCAGACCCGTCTCGGTGGCGTCCGGCGCCGGGGCGGTGCCCGCGTTGCGGCGGGCCTCGGCGATGAGCTGGGCGGTGCGCGTGGCGGTGCCGGAAGGGGCGTCCACCTTCTTCGGGTGGTGCAGCTCGACGACCTCGACGGACTCGAAGTAGGGCGCGGCGATCTGCGCGAACTTCATCGTGAGGACGGCCCCGATGGAGAAGTTGGGGGCGATGAGCACGCCCGTCCCGGGTGATGCGGTCAGCCAGCCGTTCAGCTGCGCGAGGCGCTCGTCGGTCCAGCCGGTGGTTCCGACCACGGCGTGGACGCCGTGCCCCACGCAGAATTCGAGGTTGTCCATGACCGAGGCCGGCGTGGTCAGCTCGACGGCGACCTGGGCGCCTGTCTCCGTCAGCGTCTCCAGTTTGTCGCCCCGGCCGAGGGCGGCCACCAGTTCCATGTCCTCGGCGGCCTCGACCGCCCGTACCGCCTCGGAGCCGATCCGGCCGTTGGCGCCGAGGACGGCCACGCGCAGCTTGCTCATCTCTGTGCTTCCTTACCGAAGATGCTTGCCGGAGGTGTGTCGAAGGTGCTTGCCGTCGGTGCTCGCCGTCAGTGCTGTCGGTGCTCGCCGTGGGTGCTTTCCCGGAGACCGGACGGGGTCAGGCGACCGCGTCGTGCAGGCGGGCGGCCTGCTTGTCCTTGAGCGGGCCGATGACCGACAGCGACGGTCGTCGGCCCAGGATGTCGCGGGCCACCGAACGGACGTCGTCCGGGGTCACGGCAGCTATCCGGGCGAGCATGTCGTCGACCGACATCTGCTCGCCCCAGCACAGCTCGCTCTTGCCGATGCGGTTCATGAGCGCGCCGGTGTCCTCCAGCCCGAGGACCGTGGAGCCCCTCACCTGGCCGATGGCGCGGCCGATCTCGTCGTCGGACAGGCCGTGCTGGGCGACCTGGTCGAGTTCGTCGCGGCAGATCTTCAGGACGTCGTGCACCTGCGAGGGCCTGCAGCCCGCGTACACGCCGAAGAGACCGCAGTCGGCGAAACCCGAGGTGTACGAGTACACGCTGTAGGCCAGACCGCGCTTCTCGCGGACCTCCTGGAAGAGCCTGGAGGACATGCCTCCGCCCAGGGCCGTGTTCAGCACGCCGAGCGCCCAGCGGCGGTCGTCCGTGCGGGCCAGGCCGGGCATGCCGAGGACGACGTGCGCCTGTTCCGTCTTGCGGCCGATCAGCTCGACGCGGCCCGAGGTGCGGATCGCCCGCCGGCCGTCGCGCGGGGCGATCGGCGCGGCGTCGGCGTTCCTGAACGCGCCCGCCTTCTCGAAGGCCGCTCGGACCTGGCGTACGACCTTGTTGTGGTCGATGTTGCCCGCGGCCGCGACCACCAGGTGGGTGGGGTCGTAGTGCTTCTTGTAGAAGCGGCGGATGCGGTCGGCGGTGAGGGCGTTGACCGTGTCGACGGTGCCGAGGACCGGGCGGCCCAGGGCGGTGTCCCCGAACATCGTCTGCGCGAACAGGTCGTGCACGCAGTCGCCGGGGTCGTCGTCGGTCATGGCGATCTCTTCGAGGATCGCGCCGCGCTCGACGTTGACGTCCTCCTCGCGGATGAGCGAGCCGGTCAGCATGTCGCAGACGACGTCGATGGCGAGCGGCAGGTCGGTGTCGAGCACGCGCGCGTAGTAGCACGTGTACTCCTTCGCCGTGAACGCGTTCATCTCGCCGCCGACCGCGTCTATGGCGGAGGAGATGTCCAGCGCCGACCTGCGGGTCGTCCCCTTGAAGAGGAGGTGCTCCAGGTAGTGCGTGGCGCCGTTCAGGGACGGCGTCTCGTCGCGGGAGCCGACGTGCGCCCAGATGCCGAAGGTGGCGGAGCGGACCGAGGGGAGGGTCTCGGTGACGATGCGCAGGCCGCCCGGGAGGGTGGTCTTGCGGACGACGCCGATGCCGGCCGTCCCCTTGATCAGGGTTTGGGTACGGGCGACGGCCCGCGCCTCCGAAGAGGTGCGGGCCGTCGCCTGGGAGCTACTCGACGTCACTTGTCGGAGTCGTCCTTCGTGTCCTCAGCAGCTTCCTCGCCCTCGATCACGGGGATCAGGGAGAGCTTGCCGCGCGAGTCGATCTCGGCGATCTCGACCTGGACCTTGGAGCCCACACCGAGCACGTCCTCGACGTTCTCCACGCGCTTGCCGCCTGCGAGCTTACGGATCTGCGAGATGTGCAGCAGTCCGTCCTTGCCCGGGAGCAGCGACACGAACGCACCGAAGGTGGTCGTCTTGACGACCGTGCCCAGGTAGCGCTCGCCGACCTCCGGCATGGTCGGGTTGGCGATGCCGTTGATCGTGGCGCGGGCGGCCTCGGCCTGCGAGCCGACCTGGGCACCGATGTAGATGGTGCCGTCGTCCTCGATCGTGATCTCGGCGCCGGTGTCCTCCTGGATCTGGTTGATCATCTTGCCCTTCGGGCCGATGACCTCACCGATCTTGTCCACCGGGATCTTGACGGTGATGATCCGCGGGGCGTTCGGGGACATCTCGTCCGGCGTGTCGATCGCTTCCATCATCACGTCGAGGATGTGGAGGCGGGCGTCGCGGGCCTGCTTGAGGGCCGCGGCCAGGACGGAGGCCGGGATGCCGTCCAGCTTGGTGTCGAGCTGGAGGGCGGTGACGAACTCCTTGGTGCCGGCGACCTTGAAGTCCATGTCGCCGAAGGCGTCCTCCGCACCGAGGATGTCGGTGAGGGCGACGTAGTGCGTCTCGCCGTTGATCTCCTGGGAGATCAGGCCCATGGCGATGCCGGCGACGGGGGCCTTGAGCGGCACACCGGCGTTCAGCAGCGACATGGTGGAGGCGCAGACCGAGCCCATCGACGTCGAGCCGTTGGAGCCGAGGGCCTCGGACACCTGACGGATCGCGTAGGGGAACTCCTCGCGCGTCGGCAGGACCGGCACGATGGCGCGCTCGGCGAGCGCGCCGTGGCCGATCTCGCGGCGCTTCGGGGAGCCGACGCGGCCGGTCTCGCCGACGGAGTACGGCGGGAAGTTGTAGTTGTGCATGTAGCGCTTGCGGGTCACCGGGGAGAGGGTGTCCAGCTGCTGCTCCATGCGGAGCATGTTGAGGGTGGTGACGCCCAGGATCTGGGTCTCGCCACGCTCGAACAGCGCCGAGCCGTGCACGCGCGGGATGGCCTCGACCTCGGCGGCGAGCGTACGGATGTCCGTGACGCCACGGCCGTCGATGCGCTTCTTCTCCTTGATCACGCGCTCGCGGACGAGCTGCTTGGTCAGGGAGCGGTACGCGGCGGAGATCTCCTTCTCGCGACCCTCGAACTCCGGCAGGAGCTTCTCGGCGGCGAGCGCCTTGACGCGGTCCAGCTCGGCCTCGCGGTCCTGCTTGCCCGCGATGGTCAGCGCGGAGGCGAGCTCCGGGCGGACGGCGGCGGACAGCGCCTCCAGGATGTCGTCCTGGTAGTCGAGGAAGACCGGGAACTCGCCGGTCGGCTTGGCGGCCTTCGCGGCGAGGTCGGCCTGGGCCTTGCAGAGCACCTTGATGAAGGGCTTCGCGGCGTCCAGACCGGAGGCGACGACCTCCTCGGTCGGCGCCTCGGCGCCGCCCGCGACGAGCTGGATGGTCTTCTCGGTGGCCTCGGCCTCGACCATCATGATCGCGACGTCGCCGTCCTCCAGGACGCGACCGGCGACGACCATGTCGAAGACGGCGTCCTCAAGCTCGGTGTGCGTCGGGAACGCGACCCACTGGCCGTTGATCAGCGCGACGCGGACGCCGCCGATCGGGCCGGAGAAGGGCAGGCCGGCCAGCTGCGTGGACGCGGAGGCGGCGTTGATCGCCACGACGTCGTACAGGTGGTCGGGGTTGAGCGCCATGATCGTGGCGACGACCTGGATCTCGTTGCGCAGGCCCTTCTTGAAGGACGGGCGCAGCGGGCGGTCGATCAGCCGGCAGGTGAGGATGGCGTCCTCGGAGGGGCGGCCCTCACGGCGGAAGAAGCTGCCGGGGATCTTGCCGGCGGCGTACATCCGCTCCTCGACGTCCACCGTGAGGGGGAAGAAGTCGAGCTGGTCCTTGGGGTTCTTGGAGGCGGTGGTGGCCGACAGCACCATGGTGTCGTCGTCCAGGTACGCCACGGCGGAGCCGGCGGCCTGCTTGGCCAGGCGGCCCGTCTCGAAGCGGATGGTGCGGGTGCCGAAGGAGCCGTTGTCGATGACGGCCTCGGCGTAGTGGGTCTCGTTCTCCACTAGTGAATTCTCCTCGTCTTCGTCCCTCGCTGCCCGTGTGGCAGGGGGACGGTTGCGGAGAAGCGCTCCGTTCGGTGCGGGCCGGTCTTCGATCGAAGCACCCGGGGTTCTCTCTCCCGGGGGCCACTACCGAGGACCGGCGGCGGTGCGGTGCGCTTCTCCTCGTTCGGTGTGCCTGGTGACGTGCACCCGCAGCGAGTACACGTCATCACGCTGTGTCGTACGTCGTGCGTTGTGCTACCACACTACAAAGCGTGGGTGACAGTCCGCACGTTTCCGCGACCGGCAGGGCGCACGACGGGTCCTGCCGGGATGGGTCCTGCCGGTGTGCGTGTCGCGCCCCGAGGAGCGCGATCCGTGCACGGCGGACGCAAGCTGTGCACGGCACACGCAAGCCGTGTACAGCAAAAGGGAGCGGTCCCGATGCTGCCGGGAACCGCTCCCCTCACGGCGTCCTACTTGGCGCCCGCCGCACCGCGGCGGATGCCGAGGCGGTCCACCAGCGCACGGAAGCGCTGGATGTCCTTCTTGGCGAGGTACTGCAGCAGGCGGCGACGCTGGCCGACCAGGATCAGCAGACCACGACGGGAGTGGTGGTCGTGCTTGTGCGTCTTGAGGTGCTCGGTCAGGTCCGAGATCCGGCGCGACAGCATGGCGACCTGGACCTCGGGGGAGCCGGTGTCGCCCTCCTTCTGGCCGAACTCGGTGATGATCTGCTTCTTCGTAGCGGCGTCGAGCGGCACGCGTACTCCTCGTAGTCTTTTCAGGCCACCGAGTGCCCCCGGTCTGTGTCTCGGGGGAGCTTCCGTTACTCGGGAGGCGGGGATCCGCTGAGCGCGACCTCCAGAACCTTCAGGCGCTGCCTGAGGGTGCTTCCGGGGGTGCGTACACAAACGGCCGAGGGCCAGGGTATCAGGCCGGTGCGCCGGGCTTGTCCGGGATGGGCCGCGGACGGCGGGACGGCGGGGCCGCGGCGGGACGGCGGGCCGGGGCCGGCGGGACGGCCGACCG
>NZ_JAHHIU010000276.1 GCF_024539815.1 Streptomyces hayashii
GGCCGGGCCGACGGCGCGGGGACGGAGGCCGGCGGCTCCGGTCAGGTGGGCGAGCCGGAGGAGAAGCGGCGCAGGAGCGGGGAGAGCACCAGGACGGACTTCGTGCGTTCCACGAAGGGCTCCCCCGCGATCCGTTCCAGGACGCGTTCGAAGTGGCGCATGTCGGCGGCGAAGACCTGCGCTACGGCGTCCGCCTCACCGGTGACGGTGGACGCCGCCACGACCTCCTGGTAGCGCTCCAGGCCCCGCTGGATGGTCTCGGGGGAGGTGTTGCGCCGGCAGTAGATCTCCACGAACCCCTCGGTCTCCCAGCCGAGGGCCGCCGGGTCGACCCGTACGGTGAAGCCGGTGATGGCTCCGGTGGCCCGCAGCCTGTCCACACGCCGTTTCACGGCGGGCGCGGACAGGCCGACCAGGTGCCCGATGTCCGCGTAGGAGCGGCGGGCGTCCTCGGCGAGGGCGTGCACGATGCGTTCGTCGAGATCGTTCAGCACAGTGGGTCGATCACTTCTCAGATGGTGCGGGTGACGCGAGTCGGGAGCGGCGGTGGCCGTAGAGGAAGTAGAACACGAGCCCGACCGCCATCCAGACTCCGAAGACCACCCAGGTGACGGCCGACAGGCTGCCCATCATCCACACGCAGAGGGCGAAGCCCACGGCCGGCAGGGCCGGGGACAGCGGCACCCGGAAGGTACGGGGCATCTCCGGACGGGTCCGGCGCAGCACCACGACGGCGATGTTGACCAGCCCGAACGCGAACAGCGTGCCGATGCTGGTGGCGTCCGCCAACTGGCCCAGCGGGATCGCGGCGGCCAGCACACCGCAGAAGAGCGACACGATGACCGTGTTGGCGCGCGGTGTGCCGGTCTTCGGGTGGACCTTGGAGAACACCGGGGGCACCAGGCCGTCCCGGGACATCGCGAAGAGGATGCGGGTCTGGCCGTACAGCACGGTCAGGACGACGCTGGCGATGGCGATGACGGCGCAGAAGGCGAGAAGGGTCCCCCAGAAGGACTGCCCGGTCACCTCGCGCATGATCTGGGCGAGCGCGGCCTCGGAGTCCCCGAACCGCTGCCACGGCTTGGCGCCGACGGCCACGGCCGCGACGAGCACGTACAGCGCGGTGACGACGACCAGCGACAGCATGATGGCCCGCGGCAGGTCGCGCTGCGCGTTCTTCGCCTCCTCGCCGGCGGTGGAGGCGGCGTCGAAGCCGATGTACGAGAAGAACAGCGTCGCCCCGGCCGCGCTGACACCCGCCATGCCCAGCGGCATGAAGTGCTCGTAGTTGCCGGAGCGGAAGCCCTGGACGCCTATGGCGCAGAACAGCACCAGCGCGGCGATCTTCACGGCCACCATGATCGTGTTGGCGCGCGCCGACTCGCGGGCCCCGCCCAGCAGGAAGGCCATCGCCAGCAGCACGACGACAAGGGCGGGCAGGTTGAAGACGCCCCCGTCGCCGGGCGGAGCCGACAGCGCGTCCGGGATGGTGACCCCGACGGTCCCGTCGAGCAGCTCGTTGAGGTACTCGCCCCAGCCGACGGCGACCGCGGCCACCGAGACGCCGTACTCCAGGACCAGACACCAGCCGCAGATCCAGGCGATCAGCTCGCCCATCGTCGCGTATGCATACGAGTACGAGGACCCGGCGACCGGGATCGTGCCGGCCAGCTCCGCGTAGGAGAGCGCCGAGAAGAGCGCCGTGACACCGGCGATCACGAAGGAGAGGGTGACGGCCGGACCCGCCTTGGGGACGGCCTCGCCGAGCACGACGAAGATGCCGGTGCCGAGCGTGGCGCCGATGCTGATCATGGTGAGCTGCCAGAGCCCGAGCGAGCGGCGCAGGGACCCGCCCTCGCCCTGGCCGCCCTCGGCGACCAGGCGTTCCACGGGCTTGCGCCGCATGAGGCGCGCGAACGGCCCCGGGGACGCGGGGGCGGTCCGACTGCGCTGGTGCGGGGGTGCGCCTTGGTCGAGCACGCGCTGACTCCTTCGTCGCTGCCTCTCGGCGCGGTGGGGACCGGCGGCGCGCCCGTGCGATCAGGGGCCCGCCGAGCGGGGTCCCCGCCACGCTACGTACAGCGCAGAACCCTACGAGCCCGGACGTTGCCGCTGTAATGCAGCAACCTTGCGCGTGCCCGCATGATCATTGCGTTCATCACGGCACGGCGGGTGTTCGTTGCGCGGCCGGTGACGGACCCTGCACGGGCCCCCGGTCGGGCGGACGGCGACCTCCCCGGCCCCGGCCGTGACGGCGGGAGCGGGAGCACCGCCCCCGGTTCCGCGGCGGGGGCCGTCCGCCCGGCGAAAGGCCCTACTGGCTCCAGCTGGCGTGCAGCGGCTTGCCCTCGGCGTAGCCGGCCGCGCTCTGGACGCCGACGACGGCCTTCTCGGCGAACTCCTCCAGGGAGGCCGCGCCCGCGTACGTGCAGGACGACCGCACGCCCGCGATGATCGAGTCGACCAGGTCCTCGACGCCCGGGCGGGCCGGGTCGAGGAACATGCGGGAGGTGGAGATGCCCTCCTCGAACAGCGCCTTGCGGGCACGGTCGTAGGAGGACTCCTCGGAGGTGCGGTTGCGCACGGCGCGCGCGGAGGCCATGCCGAACGACTCCTTGTACGGGCGGCCGTTCGCGTCGTGCTGGAGGTCGCCCGGGGACTCGAAGGTGCCCGAGAACCAGGAGCCGACCATGACGTTGGACGCTCCCGCGGCGAGCGCCATCGCGACGTCACGGGGGTGGCGGACACCGCCGTCGGCCCACACGTGCTTGCCGTGCTTCCTGGCCTCGGCCGCGCACTCCAGGACGGCCGAGAACTGCGGCCGGCCCACGCCGGTCATCATGCGGGTGGTGCACATGGCGCCGGGGCCCACGCCGACCTTGACGATGTCGGCGCCGGCCTCGATCAGGTCCCTGACGCCCTCGGCGGAGACGATGTTTCCGGCCACGATCGGCACCCGGGGGTCGAGGGCGCGCACGGTGCGGATCGCGCTGATCATCGACTCCTGGTGGCCGTGCGCGGTGTCGATGACGAGCGTGTCCACGCCGGCGTCGAGCAGCTGCTTGGCCTTGCCCGCGACGTCGCCGTTGATGCCGACGGCCGCGGCGATGCGCAGCTTGCCCTGCGCGTCGACGGCCGGGGTGTACAGCGTGGCGCGCAGGGCGCCCTTGCGGGTGAGGATGCCGGCGAGCCGGCCACCGGCGTCGACGGCGGGGGCGTAGCGCCGGTTGGCCGAGTCGAGGGTGTTGAAGGCCTCGCGCGGATCGATCCCGGCGTCGAGCAGCAGCAGGTCACGGGACATGACCACCTCAAGCTGGGTGAAGCGGTCGACGCCGCTGAGGTCCGCGTCGGTGACGACGCCGACCGGGCGGAAGTCCTCGTCGACGACCACGCCGGCGTTGTGCGCGCGCTTGGGCAGCAGGGCCAGGGCGTCGGCCACCGTCTGGTGCGGGGCGAGCACGATGGGGGTGTCCAGCACCAGGTGGCGGCTCTTGACCCAGGTGACGACGTCGGTGACGACGTCGATCGGAATGTCCTGGGGGATCACCACGAGTCCGCCGCGGCGGGCCATGGTCTCGGCCATCCGGCGTCCGGCGACGGCGGTCATGTTGGCGACGACCAGCGGGATCGTGGTGCCCGTGCCGTCCGGGGCGCTGAGGTCCACTGCCTGACGCGACCCGACCGCGCTGCGGCTCGGCACCATGAAGACGTCGTCGTAGGTGAGGTCGTAGGCGGGCTGGATGTCGTTGAGGAAACGCACGTGCTGCACATCCCGGTCGATCAGAGGTGACCCCCGGACAGGTCAGCCAGGGGGAGAAGCACGTACTTCATTGTCCCACGAGGGCCGGGATGCGATGCCCGCACGGAACGTCCAAGCGGCGCACGGGAGCGCTAGGAGGATCCTCCGAGAGCGAGCACCACGGACAGGGCGGGCGCCCGGTCCACCGCGGAGGAGAACACCGCCTGGGCGATCTCCCACTCCTCCGGCCGGGACGTGGCGTAGTGCCGCCAGTTCCGCACGACGACGAGCACCGGTCCGGACTCGGGTCCGTCGGGCAGGCCGGTGAGGCTGTCGGCGAGGGCGTCCCAGTTGCGGCCGAACCGGTCGGGCAGTTCGAGGTGGCGGGCGCAGCGGTCCATCAGGTCCGCCTTGTCCGTGACGCCGTCGAGGTCCAGTTCGAGCATGTGCTCCGTCATCCAGGCACCGTCCTGAGCGAGTCGTGGTCATGGCGGAGGGGGGCCGTCCGAAGACCGGCCCCCCTCTCTCTGATCATCCCCCCCGGAGCCCGTCGGATCCGGTGGGACCCCGTCGGGATCCCGTCCGCTCCCGTCAGACCCCGTCGGGGTCCGAGCGGTTGAGGGCGGGCTTGGGCGTCGGCCCGGCCGTCATCAGATAGTCGGCCGCGGACGTGTCCGTCACCAGGCTGGTGACGAGCCCGGACCGCAGCACCGCGTCGATCGCGGCCGCCTTGCGCTGCCCGCCCGCGATCGCGACGACCTCCGGGATCCGGCGCAGCTGGTCGGCCTTGACCGTGATGCACCGCTCGCCCAGGTCGCGTCCGACCCTGCGGCCGTCGGCGTCGAACAGGTGGGCGGACATCTCGGCGGCGACGCCGAGCGAGGCGTAGTGGCCCCGCTCCTCGTCGCTGAGCATGTCGTACACCGTCGAGATGCCCGGCTCCCAGGAGCCGATGGAGACGCAGGCGACCGTGACCTTGTCGAAGTAGTCGAAGGCCCGGGCGATGCCGGTCTGGTGGCGCAGCGCTATGGCGGTGGCCGCGTCCGGCAGCAGCATCGGCGCGTAGATGGGGTGCGCGTCGCCGCCGGACACCTGGGCGGCTCGGCGCACCGCCTCGACGGAGCCGCGCTCGGCGGTCCCCGCGTCGTACACACCCGTCAGCTGCACGACCGTGCAGGGCGGCAGCCGGTCCAGCGCCGCCGCCATGTGAATCGTGGACCGGCCCCAGGCCAGTCCCAGCACGTCCCCCTCGTCGACCAGTTCGCCGAGCAGGTCGGCGGCCACTTCCCCCAGGTTCTCGGGGTCCGTGGTCTCCTCGGCCTCGGCCGGGGACTCGACCACGACGGCGTGCCTGAGGCCGTACCTGGCGCGGAGCGCGTCGGAGCGCTCGGCGTCCAGTTCGGCCGGCACGCGGATCTCGATCCGCACGAGATCCCGTTCGAGGGCGGTCTCCAGGACCCTGGCCACCTTGAAGCGGCTGACGCCGAACTCCTCGGCGATCTGGATCTTGGATTTGCCCTCAAGGTAGAAGCGGCGGGCCATGGCCGCCGCCTGCACCAGCTCAGCGGGTCCCATCCGCATGGCTGACCGGCCCGCCGACATACCCGACACGGCGTTCTCCTCACTGCTGTTCACACTCTGGATACGCCGTTCATCCTCGCAGATCCGGCGCAGTTGATCAGCTCTGATGAGAGCCGTTCACATTCCTGTCGGTAAGTGGTCGGTTCAGTGTTCACAACCCCAGGTGGCGCCGGCGGTCGCCGCCTCGGCCTGAGCACGCAGGCCACGGACCGCCTCGGCCGGGTCGTCGGCCCCGTACACGGCCGAGCCTGCCACGAACACGTCCGCGCCCGCCTCGGCGCACCGCTCGATCGTCGCGGCCGAGACGCCGCCGTCGATCTGCAGCCACAGGTCGAGGCCGTGCTTGCTGATCAACTCGCGGGTGCGGCGGATCTTGGGGAGCATGATGTCGAGGAAGGCCTGACCGCCGAAGCCCGGCTCGACCGTCATGATCAGCAGCATGTCCAGTTCGGGGAGCAGATCCTCGTAGGGCTCGATCGGCGTGGCGGGCCTGAGCGCCATGGAGGCGCGCGCGCCCTTCGCCCGGATCTCACGGGCGAGCCGCACGGGCGCGGCGGCGGCCTCGACGTGGAAGGTGACGGACGAGGCGCCCGCCTCGACGTACTGCGGGGCCCAGCGATCGGGGGCCTCGATCATCAGATGGCAGTCCAGCGGAGTGTCCGTCGCACGGGCCAGTGACTCTACGACCGGCACACCGAGCGTGAGGTTCGGGACGAAATGGTTGTCCATGACGTCGACGTGGAGCCAGTCGGCTCCTTCGACCGCCTTCGCCTCGTCCGCGAGGCGGGCGAAATCGGCGGACAGGATGCTGGGGTTGATCTGCACGGCCATGACCCAAGCCTGCCATGCCCTGCGGGGGTTGCGAGCACCGGTCCGACGGGGCGAACGCGGTTCGTCGTCCGCGGACCGGCCGCGGCCGATCGCGGGGCGCCGCCCGCCCCTCGGGTGACGCGGTCGCGCCGGGCGCCGACGGTCCGGCCCGGGCGGTGACCATGACGCAGCGGCGCGGGGTCGCGCACCTGGTCTGCGGACGGCGCGCCAAGTGGCTGGTGCTGGCGTTGTGGGTGGTGGCGCTGTTGCTGACGGCGCCCTTCGCCTCGAAGCTCTCCGACGCCCAGGACAACGACGCGGCCTCCTGGCTGCCCGGCTCGGCCGAGTCCACGCAGGTCCTGGAGATCTCACAGGACTTCAGGCCCGAACAGATCCCCGCCGTCGTCGTCTACGCCCGCGACGGCGGCCTGACGGCGCAGGACCGGGCCCGGATCACCGAGGACGCCGCCGGTCTGCGGCAGCTCACCGCCCACGGCACGAGGGGGGCCGAGACCCGGGGCCCCGTCTACGACCGCCAGGACGACCCCCGCGCCGCCCAGATCTACGTGCCGATCACCATGGACGAGAAGGGCTGGCAGCGCATCGTCCCGGCCGTGGACTCGATCCGGCACGTCGTCGGCGACGGCGGCGCCGGGCTCGCCGTGCACATCACCGGTCCCGGCGGCACCTCGGCGGACTTCTCCAAGGCGTTCGACGGCATCGACTCCACCCTGCTGGCGTCGGCGATGGGGGTGGTCGTGGTCATGCTCCTGATCACCTATCGCAGCCCTACGCTCCTGCTCGTCCCGGTGCTCGGCGTGGTCGCCGCGCTGTTCACCGCGCAGGCGCTGATCTACTTCCTGGCGCAGCATGCCGGTCTGACGGTGAACGGTCAGAGCGCCGGCATCCTGACGGTGCTGGTGTTCGGCGCGGGCACCGACTACGCCCTGCTGCTGGTCGCGCGCTACCGGGAGGAGCTGCGCCGTCACGACGACCGGCACGAGGCGATGGCCCGTGCGCTGCACCGGGCGGGCCCTGCGGTGCTGGCCTCGGGCGCGACGGTCGTCCTGAGCATGCTCGTCCTGACCGTCGCCGAGATGAACTCCACCGCCGGCCTGGGACCGGTGGCGGCCATCGGCGTGGCGGTGGCGCTGCTCGCGATGACCACGCTCTTCCCCGCGCTGCTGGTGATCTTCGGCCGCTGGATCTTCTGGCCGGTGATCCCGCACTCCGGCTCGGCCGACCCGACCGGGCACGGCGTCTGGGCCCGCACCGGCCGGGGCATGGCCGGCCGCCCGCGCATGATCTGGGCCGTGACGACGCTCGTCCTGGCGGTCTGCTCCCTGGGCCTGTTCCAGCTGCGCGCCGAGGGCATCTCCAACGCGGACGCCTTCACCGGCAAGCCGGACTCGATCACGGGCCAGGAGGTGTCGGAGCGGTACTTCCCGGCGGGCAGCGGCGATCCGCTCGTCATCGTGTCCGACCGGGCGCAGGTCCGTCAGGTGAGCCACGCCGTGGCCACTGCCGACGGGGTCGTGCCGACGTCCCTGCGCGTTCCCCCGGGCACGAAGCCCGTGCACGACGGCAGGGTGCTGTTCGAGGCGACGACGACCGCCCCGTCGGACAGCGACGCCGCGAAGCGGACGGTGGAGCGGGTGCGCGACGCCGTGCACGCGGTGCCCGACGCCGACGCCCGGGTCGGCGGCGGCACGGCGGCCCTTCTGGACATGGACGCGGCGACCACGCACGACAACCTTGTGATCATCCCGCTGGTCCTGGCCGTGGTCCTGCTGATCCTCTGCGGCCTGCTGCGCGCCCTGATCGCCCCGCTGCTGCTGGTGGGCACCGTCATCCTGTCCTTCGCGGCCGCCCTCGGAATCAGCGCGCTGGCGTTCCGCCATGTCTTCGACTACGCGGGCGAGTCCACCGACTTCCCGCTGTTCGTCTTCGTCTTCCTGGTGGCCCTGGGCATCGACTACAACATCTTCCTGACCACCCGGATCCGCGAGGAGGCCGCCCACCAGGGCACCCGGCAGGGCGTGGTGACGGGCCTGGCGGCGACCGGCGCGGTGATCACCTCGGCGGGCCTGGTCCTGGCCGGCACCTTCGCGGCCCTCGGCACGCTCCCCATGGTCGCCTTCGCGGAGATCGGGTTCGCGGTGGCCCTCGGCGTCCTCCTGGACACCTTCATCGTGCGCTCGATCCTGGTCACCTCGCTGTTCCTGGACGTCGGGCCGAGGGTGTGGTGGCCCCACCGGCTGTCCCGGGAGGACGACGCCGGCGGGCGGCGAGGGCCCTCGCCGCCGGAGGGACAGAAACAGCCCTTTGCATGACCATGCGAGTTCATGCATAATCTTCCTATGTCCAAGGTCCTCACCTCCCTCCCCGCCGGCGAGCGCGTCGGCATCGCCTTCTCCGGCGGGCTCGACACCTCGGTCGCGGTCGCGTGGATGCGTGACAAGGGCGCCGTCCCGTGCACCTACACCGCCGACATCGGCCAGTACGACGAGCCCGACATCGGCTCGGTCCCCGGCCGCGCCAAGACGTACGGCGCCGAGATCGCGCGCCTGGTCGACTGCCGCGCCGCGCTGGTCGAGGAGGGCCTGGCCGCGCTCACCTGCGGGGCGTTCCACATCCGCTCGGGCGGGCGCGCCTACTTCAACACCACCCCGCTGGGCCGTGCCGTCACCGGCACCCTCCTGGTCCGGGCGATGCTGGAGGACGACGTCCAGATCTGGGGCGACGGCTCGACCTTCAAGGGCAACGACATCGAGCGGTTCTACCGCTACGGTCTGCTCGCCAACCCGCACCTGCGCATCTACAAGCCCTGGCTGGACGCGGACTTCGTGACCGAGCTCGGCGGGCGCAAGGAGATGTCGGAGTGGCTCGTCGCCCACGACCTGCCCTACCGGGACAGCACCGAGAAGGCGTACTCCACCGACGCCAACATCTGGGGCGCCACCCACGAGGCCAAGACCCTGGAGCACCTGGACACCGGCATCGAGACCGTGGAGCCCATCATGGGCGTGCGGTTCTGGGACCCCGAGGTCGAGATCGCCGCCGAGGACGTCACGATCGGCTTCGACCAGGGCCGCCCGGTGACGGTCAACGGCAAGGAGTTCGCCTCCCCCGTCGACCTGGTGATGGAGGCCAACGCGATCGGCGGCCGGCACGGCCTGGGCATGTCCGACCAGATCGAGAACCGCATCATCGAGGCCAAGAGCCGCGGCATCTACGAGGCGCCCGGCATGGCCCTGCTGCACGCGGCCTACGAGCGCCTGGTCAACGCGATCCACAACGAGGACACCGTCGCCCAGTACCACAACGAGGGCCGGCGGCTGGGCCGCCTCATGTACGAGGGGCGCTGGCTGGACCCGCAGGCGCTGATGATCCGGGAGTCGCTGCAGCGCTGGGTCGGCGCGGCCGTGACCGGCGAGGTCACCCTGCGGCTGCGGCGCGGCGAGGACTACTCGCTCCTCGACACCACCGGCCCCGCGTTCAGCTACCACCCGGACAAGCTGTCCATGGAGCGCACCGAGGACTCCGCGTTCGGTCCGGTGGACCGGATCGGTCAGCTCACCATGCGCAACCTGGACATCGCCGACTCGCGCGCCAAGCTGGAGCAGTACGCCGTGCTCGGTCTGATCGGCACCGGCAGCCCCGCCATCGGCGCCGCCCAGGCGGCCGCGACCGGGCTGATCGGCACCATGCCGGAGATGCCCGAGGGCGGCGCCGAGGCCATCGCCTCGCGCGGCGAGGTCTCCGAGGACGACGCGCTGCTGGACCGCGCCGCGATGGAGTTCGGCACGGACTGACCCCGCGACAGCCCGCGACACCGAAGAAGGCCGGCCGGGGTCAGCCGGTCTTCTTGATCAACGCCAGGTACATGGCGTCGGTCCCGTGCAGATGCGGCCACAACTGGACGTCGGGGCCGTCGCCCAGCGCCGGCACGCCCGGCAGCAGCGGCCGCGCGTCGATCAGCTCCGCCTGCGGGTACTGCTTGAGGACGTCGGAGACGACGGCCCTGGTCTCGGCGAGATGCGGCGAGCAGGTGGCGTACCCGACGACGCCCCCGACCCGGACGGACTCGATGGCCGTCCGCAGCAGCCCGCGCTGCAACGGCCCGAACCCGTCGAGGTCCTCCGGCCGGCGCCGCCAGCGCGCCTCGGGCCGGCGGCGCAGGGCGCCGAGCCCGGTGCACGGCACGTCCATCAGCACCCGGTCGAAGGAGCCCGGCCGCCACGGCGGCCGCGTCCCGTCGGCGGCGATGACCTGGTAGGGCCCGGGGTTCCCGGCCAGTGCCCGGGCGACGAGGCCCGCCCGGTGCGGCTGCTTCTCCGAGGCCAGCAGGACCGCTCCGCGCTCGGCGGCGAGAGCGGCGAGCAGCGCGGCCTTGCCACCGGGGCCCGCGCATCCGTCGAGCCACTTCGTGTCCGACCCGTCGAGCGGCGCGTTGGCCAGCGCGAGCGCCACGAGCTGGCTGCCCTCGTCCTGGACGCCCGCGCGCCCGTCCCGGACGGCGTCGATGGCGCCGGGCTCACCGCCCTCGGTGAGCCGGACGGCGTACGGGGACCAGCGCCCGGCGACCGCGGCCTCCTCCCGGAGCAGTTCCTCGGTCGTGGCCCGCCCCGGCCGGGCGACCAGCGTCACCTCGGGCCGTTCGTTGTCGGCCTCCAACAGGTCCTCGATGCCGGCCCGGCCGCCGCCGAGCGAGTCCCACAGCGCGGAGACGACCCAGCGCGGGTGCGAGTGCACGACCGCGAGGTGGTCCTCGGGGTCGTCGTCGTAGGGCGGCGCGACCTTCTCGATCCACTCGTCCAGATCGTGCTGGGCGATCTTGCGCAGCACGGCGTTGACGAACTTGGCGCGCCCGTCGCCGAGCACCACCCGGGCGAGGTCCACGGAGGCGGACACGGCGGCGTGGGTCGGGATGCGCGTCCCCAGCAACTGGTGCGCCCCGAGGCTGAGCACGTCGAGGACCGGCGGGTCGACCTCGCGCAGGGGCCGGTCCACGCACGCGGAGATCACGGCGTCGTACGTGCCCTGCCGGCGCAGCGTCCCGTAGACCAGCTCGGTGGCGAGGGCCGCGTCCCGGGCGTCGAACTTCTCGGGACCCTCCTTCTCCCGTGCCTTGCGCAGCAGCGGCGGCAGGACGAGGTTGGCGTACGCGTCCCGCTCGTCCACGGCCCGCAGCGCCTCGAAGGCGAGGAGGCGGACGGGGTCCTTCTGGGGCCGACGGTAGGGCTTGCCCGACTTGCGGGGACGCTGGGGCTGTTCGCTCACGAAAAGGTGCTCCGGATTGCAGGAGGGAAGACGCGTCCAGCGTACGTCGAGCGGCACACGGGACGGTCCGAGGGGCTGGGCCGGACGGCTCGCACCGGGCCTGTGGTGTGCGCGGGCGGGCGCACGGGCGGATGGGCGCACGGGCGGACGCACAAGGGGAAGGGCGGGCCGGGCGGATGGGCGGGAGG
>NZ_JAHHIU010000277.1 GCF_024539815.1 Streptomyces hayashii
CCCGACCCCCTCCCCACCGGCTGCCCCATCGGTGCTGTCGGCCCTCTCGGTGCTGTCGGCCCTCTCGGTGCTGTCGGCCCTCTCGGTGCCGTCGGCCCTGCGGGCGCGGGAGGTCCACTCCAGAAGAAGTCGCATGGCTCTGCTCAGGTCGGCCAGGTGCGCCTCGCGAGAGGGGCCGTTCGTCAGGTCGACCGCCTGCCGCAGCCAGCGCGCCGCCTCGCGCAGCAGGGCCACGACGTCGTCCTCGGCTCCCGCTGTCGGCTGCCTCGCTTCCGCGCGCCGGCCGAGCGCCGCGCCGAGTCCGGCGGCCGCGCGCGCATACGCGGGGGCGTCCCCGGCAGCGTCCACGAGAGCGTCCCGCCAGACCTTCTCGGCCTGGACGAGGTCCCCGACGTCCCCGGCGACCTCGAAGCGTCGCACGAGGGCGTCGGCGAGGGACGTCCGGCGTCCGGCCCGCCGCTGGGCCGACGGCTCCGGGAGAGCGGCGACCCCGGCCAGCAGCTCCACCGCGGCATCGGCGTCGGCGCGCCGTTCCTCCCGAGGACGGCTCGCGAGAGCGGCGCGGCGCCCGAGCGCAAGGCCGCGGAGGGTGTCGCGGTACGCGTCGTCACCGCTGTCCGCGACGGTCCCGAGCAGCGCGACGGCCGTGTCGAGGGCGGCGACGTCGTCCGACCTTTCGGCGTCGACGATCAGATCCGCCGCCTGCTCCAGCGGGTCGCTCCACGGGTCGTGTCCGGTCTCGGCGGCGAGCCGGGGCCACAGTTCACGGGGCACTCGCCGGTGATCGACCAGGTAGAGCAGGCCGAACACACCGACGGCCGTCTCAAGGTCCTCGGCGGCACGGGGGCCGGGGCCGTGCGCCAGGGAACGGGCCCAGTAGAACGCGGCGAGGGTGTGCAGGAGGTCCGGGTCGGCCTCTTCGAGCCGGCCGTCGACCGAGGCCAGGAGATCCGCCGCGAGAGCCAGGGCCTCGTCCGCCAGCACCTGCTGGGGCTCCCCGCCGTCGCCGAACTCCCGTACCCGGCCTGCCAGCTCACTGAGGCGCGCGTCCGCCACGAATCCCCCGTCCGTCGGAGCACTCATCGTAGTGAGCCGGGAGGCCCTGTCGCCGGGCGGCCGGGGCGGGAATGATGGTCGCCATGCGTATCCGCATCGAAGCCGTCGACCTGCCCGGTCTCACCCGTCCCGGCTCCGCCGACGGGAAGACGCCCGCCTACGACGACATCCACGTCGCCGTGCAGCGCCGCGACCGTCCGGCCGAACTCCTCGAACCGCAGCCCGGCGACGCGCCGTCCGCGACCTGGACCCTGGAGTGCACCGCGAGCGCGTCGGCGAACGGCACCGAGATCAAGGGCCCCTATGTGCAGGACCGCCTGGGGCGGCGGTTCGTGTACCTGTCGTGGGGCACGGTCGACGCGGCGGGCGTCTTCACGATGTTCCGCCGCGCCAAGCTCATGCTCGACGTCATCCCGGCCGACGTGCTCGCCGCCGCCGCACGCGAAGGACTGCTGGTCGGGCGTCTGGGGCTGACCGACGCGCAGGGCGGGCCGCTGTGCGCACGGGTCGAGCCCCCGCAGATCACCTGGACCGCCGAAGCCGACGGCCGGCGCTCCGGCCGGGAACGCTCACCGGAGCGGGTGTGACGGGGGCGTCCGCGGCGGTGGGCGTCGCGCAGGTCGGCTCAAGGCCGACCCTGCCTGCCGGTTCCCCGGTCCGGGGTCGCCCGCATGGCTGAGCCCTCCTTCCTCACCGCCGTCCGCGAGTCGTACGACACGGTCGCCGACGATTACGTCGAACGCGTCCCGCCTCCGTCCGCGATGGACCCGCTGTCACGCGCGATGCTGGCGGGCTTCGCCGAACTCGTGCGGACGGCCGGGCTGGGGCCGGTCGCGGACCTGGGGTGCGGTCCCGGCCGGGTGACGGCGCACCTGGCCGGGCTGGGGGTGCCCGCCTTCGGCGTCGATCTCTCGCCGAAGATGATCGGGCTGGCTCGGCGCGCCCGTCCGGACCTGCGGTTCACGGTGGGCTCGATGACCGCGCTGGAGACGGGGGACGACGAGCTCGGCGGCGTACTGGCCTGGTACTCCACCCATCACACGCCCCCGCAGTGGCTGCCGACGGTGTTCGCCGAGTTCCACCGCGCACTCGCACCCGGCGGCCACCTGCTCTGGGGGGACTATGTCGGCGATGAACGGCTGCGGCCGACCCGGGGCTACGGCCGTCCGGTGTCCTACGAGTCGTATCTGCTGCCCCTGGACCGCGTGGCCGGCCTGCTGGAGCGGGCCGGACTCGTCGTCACCGCGAGGCTGGAGCAGGAGCCCGGCGGACGGGCGGGCAGACCGCGCGCCTGCCTCCTGGCCCGCAAGCCCGAAGGGACCTGACGGGGCCTGGTCCCGCGGCGAGGCCGCTCTCGCCGGGCCGCCGGTGATCGTCTCCTCAGCCGGTGTCGTCCGCCACGCGGATCCACTCGGTGCCGCCGAGCAGGTATTCGTAAACGGGGCGGCCCCGGCTGCCGCTGGTTCGGAACGGCTTTCCGTGGTCGTCGATCCGGACGGTTCCCTGGCGGCCGCCGCTGGACCACTGCAACTCCACGTACCACTTCACGTCATGGGCGCGGGCCTCGGCGGTGATGTACAGCACCTCGGGATCGGACCGGCTGACCTTGTAGGGGACACCGCGCTGCCCGGCCCTCGGCACGATCACGGGGTGGACGGCGTCGAGGTCCGTCGCGAACGACCTCGTCTCCACGCCTCCGCCGCAGCCCGACGACCCCAGGTACGCGTTCCAGGCCGGGGGCGTGCCCGAGTCCACGACGCGGACGTGCAGGGACTCGATGACGACGGTTTCGTCGCCGACGCCCTGAACGGTCAGCGCCACCCGCTGTCCGTCGGCGGCGACGGCGCGCTGCGACTTCACCCAGCCCGGCACGTCCTGTCCCATCACCGGCGGCGAGACCTCGCCGGGAGGCCGGTCGATCAGGTACTTCCCCTCGCACTGCGGGTCCTCCCAGGCATACGTGCGGGTGCTCACCGTCAGCGGAACGGCATCGCCGTCGTGGGCGCGGCCCGGGTCGGCGCCGCGTGCCGGGGGCGCGGCGCCGGTCGCTCCGGGGGACGGTGTCGGCGCCGAGGTCGGGGAGGGGCTCGGATGCGCCGAGGGGGACGCCGGCGCCGCGGGACGGTTCGTGGAGGAGGCCGGGGTCCGCTGTCCGGAGGAGGTCACGGCGCCGGTCCCGCGGCCGTCGCCCGCCAGGCCCGTCCCCCCGCCCCTCAGGTCATGGGTGAGCGCGGTCGTCAGCGCGATGGCGACAGCGGTGCCCGCCGCGATCAGGGCCCACCGCCTGCGGGCGGTCCGGACGGTCCGGGCGGTCCGGGCGGGCGTCGGCGCGGGGCCGTCCGACGCGTCCGGCACGGCCTCCGGCCGGGACGGATCCGACGGGTCCGTAGGGGCCGAGGGGTCTGTAGGGGCCGAGGGGTCTGAAGGGGCCGTGCGGGCTTGCCCCGAGTGCGGCTCCGCGCCCTCCGATCGCGCGACGTCCGGTTGCGCGTCGTCCCGTTGCGCGTCGTCCCGTTGCGCGTCGTCCGGTCGGGCGGTGTTCGTCTGCGCTTCCGCTGCGGCGCGCCGGGCGCGTTCCCGTGCCGCGTCCGCCAGGACCCAGCGCCGGTGCAACTCGACCAGTTCCTCAGGAGTCGCCCTGCACACCCGGGCGAAGCGGGAGACGGCCGCGTTGTCGCCCGGCACCCCCTCCCCCTTGCAGTACCGGTGCAGCGTCGAGGTGCTCATGTGCGCCCGTTTCGCGAGCGCTTCGTAACTCAGCCCGGATCGCTGCTTCAACTCACGCATCAGCGCCGCGAAATCAGCGATCTCTTCCGCCGGCTTCACCGGTCCCCCATTCCGTTCGACATCCCAGGAGGTTCACGTTTCTCCAGGTCAGAGCCGTTCGCGCATCCCGTCGTCCCGAACTTCCCGAGGGAATGGCGGATGGGACGCCGCACGGCACAGGCTTGGGCCAGTCAAGCACGGGGCCTCGCCGGACACGGTGATCGGGCCCGGCCGACTCCCTTTCGTCAGGCCGAACTTCCGGCGTGCTCACCCGCACGCCACGCATCACGGAAAGCAGTCCTCTCATGCGTATCGCAGCTCGTCCCGTCTCCCGCACGTCCGCCGCGTCCATGGTCGTCGCCGCCGCCCTCGCGCTCGTCGGCGTCCAGGCCGCCGCGCAGACCGCCACCGCCGCGACGCAGAAGGCCGCCTCGGTCGTCACCTGCACCACGGCGAACACCAAGCTGACCGTCACCGAGGCGTCCCGGCCGATCAACCACCTGCTGCTCAAGGCCACCAACACGGGCGCCAAGCCCTGCTACGCCTACAGCGCCCCCTACCTGAGGGCCGGCGCCGACGCGCAGGCGGTGATGCCGTGGGCCGACGAGACCACTCCGCAGGCCGTGGTGACGATCGAGCCCGGCCAGTCCGCATACGCGGGCATCCTGACGTACTCCCCCGACGGTGAGGGCGGCGGCACGGAGAAGACCCTGGGCGTCATCATGGCCGACCGGAAGGGCGACGCCATGGCCGGGGAGCAGACCCTGAAGCTGCCGAACGGCGGCGTCTTCTTCAACAGCGCCGCCACCGTCACCTACTGGCAGGACAACGCGGCCGACGCCCTCTCCTGGTAGCCGCCCCGGCCTGGACCGCCTCGGGCCCCCAAGCGCGGGCACGCTCCTCGCTCCCGCGGGGGCAGGGGATCGCGTGCTCCGGCGGCATGCGGGCCCGAGGCGCCCAGGACACTCGCGCGGGCTCTGCCGAATGACGTCAGGGGCACGTCCGGCCCGCTCGGCAGGTCGTGGCGAGCGGGGCGGGGGTCAGACCGGTTCGGGCAGGGGCTCCCGCTGCCGGGGAACAGAGGCGGTCGGCTCCCAGGCCGCCGTGGTCCGGACGTAGACGTAGACGACGGAGGCCATCGCCAGGACGAGCAGGGGGCCGTAGAACCACGGGTGCTGGGCCATGTGCAGCGGCAGGAAGCGATACGACACCAGGAGCGCGGTGAAGACCGTCGCGCCGTGGGCGACCAGCCGGACGCCCGAGCGGTCCCAGCCGCGGTCCCATGCGCGCAGCGCGCCCTCGATCGTGAGCGTGAAGACGACGCCGGCGATCAGGTCGGCGCCGTAGTGGTAGCCGAACCCCAGCGTCGCCGCGAGGGTCGCGACCAGCCAGAACGCCCCCGCGTAGCGCAGGACCCTCGGGCCCTTCCGGGAGTGGACGAATATCGCGACGGCCCACGCCGTGTGCAGGCTGGGCATGCAGTTGCGCGGGGTGACCCCGTCGAACGGCATGGGATGCGGGACGCCGATCGGCGACGGCGTCTTCGGCCACAGATCGGCCACCGCCCACTGCACGCTGGGGTGCGACTGCGTCCACAGGCTGACGTCCACCCAGTGCTCGGAGCCGTTGCCGTAGGCGAAGATCGGGCCCACCACGGGGAAGATCATGTAGAAGACGGGTCCGATGACGCCGATCGCCAGGAAGGTGCGCACCAGGTAGTGCTTCGGGAAGCGGCGTTCGGCCGCCACGTTGCGCAGCTGGTAGAGCGCGACGACCACCGCGGCGACCGGGAGCTGACCGTAGACGAAGTCGAGGAAGTTGAAGCCGATCGGGCCGCTGGCCGTGACGATCCGGCCCACCAGCCACGACGGGTTGCCCAGGGCGTGGTCGGCGGTCGCGACGTACTGGTCGAGCACCATCGGCCGGGTCTTCGATGTGATGAGCAGCCAGGTGTCCCCGGTCTTGCGACCGGCCATCAGCAGCAGGGCCAGTCCGACGCCCTTCAGCAGCAGGACGCGCTCGCGACCGGTGCGGCGGGTGACGGCGACCACCGCGCAGCCCAGCGTCACCAGCAGGGCCCCGTTGCCGAAGGGGTGGCCCTCGGTCACCTCGATGCCGGCCGCCCACCGGACGACGAAGAAGACGAGGTCGACGCCGAGCGCGGCGCCGAGCGCGACGAACCGCTGCCGCCAGGGCAGCACCACCAGCATCAACGCCATGCTGGCGTACAGCAGGCCGCCCGACTTGGGCGGGAATATCACCTCTCGCACCTGCGCGGTGAGCGGGCCCGGCAGGCCCAGGTGGCGTGCCACGAGCTCCAGCGAGAGAAGGAATCCGAGGACCACCACGCCCGCCGCGACCGTCACCATCATCCGTGGCCGACGCCACTCGGGGGTCGCATTGCTGCTCTTCGTTCGCGCGGACGTCCGCGGGGGCATCGGTATCAATTCTCTGACCAGTTTGTGAGTTTCGGCGGGCTGAGTCGTTCGTTCCGTCGAAGGGCGGGGTTTGTCCGTGAAGGGCGGGCAGGGGAGGTTCGTCGCAAGGTCGAACATGTTATCGGAGCGCCGCGCGGCTTTCGCCGAAATGGACAGCATAGAAGAAACCCCCAGGTCATCGACCTGGGGGCAGAGGATCCGAGGAGCGGAGACGACCCGGCCGAGAGCCGGGGCCAGCGCGGATCATTCGCCGCCTGCGGGGAGGCGGACGGTGAAGGTGGTCGAGCCGGGGTCGCTGACGAGGGTGACGCTGCCCCCGTGGGCCTCCGCCACCGCCGCCACGATCGACAGCCCGAGGCCGGCGCCGCCGCCCGCGTCCTCGGTGCGGCGGCGGTCCGCGCGGGTGAAGCGTTCGAAGACCTTGGGGCGGATGTCCGCGGCGACGCCCGGTCCGTCGTCGTGGACCTCCAGCACCGCCGTCCCGCCCGCCATGCCGCCCGCTGTGCCGCCTGCCGTCCCGCCCGCTGTGCCGCCTCCCGCTTCGTCTCCCGCTCCGTCTCCCGTCTCGTCCCCGGTCGGGGCGTCGGCGTGCAGCGAGACGGTCACCGTGCTGCCCACGGGGGTGTGCAGACGCGCGTTGGCCAACAGGTTGGCCAGCACCTGGTGCAGCCGGTGGGCGTCGCCCGGCACCGTCACCGGCTCCTCGGGCAGTTCCAGCGCCCAGCGGTGTCCGGGGCCCGCGGCCTGCGCGTCCGTCACCGCGTCCAGGACCAGACGCGTCAGGTCGACGGGACGGCGCTCCAGAGGGCGGCCCGCGTCGAGACGGGCGAGGAGCAGCAGGTCGTCGACCACCTCGCCCATCCGGGCCGCTTCGGCCTCGATGCGCTCCAGGGCCCGCACCACCTTCGGCGGCGCCGGGTCGGGGTGCAGCAGCGCCAGCTCCGCGTGCCCGCGGATCGACGCCACGGGCGTGCGCAGTTCGTGACTGGCGTCGGCGGCGAAACTGCGCAGCCGTTCCTCGCTCGCGTGCCGCTTGCTCAGCGCGTCCTCGACATGACCGAGCATCGCGTCGAAGGCGGCGGCGAGGCGGCCCACCTCGCTGCGCGGGTCGCTCTCCCGCACACGGGGCGGAAGCGCCACCTCGCCGCTGGAGAGGGACAGTTCGCTGACCCGGGCGGCGGTCGCGGCCACCCGGCTGAGCGGTCGCAGCGACCAGCGCACCCACAGCGCCCCGGCGACTCCGGCGACGGCGAGCGCCGCGCCGAAGACGACCGCGGCGACCAGTTCCAGGCGGTGGACGGCGGCCTCAACCGACTCCGTGGGCAACCCGGTGACCAGCACGTCGCCGTCCCTGCCCCGGACCGCCATCACGCGGTAGCCGCCGAGCGAGGACAGCTCGGTCGTCCGGCCCTCGCCGTCGACGGGCAGCGCGGCGAGCTTCCTCGCGTCCCGCGCGCTCATCGAGACGAGCACCGTGCCCGCACCGTGGCCGGACGCCACCACCGCGGCGTTGGTGACGGCGCCGTCGACCAGTCGCGCGCCGAAGGTCCCGGCGGCCTGCCGGCGGGTGTCGCCGTCCTCGTCGCCGTCCTTGTCGGAGGGCAGCGGGCCGCCGTGTTCCAGGCTGGCCGGGAACCGCGCGCCCGCCGCGCGCAGCTGCTGGTCGAGACGGCCGGTCAGGAAGCCGTTCAGCTCCACCACCGCCGCCACCCCGACGGCCGCGCAACTGACCGCGAGCAGCACGACCAGTCCGGCGGTGAGCCGGGCGCGCAGCGTGTGCGGCAGGGGCACGCGTGAAAGCCGTCGCCGCGCCCTGCGCGCGAGCGCCCTCACGGGGCGGCCGTCGCCGGCTTGAGCACGTATCCGGCGCCGCGCACCGTGTGGATCATGGGCGGGCGTCCCGCGTCCACCTTCTTGCGCAGGTAGGAGATGTACAGCTCGACCACATGGGCCTGTCCGCCGAAGTCGTAGGACCACACCCGGTCCAGGATCTGCGCCTTACTGAGCACGCGCCGAGGGTTGCGCATGAGCAGACGCAGCAGCTCGAACTCCGTCGGGGACAGCTCGACGAGTTCGCCGCCGCGGGTGACCTCGCGGGCCTCCTCGTCCATGGTGAGATCGCCGACGGTCAGCCGCGGGCCGTCCTCCAGCTGCCGGGCCATGCCGGCCCGGCGCAGCAGTCCGCGCAGCCGGGCCACGACCTCCTCCAGGCTGAACGGCTTGGTCACGTAGTCGTCGCCGCCCGCGGTGATGCCCGCGATGCGGTCCTCGACCGCGTCCCGTGCGGTCAGGAAGAGCACGCACACGTCGGACCGCACGGTGTGCAGCGAGCGCAGCACGGTGAAGCCGTCGGTGTCGGGGAGCATGACGTCGAGAACGACGGCGTCGGGCAGCAGGGCGCGGGCCTCGGCGACGGCCGAGACGCCGTCGCCCGCCGTGCGCACCTCCCAGCCCTCGTAGCGCAGGGCCCCGGAGAGGACTTCGGCGAGGTCGGGGTCGTCGTCGACGACGAGGACCCGGATCGGCGTGCCGTCGGTCCGGGTGAGCGCGGGGCGGCCGGGGCCGCGGGGGCGGGAAGTGTTCATCTCAGGTACCAGGATGCGCTGCCGCCGCCCCCGGGGCCGCGTCCGCGACCTCTGAGTTCGCTGTGAGTGCGCCCTGCCGCCGAGTGGCTCCGGGCGGCCGGTCACCCCCTCCCACCTGCGGCGCGACCGTGCCGGCTCGCCGCGCGCTCAGAGCGGGCTCAGAGGTTGCGTCGGCACAGTGGCGTCAGGGACGGCCGAGAGGGCGTACGGACAGCCGAAGGGACACGCGGATGACGACGGTGTACGAGCGACGAAGGGTCGCGCCCGCGCCGGCCGCGCCGGGGCGCTCCCCCGCCGGCCCGGTGCTCGGCGTCCTGTGGGGCGGGGCCGTCGCCGTCGTCGTCCTGTGGTGGCACGACACGGGGTCGGTCGTGGGCCCGGCGGGCTGGCTGACCGGCGCCGGGCGGATCGCGGGGCTGCTGTGCGGGTACGCCTGCGCCGTCCTGGTCGCCCTGATGGCGCGCGTCCCGCTCCTGGAGCAGCGCGTCGGGTCGGACCGGGTGGCACGCTGGCACGCGAGGGCGGGCCGCTACACGGTCTGTCTGCTGGTGGCGCACATCCTGCTCGTTCTCTCCGGGTACGCGGCCCAGGACCGCTCCTCCCTCGTGCACGAGGCGGTCACCGTGGTCCTGGACTACCCGGAGATGCTCAAGGCCACCGCCGGCACGATCGTGCTGTTCGCGGTCGGGCTGGTCTCGGCCGGCGCGGTGCGCCGCCGGGTCGGCCACGAGTTCTGGTACTACGTGCACCTCCTCACCTACGCGGCGGTCTTCCTCTCCTTCGGCCACCAGCTCGCCCTGGGGGCCGACTTCGCCGGGAGCGGCCCCGCCCAGGCCGCCTGGTACGCGCTGTACCTGGGCGCCGCGGCCCTGGTGGTGTGGTTCCGGGTCCTGGCTCCGGTGCGCCTCAACCTGCGCCACCGGCTGCGGGTGGACTCCGTGCACCGCGAGGCGCCGGGCGTGTACTCCGTCGTCGTCCGGGGCCGGCGGCTGGACGAGATGGGCGCGCGGCCGGGCCAGTTCCTGCGCTGGCGGTTCCTGACCGAGGGCATGCGCGGGACCTCCACCCCGTACTCGCTGTCCGCGCCGCCGCGTCCGGACCTGCTGCGCATCACCGTCAAGGCGCTCGGCGACCACAGTGCCGCCGTCGCCCTGCTGCGGCCCGGCACCCGGGTGTGGGCGGAAGGGCCCTACGGGGCGCTGACGGCGGACCGGCGGACCGCGCACAAGTCCCTGCTGATCGCGGGAGGCGTCGGCGTCACCCCGCTGCGGGCCCTGTTCGAGACGCTGCCCGGCGACGTCACCTTCCTGTACCGCGCGCGCACCGCCGAGGACCTCGCCCTGGGCGGGGAGCTGGAGGCGGTCGCCCGCTGGCGCGGGGCGAAGGTGCTCTACGCGCTGAACGGCCCGCACGGCCGGCGCCCGGATCTGACGGCCGCCGCCCTGCGGGCCGCCGTACCCGATCTGGACGCCCATGACGTGTACCTGTGCGGCCCGCACGGGTTCGCCCGGGACGTGTACGAGGCGCTGCGCGCCGCCGGGGTCGCCGACCGCCGCATCCACCACGAGTCGTTCGAGCTGTGAGGCCGTCTTGCACACGTTGAGGAAGAACCGCCCGCTGCGCCGCATCGTGCTGGCGAGCGCCGCCACCGTCTCCGGGATGGTGCTGCTGCTGTCGCTGAAGCCGCACAGCACGCCGGCCGTCGCGAGCCTGGCGGCCTCCCCCGCCCCCTCCAGCAGTTCGGGTGCGTCGAGTGGGGCGACCGGGTCGGGCGGGTCAGGTGGGTCCACCGCGGGGACGCGGACGCTCACGGGGGACTCGGTGCAGACCCGGTACGGCCCGGTCCAGGTCCGCGTCACCCTGACGGACGGGAAGATCACGGACGTCAGCGCGGTCGAGTACCCCCAGGAGAACCCGAGGGACCAGCAGATCAACGCCTACGCCGTCCCGGAGCTGACGCGAGAGGCCCTCACCGCCCAGAGCGCCGACATCGACACCGTCTCCGGAGCCACGTACACCAGTGACGGCTACCGCGAGTCGCTCCAGTCGGCGCTGGACTCGGCGAGCGGCTGACGGCCGTGACGCCCGGGGCGGGACGGGAGCGGTCCGGCCCCGCCCCGGGCGCCCGGCTGCTCAGCTCCGGGTGTAGACAAAGCCGATCTTGTCGACCTCTTCGCCGGTGCGGCCGTGGAATCCGGCGAGCTGCCATCCCGGCGGCGCGGTGCGCGTCACGCAGTCCGAGGTGACGGTCCCGCCGGCCAGGGTGCGCCCCTGGTCGGTGGTGAACTTGGCGTAGAAGATGCGGGTATGGCCGCCCTTCGCGCTCTGGCAGAGCTGAGCTGCCGTCACATGCTCGCCGGCGGCGAGGGTGAGAGAGGACGCGGTGCCGCCGGAGCCGCCGTGGGCGAGCGTGACGCCGTTGCTCAGGGTGAGGCTCATCTGGTCGACGCGGGAGCCGGAACGCAGGCCGACGACGGTGGCACGCGCCGCGGCCGGAACGCTGTCCACGTCGTTGAAGTAGTCGCCGTGGGGGCCGCCGAACTGGTCGCTGAGCTGCAAGTCGGGGTTGCGGGTCCAGGCGAAGCCGACGGTGATGGGGTCGTGGTCGGAGAGCATGAGGCCGGCGTCGGTGAGGAACTTGGCGTGCTCGTTGTTGT
>NZ_JAHHIU010000278.1 GCF_024539815.1 Streptomyces hayashii
GGGCCGGAGCGGAGGAGGGGGCCGGAGCGTCGGCGCAGCAGCCGTCCGCCGCACCGGGGCCGTCGGCCGACCGGGCCGGCTCGGCCGGATCCTCGGAACCTGGCAACTGGCGCGCCAACCACAGCAGTTCGGCGAGCTCGCGCGGGGTGGGCGCGGTGTCCGACGCCGCCGTCAGCAGCTCCGTCAGCCGTTCGAGGGCGGACCGGTCGCCCTTCGGCGCCGCCTCAGAAGCCATCGCCGTCCGCCGTGGCGCTGAGGTACGGCATCAGCTGCTCGGCCAGCGCGTCGCGGGAGGCCGCGTCGAGGCCGGTGACGCCGGTGAGGTAGAGGGCGTTCAGCAGCTGGTCGGTGGCGAGTTCACCGTCGGCGGCGCGGGTCAGGAAGCGGTCGATGAGGCGTTCCGCCTCGCCGGACGGGGTGTCCAGATGGGCCCTGACGATGTCGGTGAGCTGCTCGCGGTCGGGACGGCGCAGCTTCAGCCGGACGCAGCGGCGCAGGAAGGCCGGAGGGAACTCGCGCTCGCCGTTGCTGGTCAGGACGACGAACGGGAAGGCGCGGCAGCGGACCCGGCCGCGGGCCACGGTGACCGGGACGTCCGAGCCGTCGGCCAGGACCTCGGCGGTGGCGTCCGCCCGGGAGACCCGTGCCGCGCGCATCAGCTCGGGGATCTCGTACTGCCCCTCCTCCAGGACGTTCAGCAGGTCGTTCGGCAGGTCCAGGTCGCTCTTGTCGATCTCGTCGACGAGCAGGGCGCGCGGACGGGCGTAGGGGAGCAGGGCCGTGCCGAGGGGGCCGAGCCGCAGATGGTCCTCGACCCCGCCGCGGGAGGCCTCCGCGCGCTCGCGCCACGCCGCCTGCCGGGCCGCGTACAGCCGGGACAGCGGGTCGTACTGGTAGAGACCGTCGGCCAGCGTGGAGCGGCTGGTGATGTTCCAGCGCAGCACCGGACCGAGCCCCAGCTCGCGGGCGACCGCGTACGCCAGGGAGGACTTGCCCGTGCCGGGCGGCCCGGTGACCAGCAGCGGGCGGCGCAGCACGAGCGCGGCGTTGACGAGCTGGACGCTCTCCGGGGTGGCGACGTACGCGCGGGCGCGGTGGACGCGGTCGGGCGACACGGCCGCCTCGTCGTCGGCGTCCCGGGGCGGCGGCACGACGGGCTCGCCGTCGAAGGCGCGCCAGGGCGGCGGCTCGGGCAGCCGGTCGATGCCGTCGTGCGGCGCGCTGTTCCCGGTGTAGACGGACCAGTGGGGCATGGTTCTCCGAAACTCGGCGTGACTCGATGGGGCGGTTCAGGCCACGGGGGAGCGGGCGTGGGCGGGCGCGTCGCCGTGCGGGTCGGTGAAGACGCGCGGGTCGTCCCACAGCAGCTGGATGTCGTGCGCCCAGTGGCCGTCCTCGGCGTCGGCCTCCTCGCGCAACGCGAGGACCAGACGCGGGAGTTCGGCGGGCGGCACCGCCGACACGCAGGCGTCCAGCTCGTCCAGGAACGCCTTGCCCGCGCAGCCGTCCCCGCCCGCGCAGACCTCGTCCGGACCGGCGCCGCAGCCCTCGCGGGACCAGACGACCACCGGGGCGGGCGCGTTGACCGTGGTGTCGAAGTGCGGGCGGGTGCCGGACGCGGCCGGCGCGGCGCCGAAGCCGGCCAGACAGGCGTCGTCCCGTCGCAGCCGCAGCCGCAGCCGGCGGGGCTCCTCGGGCCCGCCGCACTCGACCCGGTGCACCCGCGCGCCGGGCGCGGAGTCGAGCCGCTTCCACGCCCGGGCGAGCTGGTGGCGCATGCCCGCCCTGCGGCGGGCCTGGTCGGTGACGACGAGCGGGTACACACAGCCGAGCGGCGTGTCGTCGTCGGGGGCGCTCGCCCAGCGGTCCACGGGCAGGTCGATCCATTCACGGGGCAGCACGAAGGCGATCAACTCGTCGCAGCCGGGCGTCAGATGACGGAATGCGGCCTCGATCCGGTCCTGCACATAGGCGCGCACCCCGGCCTGCGGGACGGCGCCGGAGCCGACCGGATGCCGGCGCCCGTCGCTGTACGCGCTCACCTCGACCAGGACGCGTCCGTCGCCCGCGCCGCTGCGCCGCAGGTCGACGAGGATGGGCGACCACTCGGGCGCGGCCGCCGCCTCGACGGGGGCCGCGAACAGGGACTCCACATGGGCGGTGAAGCGGGCGACGGTGGCGGCCGCGTCGTCGCCGTCGACCTCGCACAGCACGAACAGGGCCGCCGAGCGGAGGGAGTCGAAGCCCTCCTCGGGGGCGTCCGGGTCCAGCGGTCCCCTGGCTGTCTCGTAGAGCCGTACCCGCCGACCGGGGTCGTCGTCCAGACCCTCGCGGACGGCGCGCTCCACCAGCTCGCGCAGCCGGGCGCGGTCGGCGCCGCGGTGGTCGGAGGTGGGCACCAGCCCCTCCAGCGCGGGCCAGTAGCGGGCCATGACCTCGGTGGGCATCATCCGCCCGTTGTGCACGCCCCGGTCGCCGGCGGCCGCCGTGACCATGCCGACCACCTCGCCGGTGTCGGCGAGGGTCACCGCCGCGCCGCTGAATCCGGGGGCGAGCGGCTGTCCGCCGGGCTGCCAGGCCTCCAGCTGGATCCACTCGCCGTTGAGCAACTGCCGTGCGGTGATGCGGTATTCGGCGAGCGTTCCCTCGTCGAAGCCGACCGGGAAGCCGTAGACGACGAGCTTGCGGGGCCGGTCCGCGCGCGGGCCGTCGGCGGCGTCCACCGGGGCCAGCGCGGCCGGGGCGATCGCCACCTCGCGGGCCAGCTCCAGGACGGCCAGGTCGCCGAGGTCGGTCGCCGCGCCGCCCCAGCCGCCGTCGGCGACCACCCTGGCCGGCACCGCGGGGGAGCCGGGCAGCTCGGTGAAGGTCACCGTCAGGGCGTCCGCGGCCGCGCCGTGCACGACGTGGGCGCAGGTCAGCACCGTGGTCGGGGTGACGAGGAAGCCCGCGCCCGCCACCTCGCCGCCGTTCTCGATCCGGGCGTGCCACGCGGCGCTGTTCATGAGCCGGCTGACGGCGACCAGGTCAGCTTCACGACGAGGTGTCCCTCCGCCGTGCCCTTGGCGATGATCGCGCCCGTCTCCGCCGACAGCTTCACCCCGAACTCGATCTCGACGCCGTCGGGTCGTAACGTCCCGTCCCTGAACACCCGCAGCGCGGACTCGGCGGCCGCCCGCACGCCCTCCAGGGCGCCCTCGAAGGTGCGGGTCGCCCGGACCGCGCCGTCGCGGGCCACGAGCCGGGAACCGGGCCGCACCTGCGCGACCGCCTCGACGGCCACCACGGTCCCGTCGTCGGTCTTGAACTCCACCAGTCCGTCCACGGTGTCCCCCGTCGCCCCTTCCGCTTCCACTGTGCGCTCGCTGTGCGCTGTGCGCACCCATTGTCACGGACGGTGCTCGCAATTGTCCCGCGTTCACCAGGCGTTCGTGGCCCGGATCACCCCCAGCTCGACCAAGTCCTGGGGGCGAATGCGCAGTTGGTCGGCCGTCGCCTCGGTCTGGGTCGGCGGCCGCTTGAGGATCGCGGCGGCGGACTCCGGGGCGATCACCGAGAAGTAGCTGTCCGGCGTGGCCCACGTGCGGCCCGGCGCCGCAAGGGCCAGCGCGCCGCCCGAGCCGCCCTCGCCGATCACCAGCGTCGTGATCGGCGTGCGCGCGGCGGCAACCACGCCGAACAGCTCGGCGATCGCCGCGCCCGCGCCCTGGCGTTCCGCCTCGGCGTCGTTGGCCGCGCCCGGGGTGTCCACCAGGGTGAGCACGGGGATGCCGAGCCGCTCGGCGAGCCGGATCAGCCGGACGGCCGTGCGGTAGCCGGCGGGCCGGGTCGCGGCCCCCGTCTGAGCGGCGTAGGCGACGGTGCGGCCCTGGTGGACGCCGAAGCCGCACAGCATTCCCTCGGGGTCGACGCCGCCGCACCGGTCGCCGGAGATCGCGAGCCGGCGGGCGAAGTAGGCGTCCAGATAGGCCCCCGCACGCGGACGCCCCGACGAGCGGGCCCGTCGCACGGCGTCCCAGCCGGTGGCCGGCAGCCCGGCCGCCCCGAGAGCGCCGGGCACGGGCGCCGCCGCGACGACGCTCCCGGCCGTCCGCGCCGGCTGCGCGTCGGAGGCGTTCGGCGGGGCCGGGGCCCCGGAAGGGCGCTCCGCCGGCGCGGCGCCGTCGGTCAGGAGACGCAGCCACAGGCCGAGGACGTCCCGCAGTTCCGCCGCGGGGACCACCGCGTCCGCCGCGCCCGCGGCGACCTGCGCCTCCGCCGTGTAGGCGGCCGGATCGGCGTCCGGCGGGCGGACCCGTGAGCCGGCGAAGCCGACCTGGGCGCCCGGCAGCGCCAGCACCACGTCGGCGCCGGCGCCCAGGGTGGCCCAGCCGCCGCCGGTCGTGGGATCCCGCAGGACCGCCACCTGCGGCAGGCCCGCCTCCCTGGTGAGCGCCGACTGCCGTGCCACCCGCTGGAGTTGGGTGAGGGCGAGCATGCCCTCCTGCATGCGGCTGCCGCCGGTGGCGACCAGCGGCACGACCGGGAGCCGGTGTTCCCGGGCGTACGTGTACGCCGCGACCAGCAGGTCGCCGGTGCGCTCGCCCAGCGAACCGCCCAGGAAGCCGAACTCGAAGGCGATCAGGACCGCCCGGGCGCCCCCGACGGTCGCGGTGCCGCACACGACCGACTCCGACTCGCCGGTGCGCTCGGCCGCACGGGCGCGGGCGGCGTCGTAACCGGGCCAGCCCAGGGGGCCGTCCGGGGCGGACGGACGTTCCTCGTGCGGGAGCCGGACGAAGTCGTCGGCGACGAGGGCGATGATCTCGCGTGCGCTCGCGCGTCCCGTCGTCATGACGGCAGCGCCCGCTTCATGATCTTGCCCATGTCGTTGCGGGGCAGCGCGTCGAGGTAGCGCACCACGCGGGGCCGCTTGTGCGGCGAGAGCCGCCGGGCCACGTGGTCGGCCAACTCGCCGTCCGGCGGCGGCGACTGGGGGTCCGCGGCCACCACCCACGCGACGATCCGCTCCCCGAGGTCGGCGTCCGGCTCGCCGGTGACGGCCGCCTCGCGCACCCCGGGATGCTCCAGCAGCGCGTTCTCGATCTCCCCCGCCCCGATCTTGTACCCGCCGCTCTTGATCAGGTCGGTCGCCTTGCGCCCCACGATGCGGACATAGCCGTCCGGATCGCGCACGGCCACGTCGCCGGTGCGGAACCAGCCGTCGGCGGTGAACGCGGCGGCGGTCGCATCCGGCCGGTTGAGGTACTCGGTGAACAGGTTCGGGCCGCGCACCTGGATCTCCCCGACGCTCTCCCCGTCGAGGGCGTCGACGAGCGACCCGTCGTCCTCCACGAGCCGCAGCTCCACGCCCGGCAACGGCGCCCCGACGGTTCCGGCCCGCGCCTCGCCGTCCGCCCGCACGGCGGTGTTCATCAGCGTCTCCGTCATGCCGTACCGCTCGACGACCCGACGCCCGGTCGCCGCCGCGATCCGCTCGTGGTCGTGCACCGGCAGCGCGGCCGACCCCGACACCAGCAGCCGGGCCCCCGCGAGCGCCTCGGCCAGCGCGGGGTCGGCGGGCAGCGCCTCGGCGATGCGGTGGTACATCGTCGGCACCCCGAACAGCATGGTCGCGCCCCCGCTGAGCTCGCGTGTCACGCCCTGCGTGTCGAACCGCCCCAGATGCCGCACGGACCCGCCCCGGCGCAGCGGCCCGAGGACGCCCAGGACCAGCCCGTGGACATGGAACAGCGGCAGCCCGTGCACGAGGACGTCCTCCTCGGTCCACTGCCAGGCGTCCGCGAGCGCGTCCAGGGTCGCGGCGATCGCCCGACGCGGGATGACCGCGCCCTTGGGCGGCCCGGTGGTGCCCGAGGTGTAGACGACGAGGGCGGGCTCCTCCGCGCCGACGGCCTCACCGGCCGGCGCGACCGCTTCCTCGCGCACGTCGACGTCGATCCGCCGCAGCCCGTGCAGCGCGGCGGGCAGCTGCGCGCCCGGCGCCGCCAGCACCACGGCGGGCGCGCTGTCGGACAGGATGTGCCCGAGCTCCTTCTCGCCCGACTTCGGATTCAGCGGCACCGCGGCCGCCCCGGCGAGCAGCACGCCCACGACCCCGACGGCGGTCTCCAGCGAGGGGGTCGCCCACACGGCGACCCTCCCCGCCCCCCGCACCCGCCCGGCGACGACGCCGGCCGCCGCCGCGAGTCCGGCGTACGACAGCGAGCGCTCACCGAACCGCAGGGCGGGGCGCGGGGACGGATCGTCCGAGAGGGCCGGGAAGAGAGGGGTCACGCGGATACTCCTTGCGTACGGCGAACGGCGAACGGGCACGACAGCACCTTCCTACCCCGCCGCGCGCGCGATCGGGCCGAGCGGGGGTTTGATCCCGCTCACTGTGCGACCGGCCTTGTTAGCCTTCCGGGGATCGGACAGCCGTACGAAGAGGGAGCCAGTCGTGGCCCGTGTCGCACTCGTCACCTACGACCCCGGGCCGCAGGTGGGCAAGGACGTCGATCTTCCGGTGCTCCTGGAGGCGTTGCGGGAGGCCGGTGCGGAGGCGGACCAGGCCTTCTGGGACGACGCCGACGTGGACTGGGCCTCGTACGACCTCGTCGTCATCCGCTCCACCTGGGACTACAGCTGGCGCGCGGACGAGTTCACGGCCTGGACGCAGAAGGTCGCCGCCGTGACCCGGCTGGCCAATCCGGCCGAGGTGGTGCGGTGGAACGCCGACAAGCGGTACCTGGGGGAGCTGGCTGCGGCCGGGGTGCCGACCGTGCCGACGCGCTACTTCGCGCCCGGTGAGCCGGCCGAGCTGCCGGACCACGACGAGTACGTGATCAAGCCCGCCTCCGGGGCCGGCGCCCGCTACGCCGCCCGCTACACCCCCGACGGTCACGACACGGCCGTACGCCATCTCGCGCGGATGCACGCCGAGGGGCTGACGGCGATGGTGCAGCCGTATGTGCGCGCCATCGACACCGGCGGCGAGCGGGCCCTGCAGTTCTTCGGCGGATGCCTGCTGCACGCCAGCCGCAAGCGGGCCGTGCTGGCCCCGGGCACCGCCTTCGACGCGGAGAAGGTCGCCCATCCCGGACTGGAGCCCTGGACGCCGGCCCCGGCCGAACTGGCCGTCGCCGAACGGGCCCTGGCCGCCGTGCCCGACGCGCCCGGGCTGCTCTACGCCCGGGTGGACCTCGTGGACGGCGACGACGGGCGGCCGCGGGTGATGGAGCTGGAACTGGTCGAGCCGAACCTCTTCCTGTTCCTGCACCCGGAGTCGACGCCGAAGGTCGTGACGGCGATCCTGGCGGCCGCCGCCCGCTGACCGCTGACCGGCCGCGGACCGCCTGCTGACAAGCCGCGGACCGCAGGCGCTGAGGGCGGACCGCAGGCGCTGAGGGCGGACCGCAGGCGCGGACGGCGGATCGCCGACCGGACGTCGCCCGTCTTTGCTACTCCCTGGTCGTCGTCCGCTGGAGCAGGCCCCAGGTGAACTCGGCGACGACCTCCCGGCGCACGCCCTGTCCGTCCGGCGCCGTGAAGGCCAGCCCCCAGCGGTTGGGGGCGGTGCCCTCCAGCGGGCGGGCCGGGGCGAAGGCGAGGGCGGCCTCGTCGATCGTGCAGGACCAGGGGGTCAGGTCGTCGAGGCTCTCCAGGGACGGCGGCCGGGCCCCCGGAGCGCGCACCAGCCACTCGTTCCAGACGGCGCCGGTCGGGGCGAGCAGCACCTCGAAACGCAGACCGGGCCAGAGGGAGACCGGCCACAGCCAGGCCTCGCAGTCGAGATCGCCGACCCGGCGGGTCGTTCTCGACTCGGGTTCGCCGAGGACCGAGCGGTAGCGGGCGAGGGTTCCCCTGGTGTGCGGGGAGTGGACCATCGCCTGCCAACGTTTGTTGGCCTCCCTCATCTGCGTCAGGGAGACGCCCAGGTCATGGCGGGCGTCCTCCACCAGGTCCGGGTTGTGGTCGGCCATGCGGCGCAGCAGGACCAACTGGAAATCGAGGGCCGTGAACGAGCCGGCGAGGCGTTTCTGGGTCGGCATGCGTCCCATCCTGGCCCACCGCGGGCACAGTCCGGGGACACCGTGCGTTTCCCGGCCATTGCCCGGCGCAACGGCGTATGACAGCCTGTGTTCGTCATGCCGATCGCCTGTTGATATCTCGAACACAGGCAAGACCACAGACTAAGGGAGGGGGCCGGTCGTGGGACGCCTCGTACCTGCCGTGACCCGAGCTCTCGACATCCTCGAGCTCTTCCTCGACGGGGACGGTTCGCTCTCCGCCCCCGACATCGTGCGCAAGCTCCAGCTTCCGCGCACCACCGTGCACGAACTGGTGACCACGCTCTCCGCGCGGTCGTACATCGTGCCCGTCCCCGGACAACCCGGACGGTACCGCCTCGGAGTGCGTCCGTACCAGCTCGGCAGCCGCTATGCCGAGCAGCTCGACCTCGCCGCCGAGGGTCAGCAGGTCGCCCGCACGGTCGCCGAAACGTGTGACGAGACGGTCCACGTGGCGATCCTGGAGGGCACGGACGTCATCTACATCGCCAAGGTCGACTCCACGCACGCGGTCCGGATGGTCTCGGCCGCGGGCCGGCGCCTCCCGGCCCACTGCACCTCCGTCGGCAAGATGCTGCTGGCCTCGCTGTCCGAGCCGGAGCTCAGCGCGCGCATCCCCGACGACGCCGACCTCGTGCGGATGACCCCGAACAGCATCACCGAGCCCGGTGCGCTGCGCGAGGCCCTGACCGAGATCCGGGAGCGGGGCGTCGCCGTCGAGAGCCGCGAGTCCAACCCGGACGTCAGCTGTGTGGCGGCGCCGGTGCGCGACCGCACGGGCCAGGTGGTCGCCGCGCTCTCCATCTCCGTCCCCATGATCCGCTGGAGCGACGAGCGCCGCGAGGAGCTGGAGCACCTCGCCGCGAAGGGCGCGGCCGAACTGTCCGAACTGCTGGGATACCGGAGCGTGGCATGACGACGTCGTACGAGGTGGCCGTGCGGGCCGAGGCGACCCTCGGCGAGGGGCCGACCTGGGACCCGGCCACGGGCCGGCTGCTCTGGATCGACATACTCGGCTCCCGCCTGCACGCCTACGACCCCGCCACCGGCCGTCGCACGGTCCGGGCGACCGACCAGCACGTGGGCGCGGCCAAGCCCCGGGCGGGCGGCGGCCTCGTCCTCAACCTCCGGGACGGGGTGGGCCTGCTCGACCCCGACGACAGCTTCCGCTGGCTGCGCCACGAGCCGGTTCCCGGCCGTCGCGCCAACGACGCCGCGGTGGCGCCCGACGGCTCCCTCTGGGCCGGCACCATGCGCTACGACGAGGCGCCCGGCGGCGGCACGCTGTCCCGGCTCGCCGGCGACGGATCGGCCGAGCTGGTCCTCGACGACGTGGCGGTGAGCAACGGCACCGGCTGGAGCCCCGACGGCACGCTCATGTACTACATCGACTCGCCGACGCGCCGGGTCGACGTCTTCGACTGTTCGGCGGACGGGCGGGTGAGCGGCCGCCGCCCCTTCGTCCGTGTCGAGGACGGCGCCGGCTTCCCCGACGGTCTCACCGTGGACGCCGACGGCTGTGTGTGGGTGGCCCTCTGGGACGGGGGAGCGGTACGCCGGTACACCCCGGCCGGCGAGCTGGACCGGGTGATCACCCTGCCCACGCCGAGGGTCACCGCGTGCGCCTTCGGCGGCGCCGGCCTGACGGACCTGTACGTCACCACGGCCCGGGTCGGTCTGACCGCCCCGCACCCGGTGGCGGGCTCGCTCCTGGTGATCGCGGACGCGGGCAAGGGCCTGCCCCAGCCCGCCTTCGCCGGCTGAGGACGGCCGCGCAGGCCGCGACCTACCCCAGGCCCGCTCGCAGGCCCGCCCGTTCGCGCTCGGAAGGCGTCAGCGGCGGGCCGGTCAGGGGCCGCTTGAGGGGGCCGGCGGTGGCGGCCAGCAGGACACCCGGGGTCAGCAGGACCTGCGGGCCCCGCTCCAGCGACGTCACGTCGGTCACCCGGCGGGCGATCCGGCCGCTGCCGGTGGCCGTGAGCATCAGACGCCCCACGTACGCGGCCAGCAGCCGGTCGCGGAGCGTGGGGCCGTTCTCCGTCGCGCCCGGATAGAACACGTCCTGGCCGACGGCGAGGTCCCAGGCGGCGCCGGCCGGGCGGGCCAGCGCCCGCTGGACGCGGCGGGACAGCCCGGCCGAGCCCCAGCCGTGCCGCCGGACGGCCTCCCGCAACGCCACCGCGCTCTGGGCGGCGACCGCGAGACCGTGGCCGTAGAGAGGGTTGTACGCGGCCAACGCGTCGCCCAGGACGGCGAAGTTCTCCGGCCAGGCCGTCATCCGCTCGTAGTAGCTGCGGCGGTTGGCGGTGGCCCGGGTGTACGACACGTCCGACAGCGGCTCGGCCCGCTCCAGCAGCTCCCCGATGACCGGGTGGCGCAGCTCCTCGCGGGCGAAGCGCTCGAAGTCCTCGTTCTCGGCGGTCGGTTCGCCGCCCCGGGTGCCGTTGAGGGTCACGATCCAGCGGCCGTCCTCGATGGGCAGCAGGAACCCCGCCCGGCCCGGACGGCCGTCTCGGGGGTCGGGCTGCACGTTGACGATCGGATACCCGGAGCGGGCCTGCTCGGGCGCCAGATAGAGCCGGCTCGCATAGGCCAGCCCCGAGTCCACCTCGCGCCGCTCGACCGGGGGCAGGCCGAGGGCCTGGAGCCATCCCGCCGCCCGCGAACCCCGCCCGGTCGCGTCGACGACCAGAGCGGCCGGGACGATCCGCTCGGAGCCGGATCCCGCGCCCGATCCCGATCCCGGCCCCGAGCCGTCCCCTCCGCCCGTCCCGGCCCGCGTCCGCACCCGCACACCCGTGACGGCCCCCGCGTCCCCCACCAGACCCGTCGCCTCGGCCCCGGCGAGCAGTTCGATCCGCTCGTCGGCGAGGACCCGGGCGCGGATCGTCGCGTCGAGCAGATCGCGTCCGGCCAGGATCACGTGGTGGGACTCGGGCCAGCGGCGGAACCAGCCCCGCGGGCCCATGACGACCATGTCCGTCGTGACCGGCGACCGGCGCGCGCCGGCGTCCCGCAAGGCCTCGGTGACGCCCGGCAGCAGTTCCTCCACCGCCCGCACCCCGCCCGACCACAGCATGTGGGCGTGGCGCGCCTGGGGCAGCCCCTTGCGGGGCGCGGGTCCCTCGGGCAGGACGTCCCGCTCGATCACGACGACCCGGTCGGCGAAGCCGCTCAGGGCGCGTGCGGCGAGCATGCCCGCATGGGATCCCCCCAGCACTACGGCGGTTCTGGCGGGGTTGGAGGGCTCACTCATGCGTGGACATGCTCTCTGCCGGGGCGGCCGCGTGGGTGCGGACCGCCTGGAGGTCGACGGGGTGGCGAAGGACGCGGGACACAGCCTGGATCTCCCGCAGGAGGTAGGTGGTGTCCGGACCGGAGGAGGAAGGGCCGGAGCGGGAAGCGGTGGGGGAAACGGGGGCGG
>NZ_JAHHIU010000279.1 GCF_024539815.1 Streptomyces hayashii
GCCCCGCTCCCGTCCCGCCCCTGCCGTCCACGAGCGCGACGACCGCCCGCTCCCGGTTCCCCGGCTGCCCCGCCTGCCCCGCCTGTTCCACCCCACGGTCACCGTGACGGCCGGACGGGCACGCCGCCGCGCGTTGTCGAGCAGGTTGGCCGACGGCCGCCCCATCTGCCCCCGCGATCCGGCCACCTCCACAGAGGAAGCCTCCGCACGCGCGGGAGGGGCCGGGCTCCCGGTCAGCGGGCTCCGTCGCCACGAGGGCGGCGGCCGGGGCAGCTCACCCCTCGGTGAGCCCCGCGATCAGCTCGTCCGCCGCGCGGTAGGGGTCGAGCGTGCCGGTGACGATGCGTTCGGCGAGCGCGCTCAGCCTGCGGTCGCCGTGCAGGTCGCCGATGCGTTCGCGCAGGGCGGTGACGGCGATCGTCTCGACCTCGCGGGCCGCGCGGGAGCGGCGCCGCTCGGCGAGGACGCCGTGTTCCTCCATCCAGGCGCGGTGCTTCTCCAGTGCCTGGACGACGTCGTCGACGCCCTCGGCGCGGGAGGCGACCGTCTTCACGATGGGCGGCCGCCAGTCGCCGGGCGCGCGGGCCTCGCCGAGACCGAGCATGTGGTTCAGCTCGCGCGCGGTGACGTCCGCGCCGTCCCGGTCGGCCTTGTTCACGACGTAGACGTCGCCGATCTCCAGGATCCCGGCCTTGGCGGCCTGGATGCCGTCGCCCATGCCGGGGGCGAGCAGCACCACGCTGGTGTCCGCCTGGGAGGCGATCTCGACCTCCGACTGGCCGACGCCGACCGTCTCCACCAGGATCACGTCACAGCCCGCCGCGTCCAGCACGCGGATCGCCTGCGGGGCCGCCCAGGCGAGGCCGCCCAGGTGGCCCCGGGTGGCCATGGAGCGGATGTAGACGCCCGGGTCCGAGGCATGCTCGGACATCCGGACGCGGTCTCCGAGCAGCGCGCCGCCGGAGAACGGCGAGGAGGGGTCGACGGCCAGCACGCCGACCCGCCTGCCCTGTCTGCGGTAGGCGGTGACCAGCGCGGAGGTCGTGGTGGACTTGCCCACGCCCGGCGAACCGGTCAGGCCCACGACGTAGGCGTTGCCGGTGAGCGGGGCCAGCGTCGCCATGACCTCCCTGAGCTGCGGGGACGCCCCCTCGACCAGGGAGATCAGCCGGGCCACGGCCCGGGGCCGGCCTTCCCTGGCCTGGGCGGCCAGCGAGGAGACGTCCTGCATCACAGCTCCGTTCAGCTCCGTTCACATCCGCCCGTCTTCCGCCGGATCCGGTCGGTTCCAGTCAGTTCCGGCCGGATCCGGTCGTCCGGCTCGTCCCGGTCGTCCCGGTCGTCCGGCTCGACGACGGCTCAGGCCTTGGCCACCCGAACGATCAGCGCGTCGCCCTGGCCGCCGCCGCCGCACAGCGCGGCCGCACCGACGCCGCCGCCCCGGCGCTTGAGCTCCAGCGCCAGGTGCAGGACGAGCCGGGCGCCCGACATGCCGATCGGGTGGCCCAGGGCGATGGCGCCGCCGTTGACGTTCACCTTTTCCGTGGACACGCCGAGGTCGTTCATTGACTGCACCGCGACGGCGGCGAAGGCCTCGTTGATCTCGATCAGGTCGAGGTCGGCGAGCTCCAGGCCCTCCTTCTTCAGCGCGTGCAGGATGGCGTTGGAGGGCTGGGACTGCAACGAGTTGTCCGGTCCGGCCACGTTGCCGTGGGCGCCGATCTCCGCGATCCACTCCAGGCCGAGCTCCTGCGCCTTGGCCTTGCTCATCACGACCACGGCCGCCGCGCCGTCCGAGATCTGCGAGGAGGTGCCCGCGGTGATCGTGCCGTCCCGGGTGAACGCCGGGCGGAGCTTGCCCAGGGACTCCGCCGTGGTGTCGGCGCGGATGCCCTCGTCCTTGCTGAAGACGACGGGCTCGCCCTTGCGCTGCGGGATCTCGACCGGGGTGATCTCGGCCTCGAAGACGCCGTTCTTCTGCGCGGCGGCGGCCCTCTGATGGCTCAGCGCGGCGAACTCGTCCTGCTCGGGACGCGCGATCCCGAGGCGGGTGTTGTGCTTCTCGGTGGACTCGCCCATCGCGATGTTCTCGAAGGCGTCGGTCAGCCCGTCGTGCGCCATCGCGTCGAGCATCTCGATCGCGCCGTACTTGAAGCCCTCACGGGACTTGGGGAGCAGGTGGGGGGCGTTGGTCATGGACTCCTGGCCGCCCGCCACCACGATGTCGAACTCGCCCGCGCGGATCAGCTGGTCCGCGAGGGCGATCGCGTCCAGGCCCGACAGACACACCTTGTTGATGGTGAGCGCCGGGACGTTCATCGGGATGCCGGCCTTGACCGCGGCCTGCCGGGCCGGGATCTGGCCCGCGCCGGCCTGCAGCACCTGGCCCATGATCACGTACTGCACCTGGTCGCCGCCGATCCCGGCCCGGTCGAGGGCGGCCTTGATCGCGAAGCCGCCGAGGTCGGCGCCGGAGAAGGACTTGAGGGAGCCCAGCAGCCGTCCCATGGGCGTACGTGCGCCCGCGACGATCACCGAGGTCGTGCCGTTGGAGCCAGTCGATCCAGTCATGAGCTGCGATTCCCCTTACCGGCCTGCACAGGCCGAGGAGTGAACGAGGGTTTACTTCGAATGTACTGAGTGGCACTCCGTGCCGTCATCGGGCCGTCAGTGTGATCGCGCGCACGTTGCGTAACCACCTCGGGCGCGCTGCACTGACATCATGCTGACGCGAATCGACCACATCGGGATCGCCTGCCACGACCTCGACACGACCGTCGAGTTCTACCGTTCCACATACGGCTTCGAGGTGTTCCACTCCGAGGTCAACGAGGAGCAGGGTGTGCGCGAGGCCATGCTCAAGATCAACGACACGTCCGACGGAGGCGCCTCCTACCTGCAGCTTCTCGAACCGACACGGGAGGACTCCGCCGTGGGCAAGTGGCTCGCCAAGAACGGCGAGGGCGTCCACCACATCGCTTTCGGTACGGCAGACGTCGACGCGGACGCCGGTGACATCCGCTCCAAGGGCGTACGCGTTCTGTACGAAGAGCCCCGGCGCGGCTCCATGGGGTCACGAATCACCTTCCTGCACCCGAAGGATTGCCACGGAGTACTGACAGAACTGGTCACATCGGCCCCTGTTGAGTCACCTGAGCACTGACCCTCGTACATATGGGCCGGTAGGGTTGGGCTCGGTCGCCGCTCACACCGGGGCGACCCGGTCCTGCCGCACGGCGGCAGGACGCAGCCGGGGTCCGGGTTTCGGGGGACGAGCGTCGGGGCAGCAGCCCATGCTCCGTCGTTGATCTGACACCATTCCCCGGGAGCCCCGTTCGGCGGATGGACGGAGCTCGTTCGGCAAGCTTGCGACCAGGGACGGATGGGACCGCGCAGTGCGGGGCTACGAGAGCCAGGAGCGGGAACCGGCGGCTGACGTCGACCACCTGACTCGGTTCGAAGCCGAGATGAAGCGGCTGAAGACCGAGCGGGAAAAGGCGATTCAGCACGCCGAGGACCTCGGCTACCAGGTCGAGGTGCTGCGCGCCAAGTTGCACGAGGCGCGTCGCACCATCATGTCCCGGCCCGCCTTCGACGGCGGCGACCTCGGGTACCAGGCCGAACAACTGCTGCGCAACGCGCAGATGCAGGCCGACCAGTTGCGCCAGGACGCCGAGCGCGAGCTCAGCCAGGTGCGCGCCCAGACCCAGCGGATCCTTCAGGAGCACGCCGAGCAGGCGGCCCGGCTCCAGGCGGAGCTGCACCAGGAGGCGGTCACCCGCCGCCAGCAGCTCGACCAGGAGCTCGCCGAGCGCCGGCAGAACGTCGAGTCGCACGTCAACGAGAACGTGGCCTGGGCCGAACAGCTGCGCGCCCGCAGCGAGGCACAGGCCCGCCGGCTGCTCGACGAGTCACGCGCGGAGGCCGAGCAGGCCCTGGCCACGGCCCGCGCCGAGGCCGAGCGGGTCGCCACCGAGGCGCGCCAGCGGCTCCAGGCCGACGCCGAAACCGCCCGCGCGGAGGCCGAGCAGCTTCTGCTGCGCGCCCGCACGGACGCCGAGCGGCTGCTGAACGCCGCCTCCACCCAGGCCCAGGAGGCCAGCGACCACGCGGAGCAGCTGCGCACCTCCACGGTCACGGAGTCCGACACGGCCCGCCGCCAGGCCGGTGAGCTCAGCCGCGCCGCCGAGCAGCGCATGTCCGAGGCCGAGGAGGCGCTGCGCAAGGCGCAGGCCGAGGCGGACAAGGTGCTCGCGGAGGCGAAGGCCGCCGCCGAGAAGGCGCTCGCCGGCGCGGAGGCGGCCAAGGAGCAGCGCACCCGCACCGCGAAGGAGCAGGTCGCCCGGCTCGTCAGCGAGGCCACCAAGGAGGCCGAGACCACCAAGGCGGACGCCGAGCAGCTCGTCGCCGACGCCCGCGCCGAGGCCGAGAAGATCGTCGCGGAGGCCTCGGAGAAGGCCCGCACGCTCACCGCCGAGGAGAGCGCCACCCAGCTGTCGAAGGCGGCGAAGACCGCCGAGGACGTCCTCAACAAGGCACAGGAGGACGCCCAGCGCACCACCAAGGCCGCCGCCGAGGAGGCCGAGCGGATCCGCCGCGAGGCGGAGACCGAGGCCGACCGGCTGCGTGCCGAGGCGCACGACATCGCCGAGCAGCTCAAGGGCTCGGCGAAGGACGACACCAAGGAGTACCGCGCCAAGACGGTCGAGTTGCAGGAGGAGGCCCGCCGGCTGCGCGGCGAGGCCGAGCAGCTGCGCGCCGACGCGGTCGCCGAGGGCGAGAAGATCCGCGCGGAGGCCCGCAAGGAGGCCGTCCAGCAGATCGAGGAGGCGGCGCGGTCCGCCGAGGAGCTGCTGTCCAAGGCGAAGGCCGACGCGGACGAGCTGCGCCAGAAGGCGACCTCGGACAGCGAGAAGGTGCGCACCGAGGCCATCGAGCGCGCCACCACGCTGCGCCGGCAGGCCGAGGACGTCCTGGAGCGCACCCGCGCGGAGGCCGAGCGCTCCCGCGAGGAGGCGGTGGAGCTCGCCGAGACCATCACCTCGAACGCCGAACAGGCCGCGCGCGAGCTGCGCGAGGAGTCCGAGCGGGCGATCGAGGCGAGGCAGGCGGAGGCCGCCGAGGAGCTGACACGGCTCCAGACGGAGGCGGAGGCCCGCCTCGCCTCCGCCGAGCAGGCGCTGACGGGCGCCCGGGAGGAGGCCGCGCGGATCCGCCGCGAGGCCGCCGAGGAGACCGACCGGCTGCGCTCGGAGGCCGCCGAGCGGATCCGCTCCCTGCAACAGCAGGCCGACGCGGAGGCCGACCGGCTGCGCAACGAGGCCGCCTCCGACGCGGCCGCCTCGCGTGCCGAGGGCGAGGCCGTCGCCGTCCGGCTGCGGTCCGAGGCCGCCGCCGAGGCGGAGCGGCTGAAGTCTGAGGCGCAGGACTCCGCCGACCGGGTGCGCGCGGAGGCGCAGGCCGCGGCGGAACGGCTGTCCGCCGAGGCGTCCGAGACGCTGGCCGCCGCCCAGGAGGAGGCCGCCCGCCGCCGGCGCGAGGCCGAGGAACTTCTCGGCTCCGCCCGCCAGGAGGCCGGCCAGGAGCGCGAGCAGGCCCGCGAGCAGAGCGAGGAGCTGCTGGCCTCCGCGCGCAAGCGCGTGGAGGAGGCGCAGACCGAGGCCGTCCGTCTGGTCGAGGAGGCGGACCGGCGGGCCACCGAGATGGTGTCGGCGGCCGAGCAGCACGCGCAGCAGGTGCGCGACTCGGTGGCCGGACTGCACGAGCAGGCCCAGGAGGAGATCACCGGGCTCCGGTCCGCCGCCGAGCACGCGGCGGACCGCACCCGGCGCGAGGCCGAGGAGGAGGCGGACCGCGTCCGCGCCGACGCCTACGCCGAGCGGGAGCGGGCCGCCGAGGACGCGGGCCGCGTCCGGCGCGAGGCGAACGAGGCGTCCCAGGCCGCGCAGGAGCTGGCCGAGCGGACCGTCGGCGAGGCGATCGCCGAGGCGGAGCGGCTGCGTTCGGAGGCGTCCGCGCACGCCCAGCGGGTGCGCACCGAGGTCTCGGACGCCATCGCGCAGGCCGACCAGGACGCGTCGCGCACCCGGGCGGACGCCCGCGACGACGCCAACCGCATCCGCTCGGACGCGGCGACGCAGGCCGACACCCTCATCAACGAGGCGCGCAGCGAGGCGGAGCGGCTCCAGAGCGAGACCCTCGCGGAGGCCGAGCGCCTCCAGTCCGAGACGATCGCGGAGGCCGAGCGGCTGCGTGCCGAGTCGGTCGCCAAGGCGGAGAAGCTGATCCTGGACGCGTCCGGGGACGCGGAGCGGCTGCGCGCCGAGGCCGCCGAGACGGTGGGGTCCGCGCAGCAGCACGCGGAGCGGATCCGGGCCGAGGCGGAGCGCGTCAGGACGGAGGCTGCGGCGGAGGCCGACCGGCTGATGAGCGTGGCCCGCGAGGAGGCCGACTCGACGCTGGACGAGGCCCGCAAGGAGGCCAACAAGCGGCGCTCCGAGGCGGCCGAGCAGGTCGACACCCTCATCACGGAGACCGCGGCCGAGGCGGACAAGCTGCTCACCGAGGCGCAGCAGCAGGCGCAGAAGGCCACCGCGGACGCGGAGGCGCAGGCCGACTCGATGGTGGGCGCGGCCCGCAGCGAGGCGGATCGGCTGGTGTCCGAGGCGACCGTCGAGGGCAACTCCCGGGTGGAGAAGGCGCGTACGGACGCCGACGAGCTGCTGGTCGGCGCCCGCCGCGACGCCACGGCGATAAGGGAGCGGGCGGAGGAGCTGCGCGACCGCATCACCAGCGAGATCGAGGCCCTGCACGAGCGGGCCCGCCGCGAGGCCGCCGAGACGATGAGGTCGACCGGGGACCGCTGCGACGCGCTCATCAAGGCGGCCGAGGAGCAGCTCGCCAAGGCGCAGGCCAAGGCGAAGGAGCTGGTGTCGGACGCCAACTCCGAGGCCGGCAAGGTCCGTATCGCCGCGGTGAAGAAGGCCGAGGGCCTCCTCAAGGAGGCCGAGCAGAAGAAGTCGACGCTGGTGCGCGAGGCCGAGGAACTCAAGGCGGAGGCGATCCGCGAGGCGCGGCGCACGGTCGAGGAGGGCAAGCGCGAGCTGGAGGTCCTGGTGCGCCGGCGCGAGGACATCAACGCCGAGATCTCCCGGGTGCAGGACGTGCTGGAGGCGCTGGAGTCGTTCGAGGCGCCGGGCGGGGCCAAGGACGGGGGCGTCAAGGCGGGCGCGGCCATCGGAGCCCCTCGATCGGGTGGGAAGTCCCCGGACGGCTAGCGGAATGTGTGGATTGCGTTAAATTCTTGGGCGTTTGAGCGCACCTTTGGCAAGCGGTCCGCCGCCGAGCCACCCAAAAGGGGTGTCATTCTCCAGATCAAACACGCATACGCTCGATGACACACCGCAAAGGCCCCTAGGATTCCACCTATCACCTCACCGGTCTCATTCGACAGGAACCCCATGAGCGACACTTCCCCCTACGGCTTCGAGCTTGTGCGGCGTGGGTACGACCGCGCTCAGGTGGACGAACGCATCTCGAAGCTCGTCTCCGACCGTGACAGCGCTCTGGCCCGTATCACTGCTCTGGAAAAGCGCATCGAGGAGCTTCACCTCGAAACGCAGAACGCCCAGGCCCAGGTAAGCGACGCGGAACCGTCGTACGCCGGTCTCGGCGCGCGTGTCGAGAAGATCCTCCGCCTCGCCGAGGAAGAGGCCAAGGATCTGCGCGAGGAGGCCCGTCGCGCGGCCGAGCAGCACCGTGAGCTCGCCGAGTCCGCGGCGCAGCAGGTGCGCAACGACGCAGAATCGTTCGCTGCGGAGCGCAAGTCCAAGGCCGAGGACGAGGGCGTCCGGATCGTCGAGAAGGCCAAGAGCGACGCGTCGCAGCTGCGTTCCGAGGCGCAGAAGGACGCGCAGTCGAAGCGTGAGGAGGCCGACGCCCTCTTCGAGGAGACCCGCGCGAAGGCCGCGCAGGCCGCCGCCGACTTCGAGACCAACCTGGCCAAGCGCCGCGAGCAGTCGGAGCGCGACCTCGCGTCCCGTCAGCAGAAGGCGGAGAAGCGTCTCGCGGAGATCGAGCACCGCGCGGAGCAGCTGCGCCTGGAGGCCGAGAAGCTGCGCACCGACGCCGAGCGTCGTGCCCGTCAGACCGTCGAGACGGCGCAGCGCCAGGCCGAGGACATCGTGGCCGACGCCAACGCCAAGGCCGACCGGATCCGTTCGGAATCGGAGCGCGAGCTGGCGGCTCTCACCAACCGCCGCGACTCGATCAACGCTCAGCTGACGAACGTCCGCGAGATGCTCGCCACGCTGACCGGCGCCGCGGTGGCCGCGGCCGGCACGCCGTCCACGGACGACGAGCCGATCTCCCGTGGGGTTCCGGCGCAGCAGTCCCGGTAACGTCCGGGGGTACGGCTGCCGAACATCGGCGAAGCCCTTTGCCACTCCGGTGGCAGAGGGCTTTGTCGCGCTTTAGCGTGGCCGCATGATCGAGCTTGAGGGCCTGACGAAGCGGTACGGCGAGAAGGTGGCGGTCAACGACCTCACCTGCACCGTCAGACCGGGCATGGTCACGGGCTTCCTCGGTCCCAACGGCGCCGGCAAGTCCACCACCATGCGGATGATGCTGGGCCTGGACCGGCCGTCGGCCGGGGACGTGCGGATCGACGGACAGCACTACGACCGGCTCAAGGACCCTCTGAAGTACATCGGCGCCCTGCTGGACGCCAAGGCCATGCACGGCGGGCGCAGCGCCTTCAACCATCTGCTGTGTCTGGCGCAGAGCAACGGCATCCCCCGCAGCCGGGTGCACGAGGTGCTGGACACCGTCGGCCTGACGGCGGTGGCGAGGAAGAAGGCCAAGGGGTTCTCGCTGGGCATGGGCCAGCGGCTGGGCATCGCGGGCGCGCTCCTCGGCGACCCGCGGATCCTGATGTTCGACGAGCCGGTCAACGGGCTCGACCCCGAGGGCATCCACTGGATCCGCAACCTGATGAAATCGCTGGCCGCGCAGGGGCGGACGGTGTTCGTCTCCTCGCATCTGATGAGCGAGATGGCGCTGACGGCCGACCACCTCGTGGTGATCGGGCAGGGCCGGCTGCTGGCCGACACCTCGATGGCCGACTTCATCGCGCAGAACTCGCGGTCGTACGTGCGGGTGCGCACCCCGCAGCGCGAGCGGCTGCTCGACATCCTGCACGGGGCCGGGATCACCGTCGTGGAGAGCGGACACGGCGCGCTGGAGGTGGACGGCGGCAAGCCCGAGCACATCGGGGAGCTGGCCGCGCAGCACCAGATCGTGCTGCACGAGCTGAGTCCGCAACAGGCTTCGCTGGAGGAGGCGTTCATGCAGCTGACCGCGGAGTCGGTGGAGTACCACGCGCACACGGACGCGGCCCCCGAGCAGCGGTGGGGCGACGACTGGACGAGGAGCTGACGATGGCGGCGACCCAGGTCATCCGGTCCGAGTGGACCAAGATCCGGTCGGTGGCGTCCACCGTGTGGACGCTCTCCCTGGCGGTGGTCGTCACCGTCGCCCTCGGCATGCTGATCTCGGCGCTGTCGAACAACGACTTCGAAAACATGAGCCGCAACGACCGGCTCTCCTTCGACCCGACGTTCATCAGCTTCGCCGGGATGAGCCTCGGGCAGCTCGCGATGATCGTGTTCGGGGTGCTCGTCGTGTCGAACGAGTACAGCACCGGAATGATCCGCACCTCGCTGGCCGCGGTGCCGCAGCGCGGCGCCTTCCTGTTCAGCAAGATCGCCGTGGCCGGCGGACTGGCGCTGGCGGTCGGCCTCGTCACCAGCTTCGTCACGTTCTTCCTCGGGCAGGCCATGCTCGGCTCGCACCGGGCGTCGATCGGGGACAGCGGGGTCCTGCGGGCGGTCGTCGGCGGTGGCCTGTACATGACGCTCATCGCGGTGTTCTCGATGGGCGTGGCCACGATGCTGCGCTCGCCGATGCTGTCGCTCGGCATCCTGATGCCGTTCTTCTTCCTGATCTCCACCATCCTCGGCAATGTCTCCGCGACGAAGAAGATCGGCCGGTACCTGCCCGACCAGGCCGGCAGCAAGATCATGCGCGTGGTGACGCCGATCGGCGACGACACCCCGTACGGGCCGTGGGGCGGCTTCGCGATCATGGCTCTGTGGGTGGTCGTCGCGCTGGCGGGCGGTTACGTGCTGCTGAAGAGGCGCGACGCCTGACGCGTCGTTCTTTGCTTTCATTTGAGCGGAACCGTCAGCGCCCCGATATCCTCCTAACCCTTACGGGGGCGTGCGCCCTGCTGTCCTGATCCTTTCGATGGGTGCGGAGCATGATCGAAGCAGTCGGCCTGACCAAGCGCTACGGCGACAAGACCGCTGTTCACAACCTTTCCTTCCAGGTACGGCCCGGCGCCGTGACGGGCTTCCTCGGACCGAACGGCTCGGGCAAGTCGACGACCATGCGGATGATCCTCGGCCTGGACAACCCGACCGCGGGCACGGTGACGATCGGCGGCTACCCCTACCGCAAGCTGCCGAACGCGGCCCGCCAGGTGGGCGCGCTGCTCGACGCCAAGGCGGTGCACGGCGGCCGGCACGCCCGTAACCACCTGCTGTGCCTGGCCCAGCTGTCCGGCATCCCGGCCCGCCGGGTCGACGAGGTGCTCGGCGTCGTCGGTCTCCAGGACGTGGCCAAAAAGCGCTCCAAGGGCTTCTCCCTGGGCATGGGCCAGCGGCTCGGCATCGCGGCCGCGCTGCTCGGCGATCCGCAGGTGCTGCTCTTCGACGAGCCGGTCAACGGCCTCGACCCCGAGGGCATCCTGTGGGTGCGCAACCTGATGAAGTCGCTGGCCGCCGAGGGCCGCACGGTGTTCGTCTCCTCCCATCTGATGAGCGAGATGGCCCTGACCGCGGACCATCTGATCGTCATCGGGCGCGGCCAGCTCCTGTCCGACATGAGCGTGACGGACTTCATCTCGGCCAACTCCGCCGACTTCGCCCGGGTGCGCACCCCGCACACCGACCCGCCGCTGCGGGAGAAGCTGGCCTCGGCGCTGACCGAGGCGGGCGGCCATGTGCTGCCCGAGCCGGACGGCGCGCTGCGGGTGACCGGGCTGCCGCTGCCCCGCATCAGCGACATCGCCCATGACTCCGACGTGCGTCTGTGGGAGCTGTCGCCGCACCAGGCCTCGCTGGAGGAGGCGTACATGCGGATGACGCAGGGCGCCGTCGACTACCGCTCGACCGTCGACCAGAAGGCCGGGCTCCAGCAGCCGCTGCCGCCCGGCGTCCAGCCGCCGATGCCGGTGCCCGGCCAGGGCCAGCCGGGCTGGTACGCCCCGCCGCCCCCGCCGCAGGGCTACGCGCATCCACAGCCCGCCCAGACGCCTCCGGCGGCCTCCTACGGGGCGTACGGCGCGCCCGGGGCGGCTCCCGGCCCCGGCGGAGCCAACCCGTACGC
>NZ_JAHHIU010000280.1 GCF_024539815.1 Streptomyces hayashii
GGCGGCGGGCGCGGGCGGGACAGTGTGTGCGGGCGAGGGAACCGTTGAATCGATTCCAGCCACTTTCGGAGGGTGAGGGGCGTTCATGGCGTCCGGCTCTCGGACCGGAGCGTATTGCTCAAAAGCATCGCAAACCCCCATGTCATTCTGCGCCGCTAGCGGTGTCTCCACATGTACACGCACTCGTGAGGGGATGTCCAGCATTGTCCTGCTGGGAATACTGGTGTCCGCGGGGTCTTTGGGAGAATCACGCACGGTTCTTCCGGCTCCCTTGCGAAAATGCAAAGTTGGCTTAAAACTGCCTCGGGTAACGGGTGATTGGGGTCGACTGGGTTTGCTCGACGGAGCGTCACAGCGGTCGCGATGGGTACGTACTCGGTAAGGGCCGGGGTCGTCGGGAGCTCGTAGGGAGCCTCCCGGAACCTGGTGACCGGACCGGGCGTCATAGTCATCGACGACCGTGCCCCATCCTCCCGTGGCGGAGGCGGAGAGAAATACGCGCGACGCTAAACGCCAGACTTCGCCACCCCACGCCACGCCCAGGCATTAGATGGACGCAAGTCGGACGGAGTGGCCGCGGAGACAGCCGCCACCTCGACCCCGAGGGGTCCCCCTTGTCCAGGACAGGGGTGTGATGCGCCACAAGGTACGCACAGTGAAGTGATCGACACATGGTGTGATGTGACCCACGGTGTTGCCAGCGGTGCAACGGAAAGGAACGAGCGCTCATGCGCGAGATCCTCGGAAAGCGACGCAGGCTACTGTCCCGGCGCAACGACGGAGGCCCCGAGTTGCTCGACGCGGCCCTGACGTTCGCGACGCAGTGGCAGTGGCCCGTCCTCCCGGGGGCGACGGCGGACCAGCGGAGCACGTCCCGCTGCACCTGCCCCGACCCGGAGTGCACGGTCCCCGGCGCCCATCCCTTCGACCCCGGCCTCCTCGCGGCCACCACCGACGCCCGCATGGTGCGCTGGTGGTGGGGCAACCGGCCGGCGTCACCGATCATCCTGGCCACCGGGGGCACGGCTCCCTGCGCGGTCAGCCTCCCGGCCCTCGCCGCCTCGCGCGCGCTGGCGGCGCTCGACCTCCAGGGCATGCGCCTCGGCCCGGTGGTGGCCTCTCCCACCCGCTGGTTCTTCCTGGTGCGGCCGTACTCGATGGAGCAGCTCGGCGAGCTGCTCTACGCCAAGGACTTCGTCCCCGGCTCGCTGCGCTTCCACGGCGAAGGCGGGTACATCGCCCTGCCGCCGTCGGAGACCGGCCGCGGCGACATCCGGTGGGAGCGCGCGCCGCTGCCCGGCTCGGCCTCGCCCTGGGTGCCCGACGTCGAGGCCGTGGTGGACGCCGTCGTCGACGCCCTCACTCGTACGGGTGTGAGCGCCCCCGAGTTGTAGGGGTGTCGGGCGCGCACCGGGCGGGACGCCGGGGTTCGCCCTCTATCTTCCGCTACATGAACCTTCGTCTCCTCGCCCTCGGGGGCGCCGTGGCAGGCGCGATCGCACTGCCTTTGGCCATGGCGTCCGCGGGGCCGGTCGGCGACGAGGGGCGCGCGGCCGATACGACCGTCACACGTGCGCTCGACATGAGCGACCCGCGCGCCGCCGGGGCGACCGGCCCGCACGCCGAGCGGAGTCACGGTCCGCGCGCCGGGGAGCGCGCCGACCCCAAAGCGCCCTCCGTCGCGCCCTCCCGGTCCCCGCTGCTGCTCGGCCTCGGCCTGGCCACCGCCGCCCGGTGCGGACCCGAGCTCACCTCCCCCGACGGCGTGGAGGCCCAGACCTGCGTGCTGTCCCAGGGTGAGGACACCTGGGCGCGCACGTACTACCGCAACGCCACCGGACGCGCCCTGGGCGCCTTTCTGAGCCTCATGGGACCAGCGGGCCGCACGGTGCAGACGAACTGCGCGGTGGGCGCCGAGGACGAACCGCAGTCCTGCGAGACGCCCCATGAGCGAAGCCGGGGAAACCTGCCGGCCTACACGGCGGTTGCGGAATTCGCCCGAGCATCCGACGACGGGTCGCTGCTGTTGCGTTCCGGCAGCAACTCCCGGGCGGACACGGGCAGTTGAAGGACGCTGGCTCCGAGTGAACGGATTCGCGTACGGAAAAACCCGGTTGCTGGCGACGGGGGATGCACCAGCAACCGGGCTACTCGAACGGTAACAAGAGATCGGCGCTACGCAAATTCGATCTCTTGTTTTCATCGGCTTTCCGGACATCGGCGAGTCGGCGCTTCTGGCGTCGACTCGCCTTGTGCGAACGGCAGTTGTGAGCGGTCTCACCCCGGACGCCCGCACCGAGACGCCGAACGGCCGCTCGACGCAGCCTGGTTGGGGCCCCGTGCGTCAGCTGAGCGTCACCTGTCGGTTGGTGAGGCCGCCGCGAGCGCGACGCTCGTCCGCCGTGAGCGGTGCGTCCGAGGCCAGGGCAGCGGCGAGCCGCTCGGCGAACTCGGCGGCCGGCTTCTCCACGTCGTCCGCCGTGACCGCGCTCGGCAGGTCCCACACCGGCACCGTCAGACCGTGCGCCCGGAAGGAGCCCACCAGCCGCGTGCCCTCCCCGAGGCCGGCGCGCCCCGCGGCGTGCAGCCGCGCGAGAGCGTCCAGAAGGTGCTCCTCCGGGTACGGCATGACCCAGCGCAGATGGTTCTTCTCCGGCGTCTCGCACCAGTACGCGGAGTCCACACCGGCCAGCTTGACCGTCGGGATGGCCGCGGCGTTGGCCCGCTCCAGGGAGGCGGCCACCTCCGGCGCGGCGTTCTCCGGGTCCGGCACCCAGAACTCGAAGCCGCTGTGCACGACTGGCGCGAACGCGCCTTCGGGGTCGAGCAGGTCCTGCATCCGCGGACCGTCGGCCGGGGCGCGGCGCGCCTGGACCGGGGTCCCCGGATCCGCGTCCAGAGCCCGCTGAAGAGTGTCGGCGAGGTCGCGGCTGATGTCGCCGGAGGGCGTGTCGTTCTGCAGGCCGAGCAGCACCGAGCCGTCGTCGCGGCGCAGGGCGGGCCAGGCCATCGGCAGCACCGTCGCGAGCGTGACCGACGGGACGCCCTCGGGCAGACCGTCCTTGAGCGTCAGCTCCACCGTGGCGGCCGGCACCAGCTCGCGCAGCGCCACCCAGTCGCCCTCGCCCGGCAGCCCTTCGAAGGGGCGCTGCACCAGCTCGGTCGCGGCGTGCGCGGCGGCTCGGCCGTGGCAGGCCTTGTAGCGGCGGCCACTGCCGCAGGGGCAGGGCTCCCGCGCGCCGACGACCGGGATGTCCGCGTCGGTGAGCTGCGGCCGCTTGGCCTTCGTCTGGGGTCGCTTCTTGGCCACTGGGTGTCTCCCGGGTACGGCTCGTCTGGTACGGCGGGAGCCTAGCCGTTCGCACGCTCCGTCACGGGAACCTGTGGACAACGCACGGCTTGTGGACGACGGACGGACTCTCGACCGCGCACGGCAGGAGGACGACGGGCGGACTGTGGACGACGGACCGGACGGGGGACCGCGCACGGCGTGAAGGCGACGGGCGGACCGCTGACCACGCACGGCGTGACGAGGTCTAGTCCATGTCGTCGAACACGTCCGCGAAGTCCAGGCCGGGCATCGACGCGACCGAGGGGGCCGCGACCCGGGACGCGAAGTCGTCGCGCCGACAGCCGGCGTCGGGGTCGTACACGTCGGCGTGGACGACGACCCATACCGTGACCTCGCCGAGGGCGTCGTCGCGGACGCCCCAGTCGTCGGCCAGGGCCGTGATGATGTTGAGCCCACGGCCGCCGTGCGCGGTGACGGACGGGGTCGCCGGGGCGGGTCGGGTCGGACCGCCGCCGTCGGTCACCTCGACCACCAGCCGGCCGCCCGGATCGACGCGCCAGGCGGCCCGGACGTCGCCGTCCCCGGCCAAGGCGTCGCCCAGGGGTCTGCCGTGCTTGCAGGCGTTGCTCAAAAGTTCGGAAAGGATCAGTACTGCATCGTCGATGACCGATTCCGACACCCCGCCTCTGCGCAGTTGATCGCGCATGCGGTGTCTCGCGTTCCCCACGCCCGCAGGGCCATGGGGTACGGCCATGCTCGACGACGCGGGCACCTCCTGTGCCACCACCAACGCCACCCCCGAGACCTCCTTCGCCCCACGCCACGGTGTGGATGCCCCATTGGCCTGTACCGGAAACCGGCCAATGCAGGTCCGGGGACGCATTCGGAACGACCGAACACGGACCGAACGCGCCGGAGCACTCCCTGTGAGGGGCTGGTCAGTGAGTGGCTGAATCTGGACGGTATGGCTGAGAACGGAGAATGCTGTAGGTGGTGCTCTGGGTCAAGAGGTGTGGATGGGGCTTCTGGGACTTGTGTGACGTCCAGGGGACAACGGGGGCCCGGCCGGCCTGCCGCAGACGGCCGGGTGAAGGCGTCCGGGCGGGGCGTGAGCCGCTCAGCGGCCCAGACGTCGCAGCGTCGCGCGCGGGCGGTTGGTGATGATGGCGTCGACGCCCAGCCCGACGCAGAGATCGACGTCCTGCGGCTCGTTCACGGTCCACACGTGCACCTGGTGGCCGGCCCGCTTCAGTCGCTCGATGTACGCCGGGTGATTGCGCACGATCCGGATCGAGGGTCCGGCGATCCCGACCCCCGTGGGCAGCCGTCCGTCGCGCAGCCGGGGCGAGACGAACTGCATCAGGTAGACGGCCGGGACGGTGGGCGCGGCGGCGTGCACGCGATGCAGCGAGCGCGCCGAGAAGCTCATGATCCGCACCGGTGACTCGGCCGGCGAGGCCGGCGCGTCCAGGCCGAACCGCTTGAGCAGCGTCAGGAGCCGCTCCTCCACCTGTCCGGCCCAGCGGGTCGGATGCTTGGTCTCGATGGCCAGCTCGACCCGCCGTCCCGCGTCGGAGACGAGCTCCAGCAGCCGCTCCAGGGTCAGCACCGACGTCTCCTCGCGGTCCTCGGGCCGGACCTCCCAGTCGGGGTCCTCCTCGCGCGCGTGCCAGGCTTCGTGCGCCTCCTTCGTCTTCCAGGAGCCGAAGTCCAATGCGGCGAGGTCGGCGAGTTCCAGGGCGGAGACCGCCCCACGTCCGTTGGACGTACGGTTGACGCGGCGGTCGTGCACACAGACGAGATGACCGTCGGCGGTCAGCCGTACATCGCATTCGAGGGCGTCGGCACCGTCCTCGATCGCCTTCTTGTACGCGGTCAGGGTGTGCTCGGGGGCCTCCTCGGAGGCGCCTCGGTGGGCGACGACTTGAATGTGGTGCTGCCGTGCGTGAGTCACCGCGTCATCGTGCCACCGTCGGCCCGTCGTCTGAGAACCCTCTGAGATGTTTCGAAGATGCGCGCTTATTGTGCGTATTGACCCTTATAAAGAAAGACCGTGGACCCACAGGCACCGCTTATGGTGCTCTGACGGCCCGTGGGAAAAGCTGAGACGTACAAAAGGACATGCAACAGCTTCAGCGCGCGGGGTAGTGGACGAAGCGTGCGACGGAGCGCGTCGAACGCCGACGAGCATGCCCCGGTACCACCCCAGTGCGACCGCCGAAAACAGCCGTGGATCGAGGAGAAGAGCTGTGAGCACCGAGAACGAGGGCAAGAGCGAGGGCACTCAGGTACCCCCGGCCCCGTCCGCACCCCCCGTGCCGGTGGAGTCTCCCTCGGCCGCCTCGCAGGCGCCCGCGCCGGAGGCCGGTGCGCCCACCGCCCCGCTCCCGGCGGCGCCCCCGCAGGTGCCGGACGCCGTCCCGGCGGGAGTGTCCGGTGCGACCGGCGCACCCGAGGGCGGCTGGCCTCCGCCCGGCACGCCCCGGACGGCGTCGGCCCCGTCCGCGCAGGTCGACGGCGACTGGCCGCCGCCGACCGTTCCGCACGCCTCCTCCGCGCATGAGCCCGCGGCCCCTCAGGGAGCCCCGGCAGCCCCCGGGAACGACTGGCAGAACCCGCCCCCGGCGACCCCCCTGTACGCCGACGCCGGTGCGGGCACGCACGCGTACGGCGCCGACGGCGCCGGCGCCGGTGGAGGCAGCGGGACCGTCTGGGGAGCCTCCTATCAGCAGCCCGCGCCCAAGTCGGGCCGTGGCCGCGGCGGGCTCGTCGCCGCGGTCCTGGTCGCCGCGCTCGTCGCCGGCGGCCTGGGCGGGGGCCTCGGCTACACCCTGGCCAGGAACGACGACGACAGCGGCTCCACCACCGTCTCCGCCTCCACCGACGGCGGCGCCGTCAAGCGTGACCCCGGCACGGTCGCCGGCGTGGCCGCGCGGGCCCTGCCCAGCACGGTCACCATCGAGGCCGAGTCCAGCAGCGGTGAGGGCGGCACCGGCACCGGTTTCGTCTTCGACACCCAGGGCCACATCGTCACCAACAACCACGTGGTGGCGGAGGCGGTCGACGGCGGCAAGCTGACGGCGACCTTCCCGGACGGCAGGAAGTACAACGCCGAGGTCGTCGGACACGCGAAGGGCTACGACGTCGCCGTCATCAAGCTGAAGAACGCCCCCTCGGACCTGAAGCCGCTCGCCCTCGGCGACTCCGACAAGGTGGCCGTCGGCGACTCGACGATCGCGATCGGCGCCCCCTTCGGCCTGTCCAACACCGTCACCACGGGCATCATCAGCGCGAAGAACCGTCCGGTGGCCTCCAGCGACGGCTCGGGCAGCTCCTCCTCGTACATGAGCGCCCTGCAGACGGACGCCTCGATCAACCCGGGCAACTCCGGCGGCCCGCTGCTGGACGCCTCGGGCAACGTCATCGGCATCAACTCCGCGATCCAGTCCACCGGCGGCGGCGGGCTGGGCGGCACCACCCAGTCCGGCTCGATCGGCCTCGGCTTCGCCATCCCGATCAACCAGGCCAAGTACGTCGCCCAGCAGCTGATCAAGACCGGCGAGCCCGTCTACGCCAAGATCGGCGCGTCGGTCTCGCTGCAGGAGGGCTCGGGCGGCGCGAAGATCAGTGACACGGTGGAGGGCGGCGCCTCGGCCGTCGAGTCCGGCGGCCCGGCGGACCGGGCGGGCCTCAAGCCCGGCGACGTCATCACCAAGCTCGACGGCCTGGTGATCGACAGCGGCCCGACCCTCATCGGCGAGATCTGGACCCACAAGCCCGGCGACAAGGTCACGATCACCTACGAACGCAGCGGCAAGAGCCACACGGTGGACCTCACCCTCGGCTCGCGCAAGGGCGACAACTGAACCCACGCGCGCGTACCTCCCCGGGCTCAGCAACCACTGCCCCCACGCGCGCGTGCTCACCCGTTACCCCTGTCCCCGCGCCGTCGATCACGAACGGCGCGGGGTGGGTTGCCCGAGCGGCCCGAGGGAACGGTCTTGAAAACCGTCGTGGCGCGAGTCACCGTTCCGACGGGCCCGGGTGCCGACCGCTCCACAGTTCGTGGACGTGCTGGTCAGAAGGGGTGCCCTCGATGAGGGGCACCCCTTCTGCGTGGGTGTCTCACCTTGATCCGGACCTGTCGCGTTGTGGATCACTGCGTGTGGACCACATGGATCTTCACCTTCGTGGAGTCGAGCCGCCTGAGTCGCACGGTCGGGCGCCTCATGTCCGTGGTCGACGGTCCCGCCCAGCCTCGGCCTCGGTCCCGCCCAGCCCACGGCCCCGGTCCCAACTCTGTCGATCAGAGCGATCGGGTCGCGAGCGGTAGGTCATCGGTCGGTACCCGACAGGACACCCCACTTCGTGATCATGTCATCGCTCTGCAACAGCGTTGTCGGGAAACGAAGGCGCCACGAACCTTTCGCCTCGCAGCCCCCTCATAATGATCAAGGAAGCTTCGAGAAGCCGAACCCGCTACGGCCTCAACACACTGATCACCAAGGGGATTTCATGTCCGGCAACCATCGCAAGGCATTCCTCGTCTCCGCAGCGCTCGTGGGCGGTGCCATGCTGATGACCGCGTGCCAGGACACGAACACGGACACGGGCGCCGCGAAGGGTTCTTCATCCGCCACTCCGTCCGGAAATGCGGCAACCCCGTCCGGCTCGTCGACTGCGGGCAAGGACCAGAGCACCGGCAAGGGCTCCGACGCGGCGTCCAAGGGCTCCGACACGGCGTCCAAGGGAACCGAGGGCGGGACCGGCTCCGGCGCCGACACCGGCAACGGCAAGCGGGAGCAAGTCGAGCAGGGCTGCGGTGCCAACGACATCTCCTGGAGCACCAAGTCCGAGACCCAGGGCGGCGGATACATCCTGGTCATCGCGAAGGCGAAGTCTGGGATCACCTGCTACCTGCCCGCCGCGCTTCCGACCGTGGCGTTCGGATCCGACGGCACCGAGGCGGGCCCCGCGGAGCAGTCCGTCGGCCGGCAGATCAAGCTGAGCGGGAGCACCACCGCCTACGCCGGGGTGAACCCGAAGAGCACCAACACAGACGGCGGCAAGGAACTGAACAGCATCATCGTGGCCGTCGGTGACGACGACCCCGACCCCGTTTCCCTGCCGGTCGGCACCATCACGGTCGACAAGCCGATCGTCACCAACTGGCACACCTCCCCGGCGGACGCCGTTCCCTCCAGCTGAACACACCCGCAGCGCAGGACCCCTGCTCGACCGGCTCGGCGCCGGAGGAGGAAATGAAGAAGGGCCACTCATCGGCGTAGACGGGTGGCACCTCGGCGGGTCGATCGCAGCTCTGTTCACTCCGCGGACAGCTCCAGAGCGTGCTGGATCTGCTCATGCGCGCGTTCCTGGCCGCGCCGAACCGCCTCGGCGCAGAAACGGAACAGGACTGCGATGCTGTGGCCTGCCCGGCGGCGACCTCTGAATCGGCACGCCTTCCTTGGCGAACCGCTTACAGGGACGGAGCGCGAGCATCGGCCCGAGGTGGTCGATGATCCGGTCCGCAGCCGACTTCGAGACCCTGAACAGCGGGGCAAGCCGTCGCATCGTCAGGTTCGTTCGTCAGAACGCCGCGACCAGCAGGGCGCGGTCCTCCAGCGGCAAACTCCACGGCCGGCCCTTGCGGACCGCTTCGCAGGGATCACACCAGCCGCAGCAAGATCATCCCATCCGTAACGGCCGATCCCGGTAAGACCCGTAGTCCAGAATCCTGCCATGACCGAAGGCGACCGCCACGAGGCAGCAGCACATTCGTTCCTTGCATGCGCAGCCGAGGTGGCTCGCCTGCTGGACCTTGAGGGCGCGCTCGACGTGCCGGAAGATCAACGAGCGCGGCACCTGGCCCATGCGGCACGAAAGCCACTGCTGGAACGTGCCAGGCTGCCCGACGAGCTCTTCGTCGCATTGATGGCCGCTGCTGTTTACGACCCGGACCCGAGCTTCTGCCGCTGGTTCGTCGAGCCGGCGCTCTACGCATGCGGGCGCCGCAGGGTCATGACAGCGCTGCTCGGCTATCTCCGCACGGGCACGACCGCAGAGCGAGCAGGTGCCCAGCGGGCCTGGTACTGCGCACACCTGCCCCTACGCGCAGACCGGTCACCGGCCTACGCACCCAGCGGGAGTCGCGATCCGGCGCTGGATGAAGCCGACGACGTGGTGGACCAGTGGCTGGAGTCGCTCAGCGCCCAGCAGTGCGACCGCAGCGCCTCAGAAGACCGAAACCACGCCTGAGACCCTCGTGGTCAGAAGGGTCGTGGCACATCGCCAGGGGGTTACAGGACAGCCCTCACTCAAGGCCTTGAATCCCGTAGACAAGGTTGCAAACCTCGTCCGGGCTGCGGCCCGGAGCCGGCGGACACTGGGGGGTGGCGCTAGCCGGTGCTCATCCCTTGAGCCGGTAGGAAGGCCGAGCCCCGACCCAACGGTCTGCGCCACCTAGGGATCAGGAACGCCCGTGTGGACCATGCTCCCCGCTTCGAGCCCGCGCCCGGTAGTCTGTACCCGCTCCGTCCCAGGTGGGCCGGGGCGCGGGTGGGTTGCCCGAGCGGCCTAAGGGAACGGTCTTGAAAACCGTCGTGGCGCGAGTCACCGTGGGTTCAAATCCCACACCCACCGCAGGTGAACGGCCCCTGACCTGGCGTTGAGGTCGGGGGCTCGTTCATGTCCGAGCACCGTAGAGCACCGCGATTCCCCGTGAGTTCCCGGGCGATCGGGCACCTGAGGGGCACGCGTTGCCTCTCACTCCTGTGCCCAGTCGAACGGCATAGGAGAGCTTGGCGGGATTACCCACGGGTGGGGGTACCGGGCCTGACAGCTCGTGCAGCGTGCGACGAACGGTCCTATGTCGGGGTTGGTCAGCACGCTGTAGTGGCTGGACGCCTCGGCGGGGAGCAGGTAGCCGTTCGCTGTCGTCTCCAGACCAGGCCACGCCGGAGAGCACTGGCAGAGCCGTTCTACTGCGAATGACGCGCCCTCGGCAGTCTTCGTCGTGCGCTTGAACAGATCGGTGAAGCTCTCACGTACGGACACGGCAGGCTCACATTTCGAAGCGGGTGTCTGGAGGCGCTGAGACTACAGCGCGGTCGGCGGCGTGGCCTTGGGCTGGAGCTGCTTTGGGGGAGTGATCATGGACCCGTAAGCTGATGGCGAGTCGGGCAGTCTGTGGACCTGTCCAAGAGCATCTGGTTGACCTCCACGGGGCGCTCGTCCTCGGTGAAGGCGGCGCGGCAGATCTCCAGGACCGGGGTGCCGGCCGCGAGGTTCAGGGCGGCGCGCTCCTCCTCGCCCGGCATCCGCGCCCGAAGCTCCTCAGCGAAAGCCACAGGTTCGGCTCCCAGCTCGGCCAGGCGGGCGTAGCTGCCACCCGGGCCCGTGTTCGGCTGAGCGATCGCGGTGTCCCGGACGAGGTCTGCGGGGAGATACGACGTCGCGATCTGCACGGGCCGGTCCTCGACGACGAACTTCCGGCTGCGCACGATGACGGCCGCGCCGGGTTCGAGGTTCAGCAGCCGCCCGATCTGGCGCGGGGCCTCCGCCTCGTAGTCCTGGACGTCGGTCACCAGAGGTCGCTGGGCCACGTCGGCAGACCAGATGGACTGGCCCGCATCGCGGCGGGACTTGGAGAGGCGGTCATTGGCGACCCGGCGGATCGGCCTGACTCCCGTACGTAGGTTACGGATCCGGGTCGCGCCACTGCCAGGCCCTCGCTCACGGGGATCTTCAACGCCTGCGTGGCCGCGAGTGCCCGGCGAGTCCGGACGCCTGCCTTTGGACCTTCGCCGGCACCGATTCCGGTAGGGGACGGCAGCAGTCGTTAGGGTGGCGGTCGGGGCGGAGCTGTAGCGCAGGGGTCGTCGCGCGCGGTCTCCAAAATCGCGAGGACGTCGGTTCGAATCCGGCCGGTTCCGCCTTCTTGCCGCATCCGGCGCGAGATTCCCGGGTCCACGCGGGTCAGCTCGCGGCGCCCGGCCCGCGCGCGTCGGCTCGGGGGTGTGATGCCCCATCCACCGCCAGTCGGGTCGCATGCCCGGTCCTGGCGCGCTGCCCGTCAGGCCGGCGTGGCCGGTGGGTTGGGGGCGGCCGAGGGTCTGCGGGGGG
>NZ_JAHHIU010000281.1 GCF_024539815.1 Streptomyces hayashii
CACCTGCTCCCATGGCACCGCCCGCACGCACCTACTCCCCCGGCACCGCCCGCACCGCCCGCACCGCCCGCACCCAGATCCGGTCCTCGGTCAGGTACCGGTCCACGCGCAGGCCCGCCTCGGCGAGCGCTTCTTCGAACTGTTCCTTGGTCAGTGGCCGGGTCCGGAACGTCTGGGTCCACACCGCGTCGGGGAACTCGTACTCCGCGTGCACGGGGTGGACGCCGTTCTCGGCGGGCCCGGCCGAGGCTATGCGTACGGTGAAGCCACTCGGGTCGACGCGTTCGCGGGGGAGGTCGGAGTGGTAGTCCTCGCCTTCGCGTTGGATCAGCACGCATCCGTGGTGGGCGAGGTGACGTGTGCAGGCCTGGAGCATCCTTCGCCGTGTCTCGACATCGCCGTTGTGCACGAGGAACGACGCGAGCATCACCACGTCGAACGTCTCGCCCAGGTCAAGGTTCTCGATGGGGCTGCATATGGTGCGCGCCCCGTGGACCCGTTCCAGCATGTCGGCGGACTCGTCCACTGCTGTGACCGTGAATCCGCGCTGGAGCAGGGCATGGGTCACGCGCCCGACGCCGCTGCCCAGTTCGAGGATGTGGGCGCCTGGGGGCACCGCCGCGGAGACGACGTCCGGCTCGTCGCCCACCGGCAGGCGTGAGTAGAACTCGACCGCGCAGCCGTCCGGGGTGATCGCGCCGGGGCCGGTTCCTTTGTATCCGTCTCGCATGTGTGGCGTCATGTCTTGCGAACGGATGGGTTGTGGGCGGCTGTTCCGGGTCTGGCGGGGTTCACTCGTTCGAGGGAGGGGCTGTTTGTTCGGGTGCCGGGGCGCGGGCGGCGAGGGCACAGCGGCAGGGGTGGTAACAGCAGCGGCCGCGGCGGCTACAGCTTGAGCCAGCCTCGGCCGACGTGCCAGTGGCCGCCTTCCCGGAGGTGGTCGAGGACAGCTCGTTCGAGGACGGTTCGGCGGGGAAGCTGGTCCAGGGGCACGTCGGTGGTGCCGAAGACGAAGCGGACGGGTTCCATGTCGTCGGGAACTTCGGGCACTTCGGGGGCTTCGGGGTCAGCCGACCGGCGGGCGGGGTGGAACCGCTCCTGGAAGCGGACGATGTTGGAGTCCTTCGGCAGGCGGCGCTTGAGCTGGGGGTCGAGCAGCCAGGATGCGCAGGTGGCCACCGAGTAGGTCTCCTCGGGGTAGTGGCGGGCGAAGAACGCCCGGGCGAGCGTGAGGGATCGCTCGATGGCCTGCGGGGTCAGGGGTCCCATGAAGTCGGGCACGTGGACGGCGAGTCCCGGGTCTCCGGGCGCCTGGGGCAGGCCCGCCGCCGCGATCGAGGCGCCGGTCCGGCCGCCGATGCGGCTGCGCTGGAACTGCAGTCGTCCCAGTTGGTACAGCTCGCCGTGGAAGTGCAGGGTGAGCCATTGCGGGATGAGCAGTCCGCCCGTGCCGTGCCACCGCCGGTGCCAGGCGACGCATCGGCCGACGTCGGCGAGGGTGTGCCGGCTGACGTCGTCGGGGATGCCCCGCTCTCGGTGGTGGGCCCTGATGTGGGGCAGCGCGGCCACGAAGACGAACAGGGGAAAGAAGCGGGCCGTCGCCGTGGAGGCGTCCGGGAGGGCGGGTATGTCGAGGGTGGTCCCCCGGATCCGTCCCATGTCCTGGACGAGGTCTGTCACGGCCTTGTCCAGGGTCCGCAGGGTCTCCGGGTCGTTCGTGATGTGCCGGCTCAGGCGGACGGCTTCGTCGATGTCCTGGTGCGGGACCGCGAGGTCGAGGAGCACCTCGGCCAGTTCGTCGGTGTTCTGCAGCATGGAAGGGCGGCCCCTCTGTCGGTCGTCGGACGTCGGATCCCTGTCGGACTGCGGATCCCTGTCGGACGTCGGATCCCTGTGGAGAACGTCCGGGGCTGAGAGTACGTTTCAGGGGAGGAGCGGTTTTCCACGATGCGTACGGGCAGTGAGCCGACGACCGCGCGCAGTGCGCTGCGGCTGCGTTTCGGACTGGCCTTGTGGGGCGTGGTCTGGACGGTCTTCGGGACGGCCGCGTTCGCTCTGGCGGGGCGTCCGGGATGGGCGGCGGCCTGCGGGGCGCTGTGGGTGGTGACCACCGTCGATCTGACGGTGGTGATCCGGCACATCCGGCAGGGCCCGCACTATCAGCCGGGCCGCGACATTCCGCCGTACCGACCGCCGGAGCAGCGGCGGCCTTGAGAGGGGCCGGCCTCGGCTGCGAGGGGCGGTGGCGCGTGCGGGGCGGGGTGCTTGCAAGGCGGGGCGGCGGCGGCCATGGGGCGGGGGCGTGGTGGGGCCGTCGTCAGGTCTCGAAGCGGGCTGCCTTCAGGTACTGCGGGTTGGGGTCGAGTGCCGCGGCGAGTCGGAAGTGGCGTTTGGCCTGGTCGCCGCGTCCTTGTCGTTCGTAGGTGCGGGCGAGCGCGAAGTGGGCGAAGGCGTTGTCCGGTTCGCGTTCCAGCACCACGGTGAACTCAAGTTCGGCGGGCCTCAGTTGCGCGGCGGCGAAGAAGGCGCGTGCGCGCAGCAGGCGGGCGGCGGTGTTCTCGGGGTGGGCGGCGATGACCTGGTCAAGCAGTTTCACCGCGCCCCGCGGGTCCCGTGCGGCGAGCAGTTGCTCGGCGGCGCGGAAGTCGATGACGTGTGTCTCCGGAGTTCGTCCGGTCGAACCTGCGGTATCGGGCACGGAAAAATCCTTCCCTTGCTGGGAAGGTTCAACGCGTGGAGCCGGGGGCCCTATTCCGGGGCGGCCTGGTCGGGTGTACGGGCTCTGCGTACGAGGTCGTTCCACACGTCTGTGACGCGCTGTCGCAGTTCGGGGAGGGGAACGTCGTTGTCGATCACGATGTCGGCGATCGCGCGGCGTTGTTCGCGTGTGGCCTGGGCGGCCATGCGGGCGCGGGCGTCCTGTTCCGTCATGCCGCGCAGGCGTACGAGGCGGTCGAGCTGGGTGTCGGGGTGGGCGTCCACGACGACGACGAGGTCGTAGAGGGGGGTCAGACCGTTCTCGGTGAGGAGGGGGACGTCGTGGACGACGACGGCGTCGTCGGGAGCGGAGGTCTCCAGGGCGCGGGAGCGGGCGCCGACGAGGGGGTGGACGATCGAGTTGAGGAGGGCGAGTTTCTCGGGGTCGGCGAAGACGATGGAGCCGAGCCGGGGGCGGTCGAGGCTGCCGTCCTCGGTGAGGATGTCCTCGCCGAAGGCGTCGACGACGGCCGCGAGGCCTTCGGTGCCGGGCGCGACGACTTCGCGGGCGATGCGGTCCGCGTCGATCAGGACGGCTCCGCATTCGACGAGCAGTCGGGACACTTCGCTCTTGCCGGCGCCGATCCCGCCGGTCAGGCCCACCTTCAGCATGACGGGAAGCTTAGGGCCTGCCGGTGACATCGCACTCGGCAGGCCCTGGAATGCTTCGGCAGGCCTCGGCGGGACCGTGCGGTGGGCGGGTCAGCCCTCTCCCTCGCGTTCGGCGAGGAATCGCTCGAATTCCTGCCCGATCTCGTCCGCGGACGGGATGTCGACCGGCTCGGCGAGCATGTTGCCGCGGCTTTCGGCGCCGGCGGCTGCGTCGTATTGGTGTTCCAGGCCTTGGACGAGGCTGGTGAGTTCCTCGTCGCCTTCCTGGATCTGGCGGTCGATCTCGGTCTGCGTGCGGTGGGCGTCGGTGCGCAGCGAGTGGGCGATGCCGGGCAGGACGAGTCCGGTGGCCGCGGTGATCGCTTCCAGGACCGTCAGGGCCGCGTCCGGGTAGGCGGAGCGGGCGATGTAGTGGGGGACGTGCGCGGCGACGCCGAGGATGTCGTGGCCGGCTTCCATGAGGCGGTATTCGATGAGGGCCTCGGCGCTGCCGGGGACCTGGGCCTCGTCGAAGGGGCTGCGATGGCCGGGCATGAGGTCGGTGCGGTTGCCGTGCGGGGTGATGCCGACGGGGCGGGTGTGGGGGACGCCCATGGGGATGCCGTGGAAGTTCACCGACAGGCGGACGCCGAGCCGTTCGACGATCTGCTTCACGGCGACGGCGAAGCGTTCCCATTCGACGTCCGGTTCGGGGCCGGAGAGGAGCAGGAAGGGGGCTCCGGTGGCGTCCTGTACGAGGCGCACTTCGATGGTCGGCTCTTCGTACTCGGTCCACTGGTCGCGCTTGAAGGTGAGCAGCGGGCGGCGGGCGCGGTAGTCGACGAGCCGGTCGTGGTCGAAGCGCGCGACGAGTTGGTGGGGCAGCGAGTCGAGCAGTCGGTCGACGATCTGGTCGCCGGTCTCGCCCGCGTCGATGTATCCGTCGAAGTGGTAGAGCATGACAAGTCCGGCCGATTCCTGGGCCAACGCCATGTCGACGACTGCCAGGCCCTTCGGCTCCCATGCGTACAAACCCTGCGGATCAAGCACTTGGACCGCTCCTCCTCGTGTTCTTAGAGAAGAACGCGCCTTGCGGCCTGGGCATTCCCGCCGGGTGGTCAAGATCGGCGGACTCTTGCGGACCGCTGGTTCGTTTGGCTGGTTCTCCCTGGTGGCGAGAGCCTCCTGCCCGAGACGCGCGGGGAGCCGCGCGCCCGGCCGCCCCCGCCGACCGTCCATCGGCCGCCCTCCGCCGACCCTCCGCCGGGCGCCCGCCGCCGACCGTCCGTCGGCCGCCGCCCTTCGGCCGTGGCACGACCTGAGCAGCGGTCGCACGGCCGGGGTGTCAGCGGCACAACAGGTCCGTACCCGATCGGCAGTCGCGCAACCGGTCCGTAGCCGGTCGACGCCCTCGCATCCTGTCGGCAACCGGTCGACACCCGTGCAGAACGGTCGGGTTGCTGTGGGGTGGCAACGCCGAAGGCCCGCACCTCGAAAGGTGCGGGCCTTCGTCCTACTGCCTGTCAAGCCTCAGCAGCTGGGGGCCTCCCGGTTGGGGAAGGTCAGCTCTGGCCGCCGGCCAGCTTCTCGCGCAGCGCGGCGAGCGCCTCGTCCGAGGCCAGCGCGCCGGAGGTGTCGGCGCCCTCGGAGGAGTACGAACCGCCACCGCTGCTCGCGGCCGGAGCCGCACCAGCGGCTTCGCCGCCCTCGGCGGCAGCGGCCTCGTCGGCCTCGCGGGACTTGATGACCTGGGCCTGGTGCTGCTCGAAGCGCTGCTGCGCCTCGGCGTACTGGCCCTCCCACGCCTCGCGCTGGGTCTCGTACCCTTCGAGCCAGTCGTTGGTCTCGGGGTCGAAGCCCTCGGGGTAGATGTAGTTGCCCTGGTCGTCGTACGACGCGGCCATGCCGTACAGCGTCGGGTCGAACTCGACCGAGGCCGGGTCGGAGCCGAAGGACTCGTTGGCCTGCTTGAGGGACAGCGAGATCCGGCGACGCTCAAGGTCGATGTCGATGACCTTGACGAAGATCTCGTCGTTGACCTGGACGACCTGCTCCGGGATCTCCACGTGGCGCTCGGCCAGCTCGGAGATGTGGACCAGGCCCTCGATGCCCTCGTCGACGCGGACGAACGCACCGAACGGAACCAGCTTCGTGACCTTGCCGGGGACGACCTGGCCGATCTGGTGCGTGCGGGCGAACTGCTGCCACGGGTCTTCCTGGGTCGCCTTCAGCGACAGGGAGACACGCTCGCGGTCCATGTCGACGTCGAGGACCTCGACCGTGACCTCCTGGCCGACCTCGACGACCTCGGAGGGGTGGTCGATGTGCTTCCAGGACAGTTCGGAGACGTGGACGAGACCGTCCACGCCGCCCAGGTCCACGAAGGCGCCGAAGTTGACGATCGAGGAGACGACGCCGGAGCGGACCTGGCCCTTCTGCAGGGTCGTGAGGAACGTCTGGCGGACCTCGGACTGGGTCTGCTCCAGCCAGGCGCGGCGGGACAGGACCACGTTGTTGCGGTTCTTGTCCAGCTCGATGATCTTCGCCTCGAGCTCCTTGCCCACGTAGGGCTGGAGGTCGCGGACGCGGCGCATCTCGACGAGGGAAGCCGGCAGGAAGCCACGGAGGCCGATGTCGAGGATGAGACCACCCTTGACGACCTCGATGACGGTACCGGTGACGATGCCGTCTTCTTCCTTGATCTTCTCGATCGTGCCCCAGGCACGCTCGTACTGAGCGCGCTTCTTGGACAGGATGAGACGGCCTTCCTTGTCCTCCTTCTGGAGGACGAGGGCCTCGATCTCATCGCCGACGGCGACGACCTCGTTGGGGTCGACGTCGTGCTTGATGGAGAGTTCGCGGCTCGGGATCACGCCTTCGGTCTTGTAACCGATGTCGAGCAGGACCTCGTCCCGGTCGACCTTCACGATGACGCCGTCGACGATGTCGCCGTCGTTGAAGTACTTGATCGTTTCGTCGATCGCGGCGAGGAAGGCTTCCTCGTTACCGATGTCGTTGACCGCAACCTGCGGGGTGGTGGCGGTGGTCTCGGTGCTGCTCGTCATGTGGGAAAGGGCTCCGGTTACGGACAGAAAGTCGTAGGTACTGCTACGCCGGGAGCCCGTATCGCTCTGAAGAAGCCGGACAGCCAAGGAAGCGTCCCACCAGGAAACTGGTGATGACGCCTCGAAAACCGAGGGGACATACAACAGATGCGAGCGCAGCCTGCTACGTCTGAGGAGCGCAGGCCCGCAGCGCAACTTGTAGCATACGGGGGCAGCCGGGCAGGGTCAATGCGCGAAGGCGCACACCCGGGGCGGATCGCCGCATACCCGGCACACAACCTTTCTCCCGAGGCCACGCAGGCCGCAGGAAGCCCCTTCGGTGACACCTGAGTGCCACCGTCGGGCGGGTTGCACGGAAGAGTACGACGAGGGAGCCGATCATCCAAGAGCCCGCATCGTCCGAGACGGCCTTCGAGCCGGAAGCCACCCGACGTGACGCCGACGTCGCCGAGAGCACCCGGGCCAACCGGGGCTGGTGGGACCGCAACGCGGACGAATATCAGATCGAACACGGCACTTTCCTGGGCGACGACCGCTTCGTGTGGGGCCCGGAGGGGCTCGACGAGGTGGAGGCGGAGCTGCTCGGCCCGCCGGAGGAGCTGAAGGGCAGGTCGGTCCTGGAGATCGGCGCGGGCGCGGCCCAGTGCGCGCGCTGGCTCGCCGCTCAGGGGGCGCTGCCGGTCGCCCTGGACATCTCCCACCGCCAGCTCCAGCACGCGCTGCGCATCGGCGGCCCGTTTCCGCTGGTGTGCGCGGACGCGGGCGCGCTGCCGTTCGCGGACGCCTCCTTCGACCTGGCCTGCTCGGCGTACGGGGCGCTGCCCTTCGTCGCCGATCCGGTGCTGGTGCTGAAGGAGGTGCGGCGGGTGCTGCGGCCGGGCGGCCGTTTCGTGTTCTCGGTGACGCACCCGATCCGTTGGGCGTTCCCGGACGAGCCGGGCCCGGAGGGGCTGACGGTGTCGTCGTCCTACTTCGACCGCACGCCGTACGTGGAGCAGGACGAGCAGGGCCGTGCGGTCTACGTGGAGCACCACCGCACGCTCGGCGACCGCGTCCGCGACGTCGTGGCGGGCGGTTTCCGGCTGGTGGACCTGGTCGAGCCGCAGTGGCCGTCCTGGAACTCGTCGGAGTGGGGCGGCTGGTCTCCGTTGCGCGGGAACCTGATCCCGGGGACGGCCGTCTTCGTGTGCGAGCGGGACTGAGCGGGACCGAGCGGACTGAGCGGGGCTGAGGGGACGCGGCGGCGCCGGCCGGCGGGCGGTTCCCCGCGGCGCCCGCGCGTGGGGGGCGTGTTCGGCCGCGTACGACACTGGGGGCGTGAGCCTTCGTGACGACGCCCTGGACGCGCTGCCCGTGCGGGCGGCCCTGCCCGCTCTGAACGACGCCCTGGAGGGGCACGGGGCCGCCGTGCTCGCCGCGCCGCCCGGAACGGGCAAGACGACGCTGGTGCCGCTCGCGCTGGCCGGGCTGCTGGGCGCGGGGCCGGTTCGGCGGGTGGTGGTGGCCGAGCCGCGGCGGATCGCGGCGCGGGCTGCGGCCCGGCGGATGGCGTGGCTGCTGGGCGAGCGGACCGGGGAGTCCGTCGGGTTCACGGTGCGCGGGGAGCGGGTCGTGGGGCGGCGCACGCGCGTGGAGGTCGTCACGACCGGCGTGCTGCTGCAACGTCTCCAGCGTGACCAGGAGCTGACGGGCGTGGACGTGGTGGTGCTGGACGAGTGCCACGAGCGGCATCTGGACGCGGACACGTCGGCCGCGTTCCTGTGGGACGTGCGCGAGACGCTGCGGCCCGAGCTGCGGCTGGTGGCTGCCTCGGCGACGACCGACACGGCCGGGTGGGCGGGGTTGCTGGGCGGGGCGCCGGTCGTGGAGGCCCGGGGCGCGGCCTTCGACGTCGAGGTGGTCTGGGCGCCGCCGGCGGGCGCGGTGCGGCCGCCGCACGGGATGCGGGTGGATCCGGCGCTGCTGTCGCATGTGGCGTCGGTGGTGCGGCGGGCGCTGGCGGAGCGGTCGGGGGACGTGCTGTGCTTCCTGCCGGGTGTCGGGGAGATCGTGCGGGTCGCGGGGCTGCTCGGGGCGCTGGGCGGGGTGGACGTGCTCCAGGTGCACGGGCGGGCGCCGGCGGCCGTGCAGGACGCGGTGCTGGCGCCGGGGGCGCGGCGGCGGGTGGTGCTCGCGACGTCGGTGGCGGAGTCGTCGTTGACGGTGCCCGGGGTGCGGGTGGTCGTGGACTCGGGGCTGGCGCGGGAGCCGCGCGTGGATCACGCGCGCGGGCTGAGCGCGCTGGCGACCGTGCGGGCCTCGCGGGCTGCGGGCCGGCAGCGGGCGGGCCGGGCCGGGCGTGAGGCGCCGGGGGCGGTGTACCGGTGCTGGGCGGAGGCGGAGGACGCGCGGCTGCCGCTGTTTCCGGCGCCGGAGATCAAGGTTGCCGATCTCGCCTCGTTCGCCCTTCAGGCGGCCTGCTGGGGCGATCCGCAGGCGTCGGGGCTGGCGTTGCTGGATCGGCCGCCGGCAGGGGCGATGGCGGCGGCCCGGGAGCTGCTGACGGCGATCGGCGCGGTGGACGTGTCCGGTGCGGCGACCGATCGCGGGGTGCGGCTGGCCCGGTCGGGGCTGCACCCTCGGCTGGGGCGGGCGCTGCTGGACGGGGCCGCGGCGGTGGGGGCGGAGCGGGCCGCGGAGGTGGTGGGGCTGCTGAGCGAGGAGGCGCCGCGGGAGTACGGGGACGATCTGGTCGCCGTGTTGCGCGCCGTCCGGCGCGGGGGCGACGCGTACTCCGGGCGGTGGCGGGCCGAGGTGCGGCGGCTGCGGGCCGTCGTCGCCCAGGACGTCTCCCCGCCGCCCGGCCCGCTCTCCCCTGCTGCGGAGGGGGATGCGGAGGGTCTGGTGGGGCTCGTGGCGGCCCTCGCGTTCCCCGAGCGGCTCGCCAGGGCCGACGGAGGCTCTTATCTCATGGTGTCCGGGACGCGGGCCGAGACCGGCCGGGGCACGGGGCTGCGGGGGGCGTCCTGGTTGGCTGTGGCGGTCGCCGACCGGCCCGTGGGTCAGGTGCACGCGCGTGTGCAGCTCGCGGCGGTCGTGGACGAGGGGGTGGCCCGGCTCGCGGCCGGAGCGCTGCTCACGGAGCGGGACGAGGTCCACTGGGCGGACGGAGACGTGGTGGCGCGGCGGGTCGAGCGGCTGGGGGCGGTGGAGCTGGCGGTGCGTCCGCTGCGGGACGCCGACGCCTCGCTCGTGCGCGGTGCGCTCGTGGAGGGGCTTCGCCAGGAGGGGCTGCGGTTGCTGCGGTGGTCGCCCGAGGCGGAAGCGTTGCGGCAGCGGCTCGCGTTCGTGCGGCTGCGTGTGGGGGATCCGTGGCCGGACGTGTGCGACGCGTCGCTGTACGCGCGCGTGGACGAATGGCTGGAGCCTGAGTTGAGCCGGGCCCGGCGGCGGGCCGATCTGGGGCGGATCGACGCCGGGCAGGCGCTGGGGCGGTTGTTGCCGTGGGCGTCCGGCGAGGCGGGCCGCCTGGACGAGCTGGCGCCGGAGCGGATCACCGTGCCGAGCGGGTCCAGGATCCGGGTCGACTATGCCGATCCGCAGCGTCCGGTGCTGGCGGTGAAGCTGCAGGAGATGTTCGGGCTGCAGGAGTCGCCTCGGGTGGCGGGGGCGCCGCTGGTCGTGCATCTGCTGTCCCCGGCCGGGCGGCCCGCGGCCGTCACCTCCGATCTCGCGTCGTTCTGGCGGGACGGCTACCGGGCGGTGCGGGCCGACCTGCGGGGCCGGTATCCGAAGCATCCGTGGCCGGAGGATCCGACGGGCGCGGAGGCGACGCGGTACACCAACGCACGGCTCGGGCGGTGACCGACCGCGGCTCGGACGGCCGACCGCGGTTGGGGCGATGACCGACCGCGGTTCAGGCAGTGACCGACCGCGGTTCAGGCGGTGACCGACCGCGGTTCGGCCGGTTCGGCGCGTTCGGTGGGGGCCGGGCTGCGCGGGCTGCGCGAGCGCGCCTCCAGGAAGAGGGAGAGGGACATCAGCACGACGCCGAGCAGGAGGAAGCCCCAGGGCAGGTAGGCGGTCAGGAGCAGGACCAGGGTGCGGTTGGACTTGACCATGGCCACGGTGTGCTCGATGTAGTCCTCACGCATCTTCACGTGCCCGGCGAACGCAGTGACCTTGGCGCGGCCGCCGAGGAGGGTGCCGCCGCGCAGTTCCTCCCGGTGGATCTCCTCGCCGTAGACGGGCGCCCCGGTGACGGGTTCGACCCAGAACCTGCGGACGGTGGTGTACCAGCGGGTGGTGCCGGTCCTGGCGACGGCCTCGGGCGTGATGCCCTGGACGGGCATCGTCTTGGGCATGGGGACTTCGGTCCACGGGACGGTCTGTTCGAAGTAGTAGACCGTCAGGCCGCGGAAGTCACGGGTGCCCCGGTAGTGGATGGGGGCGGTGGTGCGGGTCTGGGCGTCGAAGTACTCGTAGTCCCGCTTCTGGGTGAGGAAGGGCCACTTGAACTCGATGCCCGTGCGGCGGACCGGGTCGCCGTCGACCATCTCGCCGGTGGCGTGGACGGGCTCCTGCGTGTGGGCGTCGAAGATGTAGCGCTCGGGGACCTTGGAGACCATCTTGCCGTCGGGCCCCTGGACGTAGGACAGGCCGTCCCAGACGACGACGTCCCGGCCCGCGGTCTTCCCGATCCTCTCGGAGGCCTGCACATCGCCCTTGAGGGTCTGCACGATGGTGACCTGGGGAACCGTGCGGGCGGTCATGGTGCCGTAGTCGAGGAGGGTGGCGTTCTTCGCCTGCAGGACCACCGTCTGGTACTCGTCGGCCGGGATCTTGGCCAGGCGCGGGTAGGCGTACCAGCGCAGCAGCGGAGCGAGCGCCGCGAAGAACACGGCGAGGGCGAGCAGGACCAGGGCGGCGGTACGGCGCATCTCGGCCTCCTTCGCGGGCGGTGCCGGCGTGCGGGGCGGTCAGGGGTGGGCGGTCAGGGG
>NZ_JAHHIU010000282.1 GCF_024539815.1 Streptomyces hayashii
GGGCAGGGGCGGCGGGGGCGAAGAACATCTCGCGGTACCGTCGACTCCCGTCGACGAGGAGAGCCAACGTGAGCAAGTTCGTGCGGCCGGCGCCCGAGGGCGCGGATCCCTTCGGCACGGCGCGCCTGCGCCGCGGGGTCCTGGACGCCTGGGCCACCAGCCCGGCCCGTTTCCGGGAGGACGCCAACGCCGAGGAGGACCTGGTCCTCGGCGGGTACCGGGACCGGCTCGTCGTCGAGCTCGCGCAGAACGCCGCCGACGCGGCCGCCAGGGGCGGGGTGCCGGGACGGCTGCGGCTCACCCTCCGCGACGGCGTCCTGGTAGCGGCGAACACCGGCGCACCGCTGGACGCGGCCGGCGTGGAGTCCCTGGCCACGCTCCGGGCCTCCGCCAAGCGTGAGGCACGGCAGTCGGGCGTCGCCGTCGGGCGGTTCGGCGTCGGGTTCGCCGCCGTGCTCGCCGTCACCGACGAACCGGCCGTCGTCGGCCGCCACGGCGGTGTCCGCTGGGATCTGGCCGAGGCGCGCGCGCTGGCCTCCGAGACCGCCCGGCACAGCCCCGGCCTCGGGGACGAGGTCCGGCGGCGCGACGGCCATGTGCCCCTGCTGCGGCTCCCGTTCGCCGCCCAGGGCACGGCCCCCGACCCGTACGACACGGCCGTCATCCTGCCGCTGCGCGACACCGCGGCCGCCGACCTCGCCGAGCGCCTCCTCGCCGCCGTCGACGACGCCCTCCTCCTCGCCCTGCCGGGACTGGAGGAGGTCGTGATCGAGATCGGCGACGGCGCCGCCCGCACCCTGCGTCGCTCCGTCGACGGGGTCCACACCGTCGTCTCGGACACCGAGCAGGGCACGACCCGCTGGCGGACCGCCTCCGCCCACGGCGACCTCGCCCCGGACCTGCTCGCCGACCGCCCCGTCGAGGAACGGCTGCGACCCCACTGGTCGGTCACCTGGGCCGTGCCCGTCGACGAGGACGGCGCCCCCGTGCGGCCACGCACCACGCCGGTCGTCCACGCGCCCACCCCCAGCGACGAGCCCCTCGGCGTGCCCGCCCTGCTGATCGCCTCCTTCCCGCTCGACACCACCCGCCGCCACGCGGCCCCCGGGCCGCTGACCGACCATCTGGTGCGCCGCGCCGCGGACGTGTACGCCGAACTCCTCGCCGCCTGGCGGCCGGTGGGCGCCGGGATCATCGACCTGGTGCCCGGGCCGCTGGGCAAGGGGGAGCTGGATGGGGCGCTGCGCCGGGCCGTCCTGGAGCTGCTGCCGCGCACCGCCTTCCTGCCGCCCGCCGTCCCGCCCGTGCCCGAGGAGGAGGCGGTGGGCGGGGACGCGGTCGGGGACGTGGTCGGGGACGCGGTCGCGGTCGGGCTTCCCGAAGCCCTTCGCCCCCGTGACGCCGAGGTCGTCGAGGGCGCCGGCGCGGACACGGTGCGGGTGCTGGCGGAGGTGCTGCCCACGCTGCTGCCCGCCGGGCTGGAGCGGCGCGTCGAGCTGCGCACGCTTGGCGTCGCCCGGATCCCGCTCGCGGACGTCGTCGACCGGCTGGCCGGTCTGGAGAAGGACCCGCAGTGGTGGTACCGGCTCTACGACAGCCTGGCCGGAGTCGACCCCGACCGGCTGACCGGGCTGCCGGTGCCGCTGGCCGGAGGCGCCTCGCAGGGGTTCGGCGCCGGGGGACGGCGGAGCGCCGTCGGCCCGCGCCAGGTGCTGCTGCCCACCCCGGACGCGGCCGCCCTCGACCCTGAGGTCCTCGCCCGGCTCGGTCTCAAGGTCGCCCACCCGGACGCCGCGCACCCCCTGCTGGAGAAGCTGGGCGCGCTGCCCGCCACCCCGCGCGCGATCCTGACCACCCCGCAGGTGCGGGCCGCCGTCGCGGCTTCCCTGGACGACGACGGCGGCGCCTGGGACGACGAGGGCGCGCTGGACGCCGAGGAGCTCGCCGACACCGTGCTCGCACTGGTCCGCGACGCGGGCCTGGAGCCCGGCGACGAGCCCTGGCTGGGCGCCCTGGCGCTGCCGGACGAGGACGGCGAACTCGTCCCCGCCGGTGAACTGGTCCTGCCGGGCAGCCCGTTCGCCTCCGTCATCCGCGAGGACGAACTCGCCTGCGTCGACGCCGGGTTCGCGGAGAAGTGGGGCGAGCAGCCGCTCGCCGCCTGTGGCGTGCTCGCCGGCTTCGCGCTCGTGCGGGCCACGGACGTCGTCCTCGACCCGGACGAACTGGAGCCGCGCGAGGGCGACTTCGCCGAGCCCGACGACGCGGGACTGCTGGACGCGGTGGACGTGTGGTGCGAGGACGTCCTCGACCGTTTCCCCGACAGCCCCGTGCCGCCCGTCGCCACCGAACTGGTCGCCGTCCGCGACCTCGACCTCGTCGACGAGGACCGCTGGCCGCAGGCCCTCGCGATGCTCGCCCGGCCCCCGCTGCGCGACGCCCTCACCCAGCCCGTCCGGGTCCTCCTGCCCGACGGCACCCACGAGGTCGTACGGCCCTACACCGCCTGGTGGCTGCGCGGGAACCCCGTCCTCGACGGCCGCCGCCCGGCCGGCCTCCTCGCGGCGGGCGGCGACCCGCTGCTGCACGGCCTCTACGACGAGGCCGACGCCACCGGCTTCGACGACGAGCAGGTGCTGCGCGCCCTCGGGGTGCGGACCTCGGTGGCGGCCCTGCTCGACGAGCCCGGCGGCGCGGCGGAACTCCTGGACCGCCTCGCCGACCCGGAACGTTCCGTCGGCCCCGCCCAACTGCACGGCCTGTACGGGGCGCTGGCCGAACTGGACCCCGAGCGGGTGACCCTGCCGGACGAGCTGCGGGCCGTCGTCGACGGACATGTCGAGGTCGTGGACGCCGCCGACGCGGTGGTCGTCGACTCGCCCGACCTGCTCCCCTTCACGCAGGGCGTCCCGCTGCTCCCGGTGCGCCCCTCCCGGGCGGCCGAACTCGCCGAGCTGTTCCAGGTGCGGCGGCTGAGCGAGTCCGTCACCGGCGAGGTGGACTCCGAGGGCGCCGAACACGACGTCCCGGAACCGGTGCGCGTGCTGCTCGGCCCGCGCACGCCCGCCACCTACGTCGAACACGAGGAACTCGTCGTCGACGGCGTGGAGATCGACTGGCGTCTGACCGCCGACGGCGTCCTGCACGCGGCCACCCTGGAGGGCGTCGCGGCCGGCCTCGCCTGGGCGGCCCGCCAGTGGCCCCGCCGCTTCGAGGTCGCCGCCCTCCTGGAGGACCCGTCCCGCACGGCGGAACTGGCCCGGGACCGCTGGTTCGACTGAGGCGGGCGGAGCCGACGGACCTCGTTCATTCGTCTCCTGGAACCCGAAGTCGAGGACGTCGTGCCCGGCCCACCGCGCCCTGTACCGGGCGACGGTGTACCCGGCGACGGCGGCACGGGCCGGTTCGGGGCAGCCCGGACCGGCCTCCCGGGACCGGCTGCCTCCCCGTTGCCTTCGTCGTGGCTGCGCAGCGGACCCTCCGTCAGGAAACCCCATCGCCCTGCACAACCGTTCCTCCCCGTCGGCCCTCTGAGTAGGCGAGTCACAAGACTCCACGATGACCTGGGCCCCGGGTGCGATGCGGGCCGTGCGAGCGGCGAGCGACCGGCCGGGCCCCTTTCCTCAGGGGGAACGCATGCGCGTACGCGCCACCGTGGTCGCCGTCAGCGGCGCCTTGGCTCTGTCCGCCCTCGCCGTGCCGGCCGCGCAGGCGGCGGGAAGCGGCTCGCACCACCCCGTCGACACCTTCAGGGCCCGGCACGAGGCCGCCTCCGGCGGGAGCGCCCTCGCCGGCGCGCGCTCGGCCGCCGGCGCCCCGTACCGGCTGGACGCCAGATTCGGCAGTGTGAGGATCAACAGGGGCCGGGCGATCGTGGCCGGCACCGGTGGCAAGGTCACCGTCCCGGTCACCTTCAGGATCACGCACGGTGCGGGCGTCGACCTCACCGCGGAGGACGTCGAGCTGGACCTGGTCCTCTATCGCGGCGCGTCGTTCGCCCACCCGGACCATGTCCTGATCGGCGATTTCCGGCCGACCTGCGACACCGCCTCCGCGACGGTCGCCTCCTGCACGGGCACCATCGACGTCTCCCCGTCCGACGAGCTGGGCGACGTCGACGCCACGGTCTGGAAGGCGGCCGGCTACGTCACCGACTGGAACGACGTCGACCCGGGTTCCGACGACGTCGACTGGACCAAGGTCGGCTACGCCGAGGGCGACGGCCTGGCCACCGTCAGGCTCCAGCGCTCGGCCCGGCTGACGGTCGACGCCGCCCCCGAGCCGGTGAGGAAGGGCAGGACCCTCACCGTCACGGGGGCGCTGACCCGCGCCGACTGGGACGCCGACAGGTACGCCCGTTACTCGGGTCAGGCCGTCAGACTGCAGTTCCGCAAGAAGGGCAGCAGCACGTACAGCACGGTCAAGACGGTCAGGTCCAGCGCCACCGGCGGCCTGAAGACCACCGTGAAGGCGTCGGTGGACGGTTACTACCGCTTCGTCTTCGCGGGCAGCTCGACCACTGCGGCGGTCAGCGCCGCGGGGGACTTCGTCGACGTGCGGTGAGACCGGGCGGGCGGGCCCCGGCCGCACGGGTCACCGGATGCGGTGGGCTTCCCAGAAGGGGCCGAGGTCGACGTCCGTCATGGACTGGGCGGCTCGTACGAAGTCCTCGGTGGTGGAGACGCCGTACCAGTGGTCGCGGGCGTACTCCTTGAGCAGCCGGGCCATCGTGTCGGCGCCGAGGGTGCGTTCCAGGTCGGCGAGGGCGCAGGGCCCGGCCGTGTAGACGAGGTGGTACTGACCGCGCTGCTGCGACCAGTAGGCCATCGAGGCGGTCAGCGTCGCGTTGTCGTCGGGCCAGTAGACGTCCGACCAGCAGTCGTTCGTGTCCCAGCCCTGGAAACGGAAGTTGGCGTACTGGGCGAAGCTCTCGTCCAGCCACGGTGAGGAGTACTCGTCGTTGCCGACGATCCCGTACCACCACTGGTGCGCCACCTCGTGGACGACGGCGCCGCCCTCCTCGGTGGTGCCGATGAGGACGAGGCCGGGGTATTCCATGCCGCCGCCGAACTCCGGGGTCATCACGACGTCGAGCTCGCCGTAGGGGTAGCGGCCGAACTCCTGGCCGAACCGGTCGATCGAGGCGACGGCGTCCGTGCGGGTCAGCTCCACGCCCGCGGCGGGGGTGTCGGCGGCCCAGAACGACCTGACGAGCACGCCCCCGGGCGTGGTCCGGGTCGCGGTGCGGAACGGGCCCGCGGCCCAGGCGAAGTCCCGCACCCGGTCGGCGACGCTGACCGTGACGGTGCGGCCGGGGGCGCCGGGCAGGGTCCGGGTGCGACCGGTCGCCGGCACCTTCAGGGCCGACGGGTGGTCCAGGCGGACCCGGAAGTCGCTCGCCAGGGCGTAGAAGCTCTCACCGAGCGCCACGTAGGGGTCGAGGTGCCACCCCTTCGCGTCGTGCACGGCGAGCACGGGCAGCGCGTTGCCGAGGAAGCGGGACGCGCCCTCACGGCCGAAGCGGGCGTTGCGGTCGGGCACGGTGAGGGAGACGTCGAAGGCGACGGACGTCCGCTCGCCCCGCGCCAGCGGCTCGGGCAGCACGATGCGCAGGGCCGTGCAGTCCACGGTCAGGGGCCCCGGTGTGCCGCCGACGACGTGCGACACGACGACGGGGGAGGGCGCGCCGGACGTGCCGCACGGGTCCTCGCCGTTGCCCCAGAGCCGCAGGTACACCTCACGCAGCGGTTCGGCGGAGGCGTTGCGGAACGACACCCGCTCCCGTCCGGTCCAGTGCGCGCCGTCGGCGTCCGAACGCAAGGTGACGTCGTAGCGGGCGCGGTCGGGCGTCGCCGCGGCCCCTGATCCCGCCGTTGCGGATGCCGCGTCGGCATCGGCCGCCCCGGCGACGAGAGCCGCCAGCATGGCGAGCAGCACGACCGGCAGCACGGCGAGCGGACGACGGCGAGGCACAGGCGACCACATATGTGACGGTGACATGCCAGCCGATACTGCCACAACTCCCCAGTGTGTGAACCTACTTGAGCAGGTTCGGCCTGGGGTGGCGTCGCCCGATCAGTCCGGGAAGCGGCGGTCGACCCAGCGCCAGGTGAACTCCAGGGCGAGAGCCGCCACCGCCGCCACGCCCACCGCGATCCACGGCATCGTCAGCCCGACCAGCTTCAGCGCGAAGAAGTGCTGGAGCCACGGGATCGCGAGCACCAGCAGGAACGCCGCGCCCATCGAGGCCACCAGCAGCACCCGCCACCAGGTGTAGGGGCGGGCGATGATCGCCAGCACCCACATCGACGCCAGGAACAGCGTGAGCGTGGCCGCGCTCGTCTCCGCCTCCAGCGAGCCCGCGCCGGTGTAGTGGTGACGGGCCAGGAGGTAGGTCACGAAGGTCGCGACGCCCGCGATCAACCCGCCGGGGACCGAGTACCGCATCACCCGCCGCACGAAGTGCGGGCGGGCCCGCTCGGTGTTGGGGGCGAGGGCGAGGAAGAAGGCCGGGATGCCGATCGTGAGGGTGGACAGCATCGTCAGGTGCCTCGGCAGGAACGGGTACTCCACCTGCCAGCACACCACCAGCAGGGCCAGCAGCACCGAGTACACCGTCTTCACCAGGAAGAGGGTCGCCACCCGGGTGATGTTGCCGATGACCCGCCGGCCCTCCGCCACCACCGACGGCAGGGTCGCGAAGCTGTTGTCCAGCAGCACGATCTGCGCGACCGCCCGGGTGGCCTCGGAGCCCGACCCCATCGCCACCCCGATGTCCGCGTCCTTGAGCGCGAGGACGTCGTTGACGCCGTCCCCGGTCATCGCGACGGTGCGCCCGCGGGACTGCAGCGCCCCCACCATGTCCCGCTTCTGCTGCGGGGTGACCCGGCCGAACACCGTGCCCTCGTCGAGCGCCCGCCCCATGCCCTCCCGGTCCTCGGGCAGCCCGCGGGCGTCCACGGCGGCGCCCTCCAGCCCGAGCTTCGCGGCCACCGCCCCCACCGACACCGCGTTGTCGCCGGAGACGACCTTGGCGTGGACGTTCTGCTCGGCGAAGTAGCGCAGCGTGTCGCCCGCGTCGGGCCGCAGCCGCTGTTCGAGCACCACCAGCGCGACGGGCCGGGCTCCGCGCGCGGGCTCCGGGTCACCGAGGTCGCGTGCGGAGCGGGCCAGCAGCAGCACGCGCAGCCCCTGCTCGTTGAGCCGCTCGGTGTCGCCGAGGGCGGGATCGTCGTCGTCCAGGAGCACGTCCGGGGCTCCCAGCAGCCAGGTGCTGCTCCCGCCCTCCCTCCCGTCGTCGTCCCCGCCGTCGCTCTCGTCGAAGGCGGCGCCGCTGTACTTGCGGGCCGAGGAGAACGGCAGGGACTCGGTGCAACGCCAGCCGTCGACGTGCGGAAAGGCGTCGATGACGGCCTGGAGGGAGGCGTTCGGCCGGGGGTCGGACCCCCCGAGCGCCCCGAGCACCTGCCGTACATAGCCCTCGTCGGCGCCGTCGAGGGTGTGCAGACCGGTGACGTCCATGCCGCCCTCGGTGAGGGTGCCGGTCTTGTCCAGGCAGACGGTGTCGACGCGGGCGAGACCCTCGATGGCCGGGAGTTCCTGCACCAGACACTGCTTGCGGCCGAGCCGGACGACGCCGATCGCGAAGGCGACGGAGGTGAGCAGGACGAGCCCCTCGGGCACCATCGGGACGATTCCGCCGATCGTGCGCGCGACCGAGTCCCGGAAACCGTTGTTCTTGACGAACAGCTGCGTGACGACGAGTCCGATCGCCGCCGGGACCATCATCCACGTGACGTACTTGAGGATCGTCGAGATGCCGGAGCGCAGCTCGGAGTGGACGAGCGTGAAGCGTGAGGCCTCCTCGGCGAGCTGGGCGGCGTAGGCCTCGCGGCCGACCTTCGTCGCCCGGAAGGCGCCGCCGCCCGCCACCACGAAGCTGCCCGACATGACCTGGTCGCCCGCCCGTTTGACGACGGGATCCGCTTCGCCGGTGAGGAGCGACTCGTCGATCTCCAGGCCGTCGGCCTCGACGCACGCCCCGTCCACGGCGATCTTGTCGCCGGGCCCGATCTCGACGAGGTCGTCCAGGACGAGTTCGGACGTGGAGAGCTGGACCGCCGTTCCGTCGCGGCGGACCGTGGGACGGGCCTCGCCGACGACCGCGAGGGAGTCCAGGGTCTGCTTCGCCCGCCACTCCTGGACGATGCCGATGCCGGTGTTGGCGAGGATCACGAAGCCGAACAGGCTGTCCTGGATGGGGGCGACGGCGAGCATGACCAGCCACAGGACGCCGATGATCGCGTTGAACCGCGTGAAGACGTTCGCCCGGACGATCTCGCCCACGGAACGGCTGCTGCGCGCGGGCACGTCGTTGACCTGACCGCGCGCGACGCGGTCGGCAACTTCGGCGGCGGTCAGACCGCCCGCCGTCGGCGCGAGGGCGGGGGCGTCGGTGTGGGCCATGGAATCGACGGTACGTGCGGTTTTGGGGCTTCACCCCCTGAAGCCCCCGAAGATCCGACCTGGGGAGGACGGTCAGGGGAGGGCGATGCTACGAGGGTCGTACGGGTGCCCCGCTGACCGGCGGGGCGGTCACTCCGCGGCTGCCGTCGTCCCGGCAGCGGCCGCCCGCTTGATCGCCGCGTCGCGCCGGCGGACGTACCAGATGCCGATCAGGCCGAGGCCCGCGCCCGCGAGGCAGGTCCACACCCACCAGGTCCGGCCGTGGTCGTCGAACCAGCCGTAGAAGGGGAGCTGGACGAGGAAGAGGACGAACCAGAGGATCGTGCCGCCGATGATGGTGGCGACGACGGGGCCCTCCAGGGGCTCCGGCGCCTCGTGCTGGGGTGTCCACTTCGCCATGGGGACAGCTTACGAGGTGGTCACGTCTACGCGCGGAGATGGCCGATCCGTACGTCATATGTTCATACTGAAACGGTTTGATGTTGACCACTTCTCTTCGTAGGAAACGCCAAAAACATGCCCACCTCGGCCCCCGCCAAGATCCCCGCCCCTGACGAGCCGGGGGCCAGGTCCGCCCACGGCGCCCTCGATCGTTACTTCAAGATCTCCGAGCGGGGCAGCACCCTGTCCCGCGAGATCCGCGGCGGTTTCGCCACCTTCTTCGCGATGGCGTACATCATCGTGCTGAACCCGATCATCCTCAGCAGCGCGAAGGACATGTACGGCCACCACCTGGACTACGGCCAGCTGGTCACCGCGACCTGTGTGACGGCGGCCTTCACCACGCTCCTCATGGGCGTGATCGGCAACGTGCCCATCGCGCTGGCCGCCGGCCTCGGCGTGAACTCCGTGGTCGCGCTCCAGCTCGCGCCCCGGATGTCCTGGCCGGACGCCATGGGCATGGTGGTGCTCGCCGGTCTCGTGGTCATGCTCCTGGTCGCCACCGGTCTGCGCGAGCGCGTGATGAACGCGGTCCCCTTCGGCCTGCGCAAGGCGATCAGCATCGGCATCGGCCTGTTCATCATGCTGATCGGCCTCGTCGACTCCGGCTTCGTCAGCCGCATCCCCGACGCCGCCCACACCACCGTCCCGCTCCAGCTCGGCGCCGACGGTCACCTGAACGGCTGGCCGGTCCTCGTCTTCATCCTGGGCGCGCTGCTCACCCTGGCCCTGATCACCCGCAAGGTGCCCGGCGCGATCCTGATCTCGATCGTCGCGATGACCGTCCTCGCGCTGATCATCAACGCGGTCGCGACCGTGCCCTCCTGGGGTCTGACCACCCCCAAGTGGCCCGGCGACCCCGTCGCCTCCCCCGACTTCGGGCTCATCGGCCGGATCAGCCTGTTCGGCGGCTTCGGCAAGGTGGGCGTGCTGACCGGCGTCCTGTTCGTCTTCACCGTCCTGCTGTCGTGCTTCTTCGACGCGATGGGCACGATCATGGGCGTCAGCGACGAGGCCAGGCTGACCGACGCCAAGGGCGAGATGCCCGGCATCAACAAGGTCCTCTTCGTCGACGGCCTCGCGGTCGCCGCGGGCGGCGCCAGCTCCTCCTCCGCCACCACCGCGTTCGTGGAGTCCACGGCCGGCGTCGGCGAGGGCGCCCGCACCGGCTTCGCGAACCTCGTCACCGGCGCGCTGTTCGCCGTCGCGCTGTTCCTGACCCCCGTGGCCACGATGGTCCCGTCCCAGGCCGCCACCCCGGCGCTGCTCGCGGTGGGCTACCTGATCCTGGCCGGTTCGGTCAAGGAGATCGACTGGGCCGACCACACGATCGCCATCCCGGCCTTCATCACCATGGTGATGATGCCGTTCACCTACTCGATCACCAACGGCATCGGGATGGGCTTCATCGCGTTCGTCCTGCTGCGTCTCGTGGCGGGCCGCGGCCGGGAGGTCCCGGTGCCGATGTACGTGGTCTCCGCCGTGTTCGTCTTCTACTACCTGATGCCGGCCCTCGGCCTGACCTGAGTCCCCGGGCCCGTTCCGGCCGCGGGGGCGCCGGACGGGCTCAGGTGAGCCCGTAGAACTTCCCGGTCTCGTCGACCGCGGTCTTGAACCGCTCGTCGAAGTCGTCCCGGATGAGCGTCTGGACGACATAGTCCTGGACGCTCATCCCCCTTTTGGCGGCATGCTGCCGGAGCCGTTCGAGCAGCTCCCCGTCTATCCGCAGGCTGAGCACACTGGTCCCCATGAGACGAGGGTCGCGGGCGTGTAGCGCAGTCCGGTCACTTTCCGCTGCCGACTCACCCGTTCGAGTGATGGCCGGGTTTCCGTGGCCGGAGTCACGGGAATCCCGGCGCGCCCCCGCTTGTTTAGCCAGGGTAATGAGTTATCCTAAAGAGATGTCTGACCTCACCCATGGCGACGACGCTGCCGCCGTGAACTCCCTACGCTCAGCCGTGATGCGGCTGTCCCGTCGGCTCAAGCACCAGCGTGTCGACGAGTCGCTGAGCCCGACCGAGATGTCGGTGCTCGGCACCCTCTCCCTCTGCGGCAGCGCCACACCCGGCGAGCTCGCCCGCAAGGAGCACGTGCAGCCTCCCTCGATGACCCGCATCGTCGCGCTGCTGGAGGCCAAGGGCCTGGTCAGGCTGGAGCCGCACCCCGAGGACCGCCGCCAGAAGGTCGTCACCAAGACCGAGCAGGCCGAAGCCATGCTCGCGGAGAGCCGCGCCAAGCGGAACGCCTTCCTGGCCGCCCTGGTCGACGGCCTCGACGAGGACGAGTGGGCGAAACTGCGCGCCGCCGCCCCCGTGCTGGAGAAGCTCGCACACCTGTAGACCGTTCCCGAGGAGGCGAACCTGTTGAGTACGGGACCCGGAGCAGACTCCGCACCCGCACCGGCCATCCACGACACCCCGCCCGCTCCCCCAC
>NZ_JAHHIU010000283.1 GCF_024539815.1 Streptomyces hayashii
GGCGGGGGCGGGCTGCCGTGACTACCGCCTCCTCCGGGCCGTCCCGAAGAGCGACCGGGTGATCTCACGGCCGATCTGCGTGCCGACGGAACGGGCCAGCGACTGGAACATCCCGCTTCCCACCACCTGCTCCACAACGGAACGATCCTTCCGCTCCCCTTTCTCCCCTTTCTCCCCTTTCGGATCGTTCACTCCCTCAGAACCCTTCGGACCCTGAGGCCCCTTGGACCTCTCCGGCTTCCTCGACCCCGCCGGCTCCTTCGGTTCCGCCCGCCCCTCCCGTCCGGTCCGGTCCGCCGTCGTCTCCGACGCCGATGCCGAGTTCGACGCCGCCGCCGACGCCGGCCGTGCGGCCTCGGTCTCGGCCAGGGCCGCCAGCCTCTCGAACGCCGATTCCCTGTCCACAGCCTGTGCATACCGCTCGCACAGCGGGGACGCCTGCACGGCCCGGTCCAGATCCGGTCCGTCGACCGGGCCCATCAGCGACTCGGGAGCGCGCAGCCGGGTGGCGGCGACCGGGGTCGGCGCGCCCCTCTCGCTGAGGACGGTGACGACGGCCTCGCCGGTGCCGAGGCCGGTGAGCAGCTCCTCAAGGTCGTAGGCCGAGTCCGGGAAGGTCTTCACCGTGGCCCTGAGCGCCTTCTGGTCGTCCGGGGTGAAGGCCCTCAGGGCGTGCTGCACGCGGTTGCCGAGCTGGCCGAGGACCTCGCCGGGCACGTCCTTCGGGGTCTGCGTGACGAAGAACACGCCGACGCCCTTCGAGCGAATGAGCCGGACCGTCTGCGTGATGGAGTCGAGGAACGCCTTCGAGGCGTCGTCGAACAGCAGATGGGCCTCGTCGAAGAAGAAGACGAGCTTCGGCCGGTCGGCGTCACCGACCTCGGGAAGATCGTGGAACAGGTCCGCCAGCAGCCACATCAGAAAGGTCGAGAAGAGCTGCGGTTCGTCCTGCACGGCGGGCAGCTCCAGGACGGACACGATGCCGCGGCCGTCGGGGGCCGTGCGCAGGAACTCGGCCGTGTCGAACTCCGGCTCGCCGAAGAAGCTCGCCATGCCCTGCGCCTCGAAGGCGGTGAGGGAGCGCAGGATCACCCCCGCGGTGGCGCTCGACAGGCCGCCGAGACTCCTCAGCTCCGCCCTGCCGTCGTCGGAGGCGAGGAAGGCGACGACCGACCTCAGGTCCTTGAGGTCGAGCAGCTCCAGGCCCTTCTGGTCCGCGTAGTGGAAGACCAGGCCCAGGGACTGCTCCTGCGTCCGGTTCAGCCCGAGCACCTTCGACAGGAGCAGCGGGCCGAAGCTCGTGACCGTGGCGCGCAACGGGATGCCGTGGCCGAGGCCGCCCAGGGCGTAGAACTCGGCGGGGAAGCCGGTGGCCGCCCATTTCTGGCCGACTTCCGCGGCCCGGGCCCGCACCCTGTCGCTCGCCGTCCCCGGGGCCGAGATCCCCGACAGGTCGCCCTTGACGTCGGCGAGGAAGACCGGCACGCCCTGCGCGGAGAGCTGCTCGGCCATCAGCTGGAGCGTCTTGGTCTTGCCGGTCCCGGTGGCTCCCGCGACCAGCCCGTGCCTGTTCAGCACCGGCAGGGGGATGCGCACCGGCGCGTCGGACAGGCATGCGCCGTCCCACAGCACGGCGCCGAGGTCGAGGGCGGGGCCCGTGAACGCGTACCCGGCAACGATGTCAGCGGCGCTCGTCGACTCGCTCATCGGCAGGTCCTCATTCCCGTTTTACCCCTGTTCATCACGTCTTTTCCAGCGTCGCACTCCGTCTCCATGGCTGCGGCCGGAACGTCTGGACCGGTAGGCTTTCCGTGTGATCTTCAAGCGCATCGGAAACGGCCGGCCTTACCCCGACCACGGCCGGGAAAGCACCCGGCAGTGGGCGGACGTCGCGCCGCGCCCGGTCCGCCTCGATCAGCTGGTGACCACGAAGCAGCAGCTCGACCTGGAAACCCTGCTCGCGGAGGACTCCACCTTCTACGGCGACCTGTTCGCGCACGTCGTGAAGTGGCAGGGCGACCTGTATCTGGAGGACGGGCTGCACCGTGCGGTGCGAGCGGCGCTCCAGCAGCGCCAGGTGCTGCACGCGCGCGTGCTGGAGCTGGACTGACCCCAGGGAGCCGGATCGGGCCGGGCGCCCGGCGCCGCCGCGAACCCGCCGGGGCGCGCCGCGCGGCCTCTCCGTAGGCCCGCCGCACGCCCGTCGGCGACTTCGGATTGACCCTTTCGGGTTCTTTCCCCTGCCCGCACCCGGTGTCGGATGATCGTTTATTAGTCACGGCCGCCCGGGCGCACTACGCTGCGCCCATGAGCATGCTGACTCCCCCGGGCATGGGCGGTAAGTACCGGATCACGGGGGACAAATACCCCCGCATGCGCCCCCACCGGCGACGCGGCAGGCTGGCCGTGGTGGTCGTCGGCTGCGGCGCCGTGCTCGGCGTGGCCGGCTGGGGCACCCTGCAGCTCATCGACGTCTTCACGGGCGGCGGAGGGACGGCCACGGCGGCCGGCGCCTCCTGTCCCCGGGACACGACCGGGGCGAACAGGACCAAGGCCGGGGCGGGCGCGTCCGCGGCCGTCCCCACGTCCGCCTCCGCCGCGGGCGGCGGTGCCGGCGCGGTGCCCAGGCCCGCGCAGATCACCGTGAACGTCTTCAACGCCACGACCCGCAGCGGTCTGGCCAAGACCACCGCGGACGAGCTGAAGAAGCGCGGCTTCCGGATCGGCGAGGTGGGCAACGCCGCCAAGCAGTACGACAAGAAGGTCACCGGCGCAGGGTTGCTGCTCGGCCCGGCGTCCTCGCTCAACACCTCGCTGCCGGTCCTCGCCACCCAGCTGACCGCTGCCGAGCGCCGCACCGACGCGGCCCGCGCGGGCACGGCCGTCGACCTGATCATCGGCAACGGCTTCAAGGCGCTGACGAGCCAGGCGGACGCCGCCAAGGCGCTGACCGCCCTCACCGCGCCGCAGCCGAAGGCGTCCACGAAGAAGGGCTGCTGAGGCCCGGCCGACACGCCGCGGCCGGGCCCGCCGAACAGTCCGCCCGCGAACAGTCCGCCCGCGGACCCGCCGGGGGCGGGCCCCGCAGACGGACGAGGGCGGCGAGGGCGGCGGGGGCAGCGAGGGCTACGGCCTACTCGGCCGCGCCGTACAGCCGGTCCCCGGCGTCTCCCAGACCCGGGACGATGTATCCGAGCTCGTTGAGGTGGTCGTCGACGGCCGCCGTGACGACGGTGACCGGCGAGCCCGCGAGCTCGCGCTCCATGATCGCGACACCCTCCGGGGCGGCGAGCAGCACGACGGCCGTCACGTCGTCGGCGCCGCGCCGGATCAGCTCGCGGATCGCGGCGACCAGCGTGCCGCCGGTGGCCAGCATCGGGTCCAGGACGTACACCTGGCGCCCGGAGAGGTCCTCCGGCATACGCGTGGCGTAGGTCGACGCCTCCAGGGTCTCCTCGTTGCGGATCATGCCGAGGAAGCCCACCTCGGCGGTCGGCAGCAGCCGGACCATGCCGTCCAGCATGCCGAGGCCCGCGCGCAGGATCGGCACGACCAGCGGCCGCGGGTAGGAGAGCTTGACGCCGGTGGTCGAGGCGACCGGCGTCGTGATGTCGACCTGTTCGGTGCGCACGTCACGCGTGGCCTCGTAGGCGAGCAGGGTGACCAGCTCGTCGGCCAGCCGGCGGAAGGTCGCGGAGTCCGTGCGCCGGTCGCGCAGCGTGGTGAGCTTGTGGGCGACCAGAGGGTGGTCGACGACGTGGAGACGCATGTCCACAACAGTAACGGTGCCGAACCCGCCCGGCGTCCCCACACACAGTGAACCTCTCCCCCCGGCTTGGGCCGTTCGTCCGCATCAAACCGCCCGACGGAGGGAAAGTGAGAGACAGGTATGGAGACGGACCGGGGTACCCGGGGTGATGTGCTGATGCCTGACCTGCCCGACCTGCCCGACGACGAGTCGCCGGACGCGGCCGCCCGAGCCGAGAGCGACGCCGAGCGCCGCCGACGGCGCGCCCGGTTCCTTCGCGAGCTGACCGAAGCCCGCGAACTGCGCGACCGCGTCCAGCCGCGCCGCGCCAAGACCGCCCGGCTGCGCCACGCGATGCGCATGCGCACGTTCCGCTGGTAGCCCCGCGGTTGCCGTGGCCGTATGCGACTTGGGGCATACGGGGAAGATCCCCACCGTCACGGGTGCCGCGCGGGGGTGGGCGTGCGTGGACGCACGGCAAAGCCGCGTACGATCCGCTCGTGGCCGCAACTGGTGCGCTGGTGTGTCGCTCACGGACGTCGCTGCGGACGTGGGATCAAAACCACCGGACACAGGGAGCCGAAGACGTCCCCTGAACGCCTTGTTTCTGCCACGATTCCGAGTGGGTGGGGCTCGGAGCCTGAGCTCTTTCTCCGCCCGTAACCTCCGCCGGGGGGACCCCCAACCGGCACGCCTAAGACCAGTGGGAGAGTCACGGTGTACTTCGCCGCACTGCTCGCGCGCACCGAAGACGGGTGGGAAGCGAGCGACACAGAGCTCGACGATGTGGAAACCCTGTCGGATCTGGCCGACCTGGCCCGGGAAGCCTCTCCCGACGAGGACACGGTGCTCGTGCTGATCGAGCAGGAGGGCTCCTGGTTCGGAGTCGTCCGCATCGACGGCGAGGAGGACCCTCGCATCTACGTGTCCGACGCCGCTGCGGCCGCCCGCAGCTCGTACGGCGAGATCCTGCTCACCGACGAACTGCTCGGCAGGGACCCGGGCGACGAGGACGACCTGGACGCCCTCGACCTCGACGGCACCGAGGACGGTGAGACCGACGACGACGACCAGGACGACGCCGAGGACGCCCAGGCAGTCGTGGGCGGCGGCCCGGCCGAGGCCGTGCCGCACGGCCCGGTCGGCGATCCCGGCATTCTCGACGACCTCGGCGTCGGCGAGAAGGAACTGAGGTCGCTGTCCGAGGACGCCGTCAACGAGATCGCCGAGGCCCTGGGCGCCTCGGAGGTCCTGGAGACCGTCCGCTGACCGCACCGCAGCCGCCGTCGGACCCCGTGCGCGACCGCTGGCGGGCCGCCATGCGGCTCGCCCTCGACCAGGCCCGGCTGGCCGCCCGGGACGGCGACGTCCCGGTCGGCGCCGTGGTGCTGGCCGCGGACGGCACGACGGTCCTCGCGGCCGGCCACAACGAACGCGAGGCCGGCGGCGATCCGACGGCGCACGCCGAGGTGCTCGCCCTCCGGCGGGCGGCCGAGGCGGTCGGGGAGTGGCGGCTGTCCGGCTGCACGCTCGTCGTGACCCTCGAACCGTGCACGATGTGCGCGGGTGCGATCACCCAGTCCCGGGTGGACCGGGTCGTCTACGGCGCCCGCGACGACAAGGCGGGCGCGGTCGGCTCCCTGTGGGACGTCGTCCGCGACCGCCGGCTCAACCACCGCCCGGAAGTCGTCCAGGGCGTCCTCGCCGAGGAGTGCTCCGGCCTGCTCACGGAGTTCTTCCGGGAGCGCTGAGCCGGCCGCCCGATACCGATTTCAAACCGGGGCTCACCTTGCTGTAAGGTCTCCCTCGGTAGCGTGTCCGAGCGGCCGAAGGAGCTCGCCTCGAAAGCGAGTGTGGCGCAAGTCACCGAGGGTTCAAATCCCTCCGCTACCGCTGGTAGACGAAGGGCCCGGTCCATTGGACCGGGCCCTTCGTTCATTCCCTGACGCCCCCTTCGGCAGCGGCCCCGTCGACTCACGCCCCGCCCGCGAACCGCTCACGAACGCGCCGTGGCGATCAAAAAGCGGTGTGTAAATCGCACTTACAGATACACTCGCCGCCGTCAACACGGGCCCGAGCGGGCACTACAGGGGAGGCCAGGTGGCGGTGAACGCCAAGAAGATCGCCGTCTACATGCTCGTGGTCTTCGTGCTCTACGTGATCATCACCGACCCGGCGAAGGCGGCGGACTACGTCCAGATAGGCTTCCAGGGCATATCGGACGCCGCCAAGGCCATCGGCGACTTCTTCACCTGGCTCGCCGACGGGGCCAAGTAGCCGAGGCCCCCGTACGCACAGGGAGTGCCCATGATCCGCCACCTGGTCCTCTTCAAGCTCGACGCGGGCGTCGAGCGCGACGACCCCCGGGTCGTGCGCGGCGAGGCGGCCTTCCGCGCGCTGGGCGGGAAGATCGAGGAACTGCGCTTCTGGGAGCTGGGCTGGAACGTCAGCGACCGCCCCATCGCCTACGACTTCGCGATCAACTCGGCGGTCGAGGACGCGGACGCGCTGAAGCGCTACATCGAGCACCCCGACCACCAGTCGGGCGTCGCTCTGTGGCGCGAGTTCGCCACCTGGGTGGTCGCCGACTACGAGTTCTGAGCCGTCCCGACCGGCACGCCCCTTCGGTGACACGGAGCCCTCCGCCCTGACGGCGGAGGGCTTTCGCACGTCCAAGGCGATGACAAGGGCCCAACCTATCCCTCAACACGGCGTTATGCGGTGCTTGCACACAGTGCACATGTCTTGTGATGCTATGACCGCTTTTGACGGATGAGTTGACCGATGTTGACCTGACGAAGAGGTGGCGTTGACCGTGTCGGCCAGTACTGCGCCGCCTCAGGAAGAGGCACCCCCGGCACCCGCGCCGGCCCCCGCCCTGGAAACCGTGCCGGAAGCCGCCACGGAAGCCGCTCCGGCCCCGGAACGGCGCCGGGGCGCGGACACCCGGGCGCTGACCCAGGTGCTCTTCGCCGAACTCAAGGAACTCCAGCCGGGCACGCCGGAGCACAACCGCGTGCGCGGGGCGCTCATCGAGGCCAACCTCCCGCTCGTGCGCTACGCGGCCGGCCGCTTCCGCTCCCGCAACGAGCCGATGGAGGACGTCGTCCAGGTCGGCACCATCGGCCTGATCAACGCCATCGACCGCTTCGACCCGGACCGGGGCGTGCAGTTCCCCACGTTCGCCATGCCCACCGTCATCGGCGAGATCAAGCGGTACTTCCGCGACAACGTCCGCACGGTCCACGTGCCGCGCCGGCTCCACGAGTTGTGGGTGCAGGTCAACAGCGCCACCGAGGACCTCACCACCGCCTTCGGCCGCACCCCGACGACGGCCGAGATCGCCGAGCGGCTGCGCATCGCCGAGGACGAGGTCCTCTCCTGCATCGAGGCGGGCCGCTCGTACCACGCGACCTCGCTGGAGGCCGCCCAGGAGGGCGACGGCCTGCCCGGACTGCTGGACCGCCTCGGCTACGAGGACCCGGCGCTGGACGGCGTGGAGCACCGCGACCTCGTCCGCCACCTCCTGGTCCAACTCCCCGAGCGGGAACAGCGCATCCTCCTCCTGCGCTACTACAGCAACCTCACGCAGTCCCAGATCAGCGCCGAGCTCGGCGTCTCCCAGATGCACGTGTCCCGGCTGCTCGCGCGCTCCTTCCAGCGGCTCCGCTCGGCGAACCGCATCGAAGCCTGACGGACACGTCCCGGGACATGCCACGGGACACGTGACGGGACACGTGACGCGACGGGACGGCAACGGGCTCGGGGCAGGGTGCGTACGGCCCGGGGCAGAGCGCGTACGTCTCGCCGCAGGGTGCGTTACGGAACGCGGGACAGGGTGCGGGGCGCGGGGGCGTGACGGGGCGCGGGGCGGGAAAACGGCCAGGACACGTCACTCGATAAGGGATCGCAAGCGCGACCGAGTCGTCGCCCCTGGGGGCGAATCGCTCACCGGGGCCGAACCCGCCGGATCAGCGCTGAAAAGCTGTCAGACCCCCTGTTTCCAGGGCTGATTCGTCACTCACATGTCGACATGTCACTACAGCGTGTTGCCGACATGTGACATTCTGCCGGAAGAGCGTTTGCCGGGGCTTCGGCTCCGGTATTCAGGTGAAGGCTGACGTTCCTCAAGCGGGGGCGTCACGCCGCGACCGTCCCGCGACCCAAAGGGGGTGGCATGTCCGCAGAACAGGGCAGCTCGAAGGTGCTCACGCTCACGCTCACGCCGAGCGAGTCCGCGCCCGTCGCGCCTGTCGCGCCGGTCGAGCCCGACGTGCTCGACGACGTCACAGCCCCCGAGGCCCCCCAGGCCCCGGCTCTCACGGCCACGGGGGCCATCGACACCCGCACCCTGTCCCGCTCCCTGTTCCTGCGACTGGCCACGCTCGCCGAGGACAGCCCCGAGCGTGTCTACGTCCGGGACACGCTGATCGAGCTCAACCTCCCCCTCGTGCGCTACGCGGCGGCCCGCTTCCGCTCGCGCAACGAGCCCATGGAGGACATCGTCCAGGTCGGCACCATCGGCCTGATCAAGGCGATCGACCGCTTCGACTGCGAACGCGGCGTGGAGTTCCCGACGTTCGCGATGCCGACGGTCGTGGGCGAGATCAAGCGCTTCTTCCGCGACACGTCCTGGTCGGTGCGCGTCCCGCGCCGGCTGCAGGAGCTGCGCCTGGCCCTCACCAAGGCCAGCGACGAGCTCTCCCAGAAGCTGGACCGCTCGCCGACGGTCGCCGAACTCGCCGCGGTGCTGGGCGTGTCCGAGGAGGACGTCGTCGACGGCCTCGCGGTCGGCAACGCCTACACGGCCTCCTCGCTGGACTCCCCGGCTCCGGAGGACGACGGCGGCGAGGGCTCCCTGGCGGACCGCCTCGGTTACGAGGACACGGCCCTGGAGGGCGTGGAGTACCGGGAGTCCCTCAAGCCCCTCCTGGCCAAGCTTCCGCCCCGCGAGCGCCGCATCATCATGCTGCGCTTCTTCGCCAACATGACCCAGTCGCAGATCGGCGAGGAGGTCGGCATCTCCCAGATGCACGTCTCACGCCTCCTCACCCGGACCCTGGCGCAACTGCGCGAGGGCCTGATCTCCGACTAGGCCTCAGGGCCTCAGGGCCTCAGAAGCCCGCGACCGGGCGTCCGGCGCGGGCGGGAGGCCTCAGGAACGAACGCATTCCACCGTGCGTTCGTCGCGAGCGTCGAGTCGGTCGCCTGTGCCGGGCCGGTCGCATGCGTCGACTCGCTGGTGTGTCGTGTGTCGAGTCGGTGTCGCGTGTGTCGAACCGCTCGTCAGGCCGGGTGCGCCCGGCGGTCGATTCGGACCGGGTCTTTTTTCCTGACGGTCAGTCAGGCACACTGCCGTGATGCGAAGTCCGACACGGGCACGTGACCGACGGCGCGTCGTATGGGGCGCGTCGGCGGCTGCCGCCGTCGTCGTGGGAGCGGCGGGGTTCGCCGTCGGCTGCGGAGGCGGCGGGCACGGCGGCGACTACGTCGCCATCGGCGCGGCAGGGGACCCGGCGGCGCCGGGCGCGGACGGCCCGGCGGACCCCACGGGCGGGGTGCGTCTCGTTCCGCTGGACGGGCAGGGCGACTCTCCCGGCGGCGCATCCGGACCGGACGCCTCGGCGAAGAGCGAGGCGGGGGCGGCGGCGGGCGCGGGGCCGCACGCCGGAACGCCCGGCTCCGCGCCCGTTGCCGGTGCAGGCGCTCCACAGGATCCGACGCAGGGCGCGCCCGTCGAGGGCGGTCCCGGCGGTCGCACGCCCCCCGGCCGACCCGCACCGCCGCGATCGACCACGCCATCGTCATCGCCGTCGCCACCGGCGCCTTCGTCGACGGCCTCGGGTCCGTCCGGAGGCGCGTCCGCCGGGCCGGCGTCCCTCGCCGTGAGCCGGCCCGTCCGCGCGAACGCGGATCAGCGGTGGTGCGAGAACGTGACCCTGACGTTCGTCAACTCCGGCGGCAGCGCGGTCCATTCGGGGACGATCACGTTCGGCTCCCATGTCGTGGACGCGCTCGGCACGGACTGGGCCACGCGCGAGTCGACGGCCCCGCTGCCCGTCCCGATCGCCGCCGGGGCGCGCACGGAGCGGACCTGGACGGTGTGCGTCGACGCATGGCGCGTACCGCTGGGAATGCACATCGAGACGCGTGACGTGTCGGTGCGGTGGGAGTGAGACTCAGACCGGCGAGAACAGACCGGTCAGGCGCAGGCCGGCGGGACGCGGGCCCGCGGGACGCAGGCCGGTCAGGCGCAGTTCCGCAAGGCGGAGGCCGACAGGCAGAGGCCGGCGGGACACCCGCTGGACACCCGACGGGACACCCGGCGGGGCGGAGGCCGGCACGGCGGCCGTGAACGAGCCCGTGAGGCAGCCGTCCGCGAGGCCGGGGCCCGTGCGGGAGTGCTGAGCGAGCGGTCGGCGCGGAAGAGGCGCGAGTGCGGGCGCGGGCAGGTGCGGGCGCGTCGACCTCGTCGGAACGGTGTCGTGTCCGTGTCCGTGTCGGTCGTCGCGTCCGGTGATCGCCCGGACGCCCGAGCCCACCCGCGTCGCCTCGTAAGGGAGTTACTTCAGCGCGAGCCAGGCGACTGCCGCGACGATCACGACGGCGGCGACGATGCCGACGATCAGGCCGATGCGGGAGCCGGCCGGCGCGGGGGCCGGCTGGGCGGCCCGAGGGGCGCCCTCGTCGACGAACGCGCGGAACATCTGGGTGTTGCCGGCGGGGTCGTGGTTGCCCTGGGGGCCCTGCGTGTTAGCCATGGGCCGAGACACTAGCGAAAACGGGTGGGCGAGCCCAAGCGGGGGTCGCCATGCAGTTTCCCCGCGCGGGACGCGACGGGCCCCAGGTCGGCCGGGGACCCGCACCCGCGAGCCGGCTTTCCACCTGCATATTTACCGCAGCAATACTTGCCTTTGCCAACTTTTTGCGGCGTGACGCCTCTTTTTATTTGCCTGCAGCAACCAACCGCTTCTATGGTTGCCCTAAGCAACGATACCGGGAGGTGTGATGGCAGGGCAGGCGCAGTACGAGGAGCTGGCGCGTCAGCTCAGTGCCGTCGGGGCCGTGAAGCGTGACCTCGGGCGGATCCTGCCGCAGGACTGCTCCGCCGGCTCGGCCGCCGTGCTGGCCCTGCTGGGCAGCCACGGCGACATGCGCATGAGCAACCTCTCCGAGTTGCTCGCCGTCGACATGTCCGTGACCAGCCGACATGCCGCGCACCTCGCCGAGCGGGGCTGGATCGAACGCTCCCCCGACCCGGCGGACAAGCGCTCACGCATCCTGCGCCTCACCCCCGAGGGCCACGCGATGCTCGTCGAGCTGTCCCGCCGCAGCGCCGGCCTCCTGGCCGAGAGGCTGGACGACTGGACGGACGCCGAGGTCGGCCAGCTCATCGGACTGCTGACCCGGCTGCGCGCCAGCTTCGGCGACTGCCGCACGGTCGCTCACCGACCGCCGCCCCCTCC
>NZ_JAHHIU010000284.1 GCF_024539815.1 Streptomyces hayashii
GCCCACGCCCCCTCCGCGCCCCCTCCGCGCCCAGTCCCGCACGCGCTCCGTACCCACCCCGCACCCCGTGGCGAGCGCCCGGCGCACCTCGCCCGCAGGGCCGGGTCGCCGCACTCTGCGGCCCGACCCTGCGGGCGGCCGCCGATAATCGAGCCCGTGATCGATCTCCAGACCCGCGTGAGGCTCCTCGGCTCGGCGGCCCCGCGCCGGGCGGCGCCTGCCCTCCTGGGGTACGCGGCCGTGCGCGCCCTCGGCCTGCTCGGCCTCGCCCTGTGGAGCGCCGCCCGCGACAAGAGCGCGTACACGCTGCTCACCGCCCGCTGGGACGCCCTCTGGTACACCAGGGTCGCCGAGCTGGGATACGGCTACGAGGTCCGGCTCCCGAACGGCGACGTGCACTCCAATCTGGCCTTCTTCCCGCTGCTGCCCTGGCTGGAAAGGCTGCTGCACGCGCTGACCCCGCTGTCGTACGCGGACGCCGGTTTCGCCGTGTCCCTGCTCGCCTCGCTCGCGGCGGCCTGGGGGATCTTCGCGGTCGCCGACCACGTGCACGGACGTCGGGCCGGGGTGTGCGCGGTGCTGGTCTGGGCCGTGCTGCCCGTCGGGATCGTGCAGTCGATGGCGTACAGCGAGTCGCTGTTCACCGCGCTGGCCGCCTGGTCGCTCTACGCGGTGCTCACGGACCGGTGGGTGACCGCGGGGGCCCTGGCGTCGTTGTGCGGTCTGACCCGCCCGGTGGGGCTCGCGGTGGTCGCGGCGGTGTGGGCGGCCTGCGTGGCGTCCCTCCTCCGTGACCGTGCGGTCGTCCCGGAGGTCTCGATCGCGGGAACCCGCAGCACAGCGCCCGCGTCCGGCGCGCACGCCCACGTGCACGCCCCCGACCCGTCGGCCGAAGCCCCCGCGGGGCGCGAGCGGACCGCCGCGAAGCCCCGCTTCGCCCCGCGCGCCCTCGCCATGCTCCTCGCGCCCCTCGGCGCCGCCGCGTACGTCCTGTGGGTCGGGCGACGCACCGGCCTCGGCCCGCTCGGCTATCTCGACGTCCAGGCGGGCTGGCGCAACGGCTTCGACGGCGGCTACGCCTTCGCCCGCTTCGTCGGCGACAAGTTCACCTCGTTCCCCTCCGCCCTGGCCGGCCTCGGGCTGATCGTCGGCGTCGCCCTCCTGCTGTGGCTGTACGCGGTCTGCGTACGGCAGGGGCAGCCGCTCCCGCTGCTGGTGTACGGCGGCGCGGTCCTCGCGCTCGCCCTGTGCGCGTCGAGCTACTTCGGCTCCAAGCCCCGGCTGCTGCTGCCGGCCTTCCCGCTGCTGCTGCCGCTCGCCCTGGCCCTGGCCCGGCTGCGCACGAGCAGGGCCGCGCTGGTCCTGGGGTGCGCGGCGACGGCCTCGGCCGTGTACGGGGCGTGGTGGCTGAACGGCTCCGGTCCCCCGTGAGCGCGGTTCTGCCTTTTTCAGTGAAGCCTTTCATCATTTCCCTAAAACTATCCCCAGGAATGATCAAAGGAATTGAAGGGAGCAGCGTTCGACCATTAGGGATTGCGTGGGGATAAACAGCGTTCTGAGAGCAATCCCACATCACATCGTCATCACAAACCGGCAGATTCGGCCGGGTCCACAGCTCACTCGCTGTAACGTCGTTTAGGTGCGTACCGAACGAAACCTCACCCGTCTGGACCGGGTGTTCGCCAGGCTCGACCGTGAGCCGGAACGACCGGCCCACATCGATGTGCCGAAGATGAGCAGGCACCGGGTCGCCCTGTTGCTGGCGACCCTGGCCTTCTATCTGGCGATCGTATGGCTCGTGGTGATCACGTCGTGGCTGGTCCGCCTCGACTGGCAGGTCATGTTCTTCCGGCCGTACCAGCAGTGGCCGGAGATCCACGCCTTCCTCGACTACTACGTCGTCCTCGGCCAGCGGGGCCCGACCGCCGTGATGGTCGCCGCCTGGCTCGGCTGGCGGTCCTGGCGCCAGCACACCCTGCGCCCGCTGCTCACCCTGGGCGCCTCGCTGCTGCTGCTGAACATCACCGTGGGCGCCGCGAAGCTCGGCATGGGCCGGCTGGGACCGCACTACGCGATCACCATCGGTTCGAACGAGATGGGCATGGGCGGCGATATATTCCCCAGCGGCCACACCGCCAACGCGGTCGTGACCTGGGGAATCCTGGCGTATCTGGCCTCCACCCCGAGGGCCCGCCGGTGGCTGTCCGCCGTGTCCGCGGTCGTCTCCCTCGGCGTCGGCCTCACCACCGTCTACCTCGGCACGCACTGGCTGAGCGACGTGCTGCTCGGCTGGACCGCCGGACTGCTGATCATGCTGGCGCTGCCCTGGTGCGAGCCGATGATCGCCCGCGCCGAGGTCTCGATCTTCGAGTGGCGCGACCGCCGGCGCGAGCGTCGCAGCGGGATCGCCGCTCCCGCCCCGGCGCCGTCCGCCCCCGTCGCGGTGTCCGTACCGTTCACGCAGCTCCCCGCGGCCCCGGACGAGGCCGCCGCGCCGCACGAGCCGGCCTCCCCGGCCCGCGCCCCCCGCTCGCCCGCCTACCTGGCCCCGGGCCCGCACACGACCCGCTCCGAGCGCACCCCCGTCACCCCGGTCGGCAGCCGCCGTCCGCCGCACTCCGACCGCCTCCCGCGCGGCGCCGCGGCCTCGGGGGCCCGCCCTCTCACCGGCGGCTGAACCCGGCGAGCGCCCGCGCACGGCGACGGGACCCCGGTACGCACCCCCCGGTCCCGCACCGAAGGCCCCGGTTCCCTCCCAGGGACCGGGGCCTTCGCCGTGCTCGTCTCACGCCTGCGACGCCTCCGTGCGCTTCCGCGGCGCGCCTCGCCCCCGTCCCTGGCGCATTGCGTCCCGCTCGGGCCGTGGCGCGCCCTGTCCCAGGGCCTGGCCGCGCTCCGCGCTCGCACGGACGCCGCGCGGGCCGTCGCGGCCGTCTCAGCCCTTCCAGGCGCGGGCGACGCGGCCGTCCCGCACCTCAAGGTTGAGCCGCCCGAAGCGGTACTCCATGGTGACGATCGTCCCGGGCTCCAACGACCGCACCGTCGACCACCCCCGTTCGCGTGCGAGCCGCTCGGCCTGCGCGGTCTCCAGGCCGACATAGCCGTCCGGACTGTCCTGGGGCTCCGCCGGCGGAGTGGTATTCGGTGCCATGCCTCCACGCTAGGCCCCGACGCCTCCCGGGAAGCCCGAACGGGAGATACGGAACGCCCCGGTCACACTTCTGTCACAGGATCCCGACACACGTTTCAACCGCCGTACGGCCATCCGTGCACAGCGGACCGTCACACGTACGAGCGATTTCGGAGGCCTTCCTCACATATTCGAACGCAATTGGCGGCACCCGTCAGAGAGCCGCCGATAACCCCTCGGAAAGAGGCCGGGGACGCGTCTCGGGAGGCCATTTCCTTTCCTTTCCGCCCGACCGCCCAGGAGCTGACGGCGCATAGGAAATACACCGGCCCTCCACATCTCCCCCCTACGGACACGGCGGCCCCGGCCGGGTCGTATCACCGGACGGGGCCGCCGTGTCATGGAGCGGGGACGGGTCAGAGCATGAGGCGCTGCCCGGGGACGATCAGGTCGGGGTCGCCGCCGATGACGGCCCGGTTGTCGGCGTAGACCCGCTGCCAGGTCATCCCGTTGCGGGCCGCGACGGCACTCAGGGTGTCGCCCTGGCGGACGGTGTAGCCGCCGCGCGCCCCGTCGTGCGAGGAGGTCTGCTGCGTCGAGCGCTCCGACGCGGCGGAAGACCCGGAGGCGTTCGCGGGGTGCGCGGACTTCGCGTACTTCGAGCCGCCCGAGGAGGCGGAGCCGGACTTCGAGGAGCTCGACCCGGCCGAGCCGGACCCGGCGGAGGAGGACCGGTCGGCCCCCGGCGCGCTGCCGGTCGCTCCCGCCCGCGTCGAGCAGGTCGGCCACGCGCCCCACCCCTGGGAGTTCTGCACCTTCGCGGCCACGGAGATCTGCTGTGCCCTGCTGGCCTTGTCGGCGGTAGGCGCATAGGCGGCCCCGCCGTACGCGCGCCAGGTACCGGCGGAGAACTGCAGCCCGCCGTAGTAACCGTTGCCGGTGTCGATGTGCCAGTTGCCGCCGCTCTCGCACTGGGCGATGCGGTCCCACACCCCGCTGTCGGCCGCCGCCGCGCCGCCGGTGGCGCAGAGCAGTCCGAGGGGGGCGAGAAGAACCGCCCCGGCGAGGACCGCCGTCCTGCGCGACGACTTGCGGGTGTGGTGATCGGCACATTCGGACATGTAGATCCCTCTCTACGTACCCGGGCTCCCCCTGACCGGAGCGCGGCGGCCGCGCAGGGACGCGGTCGGCGCACTCCGCCCCGTCCGCCGGCGGTCGTGCTGCGCGCGGTCTGGCTCTGCGCGGCCGGCGGACGTTCCCGAGCGGTGCTCGTTGCACACGGCGGAGCAATCTAGGGAACCTGACGCCCCGTTATCAACCAACTCGCCATTCCCGCAGGCCAGTTGACAGTTACCGCAGGTAGCGGCACATTTCGGCCACCCAGTTCGTTCACCCTTTTCCTGATTTGTCGACCGACGGCTCGCTTATCCTGTGAGTCACGTCACCGACCCAACTGTCGTGACCTCTCCGTTACTTGACATGGAGTGACTTATTCCGCACGCAGAGTGACCGGCGGCGCAGGACGGTTCGATTCCGTTCGCTCTACAGCGTGACTCCCGCCACAGATAGCCCGTTGTCATCTTCATGAGCCGGGGCCCACCCGGACCACGAGCCGGAGTCACCCGGCCTCGCCCACGCACCGCATCCGAGGGAGCCACCCGTGCCGCGCATGCTCGACGTCAGCGACGAGGTACGCGCCGAGATCGGCGACGAAGAAGCCGACCGGCTGCTCGCCGGAGACAACGCCCCGGGCAGTTACGACTGCACGTCCTGCCGCACCCCGGGCGACTCCGAGAACGAGCACACCAGCACCGTCCTGTTCATCGGGGACGAGACCGCCGTCCTCGCCTTCGCCCACGCCACCTGCCTGCCCTCCCAGGTCGTCCAGGTCACCGAGGAGCAGCTGCAGGGCGCGGTGCGCTCCATCAGCGGCGACACCGTCGACCTGGACCCCGACAAGGTCGTGCCCGAGCAGGCGGTGCTCGGCGTGACGAGCGGACTCGTCCTGATCGCCGGGGAGTTGCACCCCGCCCTGGTCGTCGAGCCGACCGCGCCCATCGTGCGACCCGGCACGACCGGCGCCGGCGACGACTTCCTGCCGCTCCTCATCGAGCAGGGCTTCATGCCGCTGAGCGAACTGACCGAGGTGCCGCCGGTGCAGCACGGCTGGTCCGTGCTGCTGGCGATGGGGCAGCTGCACGCCGTGCTGCAGCCGTCGTCCACCGGCGGCCAGCCGGTCGCCTGGTGGCAGGCGCACCAGCCGCTCCAGGTGACCGAGGGCTGGCGGGCGGCGGCCAACAAGCACCAGCAGGTGCTGATGTTCGCCGCGCCCGTGGGCTCCATCGGACGCCAGCCCCGGGAGGACCTCCTGCGGGACGCGCTGGACAAGGCCGCCGCCAACGGGCACCTGGTCGGCGCGGCCCTCCCCCTCGCGGGGACCTGAGTCCGCCTGCGGAGCGGGGGCCGGGGGCCGTACGGCGCGGCGCAGCCGCCCGCGGTCCCCGGCCCCGCGTCCGCCGCGGACGCCCGCTGTGCCGCATCTCTTCCCGAGCCGCGTCGTTTGGACATACGTGCACACCTACGACGTTCCCCGCCGCCAGTCCTACCAGTCGATCCCGTCCGCGCGACCGGCTCAGGACTCTCAGGGCGGCCCTTCGGCCACGCCGATCTACGACGCGCTCTACGCGGAGTACGTCAAGACGTTCCGTTCGCTGCCGGGAGACCGCAGCGGCGAGGACGACCTGGGGTTCACCGCCTTCGGGAACATCCCGTACCACACGGGCTCGTACGCCGCGCCGCGCCCGGGGTCGTTCAGCAGCTCGTACAGCGCCTACAGCGCGGGGGCGCAGAGCGCGCGGCACGGGATCGGGCAGCAGTCCCAGTGGCAGCGGGTCGGGCAGATCGGTCAGCAGCAGCCCGCGCCCACCACGATGCACCACGTCCCGGCGGCGCTTCCCCCGGCCCCCCGCAGGACCTTCTGAGCGCATCCGCGGACGAAGTCGCGGACCGAGTCACCGACCGAGTCGCAGACGGCTGGAGGGCGGCGCCCGCAAGGGGAGCCGCCCTCCAGCCGTGCCGTCACTTCTTCTTGCTGCCGCGCTTCTCGCGTACCCGGACCGAGATGTGGATCGGCGTGCCCTCGAAGCCGAACTCCTCGCGCAGCCGGCGCTCGATGAAGCGCCGGTAACCCGCCTCGATGAACCCGGACGCGAAGAACACGAACCGCGGGGGCTTGGTGCCGGCCTGGGTCCCGAAGAGGATGCGCGGCTGCTTGCCGCCCCGGACCGGGTGCGGGTGGGCCGCGACCAGCTCGCCGAGGAAGGCGTTCAGACGGCCCGTCGGAACGCGGGTCTCCCAGCCCGCCAGGGCGGCCTCGATCGCCGGGACCAGCTTCTCCATGTGCCGCCCGGTGCGCGCCGAGACGTTCACCCGCGGCGCCCACGCCACCTGGGCGAACTCGGTCTCGATCTCCCGCTCCAGGTAGTAACGGCGCTCCTCGTCGAGGGTGTCCCACTTGTTGTAGGCGATGACCAGCGCGCGCCCGGCGTCCACGGCCATCGTCACGATGCGCTGGTCCTGCACGGAGATCGACTCGGAGGCGTCGATCAGGATGACCGCCACCTCGGCCTTCTCCACGGCCGCGGCGGTGCGCAGCGAGGCGTAGTAGTCGGCGCCCTGCTGGAGGTGGACGCGCTTGCGGATGCCCGCCGTGTCGACGAACTTCCAGGTGACGCCGCCGAGTTCGATCAGCTCGTCGACCGGGTCGCGCGTGGTGCCCGCGATCTCGTTGACGACGACGCGGTCCTCGTTCGCCACCTTGTTCAGCAGCGAGGACTTGCCGACGTTGGGGCGGCCGATGAGCGCGATGCGGCGGGGACCGCCGACCGCGGTGCCGAAGGTCTGCGCGGGGGCCTCCGGCAGGGCCTCCAGGACGGCGTCCAGCATGTCGCCGGTGCCTCGGCCGTGGAGTGCGGAGATCGGGTGCGGCTCGCCGAGGCCGAGGGACCACAGGTAGGCCGCGTCGGCCTCCGCGCTCGGGCCGTCGACCTTGTTGGCGGCCAGCACGACGGGCTTGCCCGCCTTGCGGAGCAGCCGGACGACCGCCTCGTCGGTGTCGGTCGCGCCGACCTTGGCGTCGACGACGAAGACGACGGCGTCGGCGGCCTCGATGGCGTACTCGGCCTGGGCGGCCACGGAGGCGTCGATGCCGAGGACGTCCTGCTCCCAGCCGCCGGTGTCGACGAGCTTGAAGCGGCGGCCCGCCCACTCGGCCTCGTAGGTGACGCGGTCACGGGTGACGCCCGGCTTGTCCTCGACGACGGCCTCGCGGCGGCCGATGATCCGGTTCACCAGGGTCGACTTGCCGACATTGGGGCGGCCGACGACGGCCAGCACGGGCAGCGGCCCGTGACCGGCCTCCTCGATGGCGCCCTCGACGTCCTCGATGTCGAAGCCCTCGACCGCGGCGAGCTCCATGAACTCCGCGTACTCGGCGTCGCCGAGCGCCCCGTGGTCGTGCTCGAAGGAGTCCGAGCCGTCGGGCTGGATGTGGTCGTTCATGAAGTCCGTACCTCGTCGTTCATTCGTGGTGATCGGTGGAGCACCCGTTCTGTCCGGGTTGATCCACTACTCGGTTATTCAGTGTCGCTCAGCGCCCTGTCAGGCGCCTGGCGTTTTCCAGGTGCGCGGCGAGCTGCTTCTGGATGCGTTCGGTGGCCTCGTCCAGCGCCCTGCGGGTACGCCGTCCGCTGCCGTCGCCCGCCTCGAACGCGTCTCCGAAGACGACGTCGACGCGGGAGCGCAGCGGAGGCAGCGCCTTTATCAACCTCCCGCGGCGCTCCGTGCTTCCCAGCACGGCGACGGGCACGATCGGTGCTCCGCCGCGCACGGCGAAGTAGGCGAGCCCGGCGCGCAGGGCGGCGAAGTCGCCCTCGCCGCGAGTGCCCTCGGGGAAGATCCCGAGGACCCCGCCGTTGTCCAGCACGCCCAGCGCGCGGGTGACGGCGGTGCGGTCGGTGGTGTCCCGGTCGACCTTGAGCTGGCCGATGCCGGTCAGGAACGGGTCCAGCGGGCCGATGAACGCTTCCTTCTTGATCAGGAAGTGGGTCGGCCGCGGGGCCACGCCCATCACCATCGGTCCGTCGATGTTGTGCGAGTGGTTGATCGCGAAGATCAGCGGGCCGCTCGCCGGCACCTTCCAGGCGCCCAGCACGCGCGGCTTGAACAGTCCGTACATCAGGCCGACGCCGATGCGCCGCCCTACCTCGGCGCCCCGCTCCGAGGGCACGGCCGTCGTCGAGGTCACCGCGCGGCCCGCTTCTCCTCGACGAGGGTGACGACGCACTCGATGACCTGGGTCAGCGTCAGGGCGGTGGTGTCCACCTCGACGGCGTCGTCCGCCTTGGCGAGCGGGGAGGTCTTGCGGGAGGAGTCGGCGGCGTCCCTCTTGATCAGCGCCTCACGGGTGCTGTGCACGTCCGCGCCCTTCAGCTCGCCGCTGCGGCGGGCGGCGCGGGCCTCGGGGGACGCCGTGAGGAAGATCTTCAGGTCGGCGTCGGGCAGCACGGTCGTGCCGATGTCCCGCCCTTCGACGACGATGCCCCGCTCCGCGGCGGCGGCCAGCGAGCGCTGCAGCTCGGTGATCCGGGCCCGCACGTCGGGCACGGCGCTCACCGCGCTGACCTGGGAGGTGACCTCCGGGGTGCGGATCGGGCCGGCGACGTCGACGCCGTCGACCGTGATCGTCGGGTGGGCCGGGTCGGTGCCGGAGACGATCTCGGGCTTGCCGGCGACGGCCGCGATCGCGGTGGGGTCCTCGATGTCGATCCCGTTGTTCACCATCCACCAGGTGATGGCCCGGTACTGGGCGCCGGTGTCCAGGTAGCTCAGCCCGAGCCGGCCGGCCACGGCCTTGGACGTGCTGGACTTGCCGGTGCCGGACGGACCGTCGATGGCGACGATCACGGGCTGGGCGGCGCCGTTTTCCACGGGGGGACACCTTCCTGGTGCGAGGCGGCGGAGGTACGGGGCGCGACTGTGCCCCGTACAAGGTTACCGGCCGCACGTCACTCGTCCGGCCGCACGGGGCCGGACCGGAGCCGCACGGCCGGCCGCGGCCCTCCGTCGGCCCTGGCCGGCCCCGCTCCGGCCCCTCGGGCCCGGGTCTCTCCTCGAAGGGCGGGGCGGGTCCCGACGCGGTGTCCCCGGCGCCGGGCGGCTACTGGCGGATCGCCCAGCCCCGCTCCCGCAGAGCCGCCGAGAGGACCGGGGCCGACTTCGGCTCGACCATCAGCTGCACCAGGCCGGACTGCTGTCCCGTCGCATGCTCGATGCGGACGTCCTCGACGTTGACGCCCGCCTGTCCGGCGTCGGCGAAGATGCGGGCCAGCTGCCCCGGCTGGTCGTCGATCAGCACCACGACGACCTCGTAGGCCCGCGGAGCCGCTCCGTGCTTGCCGGGGACGCGGACCTGACCCGCGTTGCCGCGGCGCAGGACGTCCTCGACGCCGCCGGCGCCCTCGCGCCGTTCGGCGGCGTCGGCGGACTGCAGGGCGCGCAGGGCCTGGACGGTCTCCTCCAGGTCGGCGGCGACCTCGGTGAGCAGGTCGGCGACCGGCCCGGGGTTCGCGGACAGGATGTCGATCCACATCCGGGGGTCGGAGGCGGCGATCCGGGTGACGTCCCGGATGCCCTGTCCGCACAGCCGTACGGCGGCCTCCTCGGCGTGCTCCAGGCGCGCCGCGACCATGCTGGAGACCAGGTGGGGCATGTGGGAGACGAGCGCCACGGCGCGGTCGTGGGCGTCGGCGTCCATGACCACCGGGACGGCCCGGCAGTACGAGACCAGCTCCAGGGCGAGGTTCAGCGTCTCGGTGTCGGTGTCCCGGGTCGGCGTCAGCACCCAGGGGCGGCCCTCGAAGAGGTCGGCGGTCGCGGCCAGCGGCCCCGACTTCTCCCGGCCCGACATGGGGTGCGTGCCGATGTACGCCGACAGGTCGAGGCCGAGCGCCTGCAGCTCGCGGCGCGGCCCGCCCTTGACGCTGGCCACGTCGAGGTACCCGCGCGCCACTTTGCGGCGCATCGCGTCGGCGAGCACGTCGGCCACGTGGGCGGGCGGGGCGGCGACGATGGCGAGGTCGACCGGGCCGTCGGGCTCCTCGTCGAAGCCGGCGCCCAGCGCGGCCGCCGTGCGGGCCTGCTCGCGGTCGTGGTCGGCGAGGTGGACGGCGACGCCCCGCTGGACCAGGGCCAGGGCGGCGGACGTGCCGATCAGCCCGGTTCCGATGACGAGCGCGGTCCTCACTGGGCGATGTCCCTGCGCAGGGCGGCCGCGGCGCCGAGGTAGACGTGGCTGATCTCGGCGCGCGGCCGGTCGGACTCGACGTGCGCGAGGATGCGCACGACGCGCGGCATGGCGCCCTCGATGTCCAGCTCCTGGGCGCAGATCAGCGGCACGTCGACGATGCCGAGCTTGCGGGCCGCGGCCGCCGGGAAGTCGCTGTGCAGGTCGGGCGTGGCCGTGAACCAGATGCTGATCAGGTCGTCGGCGGCGAGCGAGTTGCGCTCCAGGACGGCGGTCAGCAGAGCCCCCACCTGCTCGTCCATGTGGCCGGCCTCGTCCCGCTCCAGTTGGACGGCTCCCCGGACCGCTCGTACCGCCACGGCGCTGCTCCTCGCTGAAGTGTGCTGATGTGCTGATCCACCGATGTGCCGACACGCCGATGTGCTGGACTACGGCACGTGACGCATCCAGCCTAGTCAGCCCGCGCCGATCCGGTGCGCGCCGCCCGGGTGCCGAGACGGCGACGCCCCCGTACGCCCTTCACGAAGGGTGCGGCCTGCGCTGTCATGACACTCTGACGATGACACCCTGACGGCAGGACACCCGCATCGGGGAAGGCCCGGCATGAAGCGTCCAGGACCCCTGCTCACCCTTCTCGCGGGACTGGTGCTCGGCCTGTCCCTGCTGACGCTCGACGCGACGACGAGCACGAAGGCCCCCACCTCCCCGTACCGGCGGCAGTCGCCGAGCCCGGCCCCTGCCCGCAGCACGGTCTCCCCCGCC
>NZ_JAHHIU010000285.1 GCF_024539815.1 Streptomyces hayashii
CCGTCCGCCCCCGCGACCACACCCGCCCCGAAGCCGACCGTCGCCACGCTGCCGGACCACACCGGCTCCGGCGTCGGCAAGGCCCTCGCCGCCGCCAGGAAGGCCGGCCTCCGCTCCGCCGTCTACCTCCAGGGAACCGGCCTGTCCCTGGACGGCGGCGGCAAGCGGGCCTCCTCCTGGGCCGCGGACGAGGAGGTCTGCGACCAGATCGACGACCCCGACGACGTCAACGCCTCCTTCGACGTGGCCTTCAGCATCCCGCGCGCCGGCCGCGACTGCGCCGGGCATCCCCTCCACACGGCCGCCCCGGCGAAGACCGCGAAACCCTCCGACGGCGGCTCCTCCGGGGGCGGCACATCGGGCGGTGGCGGCACCCGGGAGTGCGAGATCACCAGCCCCGCCGGCAACTGCTACGCCGACGGCCAGTTCTGCGCCGCCCGGCACCACGGCCTGAGCACCCACGGACGCGGCGGCGAGTACCTGACCTGCGAGCAGGACGCGGCGGGCCGCTGGCGCTGGTCGGACGGCGTCCCCGGCTGACCCCCGCCCGCGGCCGGTCAGGCCACCCGGCGGGTCGCGTACTCGGCGATCTGCGTCATCGGCGGGCGTTCCTCGGTGTCCACGGAGTAGGTGCGCGGCTCGAACCCGTCCGCGCCCCGCTCGAACTGGGTGAGGGCCGGGCGGACCAGGTGACCGCGGGCCAGCCGCAGCTGCGCGGTGCGGTAGATGGCCGCCGCCATGCGGCCGAGGGCCTGGCCGTCCTGGTGGCGGTGCTTGCGCACGCCGACGTCCACCTGGGCCAGGGCGTCCAGACCCACCAGGTGCAGGGAGTCGACCAGCATGCCGAGCTCCACGCCGTAGCCCACGGGGAAGGGCAGCTGTTCCAGCAGGGCGCGGCGGGCCGCGTACTCGCCGCCGAGCGGCTGCACGAACCCGGCCAGCTGCGGCCAGTGCATGTTGAGCAGCGGCCGGGCCATCAGCTCGGTGACCCGCCCGCCCTGGCCTGCGGCGCCGCGCAGCGGGCGGTCGTACATGGCCTTGACGAGGTCCACGTCCGGGTCGGTGAGCAGCGGGCCGACGATCCCGGAGACGAAGTCGGAGGAGAACTCCCGCAGATCGGCGTCGACGAAACAGACGATGTCCCCGGTGGTGACCAGCAGCGAGCGCCACAGGACCTCGCCCTTGCCGGGCGCCGCCGGTATGCGGGGCAGGATGTCGTCCCGGTGGACGACCCGCGCGCCGGCCGCCGCGGCGACCTCCGACGTGCGGTCGGTCGATCCCGAGTCGACGACGACGATCTCGTCGACCAGCGGGACCTGGTGCATGAGGTCATGACGGATGACCGCGACGATGTCGCCGACCGTCTCCTCCTCGTTCAGCGCGGGCAGGACGACGGACACCGTCTGGTTCGAGGCGCGCTTCGCGGCCAGGACGCGGTGCAGCGGGCGATCGGACACCGACCAGGAGCGGGTGGCCAGCCAGCGCTCGACTTCTTCCAGCACAGTCCACGGCTCCTCACTGTCGTGATCACACGCGGTGCATGTCAGGTGACCGTGTGATCCATCTCGCGGTTCGGACGACTATCTCAACTGTCCTGGCCTTCGGTTACAGTCTTGAACAACGCGGATGACCATCGCATGTCCGAGGTCGTTCCCGTTCACAACTTCACACCGCTCATCCAGAGGGGCAGAGGGATACGGCCCGATGAAGCCCCGGCAACCCTCCAGCCGGTCTCGTGACGCTCACCGATCCATCAGGTGACCGCCCCGCGAGGCTCCCGGCTCGGGAAGGTGCCAAATCCGTCTCACGGCGAGATGCGCCGTGAGGAAGATGAGGAGAAAGGGCCTCGCCTCACATGGCTGCGCAGACTGTTGCAAGCACCACCGACTCTACGCCGACCTCTTCCGTGGACCTCGGTCCCGCCGCGGCGCTGAGCTGCCGCGAATGCGGCCACCGCGTCCCCCTCGGCCCGGTCTTCGCGTGCGAGGAGTGTTTCGGCCCGCTGGAGATCGCGTACGACTTCTCCTCCTACGACACGGAGGAGCTGCGTAAGCGCATCGAGGCCGGACCGGCGAACATCTGGCGCTACGCGCCGCTCCTGCCCGTCCCGGCCGACGTGGCGGACAAGCCGAACATCAACCCCGGCTGGACCAAGCTGGTGCAGGCCGACAACCTCGCCCGCGAACTCGGCGTCGACGCCGGCAAGCTGTTCGTGAAGGACGACTCCGGCAACCCGACGCACTCCTTCAAGGACCGGGTCGTCGCCCAGGCCATCGAGGCCGCCCGCGCCTTCGGCTTCACCACCCTGTCCTGCTCCTCCACCGGCAACCTCGCCGGCGCGGTGGGCGCCGCGGCCGCCCGGGCCGGCTTCCGGTCCTGCGTGTTCATCCCGCACGACCTGGAGCAGGGCAAGGTCGTCATGGCCGCGATCTACGGCGGCGAGCTCGTCGGCATCGAGGGCAACTACGACGACGTCAACCGCTTCTGCTCCGAGCTCATCGGCGACCCGGCGGGCGAGGGCTGGGGCTTCGTCAACGTCAACCTGCGGCCGTACTACGCCGAGGGTTCCAAGACGCTGGCGTACGAGATCTGCGAGCAGCTCGGCTGGCGGCTCCCCGACCAGCTGGTCGTGCCGATCGCCTCCGGCTCGCAGCTCACGAAGATCGACAAGGGGCTGCAGGAGCTGATCAAGCTCGGCCTCGTCGAGGACAAGCCCTACAAGATCTTCGGTGCGCAGGCCGAGGGCTGCTCGCCGGTGTCCGTCGCCTACAAGGCCGGGCACGACGTGGTCCGCCCCCAGAAGCCGGACACCATCGCCAAGTCGCTGGCCATCGGCAACCCGGCGGACGGTCCGTACGTCCTCGACATCGCCCGGCGCACCGGCGGCGCGGTGGAGGACGTGAACGACGAGCAGATCGTCGACGCGATCAAGCTGCTGGCGCGGACCGAGGGCATCTTCGCGGAGACCGCGGGCGGGGTCACGGTCGGCGTGACGCGCAAGCTGATCGAGAGCGGCCTCCTCGACCCGACCAGGACCACGGTGGTCCTCAACACGGGCGACGGCCTCAAGACCCTGGACGCCGTGGCCGGCGCCGGCCTGACCGCGACCATCCGTCCGAACCTCGACTCCTTCCGAGAGGCCGGCCTCGCGTCGTGAGCGGGCGGCTCCGCCATGAGACCGTAGGCGCGCCGCGGGCCGGTTCGGGCCGGTCGCGCCCATGCGGCGGCAGCCGCACGAGCGACGCGGCCCACGCCCCCGAGGCCGACTACCTGACCGGAGAGCACACACCATGAGCGTCAACGTCCGCATCCCCACCATCCTGCGCACCTACACGGGCGGCAAGGCCGAGGTCACCGCCGAGGGGGCGACCCTCGGCGAGGTCATCTCCGATCTGGAGAAGAACCACACCGGCATCGCCGCGCGCGTCCTGGACGACCAGGGCAAGCTGCGCCGGTTCGTCAACGTGTACGTGAACGACGACGACGTCCGTTTCGAGCAGGGCCTGGACACGGCGACTCCCGACGGCGCCGGCGTTTCGATCATCCCCGCCGTGGCCGGTGGCTGACCGCTGTTCAGTACCCGCCGGTAGTAACCGTCGGTAACAGTGATTACCGAGTGTTCATCGAATTGCCCTCTCCGCGATAGAAGCGGAGGGGGCAATTCAGTGTGGTTGAGCGCGGTACAGTTGGGGAACCCGGTCCGGATCATCGGATCCGGAGCCTTTGATTTCTGCCTTGAGCCCGACAAGAAGTAGCCAAAGTGTGAACTCCTTTTGTGGCTTTTGTGGCTTTTGCAGGGCCCGACTTGCCCTGGATTCAGGCGAATTCTCGCCACATTCCGGATCCCTTGCGTCCAGAATTCTCGTCCGACTGACCTGTTGCAGAGGGCAGTTGGACAGATACATTCGGCCGCGGTCGACGCGTTCCGGCGCACGCCCCCAACCAATGGGGGGTGAGGTCTGACCCGGATCCGCGAAGTGCGGATCTGTGCAAGGGCCAGTAATAGGGGAGTTAGGCATGGCTCAGGGCACCGTCAAGTGGTTCAACGCGGAGAAGGGGTACGGCTTCATCGCGGTCGACGGTGGTGCGGATGTTTTCGTCCACTACAGCGCGATTCAGATGGACGGCTACCGCACCCTGGAAGAGGGTCAGCGGGTCGATTTCGAGATCTCGCAGGGCCAGAAGGGGCCGCAGGCGGACATGGTCCGTCTCGCGACCGGCTGAAGCACGCGCCGACTGACAGCGTCGTTCTTCTACATCTGTCGAAGGGCTCGCACCTCCCGGGGTGCGAGCCCTTCGGCCTGCCCGGGCCAGGGCGCTCCCTCCCGTGCCGGACGTTCGCGAGACACCCGCGCGAGCGGCCGCGCGGGTGTCCGCGACGACGCCGGTCTCGGGGAGGCGCTTGCACTCTCATGGGTCGAGTGCTAATCATTGGCGTTAGCACTCTGAAGGTGAGAGTGACAACTAAGGACCGGGTCGGTGAGGCCCGCAGGCCAGGTGGGGCAAGGAACCACGAGGCCGGCGAGCCGTCCGTCGCGGGCGCCAGCGCGGTCCGGAGCAATCCACCCCAGTCCGGGAGGACCACTTCACATGGCCAAGATCATCGCGTTCGACGAGGAGGCACGGCGCGGCCTCGAGCGCGGCATGAACCAGCTCGCGGACGCCGTGAAGGTGACGCTCGGCCCCAAGGGCCGCAACGTCGTCCTCGAGAAGAAGTGGGGCGCCCCCACGATCACCAACGATGGTGTGTCCATCGCCAAGGAGATCGAGCTTGAGGACCCGTACGAGAAGATCGGCGCCGAGCTGGTCAAGGAAGTCGCGAAGAAGACGGACGACGTAGCCGGTGACGGCACGACGACCGCGACCGTCCTGGCCCAGGCCCTGGTCAAGGAAGGCCTGCGCAACGTAGCCGCCGGCGCCAACCCGATGGCCCTCAAGCGCGGCATCGAGAAGGCCGTCGAGGCCGTCTCCGGCGCCCTGCTGGAGCAGGCCAAGGATGTCGAGACCAAGGAGCAGATCGCTTCCACGGCCTCCATCTCCGCCGCCGACACCCAGATCGGCGAGCTCATCGCCGAGGCCATGGACAAGGTCGGCAAGGAAGGCGTCATCACGGTCGAGGAGTCCCAGACCTTCGGTCTGGAGCTTGAGCTCACCGAGGGCATGCGCTTCGACAAGGGCTACATCTCGGCGTACTTCGCCACCGACATGGAGCGTATGGAGGCCGTCCTCGACGACCCGTACATCCTGATCGCGAACTCCAAGATCGCGAACGTCAAGGACCTGCTCCCGCTCCTGGAGAAGGTCATGCAGTCGGGCAAGCCGCTGCTGATCATCGCCGAGGACGTCGAGGGCGAGGCCCTGTCGACCCTGGTCGTCAACAAGATCCGCGGCACCTTCAAGTCCGTCGCGGTCAAGGCCCCGGGCTTCGGCGACCGCCGCAAGGCGATGCTGAACGACATCGCCATCCTCACCGGTGGCGAGGTCATCTCCGAGGAGGTCGGTCTCAAGCTGGAGAACACCTCCCTGGACCTGCTCGGCAAGGCCCGCAAGGTCGTCATCACCAAGGACGAGACGACCATCGTCGACGGCTCCGGCTCCTCGGACCAGGTCGCGGGCCGGGTCAACCAGATCCGCGCCGAGATCGAGAACAGCGACTCGGACTACGACCGCGAGAAGCTTCAGGAGCGCCTGGCGAAGCTCGCCGGCGGTGTCGCGGTCATCAAGGCCGGCGCCGCCACCGAGGTGGAGCTCAAGGAGCGCAAGCACCGCATCGAGGACGCCGTCCGCAACGCGAAGGCCGCCGTCGAGGAGGGCATCGTCGCCGGTGGTGGCGTGGCGCTCATCCAGGCCTCCGCCGTCTTCGAGAAGCTGGAGCTTGAGGGTGACGAGGCGACCGGCGCCAACGCCGTGCGCATCGCGCTGGAGGCCCCGCTCAAGCAGATCGCCGTCAACGGTGGTCTTGAGGGTGGCGTCGTCGTGGAGAAGGTCCGCAACCTCCAGGTCGGCCACGGCCTGAACGCCGCGACCGGTGAGTACGTCGACATGATCGCCGAAGGCATCATCGACCCGGCGAAGGTCACGCGCTCTGCCCTGCAGAACGCCGCCTCCATCGCCGCGCTGTTCCTGACCACCGAGGCCGTCATCGCCGACAAGCCGGAGAAGGCGTCCGCGCCGGCCGGCGGCGGCATGCCGGGCGGTGACATGGACTTCTGATCGACCTCACGGCCGATCGTCTGTCCTTCAGACCGAGGGCGGCACTTCCCGGAGACGGGGGGTGCCGCCCTTCGGTCGTACGGGCGTCCTCTCCTGTCGTCTCCGGGACATGGCGGCGCGGATCGCCCCCGCCCGGGCGTGGATCGCGGGGGCGGGGAGGAGCGCACCGGGACGCCCGGGCGCGCGCTCACCCCGGCAGCCGCCGCACACCCCGCCGGGCAGCGCCTCGGGCCGCCCCGGCACCCCGCACTCCGCGCACTCCAGGACCCGGCGGGGCGGGCGTGGAGCGGGCGGCTCCGGTGGAAGCTTGTCCGTCAGGCGGCGGCGGAGCAGGGCCGCGGGACTGTGGACCGGGGTCGGCAGGCCCGCGGTCAGCGCGGTCACGAGCGTCTCCTCCGCGGCCCCGCGGGCGAACCACTCCTCCACCAGCGGAGCGAGCTCGGCGCAGTCGCGGGCCGACAGGGACAGTGCGGGGGCCGTGCGGCCGAGGGCGGCCAGGAGGATGTGGGCCCGGGTGCGCGTGGCGGGCCGGTCTCGTCCGGGGTCCGGCGCATCCCCCGACGCGTCCTCCGGCGCACCGCCTCGGGTGAACGTCGCCCACCAGCCGTCGTCACGCGCGGTACGGGTGAACCACGTTCGGGTGGTCCAGCGGAATTCGCCCGAGGCGGTCTCCGCTCGTTCCCGGCCCCGCCTCAAGTGCCCTGCGTGCTGGATGCGGTTGAGCGCGGTGCGCAGGGCGCACTGTCCGTACGGCAGGTGCTTGGCCAGGGTCTTCACGGAGATGTCGGCGCCGTCGGGAAGCCGGTCGACGTAGGCGGCGATCGCCGCCTCGCGGGGCGGGAGGTGTGCGAAGTCCCTCCGTGAGCGCGGGAGTTGGCCCGGCGCGGTTCGTTTGCCGTACCCCGGATTGGCCCTCGGGTGCGGGGAGCCGTGCGGGGGAAGGGGGGCAGCACTAAGCTTGGCGTCAGCCACAGGTCGACTCATTTCGACTAGTAGGTCAGGCCCCCGTCGGTGTTCGTAGCACCAGGCGGGGGCTGATTCGTTTCGTTATGCGCACGCTAGAGCGTGGTGACCTTCCGTGGCAAGTCGGTCGCTCCGCGTCAACTCGCCGGGTGGGAGGGTGGTTGAGACCCTCCACCCGTTCCTTGCAAAGAGCGCTCGGAGCGCGGTGCTTGAGCCCCGGGACGGGTGCGGTTCAGCCGGCCTTGAGGTTCTCCACGAACGCGGACCACGCCTCCGCACGGAACACGAGCCTCGGGCCGAGGGGGACCTTGGAGTCCCGGACGGGGACGCGGGTGGGGTGGCCGGGGGCGACTTCCAGGCAGTCGGCGCCGCTGCCGCCGCTGTACGTCGACTTGCGCCAGGTGTCAGGGGTGTTCCTCATGGGCGTAATCCTGCGCCATCGCCTCAACGAGAGCCAGGGAGTCCCCCGGGGAGAGCGCGGAGGCCGTGAGGAGTTCGAAAGCGTGCCTCTGACGGCTGACGATGGTCGGGTCGTCCTCCAGGCGTCCGGTGCCGACGTGCTCCAGAAACGCCAGGGGAGGGGCGCTTTCGAAGTCCATCAGTTTGATGGCGCCTTCCATCGAAGAGTGTGCTCCCGCGCTGAGTGGCAGCACCTGGACGATCACCCGGTTCCTGCGGACCAGGTCGATGACGTGATGCAGGGCTTCCGCCATCACCGCAGGTCCGCCTGTCACTCGACGTAGGGCGGCCTCGTCAAGCACTGCCCACAACAACGGCTTTGTTGGATCGGCGAGGATCCGGGCTCGCTCGATGCGAGCTGCGACCAGCTCATCGATCTCTTCCTCGGGCGCCGTCGGCCGGTACGCGCGGAAAACGGCTCGTGCGTACCGCGGTGTCTGGAGCAGTCCGGGGATCAGGAGCGACGCGTACTGTCTGACCACTGTGGCGATGGCTTCCGCCTCCACGGCCTCCGTGAAGCTCTCCGGGTACTTCGACTTGGCCGCAGCCTTGCAGTTCCGGGAGAAGAAGCCCTTCGTGTCCAGGGCTTCGTCCAGCATCCGCGCGTACTCCGGCTGCATGCGGCGCGCCCCTGCCTCCAACTGCCCGATGAACGAACCGCTCACGAACAGTCGTTGGCCCAGTTCGTCCTGGCTGAGCCCGGCCTTCTCTCGCGCGTGCCGCAGTTCTGCTCCCAGGAGCGCTCGGGGTGACGATGACGGATCGAGGTCCTTCGGGCCTGGCATGGCGACTCCCTGTCACACAGGTGGGGTTGTTGGGACGCCGTATCTGGCCAGGTTAGAAGCGGAGCGGCCACGCTGTGTGGTGAACGGGAACACTCAGCGTGGAGGGAATGGCGCAATGGAGATGCCGAAGACGGCGGCGGGTGACCGGCCCGCCCGGTCGGTCCAGGAGGCCGTGGAGCAGTTGCGGGCGGCTCTCGACGAGGTGGGGATCATCCTGCCCTCGCTGCGGGTCGACCCCGTCTCGGGTGCGCACGGCGACCCGTACGCCCTCGTGGACCTGGGCCGCTGCAACCTGCGCGTGGCCTCGCGGCTCGCGGCGGCTCTGCGTGGCGCGGGGTGCGACGCGTGAGGTACGTCCTGGACACGAGGAGCGGGCGGATCGGGGAGGTCATGGGCCGCGTCGGCGGGCGGGTGCAGCTGCGGCCGGTGGGCGGCGGACGGGAGTGGGACTGTCCGCCGGAGGACGTGGGGGAGGCGTCGGCGGAGGAGGTGCTGCGCGAGCGGGTCCGGCGGTTGAACCGCGACGCGCGCTCCGGCGTCGCCCTGGTGGAGCGCGGCACGGTTCCCTAGTCGTCGCGGCGGCGCGTGTCCGGGATCACAGGGGCGGTCTTCCGGGGCTCGGAATGGTGTGAGGGTCCGGGGGGTTCCAGGGGAGAGGCACTCAATGCATGTGCACATACCCACTGGTCCATCGTCCTGAGGAGTCCCCCACGTGAGCGTCACCCAGCCCGCCTCCGCACGCGCCGCCGAGATCCTGTCGCGGCCGGTCTCCATCAACGGACTGACCGTCCCCAACCGCATCGCCATGGCGCCCATGACGCGCATGTTCTCCCCGGACGGCGTTCCCGGCGAGGACGTCGTGTCGTACTACGGGCGTCGGGCCGCCGCCGGTGTCGGTCTCATCGTCACCGAGGGGACGTACGTCGGGCACGAGTCGGCGGGGCAGAGCGACCGGGTGCCGAGGTTCCACGGTGAGGAGCAGCTCGCGGGCTGGGCGAAGGTCGCCGAGGCGGTGCACGCGGGCGGCGGGACGATCGTGCCGCAACTGTGGCACATCGGGATGGTGCGCAAGCAGGGCGAGCCGCCCTTCGCGGACGCGCCCGCCGTCGGCCCCTCCGGTATCCGCGTCGACGGCTCCGAGGGCGCCGGCAAGGCCATGACCCAGCGTGACCTGGACGACGTCATCGGCGCGTTCGCCGAGGCCGCGGCCGCCGCCGAGCGCATCGGCTTCGACGGCGTGGAGATCCACGGCGCCCACGGCTATCTGATCGACCAGTTCCTGTGGGCGGGCACCAACCGCCGCACCGACGCCTACGGCGGCGACCCGGTGGCCCGCGCCAAGTTCGCGGCCGAGGTCGTCGCGGCCGTCCGGGAGACCGTCTCGGCCGAGTTCCCGGTCATCTTCCGCTACTCGCAGTGGAAGCAGGAGGCGTACGAGGCGCGGCTCGCCGAGACGCCCGAGGAGCTGGAGGCCATCCTCGCCCCGCTCGCCGCCGCCGGCGTCGACGCCTTCCACGCCTCCACCCGCCGCTACTGGTCCCCGGAGTTCGACGGCTCCGACCTCAACCTCGCCGGCTGGACGAAGAAGCTCACCGGCAAGCCCGCCATCACGGTCGGCTCGGTCGGCCTCGACGGCGAGTTCCTGAGGGGCTTCGCGGGCGAGGGCGCGCCCGTCAAGGGCATCGACGACCTCCTCGACCGGCTGGAGCGCGACGAGTTCGACATGGTGGCCGTCGGGCGGGCGCTGCTTCAGGACCCGGAGTGGGCGGCCAAGGTGCTCGCCGGTCGCTTCGACGAGCTGAAGCCCTTCGACGCCGCGGCCCTGCGGAGCCTGAGCTGAGCGTCAACTCGCGGGTGTGGTCCGGGAAGCGGGCGCCCGCGCGGGTCAGCCCCTAGAGGTTGCCGAGGGGCTCGATGTCGGTCTTCACCGGGGTGCCCCAGATGCGCAGCACCTCGTAGTCGGTGAACTCGTGCACCAGCCGGTAGGCCATCGCCGGCCGGGAGCCGCGGCGCAGGGCGGCGATGTACAGCTCGGCCTCGCGGCGGTCCCGCCGGGGCGTGCCGCACAGCTGCCACTCCTGGCCGGTCCACAGCTCCGCGAGCCAGCGCTGCTGGGGCTGCGGGCGGTCGGCGCGGGCGCCGTAACGGGAAGGTGCGGGGGCGGTGTACGGCGCCTGCGGGGCGGGTCCGTTGAACTCGGCGCGGCGGGCGGACCGGCGGCGGGTCTCGCACAGCAGGCACAGGTCGTGGGCGGCCTCGTCGACCGGACCGTTGGGGTGCTCGGCGCAGCGGGTGGTGGGCGCGGCGCCGACGACGCTGTCGTCCAGCAGTTCCAGTGCCCGCCGCAGATCGGCCTTGATCTCGTGCAGCCGGGCGTCCGGCGTGTCGGCTGTCAGCGCGTCGCCGTGCTCCCCGAGCACCCGGAGGGCACGACCGAGAGCGGTGAGCTGGGCGTGGTTCATGGCACCAAGGGTAGGGCGGGGGCCCGGGGTGCGGGCTCGGCGCCGGGACGCCCGGGGTGCGGGCTCAGGGCCGGGCCCCCTGGGC
>NZ_JAHHIU010000286.1 GCF_024539815.1 Streptomyces hayashii
GGGTGGCGGGCCGGGCGTGCCCGGACGGGACGGGGTGGTACGGAGGGACGTGGCTACACGGCCATGCCGTACACGATCGTGAACAGCGTCCCGAGGGAGCCGATGATGAAGACGCCCGTCAGGCCGGCGATGATCAGGCCCTTGCCCTGTTCCGCACTGAAGGTGTCCCGCAAGGCAGTCGCGCCGATACGTTGCTTGGCGGCGCCCCAGATGGCGATGCCGAGGCAGAGGAGGATGGCGACGGCCATCACGACCTCGATCATCACCTTGGCCTCGTTGCCCAGGCTGCCGAAGGGCCCCCAGTCCGGAGCGATCCCGCCGATGATGGTGTTGATGTCGCCTTTGTCGGCCGCAAACAGCATGTAAGTCACCGCCCCTGGTGGGTAGTTCCGCAGTCCCTCTGCCGGTGTGCAGAGGTCACGTCTCATTCTCGCCGACAAAGTCGCCGTCGTATGTCGACTTGACGCCATTGACGGACCGGATTCGTACGATTGGCTCGTATGGTCACTCTGTGTATCACGGCAGGTAACGCCGGGCAATGAGGTCGGTGCGGAACCTGTGGTGTGGTTCCGTCGTTAGCCCACTTCACGGCCCTGTGCCGTTTCTGACGGCCGGTCGGGTGAGCGTACGTTTCGATGTTCTCATGACGAAGATCTCACGGTCCGCACAGAGAAGGGCGAACGGGCCGCGGTTGTCGCCGCGGCCCGTTCGCCCTTCACCGCGTGTGGCCCCCACGGCCCACTGCGGCTGTTCTGTGTGGCGGATGTGATGCGGGGTCAGCCGGTGAAGGCGGCCGTGCCCTGGGGGGTGCCGAGGCCGGTGGGGCCGTCGTAGCCGGACTTCGCGGTGCAGAGGTAGGCGGCGCTGGAGGAGCAGGAGCCGTTGCTGCCGCTGGTGACGTCGTTCAGGGCCGAGGTGCCGGCTGCCGCGTAGGGGTAGGCGGCCGGGTAGTCGCCGCCGGCGGGGGTGCCGGCGAGGGCGTAGACCGCGGCGATGATGGGCGCGGAGGCGCTGGTGCCGCCGAAGGTGTACCAGCCGGCGGTGACGCCGTAGGAGTCGTAGACCGAGACGCCGGTCGCCGGGTCGGCCACGGCCGAGACGTCGGAGATGGTGCGCTTGGCGCAGCCGGTGTCGGTCTGCCAGGTGGGCTTGGCGTCGTAGGCGGAGCAGCCGGAGCCGGTGCCCTCGGTGGAGCTGGTGTTCCAGACCTTCTCGGTCCAGCCGCGGCTCGTGGAGGACGTGGACAGGGCGGTGCCGCCGACGGACGTCACGTACTTGGAGGCGGCCGGGTACTCCGCGCCGTAGCCCTCGTCGCCCGCGCTGACGGTGATGGCGACGCCGGCGTGCTTGAAGTACGAGGTGTCGTACGACGTGTCCGAGGACGACTCGGAGCCGCCGTAGCTGTTGGAGACGAACTTCGCGCCCAGTGCCACGGCCTCGTTCACGGCCTTGCCGAGGTTGGCCATGGACGAGGAGGTGGCCTCGACGAGCAGGATCTTGCAGTTCGGGCAGACCGCGCTGGCCATGTCCAGGTCGAGGGACTCCTCCTCGGCCCAGCCGCTGTCGGCGGTGGGCAGGGAGGTGGTGGAACCGCTCTGGCTCACCTTCTTGAAGCAGCCGTTCGCGACGGTGCAGGACGGGAGTCCGTAGTAGGAGCGGTACTTGGCGAGGTCCGCGGCGGCGTTCGGGTCGTCGTAGGCGTCGACGATGGCGATGGTCTCGCCGGAGCCGCCGGCCGAGGCCGCGTCGGTCAGACCGTAGGCGTCCTGGAGGTCGGAGGGGCCGTAGCCGGTGGGGCTCGCGGCGGACGCCTTCGGGGTGACCCGGGCGGTCTCGCCGGTCTCGGCCGCGCGTTCCTTCTGGAAGGCGGTGGTGCCGCCGGTCACACGGAAGGAGTTGCAGGTCAGGTCGCCCTGGTGCTTGGGGGTGGCGCAGGGGGTGGCCGCCCAGGTGACCTTGGCGGCGGTGGTCTTGGCGGGAGTGGTCCCGGCGGTGACGGTGGACGCCGCGCTCGCGTGGGCCGCGCTGCCGAGTCCGGCGAGCACGAGGGCGGTGACGCCGAGGGCCGAAGCGCCTATGCGGCGCCATCTGCCGGACGCGGCAGAGGAGTTGGGGGTGGTGGTACGCAACGGACACGCTCCTGGGAGTGGGGTGGCAGGGGCAGTGCGGGTGGTGGTGCTCGGTGTGGTGCTTGCCTCGGTACGCGGTCCCCGAAGGCGGGCGGCGGCCCGCGGACGACTGTTCCCTTGTTGAGTACGCGACAACAAGACAGGTGGTGGAATCCTGACTTCCGCCTTACTCAAGGGGGTTGGGGGATTGCTGATCAATGGCGGGCGGATGGTGCGCGGATGGCCGGAACTTGACCTCGATCGCCGCAGGACCGCGCCCGAGGCGGGCTCCGTCACGAGCGTCACGAGCGTCATGAGGGGGCGGGGCTCTGCCGGGCGGCGGCCGGTGCGGCTGTTCGGCGGGGAGGACGCGCGCGGCCGGCGTCGTCCGCGTCAGGTGTGTGCGGGGGAAGGGATGACGGGGTCAGGAGGCGACGGCGGGGTCGCGCGGTGACGGTGGGGACGTGAGGTGAAGGCGAGGTCGTCAGGTGAAGGCGGAGTAAAGTCTGCTCGCCGCGTCCCGCGCCGGACCGGGCCACGCGGCTGTCCTGTCCCCTCTGAGCGCCGGCCGGTGACCCCATGACCAGTACGCAGGACCGGACCGAGCCGACCGCCCCCGGCGTCGACGCCGATGCCCCGGCGCCGGTGACGGAGTTCGCCGAGCGGGCCACGCGCATACGGCGTCGGCTGGAGCGGCTGATCGGCATCGCGGCGACCGAGGGCAACTCGCTCACCGCGCTGCGCAACGGGGACGAGATCTTTCCGGCGATGCTCGCGGCCATCCGGTCCGCCGGGCACACCGTGGACATGATGACGTTCGTGTACTGGCGGGGAGACATCGCCCGCGAGTTCGCGCGGGCGCTGGCCGACCGGGCCGGGGCGGGCGTACGGGTGCGGCTGCTGCTGGACGGGTTCGGCAGCCGGCTGATCGAGAAGGAGCTGCTGGAGGAGATGGAGCGGGCCGGCGTGCAGATCGCCTGGTTCCGCAGACCCCTGACCCTGTCGCCGTTCAAGCAGAACCACCGCTGCCATCGCAAGGTCCTCGTCGTGGACGAGCAGACGGCCTTCACCGGCGGGGTCGGCATCGCCGAGGAGTGGTGCGGCAACGCCCGCAACGCGAACGAGTGGCGTGACACGCATGTCGAGGTCCGTGGACCGGCCGTGGACGGAGTCGCCGCCGCCTTCGCGCAGAACTGGGCCGAGTGCCACGACGAACTCTTCGACGACTGCGACCGGTTTGTCCCGCACCGCCCGCAGGGCGACGCGGTGGTGCAGGTGGTGCGCGGCTCGGCCAGCTTCGGCTGGCAGGACATGCAGACCCTGATCCGGGTGATGCTGGAGTCCGCCGAAGAACGCTTCCGGCTGGCCACCGCCTACTTCTCGCCGGACGCCTTCTTCGTCGAACTCCTGTGCGCCACCGCCCGGCGGGGCGTCGAGGTGGAGATCCTGCTGCCCGGCCCGCACACCGACAAGCGCGTCTGCCAGCTGGCAGGCCAGCACTACTACGAGGACCTCACCGCCTGCGGCGTGAAGATCTACCAGTACCAGCCGACGATGATGCACGCCAAGGTCATCACCGTAGACGGCGTGGCCGCGCTGGTGGGCTCGACCAACTTCAACCGCCGGTCCCTCGACCACGACGAGGAGATCATGCTGGCCGTGCTGGACCAGGAGTTCACGGCCACGCTGGACGGACACTTCGACGACGACGTGAAGGCCGCGGAGTTGATCCGGGAGGGGCGCTGGAAGCGGCGCTCCGCGCTCCAGCGGGCGCGGGAGGCCGCCGTCCTGCCGATCCGCCGATTCCTCTGAAGACCCTTCAGGCGATTGAAGCCCCTTCAGGCGATTCCGGCGACGATTCCGGCGGCAGATCACGCAGAACGACTACTCCGCCCGATGTCGCCGGACGATTCCCTCGCCGATTGTTCCGACGCCGGAGACCCGTACTACCCGAAATCCCGCGGACATGCGTCGAAGATTTGTGGGCGTGAAGGGGATTTCGTGGGGCACCTGACTCTGCGGAGGTTGATAATCATGGTTCCCCTGCTTCTTGTTCTGCTTCTCGCCCTGGTTCTGTTCGGCGCCGGCTTCGCCCTCAAGGCACTGTGGTGGATCGCCGTCATCGTCCTGGCGGTCTGGCTGGTGGGCTTCGTGGTCCGTCCCGCCGGACACGGTGGCCGCAAGGGCCGCTGGTACCGCTGGTAGTCGGAAATCCAGTGAGAAGGGCCCCGTCGACGATCGTCGGCGGGGCCCTCGGCTTTCAGTCGCTCATTCACTCGGGTCGCTTTTCAGCACGCCTTCCACGAAGTGGTCGAATTCACCCGCCTGCACGCCCAAGACGAATGCGTCCCACTTACGGCGGTTCGTCGTGACGACGGTCCCGGGGTCGTTGGTTCCCCTCAGGTAGACGGGGGCCTCGCCGTCGTCCCCGGCGCCGAAGGCGATCTCGATCCAGGGGCCGGGACCGGTCGCGTCCGGGGGAGCGGCTCGGGTCCACACGAGGTCGGAGGGGATGTCGGTCACGGCTGGCGTCCTTGAGGGAGGCGGAGGGAGATGGGAGGAGGTGGAGGCAGGCGAGCGGGAGAGCGGGGCGGCGGGTTTTCCTCCGCGGAAGTACATCAGGGAGGGTCCGGACGGCCTCGCCGGGCTCACTCCAATGGCCCAACCGCCGACCGGCCCGCCCCGGACGCCCCCGCTGCCCCGCAGCCGTACGGGCCGCCCCTGCCTGCCGCCCGTGCCGGTCCTCGCACCCGCGTCCGAGATTGGGAAGGTTGTGCGGGCCAAGTGCGGGTAGCGTCGAAAGTGGTAACTGACGTTTCTCTCACCTTCGTGGGACACAGTGAACCCGATGAAGCGAAACGCCCTGCTCGGTGCGGTCGTCATGCTGGCCGTCACCTCCGCCTCCGAGGCGGCCGCCGACGGCGGGACCGGCCCCCTGGGGGTGACGGCCGTCGCCGTGGCGACGCCGCAGAGCGCCCGGGTGGGCGCGCTGTTCACCGCCGAGGACGCCGAGGCCGGCAGATTCGCCGGCGAGCACTTCTGCACGGCGTCCGTCGTGCGCAGCCCGCACCACAACCTCGTCGCCACGGCGGCGCACTGCCTCGAAGGGGTCGGGGACTTCGTCTTCGTCCCCGGATACCGCGACGGGCAGGCCCCCTACGGGGTCTGGAAGGTGGACCGGGTCTTCCTGCCCGAAGGGTGGTCGAAGAACCAGGACGAGGACAGCGATGTGGCGTTCGCCGCCCTCGACGAGCGGCAGGCCAAGGGCGTCGAGGACGTCGTCGGCGCCAACCGGTTCGTCACCGGCGCCGCCACCGGGGCCACGCCCGTGACCATCACCGGATACCCGCACGAGGCCGAGGAGCCGGTCCGCTGCACGAACCGGCCCACTCCGCACAACGCCACCCAGCAGCGCATCGCCTGCCCCGGCCTCACCGGCGGCACGAGCGGCAGCCCGTGGGTGAACGGCAACGGCCAGGTCGTGGGGGTCCTGGGCGGGCACGAGCAGGGCGGGGCCACGGACGACGTGTCGTACAGCGTCGTCCTGGGCGCGGAGGCCGCCGAGCTGTACCGCGCCGCGACAGCCGACCCGTAGGGGACCTGGCCCGCGTCGTGCGGTCCCGGCCACGCTCCGTGGCGCCCGACGCCGGATGACCGCTTTCCGCCGCCGTGTGATCACCCCGTGGTGACAGGGCCGCCTCTACACTGTCCGGGGCGGACTCCCGGGCGGCGAGGGGCGGTTGACGGTGCGTAGGACATGGATCGTGGTGACCGCTGTCGCCGGCGCCGGAACCGCCTTCATGATGGCGCTCGTCATCGGGGTGTACGTCATCGGCGGGAACCTCGCCAACGAGGTGAGCGGAGCGACCAGGCAGCTGGCCAAGGGCGCCGTGCCCGCCGCCTATCAGACCCTCGTGGCGAAATGGGGCAATCTCTGCCCCGCCCTCAACCCCGCACTGCTGGCCGCTCAGCTCTACCAGGAGAGCGGGTTCAACCCGAGGGCGCAGAGCGGCGCGGCCGCGCAGGGGATAGCGCAGTTCATCCCGGGCACCTGGGCCACGCACGGCGTCGACGGCGACGGGGACGGCGACCGGGACGTCTGGGACCCGAATGACGCGATTCCGTCGGCCGCGTCGTACGACTGCCAGCTCGCGTCGTACGTGAAGACGGTCCCGGGGGACCGCACGAAGAACATGCTCGCGGCGTACAACGCGGGGCCGGACGCGGTCATCAGGTACGGGGGGGTCCCGCCGTACGCGGAGACCCGGAACTACGTGAAGACGATCACGACGCTGGAGGAGTCCTTCGCCGCCCCCGTGACGCGGGTGGACCCCTCGAAGCAGGCCGCCGGGGCCATCTACTTCGCCCAGAAGAAGCTCGGGACGCCCTATCTGTGGGGCGGGAACGGCACCGCCGACCAGGGCGGACGGTTCGACTGCTCCGGTTTGACCAAGGCCGCCTACGAAAGCGTCGGGATCACCCTGCCCCGCGTGGCCAACGACCAGTACAACGCCGGGCCGCACCCCAAGCGCAGCGAGCTGCTGCCGGGGGACCTGGTGTTCTTCTCCACCGACCTCGGCAACTCGCGGGCCATCCACCACGTGGGGATCTACGTCGGTGGCGGTTACATGATCGACGCGCCGTACACGGGCGCCGTCATCCGGTTCGACCCGATCGACACGCGCGAGTACTTCGGAGCCACCCGGGTCACCGAAGATGGCGCGAAAGCGCTCCCGACGACGGTGTGAAGAGGGTCGGCGCCCCCGCTCTGAGCTGCGGGGATCTGTCTCTCTTCGATAACGTCTGAGTGATCATTCAGTGGAGAGTGGAACGTATCAACCGGGGCCGTGCGTTCCTGTTGGAGCGGGCGCATGTGAGGCGTGCCGAGCAGAACACGACGAAGGGGCCGCAGCACCATGGCTGGACTCGCCGAATCCGGGTCGAACCCCGACGTCGACCTCCTCTATGACATCAACGGGCTGGCCAAGGACGCGCCGCACTGGCTCGACCGGGTGGTCGAGTTCGTGGGCGAGTACGGGCTGCTGCTCGTCATGGTGCTGCTGATCGTGTGGTGCTGGTGGGGTGTGCGGCGGCGGCCCGGCGGGGCCGAGGAGGCCGCGTCCTCCGTCGCCGCCCTGATGTGGGCGCCGCTCGCCGCCGGCCTGGCCGTGCTGGTGAACGTGCCCATACGCGGGTTCGTGGAGCGGCCGCGCCCCTTCCGGGACCACCAGGGGCTGGAGGTGCTCGTCTCCGGCAAGACCGACTACTCCTTCGTGAGCGATCACGCCACCCTGACCATGGCCATGGCCGTCGGGCTGTTCGTCGCCAACCGGAAGTTCGGGCTCGTCGGGATAGGGATCGCCCTGCTCGAAGGGTTCTGCCGGGTGTTCATGGGCGTGCACTACCCGACCGACGTGGTCGGCGGGTTCGCGCTCGGGACCGCGGTGACCCTGTTGCTGTCGCCCATCGCCTCCATGATGCTCACGCCCGTGCTGAAGGCCGTCGACCGGTCGCCGCGGGCCGGATGGCTCGTGCGCGGCCGGGCCGCCCGGGCCGGGGACCGGGACGGTCTGGTGACCGGCGCGCGCCCCGAACTCGCCGCCGAGGAACGGGACCTCGCCGCTTAGCGGGCTCTTCCGGGGGTAGCGCGGACGCCCCCCCCGGAAGGCCCGAGGGGCATCTGACGGGCCGATGGCTGACACGGGCCGGTGGATGAGGGGCCGGTGGATGAGGGCTGACGGCTTGAAAGCTGACGGGTTGACGGCTGAGCGGCTGACGGGCGTCCGTGGTCCGGAGGTGTTAGAGGGCCCGGAGGTGCTCAGAGGGTCCGGGGGTGCTCAGAGGGCCCGGAGACGTTCAGAGGGCCTGGGGGTAGGTGAAGAAGCCGTTGGGGTCGTACTGCTTCTTCAGCTGGGTCAGGCGGGGGAGCGCCTCGCCGTAGTAGGCCTTGCGCCAGTTCGTCAGCGTCGGGTCCGCGTAGTTCTGGTAGGCGGCGCCCGACGCGTACGGGGCCATCGCCTTGTGGGCCGTGTTCAGCCAGGACTGCGCCGCCGCCCCGGTCGTGCCCGCCCGCCATGACGCGATGTACTGCGCCAGCATGCGCGAGCGGCGGTGGACGAACGCCGTGGCCGTGGGGGAGACCCGGTTCACGGCGCCGCCCAGCGCCGTCAGGGCGATGCTGCCCGAGCCGCCCTGCACCGACCTGATCTGCTTCAGCAGGGCCTGGATGCCCGCCGCCGACAGCGAGACGTCGAAGAAGTCGGAGCGGGCCGCGTACGTCTCGCGCCCGAGCTTGCCCTGCGCGGAACGGCCCGGCGTGGAGCCCGGCAGATGGCACTGGGCGTCGGAGGAGAAGGACGAGCAGCCCGCGTAGGCCTCCATGGCCTGCTCGTACGTGCGGCGGCGCAGGGAGACGCTCGCCGCGGGCGCGCCCACCCGGTCCGCGAGCCGGTCCACCGCGTTCTGGAGCTGGCCGTAGGTGCCGATGCAGAACGCGGCGACCGAGATGGTGGGCGTGCCGCCCGGCGAGTTCGCCACGTGCAGGGAGGACCAGATCTCGTCGGGCTGGGACGGTCCCCACTCCTGCCATGCCTTCACGACCGCGGCCGCCCTCGACCAGGGCCACGTGAGGTAGCCCGTGACGGCCTGGGGCGCCGGGTGGGTCTTGAACTGCAGTTCCGTGACGACGCCGAAGTTGCCGTTGCCGGCCCCGCGCAGGGCCCAGAACAGGTCCTTGTTCGTCGTCGCGTCGGCGGTGAGCTGCTTGCCGTCTGCCGTGATGATCGTCGCCCGGGTGAGGCTGTCGCAGGTCAGGCCGTAGGCGCGGGAGACGACGCCGTGGCCGCCGCCCAGCACCAGGCCGGAGACGCCGACCGTCGGGCAGGACCCCGCCGGGATCGTGACGCCCTTGGCGGCGAGCGCCCGGTAGACGTCGATCAGCTTGGCGCCCGCGCCGACCACGGCCGTGCCGCCGCTCGCCCGGACCCGGCTCAGCTTGGAGACGTCGATGATCAGCCGGCCGTCGCCCGAGGACCAACCGCCGTAGGAGTGGCCGCCGTTGCGGATCGCGACCTTGGTGTGGTGGGCGCGGGCGTACGCCATGACGGTGCGGATGTCCTCGGCGTGGGCGACATACGCCACGGCCGCCGGCTTGAGGCTGTCGAAACGGGTGTTGTAGAGCTGCCGGGCCGCGGCCCAGGACGCCTCGCCGGGACGGACCAGGGTGCCGTCCAGGTCGCGGGCCAGCGCCGTCCAGGTGGCGGGAGCGGAGACGCTGGTCGTCGTCAGCGCCGTTCCGGAGTCCGCGGAGCCCGTGCCCGCCGTGGCCGGGGCGGAGGAGCTCGCGCTGCCGCCGGTCGCCTTGCATGCGGTCGCAGCCGCCGCGATGGCGGCCGTGCCGCCCGCGATGAACCTTCGCCGTTCCATGTCCTTGCGCCTTCCCTCGGCCCGTCGGCTTCATCGAGCGAGACGAGGTCAGGGAACCACAGGTTCCGGCCGGCTCCAGCGGTGACGGAACGGTGACGTCAGCTGCGGACGTGGGACTCCGCGTCGGATCTCGCCATGCTTCTGGCTCTGCGGGCCGGGCCGCGCCAGCCGCAGGTGCAGCGGGCCAGGCAGAACCGGCCCTGTTCGACGGTCGTGGTGCTGTGTCCCCCGGCGGGGCGGGAAGGGGCCGAGCCGTCCTGCTGTGTCACAGGAACAACGGTACCCACTTTCGGCGATGGACCCGCATGGCGGTCGCAAGCCTTCGGCCCTGCGTGACGGGGGGCGCTCGGCCGTCGTTAGCCGGTACGGCAGCAGGCCCGTGACGGACTTACCGGCTGGGGGTAGACAGGCCATGACGGAGCGCCAGCGCAGGCAGAGGGGCGCCGTGGTCCTTTCGGGGATCGTGGCCGGGGTTTGTGTGTGCGCCGCCGGGTGTTCCGCGTCCGGGCGCGCCGCCGAGGGCGGGCGGGCCGGCGACCCCGTCGAGATCCTGCACCGGGCCGCCGACGCGCTCGTCGAGGCGGGCACGTCGAAGGCCCGCACCTCGATGGAGATGGCCACCGGCGGGACCCGGGTGACCATCCGGGGCCAGGGGGTGTACGACTACCGCCGGCAGCTCGGGGAGCTGAAGGTGCTGCTGCCGCAGGATCCGGCCGGGGCCAGCGAGCACCGGCCGATCACCGAACTCCTCGCGCCCGGGGCCCTGTTCATGAAGAACCGGGGCGCGGGGGTGCCGGCCGACAAATGGGTGCGGGTGGAGACGGCGACGCTGTCCGACGGGAATCTGGTGACCGGCGGGGTCACCGATCCCTTCGCCGCTGCCGAGGTGCTGCGGGGGACGCGGACGGCGACGTACGTGGGGAGGACCGAGGTGGCCGGGACGGCGGTACGGCACTATCGCGGGACCGCCGATCTGGCGGTGGCCGCCCGGGCCGCGTCGGAGGGCGGACGGGACTCGCTGCGGGCGGCGGCGAAGGGGTTCGCCACGGCCCGGGTGCCGTTCGACGCGTATCTGGACGACGAGGGGCGCATCCGCAAGGTCCGGCACCGGTTCAGCTTCCTGAACGGACGGGCCGCGGACGACGCGCAGGCCGGACGGGGCGCGCAGGACGGGCGGGCCGGGCACGGCGGGCCGGGCGGGGGGCCCAGCGGGTCCGGCC
>NZ_JAHHIU010000287.1 GCF_024539815.1 Streptomyces hayashii
ACCTCACCACACCCGGCTCCCGGCCCCCGGCCCCCGGACACACGACTGCCCGGGACAGGGCCCCGGGCAGTCGGACATCAGGACGTGCGGCACATCACGAGGGGCGCCCGGAAGTGACCCGGCCCCCCGCCGGAGGCGTCAGCGCTGCTCGACCGGAACGAAGTCCCGCTCGACGACACCGGTGTAGATCTGGCGCGGGCGGCCGATGCGGGAGCCCGGCTCCTTGATCATCTCGTGCCACTGGGCGATCCAGCCCGGGAGGCGGCCCAGGGCGAACAGGACCGTGAACATCTCGGTCGGGAAGCCCATGGCCCGGTAGATCAGGCCGGTGTAGAAGTCGACGTTCGGGTAGAGGTTGCGCGAGACGAAGTAGTCGTCGGAGAGCGCATGCTCCTCCAGCTTCAGCGCGATGTCCAGCAGCTCGTCGGACTTGCCGAGGGCCGAGAGGACGTCGTGCGCCGCAGCCTTGATGATCTTGGCGCGGGGGTCGAAGGACTTGTACACCCGGTGGCCGAAGCCCATCAGGCGGACGCCGTCCTCCTTGTTCTTCACCTTGCGGATGAAGGAGTCGACGTCGCCGCCGTTGGTCTGGATGCCCTCCAGCATCTCCAGGACGGACTGGTTGGCGCCGCCGTGCAGCGGGCCCCACAGGGCGTTGATGCCGGCCGAGATCGACGCGAACATGTTCGCCTGGGACGAGCCGACCAGGCGGACCGTCGACGTCGAGCAGTTCTGCTCGTGGTCGGCGTGCAGGATCAGCAGCTTGTCGAGGGCGGAGACGACGACCGGGTCGAGGTCGTACTCCTGCGCCGGCACCGAGAACGTCATGCGCAGGAAGTTCTCGACGTAGCCGAGGTCGTTGCGCGGGTAGACGAACGGGTGACCGATCGACTTCTTGTAGGCGTACGCCGCGATGGTCGGGAGCTTGGCGAGCAGCCGGATCGTGGAGAGGTTGCGCTGCTTCTCGTCGAACGGGTTGTGGCTGTCCTGGTAGAACGTGGACAGCGCGGACACCACCGACGACAGCATGGCCATCGGGTGGGCGTCGCGCGGGAAGCCCTTGTAGAAGTTCTTGACGTCCTCGTGCAGCAGGGTGTGCTGCGTGATGTCGTTCTGGAAGACGGTGAGCTCGTCGACGGTCGGCAGCTCGCCGTTGATCAGGAGGTAGGCGACCTCCAGGAAGGTCGACCGCTCGGCCAGCTGCTCGATCGGGTAGCCGCGGTACCGGAGGATGCCCTGCTCGCCGTCGAGGTACGTGATGGCGGATTTATAGGCGGCGGTGTTGCCGTAGCCGCTGTCCAGGGTCACCAGACCGGTCTGGGCGCGAAGCTTCCCGATGTCGAAGCCCTTGTCGCCGACGGTGCTGTCGATCACCGGGTAGGTGTACTCGCCGTCGCCGAACCGCAGTACTACAGCGTTGTTGGTGTGCTCGCTCACGTCATCCCTCACCGACGTTGTGCCTCTTCTTCGAGGTTGCCCTGACTGTCTCTACCATCCCCCATTTGGCGCAGGAGAGTGCACTCGGGGTCGACCATTGGGCTTATCGGCGGCACTCAGTGCCGCCAACTAGCTCATCCTGCCGCCTTGGTCACGGTTGGGGAAGTGCTCTGTGACCTTCGTGACTCATTTGATCGATCATTTTTTACACGTTCTCCGGAAGTCCCGGAACCGCCGGGCTCACCGGCCCGCGAGGCGGAAGTCCAGGGCCGTGCAGCGGCGGCCCGCCGACACCGTGCGCACCGCCTGGCCGATCGCCTTGCGGGAGCCGACGAGGACGACGAGCTTTTTCGCGCGGGTGACGGCCGTATACAGAAGATTCCGTTGCAGCATCATCCATGCTCCGGTGGTGACGGGGATCACCACGGCGGGATATTCACTCCCCTGTGAACGGTGGATGGTCACCGCGTACGCGTGGGCCAGCTCGTCCAGTTCGTCGAACTCGTAGGGCACCTCCTCGTCCTCGTCGGTCAGCACGGTCAGGCGCTGGTCGACCGGATCCAGCGAGGTGACGACGCCCACGGTGCCGTTGAAGACGCCGTTCTCGCCCTTGTCGTAGTTGTTGCGGATCTGGGTGACCTTGTCGCCGACGCGGAACACCCGGCCGCCGAACCGCTTCTCCGGCAGGTCGGGGCGGCCGGGCGTGACGGCCTGCTGGAGGAGGCCGTTGAGGGCGCCCGCGCCCGCCGGACCGCGGTGCATGGGCGCCAGGACCTGCACGTCCCGGCGCGGGTCGAGGCCGAACTTCGCCGGGATGCGGCGCGCGGCCACGTCCACCGTGAGCCGGCCGGCCTCCTCGGTGTCGTCCTCGACGAAGAGGAAGAAGTCCTTCATGCCGTCGGTGAGCGGGTGCTGCCCGGCGTTGATCCGGTGCGCGTTGGTCACCACGCCGGACTGCTGCGCCTGGCGGAACACGCGCGTGAGGCGCACGGCCGGCACCGGGCCCCCGTCGGCGAGGAGGTCGCGCAGCACCTCGCCCGCGCCGACGCTGGGGAGTTGGTCGACGTCCCCGACGAAGAGCAGGTGCGCGCCGGGCGGGACGGCCTTGACGAGCTTGTTGGCGAGGAGCAGGTCCAGCATCGAGGCCTCGTCGACCACGACCAGGTCGGCGTCCAGCGGGCGGTCGCGGTCGTAGGCCGCGTCCCCGCCGGGCTTGAGCTCCAGCAGGCGGTGGACGGTGGAGGCCTCGGCCCCGGTCAGCTCGGCCAGTCGCTTGGCGGCGCGGCCGGTGGGCGCGGCGAGCACGACCTTCGCCTTCCGCGCGCGGGCCAGCTCCACGATCGAGCGGACGGTGAAGGACTTGCCGCAGCCGGGGCCGCCGGTGAGGACGGCGACCTTCTCGGTCAGCGCGAGCCGGACCGCCGCCTCCTGCTCGGGCGCGAGGTCGGCCTTCGTACGGGACCTCAGCCAGGCCAGCGCCTTGTCCCAGGCCACGTCACGGAAGGCCGGCATACGGTCCTCGTCGGTGCGCAGCAGCCGCAACAGCTGGGCCGACAGGGAGAGTTCGGCGCGGTGGAAGGGGACCAGATAGACGGCGGAGACCGGCTCCCCGCCGTCGGACGCCGGGACCTTCTCCCGGACGACGCCGGGGTCCTCGCCGTCCTCCGGCGGTTCGGCGAGCTCCGCGAGGCACTCGATGACCAGGCCGGTGTCGACCTGCAGGAGCTTGACCGCGTCGGCGATCAGCCGCTCCTCCGGGAGGTAGCAGTGGCCCTGGTCGGTGGCCTGGGACAGGGCGTACTGCAGGCCCGCCTTGACCCGCTCCGGGCTGTCGTGCGGGATGCCGACGGACTGGGCGATGCGGTCCGCGGTGAGGAAGCCGATGCCCCAGACGTCGGAGGCGAGCCGGTAGGGCTGGTTCTTCACGACGGAGATCGACGCGTCGCCGTACTTCTTGTAGATGCGGACCGCGATCGAGGTGGACACCTCCACGGTCTGGAGGAAGAGCATGACCTCCTTGATCGCCTTCTGCTCCTCCCAGGCGTCGGCGATCTTCTTCGTGCGCTTCGGGCCGAGGCCGGGGACCTCGATGAGCCGTTTCGGCTCCTCCTCGATGATCTTCAGGGTGTCCATGCCGAAGTGCTGGGTGATGCGGTCGGCGAAGACCGGGCCGATGCCCTTGACCAGGCCGGACCCCAGATAGCGGCGCATGCCCTGGACGGTGGCGGGCAGCACGGTCGTGTAGTTCTCGACGGTGAACTGCTTGCCGTACTGCGGGTGGGAGCCCCAACGGCCCTCCATGCGCAGGGACTCGCCGACCTGGGCGCCGAGCAGCGCGCCGACGACCGTGAGAAGGTCGCCGCCGCCTCTGCCCGTGTCGACCCGGGCGACCGTGTAGCCGTTGTCCTCGTTGGCGTACGTGATGCGTTCCAGCACGCCTTCCAGCGTGGCGAGCCGCCGCTCTTCCGCCCCCTGGGCGGCCCCCGTCTGTTGGGACATGATCCGACGGTACCGTCCGCCACCGACAGGGCCGCCCGGGTCGCCTCGGGTCAGTCCTGCCCGATCGTCACACAGGTGCCGACGACATAGCCGGTGACGCCGCTCCTGGTGACCTTCACCCAGCGCTTGCTGACGATGCCGCACTTCTCGTACGCGGTGGTCCCGTAGTACATCGTGCAGGAGGCCGAGGCGCTCTGTCCCTTGTTGAGCTGGGCCAGGGCGGTGCCGCCGGTGCTGGTCGTGGAACGGATGACCACGGTCTCCAGGGCCTTGGCCGTGCAGCTCGCGGCGGCGGCCGGGGTGGCGGCCGCGAACGAGGCGCCGACCAGGGCGGCCGCCCCCGCGGACGCCCCGAGTATCCGGCATACGCGCATGTCTGTTCTCCTCGGTTCGCTTGGCACGGGCATGCCACCCGTGACGGTCGAGGGCAGCCTAGGGCCCCACGGGGGCGCGTTCATCACGATCGGGTTTCAGCCACGCCAGGGTCTTGCCTCACCCCCGTGTAATCGATTCCAATCCTTCGTACGCGTCGATGTAATCGATTCCACGAACGACACGACGCGCACGAACCGAGTCCACGAGGAGGTGGAGCGGCGATGGCGAGCATCAAGGACGTCGCTGCCGAGGCGGGCGTCTCCGTCGCCACGGTGTCACGCGTCCTGAACGACCATCCGTCGGTCAGCGACGACGCACGCACGCGCGTGCTGGCCGCGGTCGAGGCGCTGGGCTACCGCCCGAACGCCGTCGCCCGGTCGCTGCGCACCGACCAGACCCGCACCCTCGGCCTGGTCATCAGCGACGTGATGAACCCCTTCTTCACCGAGCTGGCCCGCTCCGTCGAGGAGGAGGCGCGCGCCCTCGGCTACAGCGTGATCATCGGCAACGCCGACGAACGGCCCGACCTCCAGGAGCACCACGTCACGACGCTGCTGGACCGCCGGATCGACGGTCTGCTGGTCTCCCCCACCGACGGCGGCTCCCCGCGGATGCTGGACGCCGCGCGCGCGGGCACGCCGATGGTGTTCGTCGACCGGTGGATCCCGGGCCTGGACGTGCCCGTGGTCCGGTCGGACGGACGGGCCGCCGTGCGCGACCTCGTGGCGCATCTGCACGGCCTCGGCCACCGCCGGCTCGCCATCATCGCCGGGCCCGCCGCCACCACCACCGGCAGCGAGCGCGTGGAGGCCTTCCGCGCCGCCCTGGCCGAGTACGGGCTCCCCCTCCCGGACGCCTACACGGGACAGGGCGACTTCCAGGCCGAGAGCGGACGGCGGGTCACCGAGGGCTTCCTCGACCTGCCCGAGCCGCCCGAGGTCGTGTTCGCCGCCGACAACCTGATGGCGCTGGGCGCGCTGGACGCCGTCCGCGCGCGTGGGCTGCGCGTTCCCCACGACCTGGCGCTCGCCGCGTTCGACGACATCCCGTGGTTCGTGCACACCGATCCGCCGATCACGGCGATCGCCCAGCCGACGGGCGAGCTGGGGCGGGCCGCGGTGCGCGCGCTCGTCGACCGCATCGAGGGACGGCCCCCGCAGTCGGTCACCTTCGCCGCCCGTCTCGTCGTACGCCGCTCGTGCGGCGAGTCCCCCGTAACGAACAGGAGCCAGACGTGAGCAACGCGGACGAGTTGCTGCGCATCGAAGGCATACGCAAGACCTTCCCCGGCGTGGTCGCGCTCGACAGCGTCGACTTCGACCTGCGGCGGGGCGAGGTGCATGTGCTGCTCGGTGAGAACGGCGCGGGCAAGAGCACCCTCATCAAGATGCTCTCCGGCGCCTACCGGCCCGACGCCGGTCGGATCCTGGCCGGCGGCGAGGAGGTGCGCATCCACGGTGCGCAGGACTCCGAGCGCCTCGGGATCGCCACCATCTACCAGGAGTTCAACCTCGTCCCCGACCTGACGGTCGCCGAGAACATCTTCCTGGGACGGCAGCCCCGCCGTCTCGGGGTGATCGACCGCAAGCGGATGGAGGCCGAGGCCGCCGTCCTGCTGGAGCGGGTGGGCGTGAACGTCTCGCCCCGCGCGCGGGTGCGCGAACTCGGCATCGCCCGGCTGCAGATGGTCGAGATCGCCAAGGCGCTCAGCCTGGACGCGCGCGTGCTCATCATGGACGAGCCGACCGCCGTGCTGACCTCCGAGGAGGTCGACAAGCTCTTCGCGATCGTGCGCAGGCTGCGCGAGGACGGCGTCGGCATCGTGTTCATCACGCATCACCTGGAGGAGATCGCCGCCCTCGGCGACCGTGTCACGGTCATCCGCGACGGCAGGAGCGTCGGACAGGTGCCGGCCTCCACCCCGCAGGACGAGCTCGTACGGCTCATGGTGGGCCGTTCCATCGAGCAGCAGTACCCCAGGGAGCGCGCCGAGACGGGCGCCGCCCTGCTGTCCGTCGAGGGGCTCACCCGCGACGGCGTCTTCCACGACGTCTCCTTCGAGGTGCGCGCCGGTGAGGTCGTCGGCGTCGCCGGGCTCGTCGGCGCCGGTCGTACCGAGGTCGTACGGGCCGTCTTCGGGGCCGACCCCTACGACCGGGGGACCGTGCGGGTCGCGGGCACCCCCCTCCCACGGCACGACGTCAACGCGGCGATGACGGCCGGGATCGGGCTGGTGCCCGAGGACCGCAAGGGCCAGGGGCTCGTGCTGGACCAGACGGTCGAGGAGAACCTCGGGCTCGTGACCATGCGGGCCGCGACCCGAGGCGGGCTGGTGGATCTGAAGGGCCAGCGCGAGGCGGCGGCGCGGATCGCCGCACAGCTGGGCGTGCGGATGGCGGGCCTCGGCCAGCACGTGCGCACCCTGTCCGGCGGCAACCAGCAGAAGGTCGTCATCGGCAAGTGGTTGCTGGCCGACACCAAGGTGCTGATCCTCGACGAGCCCACGCGCGGGATCGACGTCGGCGCCAAGGTCGAGATCTACCAGCTCGTCAACGAGCTGACGGCGGCCGGCGCCGCGGTCCTGATGATCTCCAGCGATCTGCCCGAGGTGCTCGGCATGAGCGACCGGGTGCTGGTGATGGCCCAGGGCCGGATCGCCGGCGAACTGCCTGCCGAGCAGGCCACCCAGGACGCGGTGATGGCGCTCGCCGTCAGCGCGCCCGCAACCCCCCGTACCACCCCTACGACCACGGAAGTGGAGGCCGGCCGTGGCCGCTGACACGCATCCCGGCACGAAGGGCGCCGGCGACGGCGCCGCGGCGGTCCGCCGCCTGCTCCTCGACAACGGCGCGCTCACCGCGCTGATCGTCCTCGTCATCGCCATGTCGGCGCTGTCGGGCGACTTCCTGACCACGGACAACCTGCTCAACGTGGGCGTCCAGGCGGCCGTGACCGCCATCCTCGCCTTCGGCGTCACGTTCGTGATCGTCTCGGCGGGCATCGACCTGTCGGTCGGCTCGGTGGCGGCGCTGTCGGCGACCGTGCTGGCCTGGAGCGCCACCCAGCACGGCGTCCCGGTGGTCATAGCGCTGCTCCTGGCCGTCGCCACCGGCATCGTCGCCGGTCTGGTGAACGGTTTCCTCATCGCCTACGGCAAACTGCCGCCGTTCATCGCGACGCTCGCGATGCTCTCGGTCGCCCGCGGTCTGTCCCTGGTGATCTCCAAGGGCTCGCCGATCGCCTTCCCCGACTCCGTCTCGCACCTCGGCGACACCCTCGGCGGCTGGCTGCCGGTCCCGGTGCTCGTGATGATCGTGATGGGGCTGATCGCCGCGTTCGTGCTCGGCCGCACCTACATCGGGCGTTCGATGTACGCCATCGGCGGCAACGAGGAAGCCGCCCGGCTGTCGGGTCTGCGGGTGAAGCGGCAGAAGCTCGCCATCTACGCCCTGTCCGGCGTCTTCGCGGCCGCCGCCGGCGTCGTGCTCGCCTCCCGGCTGTCGTCCGCGCAGCCGCAGGCCGCCGACGGCTACGAGCTGGACGCCATCGCCGCGGTCGTCATCGGCGGGGCCTCCCTCGCCGGCGGCACCGGCAAGGCCTCGGGCACCCTGATCGGCGCGCTGATCCTGGCGGTGCTGCGCAACGGGCTCAACCTGCTCTCCGTCTCCGCGTTCTGGCAGCAGGTCGTCATCGGCGTCGTCATCGCGCTGGCGGTGCTGCTCGACACCCTGCGCCGCAAGGCGGGCGCGACCCCGGCGGCGGCCGGGGCGGGCGGCGGCGGCAAGGGCCGCCAGGCGGCGACGTACGGTCTCGCGGCCGTCGTCACCGTGGCGGTCGTCGGCGCGACCTCCTTCCTGCACGGCGGGAACTCCCCGAGCGCGAACCCGCGGATCGGCCTGGCGCTGTCCACCCTGAACAACCCGTTCTTCGTGCAGATCCAGTCCGGCGCGAAGGCCGAGGCGAAGAAGCTGGGCGTGGACCTGACGGTCACCGACGCACAGAACGACGCCTCGCAGCAGGCCAACCAGCTGCAGAACTTCACCAGTTCCGGCTACGACTCGATCATCGTCAACCCGGTGGACTCGGACGCGGCGAGCAACTCGGTGAAGGCCGCCGACAAGGCGAAGATCCCGGTCGTCGCCGTCGACCGGGGCGTCAACAAGGCTCCGGTGGACGCGCTGGTCGCCTCCGACAACGTGGCGGGCGGTGAACTGGCCGCGAAGACGGTCGCCGAGAAGCTGGGCGGCACCGGCAAGATCGTGATCCTCCAGGGCCAGGCCGGCACCTCCGCCGCCCGGGAGCGGGCGGCGGGCTTCGCCAAGGGCCTCAAGGCCTACCCCGGCATCCAGGTGCTCGCCCAGCAGCCGGCCGACTTCGACCGCACCAAGGGCCTCGACGTGATGTCGAACCTGCTCCAGGCGCACCCGGACGTCCAGGGCGTCATCGCCGCGAACGACGAGATGGCACTCGGCGCGATCAAGGCGCTGGGTTCCAAGGCCGGCAAGTCCGTCCAGGTGGTCGGCTTCGACGGAACCCCCGACGGTCTCAAGGCCGTCGAACAGGGGACGCTGTACGCGTCCGTCGCGCAGCAGCCGTCCCAGCTCGGCAGGATCGCCGTGGACAACGCGCTGAAGGCGTTGCGGGGCAAGAAGGTCGAGGAGACGGTGAAGGTGCCCGTGAAGGTGGTCACCGAGGCGAACGTGGCCGGGTTCAGCGGCTGACATCGAACGGAAGGCGGGCGGTCCTCGTACGGACCGCCCGCCTCACGTCACGTATCAGGGGAGTTCTTCCATGCACGACTACGACCTGCTGGTGGTGGGGTCGGCCAACGCCGACCTGGTGATCGGCGTCGAGCGCAGGCCGGCGGCCGGGGAGACGGTGCTCGGTTCCGACCTGGCCGTGCACCCCGGCGGCAAGGGCGCGAACCAGGCCGTCGCGGCCGCCCGGCTCGGGGCCCGCACCGCCCTGCTGGCCCGGGTCGGCGACGACGCCCACGGGCGGCTGCTGCTCGACGCGCAGCGGGCGGCCGGAGTCGACACGGCGAACGTGCTGACGGGCGGGGCGCCCACGGGCGTCGCGTTGATCACCGTGGACCCGTCGGGGGACAACAGCATCGTGGTCTCTCCGGGCGCGAACGGCCGGCTGACCCCGGCGGACGTCCATGCCGCGAGCGAGCTCTTCCACACCTCACGGGTGGTGTCGGCGCAGCTGGAGATTCCGCTGGAGACGGTCGTGGCGGTGGCGGCGAGCCTGGGGCCGGACAGCCGGTTCGTGCTGAACCCCTCCCCGCCGCGCCCGCTCCCCGTCGTGCTGCTCGCCGCATGCGACCCGCTGATCGTCAACGAGCACGAGGCGAAGGTGATCCTCGGCGAGGCGGGCGACGCGGCCTCCGGGCCGGAGGACTGGGCGCGGCTCCTGCTCGCGAAGGGGCCGCGGTCGGTGGTCGTCACGCTGGGCGCGCAGGGCGCGCTGGTGGCGTCCGCGGACGGTGGCGTGCAGCGCGTCGCCCCGGTGAAGGTCGACGCCGTGGACACGACGGGGGCGGGCGACGCGTTCACCGCGGCGCTGGCCTGGCGGCTGGGCCGCGGCGCCTCGCTCGCGGAGGCGGCGGCGTACGCGGCGCGGGTGGGAGCGGTGTCCGTGACCCGGCGGGGAGCGCAGGAGTCGTTCCCGACCGCCGAGGAGGTCGAGGCCCTGTGAAGAAGGCGGGGATTCTCAACCGTCATCTCGCCGGGGCGCTGGCCGAGTTGGGCCACGGCGACGGGGTGCTGGTGTGCGACGCGGGCATGCCGATACCGGACGGGCCGCGCCTCGTCGACCTCGCTTTCCGGGCGGGGGTGCCGTCGTTCGAGGAGGTGGTCGACGGGCTGCTCGCCGAACTGGTGGTGGAGGGAGCCACGGCGGCGGCGGAGGTCCGGGAGGCCAACCCTTCGGCCGCCGGCCTCCTCGCGGACCGCTTCACGTCCCTGACCTACGTCTCGCACGAGCGGCTGAAGGAACTGTCGGCGGGGGCCCGTCTGGTGGTCCGCACGGGCGAGGCACGGCCCTACGCGAACGTGCTGCTGAGGTGCGGGGTGTTCTTCTGAGGCGCCGGGGACGGGCGGCCCGTACGGCGGATCGACGCGCGCTCGACGAGGCCGGGCGGGACGGGCG
>NZ_JAHHIU010000288.1 GCF_024539815.1 Streptomyces hayashii
CCCCGCCCCCGAACCCGGTCGCCCCCCGACCGTGAGCCTGAACCCGTGACGGACCTGAACCGTGACGGACCCCGGCCGCACGCGCGCGACCGGAGCTCTGCCACACCGTAACGGCTGATGGGCGGTTTGTGGATGACTTGCGCCGGGTTGTACGCCCGTCCCGGCACGCCCAGCGCGCGCCCGGCGGTCGGACGCGGGCACGGGAGCGCCGTTCCGTGGCGCAGGGAGTACACCGAGCTCGGAGGGGGTGCGGGGACGCGGGAGGTGCGGTACGCGCGGCCGGACGCGGGTGGGCGGCCGGGCAGTCCGCCCCTCAGACCGCGCTGTCGGCCAAAAGGTCACCCGCCGTACACTCCCGGAGTGACCGTCACCGCAACCTCCGTGGGCCAGCCGGACCAGCTGGAGCCTCCGACCGCGCCCGCCACGCGCGGCGCGCGGCTCCTGCGCCTCGTCCCGGCCGCCGCAGCGGCGCTCTCCGGAGTGCTGCTCTACGTCAGCTTCCCGCCGCGCACCCTGTGGTGGCTGGCGCTGCCGGCCTTCGCCGTTCTCGGCTGGGTACTGCGGGGCCGCGGCTGGAAGGCCGCCTTCGGCCTGGGCTACCTCTTCGGCCTCGGCTTCCTGCTGCCGCTGCTGGTGTGGACCGGTGTGGAGGTCGGACCCGTTCCCTGGCTCGCCCTGGTGGCCATCGAGGCGATCTTCGTCGCCCTGGTCGGCGTGGGCATCGCCGCCGTCTCCAAGCTCCCGGCCTGGCCGGTGTGGGCGGCGGCGCTCTGGATCGCCGGCGAGGCGGCACGCGCGCGTGCTCCGTTCGGCGGCTTCCCCTGGGGCAAGATCGCTTTCGGCCAGGCCGACGGCGTCTTCCTGCCCCTCGCCGCGCTCGGCGGCACCCCCGTGCTCGGCTTCGGGGTCGTTCTGTGCGGCTTCGGCCTCTACGAGATCGTGCGCCTCGTCCTGGACCGGCGGCGCACGGGCGAGCTGCGGCGCTCGGCGGCCGCGGTCGCCCTGCTCAGCATGGCCGTCCCCGTCGTGGCGGCCGTGGCCGCCCGCACGCAGGTCAGCGACAAGGCCGAGGACGGCACCGCGACGGTCGCCCTCATCCAGGGCAACGTCCCCCGGCTCGGCCTGGAGTTCAACGCCCAGCGCCGGGCCGTCCTCGACTACCACGCGCGGGAGACCGAGCGACTGGCCGCCGAGGTCGCGGCGGGCAAGAAGCCCCGGCCCGACTTCGTGCTGTGGCCCGAGAACTCCTCCGACATCGACCCCTTCGCCAACGCCGACGCCGCCGTCGTCATCGACCGCGCGGCCAAGGCGATCGGCGTGCCCGTCTCGGTCGGCGCCGTCGTCGAACGCGACGGCAGGCTCTACAACGAGCAGGTCCTGTGGGACCCGGTCAAGGGTCCCACCCAGACGTACGACAAGCGCCAGGTCCAGCCGTTCGGCGAGTACCTGCCGTTGCGCTCCCTCATCGGAGCGATCAACAGCGACTGGACGTCGATGGTCCACCAGGACTTCAGCCGGGGCACCGAGCCGGGCGTGTTCGACATGGACCGGGCCAAGGTCGGCCTGGTCACCTGCTACGAGGCCGCGTTCGACTGGGCCGTGCGCTCCGAGGTCACCGACGGCGCGCAGCTGATCTCCGTGCCCAGCAACAACGCCACCTTCGACCGCAGCGAGATGACCTACCAGCAGCTCGCCATGTCCCGGGTCCGCGCCGTCGAGCACAGCCGGACCGTCACGGTGCCCGTGACCAGCGGGGTCAGCGCGATCATCATGCCCGACGGGAGGATCACCCAGAAGACCGGCATGTTCGTCGCGGACTCCCTGGTGCAGAAGGTGCCGCTGCGCTCCTCGGAGACACCGGCCACGAAGCTCGGGATCCTGCCCGAGATGCTCCTGGTGCTCGTCGCGGCAGGCGGTCTGGGTTGGGCGGTCGCCGCGGGGGTGCGGACCCGACGGAACGCGGCGAGCTAGCCCGCCCACCCGGTTAGGGTCGGGCCATGCCGACTCCTGACTTCATCACCGAGATACGGGCCTCCGCCGGTCATCACCTGCTCTGGCTGCCCGGCGTCAGCGCCGTCGTCTTCGACGACGAGGGACGGGTGCTGCTGTGCCAGCGCGCGGACAACCGTCAGTGGACCGTGATCAGCGGCATCCCGGACCCCGGCGAGCAGCCCGCCGACTGCGCGGTCCGGGAGGTCCACGAGGAGGCGGGCGTGCACTGCGTCCCCGAGCGCGTCGTCCTGGTGCGTGCGGGGAAGCGTGTGGAGTACCCGAACGGCGACCGGTGCCAGTTCATGGACGTCACCTTCCGCTGCCGGGCCGTCGGGGGCGAGGCCCGCGTCAACGACGACGAGTCCGTCGCCGTGGGCTGGTTCGAGTTGGACGCTCTGCCGCCGATGCGCGAACGGCAGGTGTTCCGCATCAAGCAGGCGCTCTCCGACGAACCCACATGGTTCGAGACCACTGCTCCTCAGTGAACTGTGGGCGGTGACCACGAACCGGCTCGTCCGGACGGGCGCCCCACCGATCCTGGTCCGAGACGCCGCCGGACACCTCGACACGGGCATGGCGCCGCCGGGCGTCACGTGAGGCTGTCAGGTGGTGGGGTGGGCAGCATCGACGTATCTCCGCGGAGGGAGGCGTCGAGCAGTTCGACCGGGTGGACGACGGGAATGCCGGCGCCTGAGTGGCGGCGGATCTGCAGGAGGCAGCCCGCGTTGCCCGTGGCGATCACGTCGGGCCGGCCGGCGAGAAGGCTGTCGGCCTTGCGGCGGCCCAGCCGTTCGGCCGGCTCGGGCTGCACCAGGTTGTAGATCCCGGCCGAGCCGCAGCAGATCTCCGGCTCCGCCACGTCCACCAGCGTCAGTTCCGGGATGGTGCCCAGGAGTTCCCGGGGCTGGGTCGTGATGCGCTGTGCGTTGGCCAGGTGGCAGGCGTCGTGGTACGCCACCCGGATCGGCAGCGGACTGCGCGGGGCCACCGGATCGAGCGAGGCGAGCAGCTCGTGGACGTCCCGGACCTTCGCCGAGAACGACTCGGCCCGCTCGGCGTAATCGGGATCGTCGCCCAGCAACTCGCCGTACTCCTTGAGCGTGGATCCGCACCCGGCGACGTTCACGACGACCGCGTCCACGTCCAGGTCGCCGAGGGCGTCGATGGTGGCCCGGGCGCGCCGTGCCGCGTCGGAGTCCAGGCCCGCGTGCATGCTGAGGGCGCCGCAGCACGGCTGGCGGGGCGGGACGACGACGTCGCAGCCCTCGGCGGACAGGACCCGTACGGTCGCGGCGTTGACATGGCCGAAGTAGACCCGCTGCGCGCATCCGGTCAGCAGCGCGACCCGTAGCCGGCGCTCGGTGCGTGCGGGCACGAAGACGGGGGTGCGGGAGAACAGGGCGCGCAGGCGTACGGGGGGCAGCAGGGCGTCGAGCGCGCGGAGCCGGGGAGGGAGAAGCCGGCGCAGGACGCGTTGCACACCGGTGCGCTGGTAGAGGAGACCCAGCACCGTGGCCGCGCGCAGGCGGTTCGGGTAGGGGAACAGGCTGAAGACCAGTCGGCGGAAGAGGGCGTCCGTGGGCGCGCGGGGGACGTTGCGTTCGACCTGCGGCCGGGTCGCCTCCAGCAGCCGGTCGTACTTCACTCCGGAGGGGCACGCGGTGACACAGGCCATGCAGCCGAGGCATCCGTCGATGTGCCGGGCGAACGTGGCGTCCAGCGGTACCTCGCCCCGGTCGGCCAGGTCCATCAGGTGGATGCGGCCACGGGGCGAGTCCATCTCCTTGCCGTCCAGCAGGTACGTGGGGCAGCTGGGCAGGCAGAAGCCGCAGTGGACACAGTCGTCCAGCAACTCCCTGCGGGGCGGATTCGTCTCGTCGAACGAGTTCAGAACCATGGGGTGAACCTTCCGGCGCCGAATCGGTCCGACGGGTCGAACCGCTGCTTGACGGCCCGCATCACGGCTACGGACGCCGGCGGCGGACCCCACGCCGGCGCCTCGGTCCCACGTCGCAGGACGATCGTGCTGCCCCCTCGCCCCGCGATGTCCTCGCGGAGCCGGTGGAAGGCGGAGGCGGTGGTGTCCCTCAGCCGAACCGTGTGCACTCCCGCCCCGAGGCTGCTGCTCAGGACCGGTGACGAATCGGCCCGCGCTCGCACCCGGGCCGCCACCCAGGGCCACAGACCGGGCAGGGTGCCGCTCCGGAAGACCGTGTCGCCGGGTTCGCCCAGCGACACGTCGGCCACCTCCCGCCACACCGAGGGTTCGGCCTCCTCGAACCCCGTGGCACGGGCCCGGCGGGTCACGCCGGAGGCGGTGCCGTCGAAGCGGGCCAGCAGACGGCCGTCGTACCACTCCAGCGCCACCGGCTCCAGGCCGTCCCGCATCATCCGGCCGGCGAGCTCCAGGCTCCGCTCCGGTGTGCAGGCGGCGGCCACGGTGCACGACGCCGCGGCCAACGGGTGCAGCCGCAGGGTCACTTCGGCGATGACGCCGAGCGTGCCCAGCGAACCGTGGAACAGCTTCGCCAGGTCGTACCCGGCGACGTTCTTGATGACCTGCCCGCCCGAACGCGCGACGGTGCCGTCGGCCAGTACGACGGTCACCCCGATGACGCAGTCGCGCAGGGTGCCGTAGGTGTGCCGGGCCGGGCCGCCGTCGGCCGTGGCGAGCAGCCCGCCGACCGTCGCCCCGCGCGCGATCCGGCCGGCGTCGAGCGCCACCTGCTGTCCCTTCGCCGCGAGGATCTCCTGCAACGCGGCGAGCGGCAGGCCGGCCTGGACCGTGACGGTCAGGTCGGACGGCTGGTACGCCAGGACGGCGTTCAGCCCGGTGACGTCCAGGACGGCGTCGTACGGGGCCGGCGTGCCGCCCCACTCGGCCGCGGTGCCGGCGCCGGTGATCAGCAGGCGGCGCGGGCCGTCCCGTACCGCGTCCCTCAGCTCGACGAGCGTCGTCGGCCGCAGACGGGTCACCATCGGTCGATCACCCCCGCGGCCTCCAGCGGGTGCGGCCGGTAGGGGCCGGGGCGCTCACCGCACAGACGCGGGGTAGGGAAGATCTTCCCGGGATTGCACAGCCCCGCCGGGTCGAACGCGGTCCGCAGGCGCTGCATCGTGTGCAGATCGTCCTCGGTGAACATCGCCGGCATGGAGCACGCCTTGTCCGTGCCGATGCCGTGCTCCCCGGACAGGGAGCCGCCCAGTTCCACACAGAGTTCCGCGATCGCCGTGGACAGGCGCTCGGCCCGCTCCAGCTCGCCGGCCGCCCCGTTGTACAGCACCAGGGGGTGCAGGTTGCCGTCGCCCGCGTGGAACACGTTCGCCACCCGCAGACCCGCCTCGTCGGCCATGCCCGCGATCCTGACCAGCACCTCGCCCAGCCTCCCGCGCGGAACCACCCCGTCCTGGACGATGTAGTCCGGGCTGAGCCGTCCCGCCGCGGCGAACGCCGCCTTGCGGCCTCGCCAGATGAGCTCCCGTTCGGCCTGATCGCCGGCCACGCGCAGCTTGGTGCTGCCGTGCCGTCGGCAGAGTGCGAGGACCTGGTCGAACTGTTCGGCGACCTCGTCGGCCGGGCCGTCCAGTTCGACGACGAGCGCCGCCGCGGCGTCCAGGGTGTACCCCGCGCCGACAGCCGCCTCGACCGCCTGGACGGTGAGGCTGTCCAGCATTTCCACGGCGGCCGGGACGATGCCGGCGGCGATGACCGCGGTGACGGTGTCGCCCGCCGCGGCCACGGTGGCGAAGTCCGCCACCACCGTCGAGACGGTGGCCGGCTTCGGCAGCAGCCGGACCACGACCCGGGTGACCACGCCGAGGGTGCCCTCGGATCCGATGAACGCGCCGAGCAGGTCGTAGCCGGGCTGCTGCGGCGAGTCCCCGCCCAGCGTCGTCACCGTGCCGTCGGCGAGCACCACGTCGGCGGCGAGGACGTGGTGGACCGTGAAGCCGTACTTGAGGCAGTGCGCGCCGCCGGAGTTCTCCGCCACGTTCCCGCCGATCGTGCACACCTGCTGACTGGACGGATCCGGCGCGTAGTACAGGCCGTGCGGCGCCGCGGCCCGGCTGATCTCGCGATTGGTGACCCCGGGTTCCACGACGGCCCGCCGGTTCACCGGATCGACGTCGAGCACCCGGCGCAGCCGCTGCAGGGAGATCACCGCACCCTCGGCGACCGGCAGGGCCCCACCGGACAGACCCGTGCCGGCGCCGCGCGCCACGAAGGGGATGCCGTGGCGGGCGCAGACCTCCACGGCGGCCGCCACCTCGCCCGCCGTCCCCGGCAGGGCGACCAGCGCGGGAACCACGCGACAGCCCGTCAGGCCGTCGCACTCGTAGGTGCGCAGCTCGGTCGGCTCGGTGAGGACGTTCTCCCTGCCGAGGACGGCGACGAAGTCGCGGATGACACAGGCCTCCACGGCGCTACTCCCGGTATTCGATGACGACGGTTTCGAAGAGCGACAGCTCCGGCAGGGTCAGCGAGACCGTGCCTTCGCCGAGGGACAGCGGAACCTCGACCCCGGCGCGCAGCGCGTGGGCGCGCAGCGGTGTGCGGTCGGTGGCGAGGCGGACGACGATGTCCCGGACCGGGACCGGTGCGTGAAAGGCCGTGCCCGACTGACCGGTGAGGTTGACGAGGCTGACGAGGAGGGCCCCGGCGCCGGGGTTGTCACGTGCCACCACCTCGACGACCGCGGGTGCGTCGGTGGCGAGCCGCGGCTTCAGGCCGAGCAGGTCGCGCAGGGCAGCCATCACCAGGCGTGCGTGGCCGTCGTTCGCGTACTGGTCGTAGTGGGCGCCGATGTTCCAGGGGATCACCACGTCGCCGGACTGCGTGCGCACCAGCCCGGGGGTGTCGGTGACCTCCGTGTAGTAGCACTTCTCGGGGGGACCGAACATGTGCGGCGGGATGTACGCCAGGAAGGGCTCGCCCTCGCCCTCGTAGGGCTCGAACGCGCCGTAGAGGTACACCAGGTCCAGGTCGTCCAGACCGGAGAGCGCCTTCTTGTCGTCCGACCGGACGGCGAAGTACGCGCCCTGCACCTGCGTGGCGCGGGTGGCTCCCGTGGCTTCGGTGGTTCCCGTGGTGAGGACGGGGCGGTCCGTGTCGACGTTCAGCCGGGGGTCGGGCACGACCACGGCGGCGTAGCGCCGCAGTCGTTCCCGGTCGGCGACGTCCTCGCGGACCACGTCGAACTGCACGTGGTGTTCGGCCAGGATGCAGAACACCCCGAAGAACTCGGGTCCCGGCTCCTTCGGCTGGACCAGACACACGTCCGCGAGCGACGTGGTGCCGGTGTAGTACCGCTCGTGTGCGGCGTGGAACGCGTACAGGTCGCGGACCTGGCCGAAGCACCGCCGGTCCTCCTGCGCGTCCAGGGCGCCCATCACGTAGAAGTCCAGCCAGCCCCCGTGCACGGTGTCCTGGGCGAGCCGGAGGGCCGTCAGGTGCGGCGAGACCCCGGAGTGCCGCATGGGGAAGTCCACGAAGTGGACCGCTGCGTTGCTCACCGCCATGCCCGGCCAGCTGTCGCAGACCAGCCGGACGTGGTGACTGGCCGAGTAGGGGAAGTCCGGCAGGCCGTCGACCATGTGCGTGCCGGACTCCAGCCGGAAGACGTCCGTCCCCGCCGAGGTGTAGTTGCAGGTGGCGATGGACGGCCGGACGGCCTTCACCGTGGCGGCCCGGCGCTCGAACAGCTCGGCCACCGTACGGGACTTGAAGTCCTCGTAGGCGGGGTACAGCGGATCGTCCTCGGAGCGGGGCAATCGCTCCTGCCCGAAGCGCCGTGCGCAGTTGTCGCACTGGCAGATGCCGTGGTACGTGCCGCTGTAGTCGCGGGTCTGGTAGCCGTGCATGTTGATGAAGACCCCGTCGATGGGGTAGCGGGAGGCCGCCTCCGCGAGGATCTCCAGTGAATGCTCCTGCTGGTACGCCCCGTTGAGGCAGGTGTGGACCTGTCCGTTGTAGGTGACCGACTCGCCCGCCAGGCTCTTGTAGTGCCAGTCCGGCCGGTCGGCCGCGATGGCCTCGTTGACCTTGCTGAAGTCGAACCGCGCGATGAGCCTGATGCCGGCGGCGTGCGCGCGTTCCATGACCTCGCCCAGGAAGTCGCCCCGCAGCAGGGGGTTGCGGTACTGGAACGGAAGCTCGGTGGGATAGTTGGCGACGATGCCGCCGACGTTGAACAGGACCACGTTCGCGGAGAACTCCCGCAGCGACTCGACGTACCGCTCGGGGTCGATCGTGACGTCGGTCTCCCGCAGGTTGGTCTGCACGAGACGCATCGGACGTTCCTGCCACCAGTAGGTCATGACCCTCATCCCAATCGGTTGGTGCCGGCGTCGTGTCCGTTCACGCGGTGGGCCCCTCCGAGACCCGGCGGCTGAACACGTGGTGGGGTTCGAGCGCGTTCAGCAGGGCTTCCCCGGCTCGGTAGCGGCGGACGTTCTCGGTGATGACGTCGATGGAGCGCTGGGTCCGGTCCGGCAACCGCGGTGTCATGTGGGGCGTGATGATCATGCGGGGGGCGTCCCAGACCGGCGCGTCGGGCGGCAGCGGTTCGGTTTCGAAGACGTCGGACGCGGCGCCCGCGATGACTCCGGCCTCCAGGGCGGCGACGAGCGCCGGCTCGTCGACGATCGCCCCGCGCGCGATGTTGATCAGACAGGCGGTCCGCTTCATCAGCTTCAACTCGGGCGCGCCGATGAGGTGGTACGTCTCGTCGCTCAGGTGCGCCGCGATCACCACCATGTCGCTCTCCCGCAACAGCGGCTCCACCGTGTCGCCGAGTTCCGCGCAGTACAGCCGGTCCACGGTGTCCGGGGCCGGCACGTCCCGGCGCCGGTGGGCGAGCACCCGCATGCCGAACGCCCTGGCCAGTTTGGCGACCTCTGCGCCGGTGTGGCCGAGGCCGATGATCCCCATCGTCCGGCCCCACAGGCTCAGCCGCGCATCGTAGTCCTCCAGCCCGCGCCAGACGTGCCGGCGGTGCTGGTCGTGCAGACCGTAGGCGTCGAAGGCCAGCGACAGCGCGAAGAAGAACACGTGCTGGGCCAGCGCCGCGGCCGAGCGCCCGGCCGAGCCGGTGACCAGCAGCCCCTTCTCGAACACCTCGGGCATCGCCGAACGTGTCAGGCCGGCGTGGTCACAGTGAACCCACCGCAGGTTCGGCGCCGCCACGTGACGCTGGTCCAGGTCGCCCTTTATGACGGCGACATCGACGTGTGCGAGGGCCTCGGCGATCGCCGCGTCGTCCCGCGCGGAGGCCACGGTGACCGGTGCGGGCGCGAACACCGCGCGCAGCTGGTCGAGTTCGGCCTCGCTGTAGGGGACTGTCGCCAGCACACTCCGGATCTCCTGTTGCCGTGCCATGCTCCGGTCTCCTCTCGGGCTCGTCGATCGTGCGGTGCTACGCGCGGACCTCACGTGCCGGCGCGCGGCCGGCGAGTTCCTCCACGAGCAGCAGGAGCGCGCTGTGGTCCAGGGACCCCAGGCCCCGGGCACGGGCCGCGGTCAGGAGCTGCGCGACGACGCCGGTCAGGGGTGTGGCGACACCGGTCGCACGAGCGACGTCGAGGGCGATGCCGAGGTCCTTGTGGTGCAGGTCGATGCGGAAACCCGGCTCGAAGGAGCGGGCCAGCATGCTGTCGCCCTTCACGTTCATGACCTGGTTGCCGGCCAGGCCCCCCTTGAGGACCGAGAGGGCCGAGTCGGCGGGCACGCCACTGGCCTCCAGCAGGACGAGCGCCTCCGAGACGACGCCGATGACCCCGCCCACGATCATCTGGTTGGCCGCCTTGACGGTCTGTCCCGCGCCGTCACCGCCCACGTGGACCACTGTCCGGCCCACCGCGTCGAACAGCGGTCCGGCCGCGATGAAGTCCTCCTCCCGGCCACCGACCATGATCGACAGTGTGCCGTCGATCGCGCCCTGCTCGCCGCCGCTGACCGGCGCGTCCAGGGGCCGGACTGCGGCCCTGCGAGCCGCGTCGGCGACGGTCCGGGCGGTCCCGGGCCGGACGGTGCTGCAGTCGACCAGCAGCAGTCCCTCCCGCGCATGGGCGAGGACACCGTCCGTTCCGAGCAGCACCTCTTCCACATCGGGCGAGTCCGGCAGCACGGTGAGGATCGCGTCGGCCCGTGCGGTCACGTCCGCGATGCTGCCGGCCGACCTGCCGCCGGCGGCGACCAGGTGATCCACCGGACCGGGCGACCGGTTGTACCCGACGACGTCGAACCCGGCCTTGAGCAGGTTCGCCGCCATGGGCGCACCCATGACGCCGAGTCCGATGACACCGACCGTCTCCATCTCGTCTCACGACCTTTCCGAGCGGGGGCTCGTCAGCCCTGACAGGGCATGCGGGATTCATGGGGCGCCGCGACACCGACTTCGGCCGGCGGTGGGCAGCTGTAGGTGGGGGAG
>NZ_JAHHIU010000289.1 GCF_024539815.1 Streptomyces hayashii
GCCGGGGAGGGGACGGTGGCCGGGCGCCGGCGGCGGGCGGCGCGGATGCGGGCCTGGATGTCCTTGGTGCGCTGCTGGTGGGCGTCGGCGACGGCGGTGCCGGTGCGGCGGGTTTGCTCGTGCCGGACGCCGAACGGCCAGCCGTGCTGTCCCCAGCCGCGCAGGAGCGGCTCGGCGCTGGTCAGGGCGGTGATGAAACCGGCGACGGCGTGCGTGGGCGTGAACTGGCTCGCCACCTCCAGGCGGGCCGACAGGTCCGGGCTGGTGAGGACGATTTCGGGCTGAGCGGGTCGGAGGTGCGCCGCCATCCGGCGGCGGCCAGGCGGTGGGTGACGTGGCGTCCGTCGCCGGGCCCGGCGAGGTGGCGGGAAATGGTGTCGAAGGGGATCCGCCAGACGTGGGTGTCGGCGAAGGCCGTGAACTGCTGCTGGCTTACCGGCATCGGCCCCGCCTCCGGGCATTTGGCGGTGTGTCCGCGGACAGGGTGAGCCTGGGCCTCCTGGACGGGTAGCCGGCGTTGAGGGAGAGGAGTGAGGCGGCGTGGACGGTGTCTACGGGCGGGGTGCGCACAGGGCTCTTGGGCGGTCGGCGGGGCAGGGTCAGCGGCGGGCGCGGGTTCCGCTGGCGGGGGTGTGGGGTCGCGGTGCGGTCCGTGGCTGGCCGGAGTTCCAGGAGTGGGCCCAGGTGGTGGCGCGGGCGGCGGTGATCCGGGCCTGCTGCCAGGCGCTGAGCTGGGAAGGCAGGACCGACATGGACGTGGTGTAGATCTTGGCGGTGTGCGGGACGCGCCCGCGGGGGCGCATCACCGGTTCCGGGCTGGCCAGCGCGGCGGAGAAGGCAGCGACGAGGTGCATCGGGGTGGTGGGGGCGAACTGGGCGCTCCAGCCGCTGCCGTGCGGGTCGCCCGCCCCGGACCACCACAGGGCGTTACCGGTCGTGTCCTGGCGGAAGTGCAGCCATGCCGCACCGTCCCGGCTCGTGGCCGTGTAGTGGCGGCCCTCGGACTGCAGCTGCCAGCGCTGCTCCTTGAGCGGCGCCCACACGTCGGGAGCGTGGGAGGACCGGGTCTGGGTCAGGGCGTCGGTCAGCCCGGCGACGATCTCCACCGGGGTCTGCCGGCCCAGCGTGGCCCACCATGTGGCCTGGTGCCCCCGGGCTGCGCCGCGAATGGCCCAGCCGCCCGGCTGGATGTACGGGTCGTAGGAGACGCGGACCGTGCGGTCCGGGCTCTCCAGCGCCAGCGGGCCGTCCTTCTCGGAGCGCTCACGCCAGCCGGAGGCGCGCAGGTACTCCGAGACGTGCCGGATGTCGCCGCCGCCGGCGAGGGCCCGGGGTTCGATGAGGTAGTGCTGCTCGGGCTGCTCGCCCGGGCCCCAGCCGGCCCACTGCTTCCTCTTCACCGGTGCCGCCGCACGACCAGCGGAGCCGGGGCCGGCGGCTTCGCCGCCGTCGGGGTGGGCTGCTGGCTGATGTGGCGCAGGGTTGCGCGGTGTTCGTCGAGGTCGTAGACGATGTGGTCGAGTTCGTTCGCCGCGCGGCCGAGAGCGAGCCACACCTCTGCCGGAAGCCGTCCGTGCTCGGCCTGGGTCTTGGCGAACTGGCTGCCGGCGCCCACGAGAGCGGTGATGCCGCCGAGGACTCCTTCGTTCGGATCGAGAATGCGCGCGATGACCGACGTGGCCTCGGCGGGGGGTAGTTGGGCGAGGTGTTCGGTGAGCCGGCCGAGCTGACGGGTGATCTCGTCGGCCAGCAGCACCGGGTTCACGGTGGGGTGGGTCATGCTCCTCCAGAGCGCGGAGTCGGGGCTCAGTGGTGGTGGCGGTGGCCGATGCGGCGGGCCTCGGCGAGCACGGTCTCGGGGCGCGTGCCGGCCAAGGGCACGGTGTGGTCGGGGCGGACGGGGATACCGGAGCGCAGGTAACGGCGGAAGAGGAAGACGGCCAGACGGGGCGGACGCTCAGCGGCGATCGGCGGTGGCGCAGTACGAGGAGGCGTACGGGGTACGGAAGGCTCCTGGACGAAGAAGGTGAAGGGGAACGAAGACGGCGGTGGCGCGCGGGTCAGTGGTGACGGCTGGCCGGAGTCGGCGAGGCGATCTTCGGCGGCCCGGCAACGGCCTTCGGGCCGGTGGCCCGCTTGGTGCGGGCGTCGGCGATCCGGGCTTCGAGCAGCGCTTGCTCGTCGTCCCACCCGTGCGATGTCCGGGCCAGGCGGGTGTAGGGCCCGCAGCCGTGCAACGGTGTTCCGATGGCCATCCGCGGCAGCGGATCGTCGCGGGCGAGACTGCGGGTGAACGCCGTGACGACACCGGGCGGGGTATGGGTGCTGAAGGAGGCCGTCCACCAGCGGTACCCGTTCACCGTGCACTCGGCGCGCCACGGTACCGGTGTGTCGGGGTGAGCGGGTTGTTCGGTGACGCGGACCAGGCCGTCCGGTGACACAGCCGTGGAGGCGGGGCCGGCGCCGTCCGGGAGCCAGCCTGCCTCCAGCAGCGGGTCAAGGACCCTGTGGATGCCGGTGGTTGGCGGTTCGCGCATGGCGTCGACGATGGTGGTGACGTACTCGACGGGGAGATGCGCGCCGAGCAGCGCTTCCCACTCCCGCCCGTCCGGGTCGGTGGCACGCAGGTTCCAGGTCCAGCCCGCACGCCGGTTGTGGAGGAGGTGCAGGCGCCTGTCGGGGCTGGTCAGCGCGGTGTGCTGGTCGATGGTGGACACGTTGTGCCAGCCGTGGCCGCGCTGTAGCAGTTCGGTCAGATGCTCCCAGTCTCCCCCGCCGGCGAGGTGGCCGGGCGCGGCCAGGACATAGGGGACGGCAGAGGGAGTACGCGAAGGCAATCGGGTGTGGACTCCTGTCGGACGGACAGCGGGGAGGGACGATTCAGCCACGCGAGCGGCGGGGCCGGCGGGTTGCTCGGGGTGAAGCGGCTGCCGGTGTCACACGCTGGGCGCGGATGTCCTCCACGGCGCGGCGGTAGACGGCTCGATCGAAGAGATGGTCGGGGATGTGGACGGCGTAACCGGCCGTGAGCAGGGTGGGAACGGCACGCGTGGCCAGCCGCGCCTTCTCGTCCTGGCTGAGGTGACCGGGGGCCTCGTGCCAGGTGTAGGCCGGGCCCTCGTCGCCGGCGGGCCGGACGGTGTTGCGTTCGAAGCCCAGGTGGTCGAGCAGCGCGAGGAGTTGTTCGGGAGCGCCGGTGGGAGTGTCGGCGTGGACCGTGTCGGTCAGGGGTTTGCGGTAGATCTCGACGTCGGTGCCTTCGTCGTCGGCACGGTTTCCCACGAACGGGTCTCCCCTTCAGCGGTGGCGGGACAGGGGTGCGGAGGGACGCGGCGCCGCACTGGGCGTCGTCGCGGTGGGTGCCGGCCGGTGGGCAGTGCGCGCGGCGTGATTGCGGGCGAGGAGGATGCTGTCGGCGGCGCGGGCGAGGGCATGGGCCGTTTCCCCGAGCCGCACGGCCGCTTCCGGGTCCGTGCCCGCGGCTCTCATCAGCTGGGACCAGCTGATGAAGGTGCCGACGACGGCCTCGCGCAGGAGAGTCAGCAGGCCCGCATCGGGTTCGGCGATCTCAGTCAGGACCGCGGCGGCCTCCCCGCCGCTGCGCGCGTCCAAGGCCCGCCGGGAGAGCTGGGCGAGATAGCGCCGGGCAGCCTCGCGTTCGCCGTCGGGCGGGTCGAAGGCGTTCAGCGCCGGGTCGAGGTGGACGCTGTACCCGGCGCCGAGCAGGGCGTGTGAGGCGGCCGTGGCCTTGCGCCGCTCCTCTTCGGTCGAGAGGTGGTGAGGGAGGCGGTGGTACTCGCCCCGGGGGCCGGGGGCATCGAGGAAACCGTTGCGCTGCAGGATGCCGGCAGCCTCCTGGGTGACGCCGAGGGCGATGACCAGCCCGGTGCGGGAGTCCTTGGTGATGGTGAGGTACTCCAGCACCGTGAAGTCGGGCTCGCTTGGCGTCATCGAGTCCTGGTCGCCGAGGCCCGGGGTGCAGCGGGAGCCGGCGGGGTGGCCGCCGGTGTGGCGGCGGGGGCGATCCGGCCCGAGGGATGCGGGATCGCGAGTGCGATGCCATGGGTATTGAGCCGCAGGCCCAACGCGCGGACGGCGCGGGCCTGCACGGTGGTGTCGTCACCGCTGAGCCGGTAGATACCGGTCTGCTGGTCGGGGACGAAGCCGTGGGCGGCCAGCACGTCCGCGGCGATCGTGCCTTCGGGGGCGACGGCCAGACTGCCGTCCGGCTGCCAGGTCAGCATGACCCGGTCGGGCGTCGACGGCTGAACGCCGGCTGCGGCGTTGTGGCGGACCTGGGCGAGCGCGGTCTCGTAGCGGGCAAGCAGGTCACCGGTGACCTTCTCGGCCCCCAGGAACGGATCGTCCGTCAGCGTGATGCCGCCTGGTTCGCGCACGCCGCGGTACGCCTCGTCGGGCAGATCACGGGGGGCGACGGCGGCAATGAGGAAGCCCTCGTGTTCGCCCGGCCGGTCAATGACGGCGAGCTGGGCACCGTCCGGGCGGGACAGGACGGCCGCCTGCCGCAGCGGCTGGGACGCCAGGGCGGCGGCGACGAGGTCCAAGTCCCATACGCGCTCAGTGACTTCGGCGAGGTCGTCCTTGTCGTCGGACGGGTGGTAGGTGCTGGTCCAGTCGCCGGGGAGTTCGCCGGCGAGGACGTCGGCGTACGAGGCGAGGCGCTCAGGGTCTTCGTGGGAGTGCATGGTGTCCTTGGAGGGGATAGTCGGTCAGCGGCGGGGCCCGGCGGCCACCGCAGGCGGTGGCGGCATCGGCACCGCCGCATGCGGTGGGGGGCGGGCAGGCGCACACGGCGGAGCGTTCGCGTTCGTTGGCGGGAACTTCGCCGGTGCAGGTACTGCGGCTGGGGTGCGGAGCATGCCGGTCGGCGAGGGCATTGCGGGTGTGGATGAGGTCGGTGCGCAGGACGTGCAGATGCTTGTCGGCGAGATGGCGCAGCCGACGGGCGATGTACGGGTCGGCTGCCGCGCCGAGGTGGTAGTGGAAGTCGGCTGTGGCGTACAGGACTTGCTCGATCGCGGCGAGGACGCCGTCGTGCGGGGCGGTCAGCTCGGTGAGCGCGTCGGCCGCGTCCCGGGTGGTGGTCGCCTCGCGGAGGCGTTCGGCGAGGTGGGCGACCGAGGACCCCAACGTGGGATAGCGGGCCGGGCGGCGGTCGGTGTCGAAGTCCTCGTCGCAGTCGACGTGGTAGCCGGCGGCGCGCAGGCGGGCGACGGCCTCGGTGGCGAGCTGGTTCTCGGCGCCTGGGTCCAGACCGGTGGGGGCGCGGTGGTAGGTCTCGTGGAGGCGGACGACGGGCACGAGGCCCGCGGGGGGATCACGTCGGTGTGCCTCCGGGGACGAGGGCGAGGGCGAGGGCCAGGCCGGGACGGCGGACGGGCAGACTCACCGGCCGCCCCTCACGTCGGCGACGTGGACGAGCTGGCCCAGGGCGGTGGTGGTGTACCAGCCGCAGTCGATGAGCGTGTCGACTCCGGCGTGCTTGGGCAGGAGATGGTCCTCCATGACCCGCAGGTGGATCAGGCAGTCCGGGCAGCGGCGCGAGAGGTGCACGAGGTAGCGGGGGTGGGCCGTGATGTAGGTCTGGGCGCCGCCGGTGGTGTCGCGCAGCCGCCATCCGTCCTCGTCGGTCGGGGTGTGCCAGGACGGGGCGACGATCCGCATCGAATCCCCCCACAGTTCCCCGCCGGCCACGCCTTTGAGGACGACGACCTGGTCACCGGTCTGGAAGTGGGCGTGGGTGATGTCCCGGGCGGGGGTGAACGGGTCGGGCGTCGGCGCGAACGCGGGCGTCGGCGGAGGAGTTGAGGAGGACGGGAACATGCAGGACCTTCCACACGGTGCTAGGTGGCGGCGGGAAGATCAATGGTCCGCATGATCGCCGGTTTGGCTAACCGGCGATCGTCGGCTATGTTGCGGGCCGCTCAGCGGAACGGGTTCTCCGTACCGCGGTCGTTCTCGCCTGCAGCGTCGAGGAGTTCGAGCAGGTCAGTGCCCTCGGCGTCGCGCTGGTCGATCCACCATCCGGCGGCGGTGATGGCGCGGGCCTTCTCCTCCAGCTCCGCCCAGTCCGCCTCGTCCCAGGTCCCTTCCACGACCAGCGCGGTGTGCGCGGCCGTCATCAGCTGGTGGCGGGAGCGCTCGCCCCACTCCAGGGCCTTGGCCGGGCCTTCCAACTGCGGCATGTCGAACTGCTTCGCCCATGCGACGGCAGCCTCCTGCTCAGCGGCGCGCTTGGCCGCGAGCCACTCCTGCTTGGACTCGGGGTCGGCGTCGCGTGCCGCCTTCCAGCAGTCGGCGCAGTCCTTGGCCGCGAGCCAGCGGGCAAATCCTGCCCGCTTGTCGGCAGGACGGCCGGACAGGTCATGAACCACTTGGTGGGAGCAGGCGTGCTCCACGGTCCAATGCGTAGGGACCCCCGGGGAATTCCGTTTGATGGGCGTTACGTTCGAGGTCGGGCTGCTGGTCTGGGGCTTCAAATCGAGTGCCTTTCGTTGGCGGTTGGGGGTGGTGGCCTGCGTCGTTGCGGAGGGTCGTGCATCAGATGCGCGATTCATGCGGCGGACGGAGGTGGTCTGGAGTGCTTGGCGGTGGTCTCGGGGACGCTTCCGCCTTCTGCGTCGTCTCAGCGTGTCCTGCGGATGGCGTCTGTGGCCGCCGTGGCGATGGCGACGGGCGCGCTGGAGGGCTGGGGCAGGTGCAGCAAGGTGGTCCCCGGCAAGTGGCGGGACTTTGCGGTGAGGGTGAGCTGGAGTACGGCGCAGCCGGCGGTCGTGAGCTGCTGGACGCGGGTGACGGCTTGAGCCGTTTCGTCGCTGCTGTACCGGGCGTCGGTGACGATCACGAGGAGGCGGCCGGCGCCGGGGCGGCTGAGTTCGAGGCCGTGGTCGAGTGCGTCGATGGCGTCGCCGAGGTTGTGGTGGCCGCCGTTGGCATCGAACGTCGTCACGCGCTCTGGTGCTCGGTGGGTGGGTCGGGTCAATGCGGTCAGGTGCCTGTCGTAGGCGATGGTGGCGGTCAGGGAGTCGGGGTCGGTCAGGGCTGCTGCGCGTGCCACGATCCAGGCAGCGGACGCGACGGGCGCGCAGGCGGCACGCATGGAGCCGGAGACGTCGACGGCGATACCCACACGCAGCGGTGGGGTGGGGGAGTTCCGGCGGCGGGTGTGGGTGAACGGTTCTGCGGTGGGGACCGACCCGGCCGCGCGCTGAGCGTCGCGGGCGAGGGCCGCGCGCATGTTGAGGCGGCCGGGCGGGGTGGGGCTGGTGGTCCGCTCCTCGGTCCGCTCGCGGTAGGCGGCGGCACGCAGGGCGCGGCTCAGGCGCGCGGCGGCACTCTGCTCGGCGGCGGTGGGCCTGCGGGTGCCGGTGACCGGGTTGCCGTAGGGCGCCGGTGTGCCGTCGGGGGTGACGGTGGTGCCACGGGCGTTGAAGACCGACTTGGCGGTGGCGGCGGCTTTGCGTCGCTGGCCGGCCTGCTGGGCGCGGTCCTGAGCCTGGGCCTTGGACTGCGCGGCCGTGGCGTTGGTCGCTGCGGCCTGTGCCGCGAGGTCGGCGGCGTCGGTGGCTGCCGTGCTGTCCATGACGATCCCCACGGCGCCGGACAGCAGATCGGTGAGGTTCTCCGGCACGGGCAGGGCGGGGGCCGCGGTGTCCAGAGCGTCGCACCATTTTTGAGCGTGCGCGAGCATGGCCGCGGCGTCGTGGTCGGCGCACTGGTGGGCTGCGGTCCAGATGCGGGTGAGTGTGGCCAGCAGGTCTGCGCCCAGCACCCTTTCGCACAGATCGGCGACGGCCCGGGTCTCGCCGGCGTCCAGGATGCCGACGTCACGGCGGCCGAGGACCAGGGCCGCCACGGCGGCGGCGTGCTCGATGCCCTGGAGGGTGGGGTGGGCGATGTCGGGCATGACCAGGGTTCGGGCACTGGTGCGCAGGTACGTGCGGTCCGTGGGCCGCGTGATCAGATGAGCGCCTTCGACACGGCTCTCCTCCAGCAGCAGCGCGGCCTCGACGACACGGGGGTCCGCTCCGGCAGGCTGCGTCCAGACGGAGTGGGCCGCGTGCGCGGCCTCGTGGACGAACACTCCCCAGGCGGCGGGATACCGCTCCTCGTCGCCCACAATCCGCGGATGGATCTCGTGGGGCTTAAGCGGGGCGAACAGGCCGGCGTCGAACTCGACCTCGCCCAGAGTGGGGAAGAACGCGGCCGGTGCGCCGCTGCGCGTGCCGGGGCGGCAGGTGACGAGGAGGTCCTGGCGGCCGGAGAGGGCGACCAGCCGATCGCCGAGTTCGGCTCCCACGCGCAGCCACGCGGCCGGGGAGGAACGGGGCTGCGCGGGCGGGGCGCCGTCGTCGTCCCATCGCGCGAGGTCGGCGTCGTCGTCCGGCGTGGTGGCGGGGGACTGGACGTGGTGGTGGGCGCTCATCGCGAGCGGCCCCGGTGCGCGGAGCCGGTGCTGCCCGGGGGCTGCCGGACGGCTGAGGCGGGGAGCTGCTTGCCGAGGGTGAGGGGCGCGATCTTCTTGACGCCGACAGCCTTGATGACGGCGGCGGCGACGGCGTCGCGATCCTCCACAGGAGCGATGCCGACCAGGTTCGCGAGCGCGGCCTTGGTGCCGAGGACGGCCTCGGTCTTCTGGTAGCTGAGCAGCTCCCGCAGTTGGGGGGCCCAGCCCAGCTCGCCGAGTTCGACTTGGCGGGCGAGGTGTCGGGCGACCCGGACCACCCGGGCATCGATCCTCAAGGCCAGGGCGAGGTCATAGTCCGTGCCGATCTGGATCTGCACGCTGAACCGGCTCGCGAGCGCCTCCGTCAACACCGCCCCGTGGACGCCGGGATTGTGGCCCGCCACCACGTAGAAGCCCGGCTCGGCCTTGATGGTCTCGCCCTTGTGGGCCTTGACCTGGATCTGCCTGCGCCCGTCCATCGCGGGATACAGCGCCGCCAGGACCTTCGGCGAGATCAACGTGGCATCGTCGATCAGCAGGGCACGGCCCTCGGTCATCGCGGTGACCAGCGGACCGTACTGGAAGACGTAACCTCCGCTGTCGGCCTGCGTGTACTCGCCGATCAAGTCGCCGACCGTGGTGTCGCCATCGCCAGCGACGGTGAGCAGGTCCGGGAACGCCGCCTCCACCAGCGATGTCTTGCCGGTGCCCGGAGGACCGTAGAGCAGCACCGGCACGTCGGCGTCGCGCAAGCGATTCAACGCCTCGACGTCGGGCAGATCGGCCAGCTCCCGGGGGTGGTATAGCTGGCCCCCCGCGCGGCGGACCGGGCCGGTCTGCCTGGGCGTGGCTGCTGCGGGAATGGTCGTGCGGGCCGTGGCCGCCTGGGCGCGGGGAAAGTGGGTGCCCGGTGGGCTGATCACAGCGGTCTGCGCGGCTGCGGCGGTTTTCGCGTTCGCGCGGAACTCCGGTTGACCGGTTCCGCCTTGATCGGCCTCGCCGCGTCGCACCAGGGTGAGGGCGGCGTTGCGGACGGCGCCGTGGGAGTGGCCCAGCTGCCTGGCCATGTCCCCGATGGTGAGCGTGTCCGCCGGCCGGTCGGCCAGCAGTCGGGCCACCTTGGCCCGTAGTTCGCCGCCCTTGGTGCGCGCCGGACTGGCAGGCGTTCCGGGTGTGGTCACAACGAGGCCCCTTCAACAGGTGCGGGTACGGGCGGGGTTGGCGATGCGCTGGAGAGGCTGGCCGCTCTCGGAGCGGATCACGGACTGTGCCGACACCGGCGACCAGGCCAACCGGGGCATACAGTCGGCGCTCACCGGCCGACCGAGGGCTCGGTCCAGGCGCACGGGATGGCCGGCGACGAGCAACTCGCCGGCTGCCGAGCAGACCCGTGCGTCCGCTCCGTACCGGGTTCCGCCGCTCGGCAGGCGCAGCCTGGCGCCTCTTCGAAGCCGGCCTGGAGCAGGATCCGCCGGGCGGCGGCGTTGTAGCCGGTGGTGGTGATCTCGCCGGTGATGGTGTGCCGGATCGTCATGAACGGCTCTGCTGGTACTTCGGGCAAGGCGGATCTCCTATCGGTGGTGGCGGGAAAGCGGTGGGGTGTCGGGCGAAGGCGAGGCGGGCCCGGAGCTTCCAGCACATCAACGGTGCGTGGCTGGACCACCAACGATGGGCAATGACTGCCGACATGCTCCAGGGCGGGCCTCACCGCCCCGCAGCTACCTGACTCGCCTTTCCGCACGTTCTGATAGCCGGGTGTACCAACAACAGTCATCGATCGAACTCCTTAAACGTGCTGATGAGGAGGGAAGTTGGGGCGGTGCCCTCGGACACCGGTGTGCCTGCGGCGGGGGTCACAGGCGTCGGACGGGGGAAGCGGTGCGGGGCGGCGGTGCGG
>NZ_JAHHIU010000290.1 GCF_024539815.1 Streptomyces hayashii
GGCAAGGGGGGCCGGGGGCGGGGCAAGGGAGGCAGGTAGACGGGTGCGGGCGCCCGTGCGGACGGGAAGCGGAAGGCATCCCTCCGGCGGCTGAAAACCCACCCTTGTTCTCACCCCTCGGCGCACTAACAATGCGCATGACAAAAACAACGGACGGCCGGAAGATCTCCGGTCGGCCTGTCATAAGAGGGGACCCCCACATGAGAAAGCCTCTCGTCGCCGCGTTCTTCGCCCTGGCCATCGCCGGGGCCGGTGCGGCGCCCGCGATCGCCGCGCCGACGAACGCGCAGCCCGCGCCCTCGGCCGCCACCTCGGCGTCCGCCCTCTCGGCCGGGGCGGCCGGGACCGGGGCGGCCGCTCCCGCGCTGCGGGCCGTCAACCTCGCCGGCACGGTGGCGCTCAGCAACTGCTCGGGATCGGTCATCCGCTTCCCGAGCTCCCTGGACTCCGACCCGGCGCTGGTGCTCTCCAACGGGCACTGCCTGTCGACCGGCTTCCCCGAGCCGGGCGAGGTGCTCGTCAACCAGGCGTCCAGCCGCACCTTCGGCCTGCTCAACTCCGCCGGCACCAGGGTCGCGACCCTGCGCGCGAGCAAGCTGGCCTACGGGACGATGACCGACACGGACGTCTCGATCTACCAGCTCACCAGCACCTACGCGTCGATCAGGAGCGCGTACGGGATCTCCGCGCTGACCGTGCAGGACACCCACCCGGTCGCCGGCACCGCCATCACGGTGGCGTCCGGCTACTGGAAGCGGCTGTACAGCTGCAACGTCGACGGGTTCGTCTACCGCCTCAAGGAGGGCGACTGGACCTGGAAGGACTCGGTCCGCTACACCTCCGCCTGCCAGACCATCGGCGGCACCTCCGGCTCGCCGGTGATCGACCAGTCCACCGGCAAGGTCGTCGCCGTCAACAACACAGGCAACGAGGACGGCCAGCGCTGCACGGAGAACAACCCGTGCGAGGTCGACGCGAACGGCAACGTCACCGTCCGCGAGGGCATCAACTACGCCCAGGAGACCTACCTCATCCCGGCCTGCTTCACCACCGGCAACCAGCTCAGCCTGAACAAGAGCGGGTGCACCCTGCCCAAGCCGTAGGGCCGGGCCTCGGGGCGTTCCGTCACATGGGACTGCGACGGACCGCCCGCCCGGCCAGCACGTCCGTCCGCCGGCCGTCCTCGATCACGAAGCGGCCGTCGACCAGGACGTGCGGGATGCCCGTCGGCAGGGTGCGCGGCGACTCGTACGTCGAGCCGGCCGCCACCGTCCCCGGGTCGAACAGCACCAGGTCCGCCCGGTACCCCTCGCGGACCAGGCCCCGGTCGGGCAGCCGGAGGCGGGCCGCCGGGCGGCCGGTCAGCCGGGTCACGCACTCCTCCAGGGTGAGGATCCCCAGCTCCCGCGTGTAGTGGCCGAGGTAGCGCGGGAAGGCGCCGTACGCGCGCGGGTGCGGCTTCGCGCCCGTCAGCACGCCGTCGGAGCCGCCGGTGTGGACGCGGTGGCGCATGATCGCCCGCACGTTCTCCTCGTGGCCGACGTGCTGAAGGATCGTCGGGCCGAGTCCGTCGTCGATCAGCAGACGGCGCGCCGTCGTCCACGGGGTCTCGCCCAGCCGGGCGGCCGAGGCGCGGACCGTGCGGCCGACGAAGTCGCCCAGCGCCGGGTCCGTCACGCCCGAGACCTCGATCGTCTCCCAGTCCACCGGCACCCCGTGGCAGCCGTCCGCGCCGGTCACCTCCAGGTCGTGGCGGATGCGCTCGGCCGTCGCCTCGTCCGCCAGGCGGCGCAGGAGCTCGGCCGGACCGCCCTCGCTCGCCCAGCTGGGCAGCAGGGCCGCGAGCGTGGTGCAGCCCGGGGTGTAGGGGTAGGTGTCGAGGCTGATGTCGGCGCCGGAGTCGAGCGCCTCGTCCAGCAGCGCCAGCAGCTCCGGGGCCCGGCCCTCGTTCACGCCGAAGTTCATGGTGGCGTGGGCCAGATGCAGGGCGCAGCCCGCCTTCGCGGTCAGCTCCACCATCTCCGCGTACGCCTCCAGCGCGCCGGCGCCGTAACTGCGGTGGTGGGGACAGTAGTAGCCGCCGTACCGCGCCACCACCCGGCACAGCTCGGTCAGTTCGGCGTTCTCGGCATACATCCCGGGCGTGTACGTCAGCCCGGACGACAGTCCGACCGCGCCCTGCTCCAGTCCCTCGGCCACCAGCCGCCGCATCCGGTCCAGTTCACGCGGTGCGGCCGGGCGGTCCTCCCAGCCGACGGCGAGAGCGCGGACCGTGCCCTGGGGGACGAGGTAGGCCGCGTTGACGGCGATGCCCCGGCCGTCGAAGCCGTGGTCCAGCCGGTCCAGGTACTCGCCCACCGACCGCCAGTCGAAGTCGACGTCGTCGCCGGGCCCGTTCCAGCCGGTGACGGCCCGGCGCACGCCTTCGAGGGTGGGCCCGTCCACCGGCGCGTACGACAGGCCGTCCTGACCGAGGACTTCGAGGGTCACGCCCTGTGCGGCCTTGGCGCTGTGGTCGGGGTCGCGCAGCAGGGCGAGGTCGCTGTGGGCGTGCATGTCGATGAAGCCGGGGGAGAGGACGAGACCCTCCGCGTCCAGCTCCCGCACGGCCTTCGGGCGCTGGCAGCCCGCGGCCGCGGCCTCCTTGACGATCGAGACGATCCTGCCGTCGTCGACCACCACGTCCGCGCGGTAGCTGTCCGCGCCGCTGCCGTCGACGACGTCGGCGTCCCGGATGACGAGGTCTTCCATGATCGGCCTCCGGTCGGGGCGGTTCAGAAGAACGTGCGGATGTAGTCGACGACCGTGCCGTCCGCCTCGGCCAGCGGGATCAGCGGCCACTTGTCGAACGACGTGCAGGGGTGCGAAAGGCCCAGGCCGATCCAGTCGCCGACCTCGACGTCCGCCCCGGCGGCGGTGTGCAGCCAGGCGTGCTGGTCGGAGAGCCCGGTCACCGAGACGCCGGTGGCGGGGCGTTCCGTGCCGTCGCGGCGGATCGTCCGCGCGCAGGGCAGGTCGAGGTCGTAGGCCGCGTCGCGCTTGCCCGCGTTGAGGAACGCCTGGTCGGGGGAGGGACGGGAGACGACCTGGGTCCACAGCCGCAGCGCGGGCTCCAGGGCGCCCTCCTCGGGCACCCGGTTGAACGGCGTCAGCTCGCGGTAGTGGCCGTCGTCGTGCGAGACGTACGCGCCCGAGCGCAGCAACTTCAGCACGGGCAGGGAGAGTTCGCCGATCCCGGCGAAGACGTCGGCGACCGCGTCGAACCAGGCGCTGCCGCCGGCGCTGACGACGATCTCCTCGGCGTCCGCGAACCGGCCCGCCTCGTCGAAGTCGGCGGCGAGCGCGACCAGCCGGCGCAGCCAGGCGTGCACCCGCTCCGGGTCGGCCCGCGGGACCTCGCCCTCGTAGCCCGCGACCCCGACCAGCCGCAGGGTCGGCACGGCGGCCACCGCGTCGGCGACCGCCGCGCACTCCCGCTCCGTGCGCACGCCGGTGCGGGCGCCGTCGCCGGCGGACAGTTCGACCACGACGTCGAGGGGGCGGCGCGCGCCGCGCAGGGCCGCGTCCATCAGCGCGACGCCGCGCACGGAGTCGACGTAGCAGACGAGGCGGAAGTCGTCGTCGGAGTCGAGCTCGGCGGAGATCCGGCGCAGCGCGGCCGGGTCCACCAGCTCGTTGGCGAGGAAGACCCGCTGGACGCCGTACGCCCGGGCCACCCACACCTGGTGCGGGACCGCCAGGGTGATGCCCCAGGCGCCGCGTTCGATCTGTCTCCGGAAGAGCTGCGGGGCCATGGACGTCTTGCCGTGCGGGGCGAAGGCGAGGTCGTGCCGGGCCGCGTAGGCCTCCATGAGCGTGAGGTTGTGCTCCAGCCGCTCCGCGGACAGGGCCAGGACGGGGGTGGTGAATCCGCCCGTGAACAGGTTGCGGCGCTGGGCGGCCAGCTCGCCGACGGTGAGGCCGTCGGCGTCCGGCGGGAGGCCCTTGAAGCGGTGGTCGACGCGTTCCTCGGCGAGCCGAGCGAGCGCCGCCAGTGCCTCGGTACTCATGGAACCTCCCTGATCAGGAGCGTTGCAGTCCATGCAACGACCATTGCGTATGTCGCTAACCGCTGTCTAACATCTCGGCGGATGCGGGGTCAACGCAGCCGCCCCCGGCCCGGGGCCCCGTTTCGCTTCGCCCGCCCGCACCAGCAAGGGAGCCACGACGACCGTGACCGCCACCGGACCCGGCGCCGCCCGCGCCGCCCTGGACGTCGTCGCGCTCGGCGAGTCCATGGTCGCCCTCCTGCCCTCCCGCCCCGGCCGCCTCGCCGACGTGCCCTCCTTCGAACGGGCGGTCGGCGGCGCGGAGTCCAACGTGGTCTGCGCCCTGGCGGCGGCCGGCCATCCGGCGCGCTGGGTCAGCCGGGTCGGGACGGACGGCTTCGGCGACCACCTCGTGGAGACCGTCGGCTCCTACGGCGTCGACGTCGGCCGGGTGCGCAGAGACCCGGAGCGTCCCACCGGCGTCTACTTCCGCACCGCCGGCGACCGCTCCACCGACGCCCACGAGGTGGCCTACTACCGCGCCGGGTCGGCGGCCTCCGCGATGTCCGCCGACACCGTCGACCTCGACGCCGTACGGGCCGGCCGGGTGCTGCACCTCACCGGGATCACCGCGGCCCTCTCCGCGACCTGCCTCGGACTGCTGCGCGAACTCACCGCCCCCCGGCCCGGCCGGCCCCTCGTCTCCTTCGACGTCAACCACCGCCCCCGGCTGTGGACGGACGGCAGCGGCCCCCGCGTCCTGCTCGAACTGGCCCGTGGGGCCGACCTGGTGTTCGTCGGCGAGGACGAGGCGGCCGACCTGTGGGGACTGGACGGCGTCGACGCCGTGCGGACCGCGCTGCCCGGCCCCGACGTGCTCGTCGTCAAACAAGGGGCGCGCGGAGCCACCGTCTTCGACCGGGAACACGTCCTGCACGTCCCCGCCCCGCGGGTCGACGTCGTCGCCGCCGTCGGCGCCGGGGACGCCTTCGCCGCCGGGTTCCTCTCCGCCGCCCTGCGCGGGCTCCCCCTGCGCGACCGGCTCCGGCACGGGCACCTCATGGCCGCCGCCGCCCTCACCGTCCCCGGCGACCTCGCCCCGCCACCCTCCCGCGACCACGCCGACCGGCTCGCCGCCCTCGACGACGGCGCGTGGGGGAGACTTCGACTCGGCCCGGGCTGGACTCAAGCCCCGGCCGCACCGGAGGAGGCACGCACCCCATGAGCCAGACCGTCGACCGCGCCCTGAGCATCCTGCCCCTGCTCGCCGAGGGCCCCGCCGACCTCGGACAGGTCGCCGACCGCCTCGGGGTGCACAAGTCGACGGCCCTGCGGCTGCTGCGCACCCTCCACGAACACGGCCTCGTCTACCGCCAGTCCGACCAGCGCTACCGCCTCGGCGCCCGCCTCTTCGCCCTCGCCCAGGAGGCGATGGAGAACCTCGACGTCCGCGAGATCGCCCACCCCCACCTCGTCCGCCTCAACGAGAGCTGCGGCCACACCGTCCACCTCGCCGTCCACGAGGAGGGCGAGGTCCTCTACATCGACAAGGTGGAGAGCCGCTACCCGGTGCGCATGTACTCGCGCATCGGCAGGCCCGTCGCCATCACGGTCGCCGCCGTCGCCAAACTGCTCCTCGCCGATCTGCCCGAGCCCGAACGGCGGGCCGTCGCCGAGAAGCTCGACTACCCCCTGTACACGGCCCGTTCGACGCCCAACGCCCCCGCGTTCCTGCGGGAGCTGGAGAAGGTGCGCGAACAGGGCTGGGCCGCCGACCTCGGCGGCCACGAGGAGTCCGTCAACTGCGTCGCCGCGCCGATCCGGGGCGCCGACGGCCGGGTGGTCGCCGCGATGTCCGTCTCCGCGCCGAACGTCGTCGTGACCGCCGACGAACTCCTCACCCTGCTCCCGCTGGTGCGCCGCGCGGCGGACGCCGTCAGCGGCGAGTACTCCGGCAGAGACCCGATCACGCGAGCCGCAAAGGAATGAACACCGCATGACCGACAAGACCGCGCTCACCCCCAGCACGCACACCGCCCCGCCCGCGAGGTTCTCGCACGGCGTGAGGAAGGGCGGCTTCCTTCAGGTGGCGGGGCAGGTCGGCTTCCTTCCCGCCGAGCCGGGCAGGCCCGCGACCCCGGCCGGGCCCACCCTGCGGGAGCAGACCCGGCAGACCCTCGCCAACGTCAAGGCGATCCTGAACGAGGGCGGGGCGGAGTGGGACGACGTGATGATGATCCGGGTCTACCTGACCGACACCGGGCACTTCGCCGAGTTCAACGAGCTCTACGACGCCTACTTCGACGAGCAGGCCCTCACCGGTCCGCCCGCCGCCCGCACCACCGTGTACGTGGGCCTGCCGGCGGGCCTTCTGGTCGAGATCGACGCGCTCGCCGTCCTCGGCTGACGGCTGCTCCACCGACGGCGGCCCGGCCGACACCCGCCGCTCCCGCCCTATTGAGCCTCTTCGTCCGGGTCTCGCCGGGGTCCGGATGCGCGACTCCCGTAACGAAGCAGGGGCTGACTGTGTCCGGCACAGGATCTTCGACCATACTGCCCGCTGTGGAGCAGCGCATAGGTTCGAGCAGCCAGCCCCTGGAGGGCGCCGGGTTCGACCCGGCATTCATCCCCGGGCTCACGTCGCCCGCGACCGCGAAGCCGGCGGACGGTGCGCCGGCCGAGGACGAGGTCGTCGACACCGAGGAGGTGAACGCCGAGGACGCGAAAGCCGAGGACGCGAAGGGCGCCGGGGCGAAGGACAAGGCGGAGTCCGCCGAGGAGACGGAGCTCCCCGCGAAGGAGGAGTCCGCCGACGGGCCCGTCTTCGAGGCGTCCGACCGCCGTGCCCGGTTCACCGCCGACGCCACGGGCGTGCGCCTCCGCCTCGACGAGGAGGCGTGCGAGTTCGGCTGGGACGAGATCGGCGCGATCGAGACGGAGTCGCCGCGGTTCGGCAAGCGGTTCACCATCACGGTGCACACCCCTGACCGCCGCTGGTACCCGATCGAGATCGAGGCGACGGCCAGGTCGCGCTTCCAGGAGTGGGAGGAGCGGCTGGACGCGGTCCTCGACGCCTACTTCGAAGAGGGCGACGCCGAGGACGCGGACGCCGCACAGCCCGCGCCGGAGGACACCGACGCCGACGCCGAAGCCGACGTCAAGGACGCCGAGGCGAAGGACGCCGAGGTGAAGGACGCCGACGCCAAGGACGCCGACTAGTCAGCCGCAGTACTGGCTCTGCTTCCCGATGGACCGGTACATGCAGTCCGCGTTCTCAAGAAGCTGCAGCACGGCGTCCCGGTTGCGGGAGGTCTCCCGCTCGATGACCTCGTCGGGCGGGTAGAACCCGCCTCCCGCACCGGACGTCGGATACATCTCGAAGGTGTACGAGAAGATCTTCTGCGTGCCCCAGAGATAGTCGTCGATCGACCCGTCGGTGATGTACAGATCGCTCGACTGCTCGGCCGTGTACCCGTTGCTCGCGGCCATCTTCTGCCCGACGGCCTTGAACGCGGCGTTGTCGTCCGCGGTCATCCCCGTCGCCGTGTCGGAGTAGGTGTACCCGAACGGCCACAGGACCAGTTCGCTGTACGTGTGGAAGTCGATCCCCGCGGTGATCTGCTGCTTGCCGCCCACCACCCGGCTGCGCACGAAGTCGGCGACCACCTTCACCTCGGGCGCGGACTCGGCGGACGCGCCCCGGTAGGTCTCGGAGGACCTGGATCCCGAAGAGCCGCCGCAGCAGCCCCACTTGAAGTCCCAGTTCCGGTTGAGGTCCGTGCCGACGTACGAGGAGCCGGAGTCGGGCTGCCGGTTCTTGCGCCAGGAGCGGTAGGAGCCGGCGGCGACGTCGTACTCGCCGCCGTCCGGGTTGAGGTCGGGGACGATCCAGATCTCGCGGCCGTCGACCATCTTCGTCACCCGCGGGTCCGAGCCGTAGCCGGCGCCCAGCTCGCGGATCAGGTACAGCGCCATCTCCACGGTGAGGTGCTCGCGGGCGTGCTGGTGGTGGGTGAACAGCACCTCCGGCTCGGCCTCGTCGACGCCCACGTTGTCGCTGATCTTGACGGCCACGATGTCCCGGCCCTGGTACGACTTGCCGATCACGCGCTTGCTCATGATGCCCGGATGGGCGGCGATGCGCTGGTCGATCTCCGCCGTCATCTCGGCGTAGTTGTGGTACTTCGCGTCGGCGGACGGGAAGTCGAAGAGCCGTGTCCCGCCCTGCGCGGACCGGTCCGGCGCCGAGCCCTGCGCGGTGACCTCGTACCCCTGCGAGCGCAGCGCGCGGATCTGCTCCGCGCGGCCGGAGACCACCACCGTCTCCTCGTCGGCTTCGTCGACGCTGACGCCGGACGCGGCGATCGCGGTGCGCAGCTGGGGGGTGCTGTGCCTCACGTGGATCTCGTACTGCCGGACGTCGTCGTCGGACGGTGCGGTCCTGGGAGCGCCGCCCGCCGCCGCGTCGGTGACCGTCGCCGAGAGGGGCGCCGCGAGGGCGAGGGCCAGCAGGGCGGCGAGGGCGGCGGTCCGCCGGCCGCCGCGGGCGCTTGCGACGCCGGCGCCTGAGCCGCGAATGCGAAGTCGCATGAACTCTCCTTGTGGGGAGTCGGGTCGTGGGGGCTGTGCGCTTGCCGTGTGCGGCGGTGCGGTGCCGCACATCGTCAACCCATGGCATGGACAGGTCAAGCGACGACAAAGCGCCGATGGCCGGAACCATGGGGGAAACGGCGCATTACCGGCCGCGAAGTGTAATTGCGCCCGCACCCGCCGGAAGCGATCACACGCGCGGGCCGGGTGCGCACATCGGGTGCAGATCGGGTACGCCCTCTTGCCGCGTCGGCGTCTTTGAGCTTTCTTGACCTTCATGGCGGACACCACGGGACCCCCCACGGGCAACTCCACGACCACCGGGACTCCACCCGGAAGCGACGACAACCCCCCACCCCGCAAGTCCAGTTGGAAGCACATCGGGCCCGGCATCGTGGTCGCGGCGACAGGCGTCGGCGCCGGGGACCTGGTGGCCACCCTCATCGCGGGCAGCAACTTCGGCTACACCCTGCTCTGGGCGGCGGTCGTCGGCTGCCTGGTCAAGATCTCCCTCGCCGAGGCGGCCGGCCGCTGGCATCTCGCCACCGGCCGCACCCTCTTCGACGGCTGGGCGAGCCTGGGCCGCTGGACGACGTGGTTCTTCGTCGCCTACGTGGTCGTCTGGGGCTTCGTCTACGGCGCGGCGGCGATGTCGTCGAGCGCGCTGCCGCTCCAGGCGCTGTTCCCGCACGTGATGGACCTGGAGTGGTGGGCCATCGCCTGCGGGCTGGTGGGCCTGGTGTTCGTCTGGTTCAACAAGTACGCCGTCTTCGAGAAGGTCATGACCGTCCTGGTGGGCGTCATGTTCGTGGTGACGGTGTATCTGGCGATCCGCGTCACCCCCCACCTCGGCGAGGCCTTCGCGGGCCTGCTGCCGGTCCTGCCGGACGAGAAGGACTCCGTCCTCAACACCCTGGGGCTGATCGGCGGCGTCGGCGGGACCATCACCCTCGCCGCGTACGGCTACTGGGTCAACGCCAAGGGCTGGACCGACGCGGGATGGATGAAGGTCATGCGGCTCGACAACCGGGTCGCGTACCTCACCACCGGCGTGTTCGTCGTCGCCATGCTCTTCGTCGGCGCGGAGCTGCTGCACTCCGCGAACGTGGCGATCGCGAGCGGCGACAAGGGGCTCGTCCAGCTGAGCGACATCCTTGAGGCGCGGTACGGCGCCGCGACGGCCAAGTTCTTCCTGATCGGCTTCTTCGCCACCTCCTTCACCTCGCTGATCGGCGTCTGGCACGGCGTGAGCCTGATGTTCGCGGACTTCGTGGCCCGCTACCGCGGCGCGGGCGACACCACCGGCACGGCGGTCGCCTCGGGACGACGGGAGCGGTCCTGGCCCTTCCGGGCGTACCTGCTGTGGCTGACCTTCCCGCCGATCGTGCTGCTCTTCCAGGGGCAGCCGTTCCGCCTGATCATCCTGTACGGCGTGCTCGGGGCGGCCTTCCTGCCCTTCCTGGCGGGAACGCTGCTGTGGCTGCTGAACTCCTCCCGCACGCCCGGACCGTGGCGCAACGGACTGCTGAGCAACGGGATGCTGGTGCTGGCGGCACTGCTGTTCCTGGTGCTGTGCGTGAAGCAGATCGCGGACCAGCCATGGGGGGACTTCTTCTGAGCGAGGGCGAGGGCGCGGGCGCGGGGCGGGCGGTGAGCAGGCGGCCGGTCATCCGCGCGTCAGGGCCAGGGCCAGGGCCCGGGCCCTGACGCG
>NZ_JAHHIU010000291.1 GCF_024539815.1 Streptomyces hayashii
ACCCCGCCCCTGGTCCTGGCGCCCCCCACGCCGCCGCGGCCGTCGCCGACCTGGCTGCGGTGAGCGGCGTCGATCTTGACCGGGGTGGCGTGGACGTCGGCGAACCGCTCCCAGTTGCCGTGCGGGCGGGTGACCACGCGCAGCACCCGCCGCGCCCCGTCGCCGAAGGACGGGGACTCGAAACCGTCACCGGCGAAGAGGTGCGGCGTGGCGCCCAGCGCCCGGCGGACGGCGTCCAGCGCCTCGTCCAGTCCGGGCCCGGCGTGCCGGCCGTCCAGACCGCGGGCGATCTCCGCCAGGACCAGGTCGGCGCCGCGCAGCGTGACCCGGCTGTGGCCGTAGCTGCGGGCCCAGCCGTCGTCCGTGCCGAAACCGGCGGTCAGGTACTCCGGCAGCCGGCTGCCGTCGGTGAAGGTGACGGGTCCGTCCCCGGCGACCGGCGCGGGCATCGCACGGTCCACTCGGGGCGGGCGGTGCGTGTCGAGCTGCGTCTCGATCCGGGCGAGGACGTCCGCCCGGTCACGCACGTCCGCGGCTCCCTCGGAACCGTCCCCGGGCACGGCGGGGCGTTCGGCCTCCCCTGCATCCCTCTCCCCCGCATCCGTCTCCCCCGCGTCCGGCCCGGGCGTCATGTCGTCCTCGGGCACATCGCTCGCCGCACTCACGAGGGAAAGGCGCGAAGCGGAGGTTTCCGAGGGCGCCGGGTCGTCGGCTCCGCCGGCTTCTTCGGACGCCCCGTCGGCGTCGTCCCGTTCATCCGATCCATCCGATCCATCAGGTTCATCAGGTTCATCCGAGTTCGGGCCCCGCGACGTCTCGTCGGACCCGTCCGCGCCGGACGGGTTCCGCTCCCGTGCGGCCGACCCCACCGCCCCGGACTCCGAGCCCGGGTCGGACGCCGCCTCGTCCCCGTCAGCCGGCCCGTCTGCGGCATCGGGCTCCGACTCATCCGTCGGAGCCGGCTCGGGGTCCGTGACCGGTCCGCCGAACTCCGCTGTCTCCAAGGCGCGCCGGATGTCCGCCCGCCCCTGTTCGGCGTCAGCGGCAGAGGACTGCCAGGCGTCGTCCGCGGGCCGCTCCAGACCCAGCAGCCGCGGAAGGCTTCCCAGGTCGTCGCGCTCCGGGCGCACGCCCAGGATCCTGGGCAGGGCCTCGCGGGTCACGTCGTCGTCCTCGTCATCCCCGTCGAGCAGATGGAACGAGGCGGGCTCCTGCTCTCCGCCGCCGGCAGGGGGCAGCCACACCCCGAGGCGCCCGTCGGGCAGGGAGGCGACCTGGAGCACGTGGTGCGCCGTCCGGGCATCCTCCGCGCGGGCCAGGGACACCCGGACCAGCGGCCCCCCGTCCGCCCTCTCGACGTCGCCGTAGGCCTCGGCCGCCTTGAGCATGTCGGCCCAGAGAGCGTTCACGCGGTCGTCGGCGTCGGGGGCGGCGGCGAGGTGGATCCGCGTCGTGAGGTCGAGCCCCCGTTGTCCGACGGCGAACAGCACGTGCCGGACGTCGAACCGGAACTGCCGATCGCCGCGGGTGAACAGTCCCGGCACCGGCACCGTCACGCCGGCCGGCATCTCCCGCCGGGGCCACCGAAGGTGGGGCTGCACCGGCGTGGGGTGGTACTCGACGTGTTGTCCGTCGCGCACCAGTCCCCGCATGCGGACATGCCGGGCTTCGCCGACCCAGCGGCAGGCGCGGCCGCCGTCGGCCACCTCCCTCACCGCACCCCGCCGTACCGCGTCGGCGTGCGCGTCGTCCACGGCGTCCAGCACCTCGCCGGGAGTCCACCGGTCGGGGAACATCGTGTGCTCGGCGCCGTCCCGGTGCGGACGCCATTGTGCGCGAAGCCACGGGTCGTCGGCGGGCAGCCGCGTGTGGTCGGCCGTTCTCCACCGCGGGTCGAGGAACCGGACGTCCGCCCGGTACGTGCCGTTCTCGTGCGCCGCGCCGGGCTCGATCCTCAGGCCGTAGTACCTCTGCTGGTCCGGCGAGGGCGCCTGGTGGACGCCGCTGAGGGCGCGTCGGTCGCCGAACCTGGCCACGTCCTCGACCCGTCGGCCGAAGCCCGGCGCCAGGTGCCGGTCCGGCGCCGGTACCGGCAGCGGCGCGTAGGCGGCAGCCTCCAGAGGCGCGGGCTGCGGGCCCGGACGGCCGCGCCAGTGGCCGGCCTCCACCGTCTGGTTGTCCGAGGGCCTGAACCAGGTGAACGAGCCGTGACGCAGTTCTCCCTCGATCCGCACCCCGGCGTAGACGCCCTCCCACGTCAGGACGTCCTCCCCCGCCGCGGACGGCAGGACCTTCCAATCGCGCAGGGCTTCCAGGTACGCCTGCTCGGCGGCGTAGACGGCGTCGTCCTCGGTCCAGTGGTCCGGGAACATCATCAGACCCCGGTCGTACCGGCCGTGGAGATCGCCCGTGTCCGCGAGCCACCGTTCGGCGGCCGCCGTCGATCGCGGTATCCGCCCGTCGGCCTCGGGGTACACGGCACGGTACGTCCCGTTGGCCCAGGTCTCCTCCAGTGGGACGGGGCGGGGACGGCCCGAGTCTCCGCTCGGCGGCAGATGACCGCCGCTCCCTCTGCGGGCGTTCCCGTACAGCACGTCCCGGCGGGTCTCCAGCGAGAAATGCGCGCGGGCCGGCAGCCACGGCTGATCCGTCGGTACACCCGTGGGGAAGGCCACGCCTCCCTCGGCCGCGAAGCCGCGCTCCCCGGCCGGGGCGCCGTCCCCGGTCAGTGCGGCTTCGACGGCGGCGCCCAACTGCCGCAGATGACGGGGCGGCAGCCACCTCCTGGCGTAGGCGACGGGACTGCTCTCCTCGCCGTTGGTGAGGAAAGGGCGCCCCCTGCGGTCCAGGTAGTAGCCCGCCATCAAGGGTTCGTCCTCGTAGACGGCGCGCAGCCCGAAGTCGGGACCGTCCCGGTACTCGTCGTCCAGGCCCAGCAGGTGTCCGACCTCGTGGGCGAGCACGTAAGGGGCCGTGTCGAGCGACCAGTTCCTGTGGTCCTCGCCGTCCAGGGCGGCGTGCACGTTCACCGTGTGATGTGCGGCCTCGGGAGTCTGCACGAAGTCCAGGTCCAACAGCAGCAGGTCCCCGCTCGGGAGACGAGAACCGGCGTTGTACCTCTCGGCGACGGCCCACTTGGCCCTCCAGCACAACGCGTCGATCTCCTCGTCGGCGAACGGGACCTCGGTCACCGGCCGCAGCCGGATGCGGACCAGCACCCGGCTGAGGCAGTCACCCGTCGGCAGCCGGTAGCGCCGTACGTCGTAGCGCCTGGTCCTGAGCAGGCCACCGCGTCTGCCGACCCACGGCCTCGTCGTGGTCGTGAGGACGCGCTCCACCTGCCCACGGGCGACCTCTTCCGCGCCGTTGAGCGCGAGCCACTCTTCGACGCTCAGGGGCTGCCCAGCCTCGTCCGGTGCGGCCTCGTCCGCTGTGGACTCGTCCGGTGTCGACTCGTCCGGTGTCGACTCGTCCGCTGTGGACGCCGTCGGACCTGTCGTACTGGTGTGCAGGGAGGTGTGCAGAGAGGTGTGCAGCATGCCGTTGCCCGGCGCTTCCCGGCCGTCCTCCCCTTCCTCGGGGCGGCGGACGCGGCCCCGTTCCCGCGACCACGCGCCCGCGGCCTGGAGCCCGGCGAGACGGTCCCGGGCGGAGGCGTCCGCGGCGCCGGCGGCCCGCTCCCTCTCGTCCAGCTGGGTCATTGCGGTCTCGGCGGTCCGGTAGTCGACGGCGGGGGCCGTGTCGGGCCCGTCCTGGCCGGGCCGGGCCTGGTCGGACGTCGGGGAGAGGGGCTGCGAGGTCGTGGCCGGTGTCGCCGGGGCTGACTCCGCGGCGGTGGCAGTGTCGGTGGTGGTGGTGTGGTGGAGGTGGGGGGTCAGTACGTCGGCGATCTGCCGCAGGTGGTCGGCGGTGAGGACGAAGTCCTGCCGCGCCGGGTCGGTGAACGGGCCCATCAGGCTGGACTCACCGTCGGCGAGCCGCTGTTCACCACGGCCACCGGGAGTGAGCAGGACCCGGGGATCGGCCGCGTCGTCGATGACACCGAGACCGTGTACGATCTCGTGGACGTACGCGGCGGGGTGGACGTCCGTGTACCAGACGTTCTGCACCATGGACCGGCCACGGTCGGGCAGCCCGTCATGCACCGTGACCACGGAGTCGGCATCAGCCGGCGAGTCCACGAAACGCACGTCGACGCGCACCAGCGGACCCGGCAGGGACGGCCCGGTCACCTGATCCGGCTGAAGCGCCGGCAGCCGGTAATCACGCCCGTTCACCAGGTCCCGCAGGGCCGCGCGCAGACCGCTCCGGAGGGAGGCGAGCCGCTCGGCGGACACATCCCGGGCGGTCAGATGCACCCGACGGGTGAAGTGGACAGCGTCCTGCGCGGGAGTGGCGCCCCGGTGGTGAGCCCAGGAGTAGCCGACCCGCGTGCGCTCACCGGACGGGGTCGCCGTCATCCGCTCCACGCGGGGCCGGCCGCCGTTGTGGTCAGGGGTGATCACAAAGGCCTCGGGCCCGTCGGCTGCCCCTCGCCCGGAGCGGGTGCCGTACGGAAGCCATCGATCCGTGCCCACCTCGCCGGAACCCAGCAGCGTCGGCGGACCGTCCGTCCCCGCCGTCGCGGTATCCGGGCCAGGCGGGGTCAGCCCGGCGGGAACGACCCCGGCCATCGTGTAGAGGCCGGTGACGCCCTCGTTCAGCGCCGCCTCTTCCTCCGGCGAGCTGAGGTCGGCCAGGTGTGAGGCGCGCACGATCTCGAACAGCGAGTGGTCCTGGCCGGGGAGCATCCAGCCCATCAGGGCTTTGCGGAAGTCGAGGGCGCGCGTGTCCGGGACGTTCAGCCACTGGAAGGCTCTGAGCATGCGCAGCGTCGTGCCGGAGACTCCGGCTATCAGCGGCATCCCCTGTCCGACGTGCCAGCGTCGGTACCACGGGGACCTGTCGTCCAGGGACCAGTAGGCGATTCCCTCGACCCAGCTCAGGGGCAGTTCCGGCCCCTGCTCGTCCGGCTGCCCGTCGGCGCGGTCCGGCAGATCGGCGGCGCGTGCCGCGACGGTGACGGGAATCCGTACGACGGCGAAGACCCGCTCCACCGAAGGACGCGGCTGCTCCGAAGACGCGCCGGGATCGCCCTCGGCCGGCGCGGGGGACCGCTGGATCTCGACGGCGGACACGTTCGGACGGGACAGGATCCCGGTGACGTCGGGGGCGCCGGTCCGGTCGAAGGTGAGGGTGTCGAGGGGTATCTCCTCGATCTCGTAGCCGACCAGGGACAACGGCCGCTCGTGCCGGCTCAGGAAGGTCCGCTCGCCGTCCGTCAGGCGGGCGCCGAGGTAGCTGTAGTCACGGGGGGACTTCTTCGACGGACCGGTCTCCCGCTCCCCGGCCGGCCGCGGGACACGCGCCAGCTGGCTCCGGACGATCTCCCAGGGGTCCTTGACCGCACCCGTCGTGCCGTGTGCGGCGAGGCTGCCCAGGGCGAAGGGGTCCGACGCGTCGAAGAGGTAGGCCTGGCCTCGGAGTTCGGGATCCTCCTCGATCCGCTTCCGGAGCTCGTCCCGGGTACCGCCGTGCAGGAAACGGGCATAGGTCTCCAGTGCGGCGCTGTCGAGACCCAACCGCCCGGCCAGACGCATGCCGGTGCCGGCGGTGGAACCGTCACCGGGGGCCAGGACGGATCGGAGCACGGAGGTCAGCGAGGGAACCTCGGCGTCCCCCTCGTACAGCGCCTTCTTCCCTGCCGCGTTGAAGAACGCCGTCATCAGCTCGCGCACCGACCCGTCGGCGATCAGACGGTCGAGCGCCTCGGTGCTGGAGAGGTCCGGGTCGAGAGCCGTCTGACCCGCACTGGTCGGATCGGTCGTGAAGAACGAGCCGTCGACCGCTTCGGGGTTGTGGCCGGGAGACGGGTAGGCGGCGTGCAGCACGTCGCGCAACCGCACGACGGCCGAGCGCGCGGCCGCGAGCGCCGCCGGATCGCCGAGGTGGTGGGCGCCGACACGCTGCTCGAACTGGCTCCTGGCACGCGTGAGTTCGGCCGGAGGGCCGGCCTCGGTGGCACTCGCCGGCTCGGTTCGGTCGGCATCCGCCGGGGCGGACGCGTCGCCACGCTCCGCTGTGGGCCCGGCGGTCTCCCCGTCCTCCCCCTCCGCCGGTCGGGCGTCGTCCCCGGCGGTCCGTAGGTCGACCGCGGGTGCCGTGTCGGGGTCGGCCGGCTCCGTCGCCCCCTCAGCGGATTGCGTCGGCAGGGTCTGCGCGGGCGGGGAAGCCGAGGGCGCGTCACCGCCGGCCGGGGCGGGTGAAAGCACCGTCGGGGACGACGGCACATCGGCCCCGTCCGACAGCCCGACCTGGTCGCCCCGCGCGGACGGGGAAGCCGAGGACGACGGCATGCCAGCCGGCGTCGGCGGACCGGCCGGGTCCGCCGCGACGGGCCCCGCGGGCGGTGTGACGAGGCGCACCGCACCGCGGAGGCGGTCGCGCACGGCCGCCAGCACTTCTCCGAACCACCGGAGGGCGGCAGCGCCCCGGGTGCGCACCATCTCCCAGACGGCCTGGAGGGAGCCCATCAGGTCGTCGAGCAGCTGCCTGATCCGCCCCGGCTCCACCTGCTCGCTCCGCCCGTCGGTCCATTCGACGGCGTCCGTCTCCGGGTTCCATCGACCGGTGCGGTTCTCGACCGTGTCGTGGACGAGGAGGACGGCCTCGGCGTCGATGGAGCCGGGGAAGACCACCTCGTCCGCGAGGCCGGGGTGGGTCCACCCGTCCGGGACGGCGCCTGCCTGCTGCTGTCTGCGCAGGGTGGCGGCGACATCCACCCCTACGGGCACGGTGTTCCAGGTCGGGTCGATCTCGTAGCGGTAGCGCCGTGCGCCGCCGCGCGGGGCGAACTCCCGCGTGGTCAGGACGAAGTGAGCCGACCGGTCCCCTTCGACCCAGTCCACCAGCCGGGGCGCCGCGCCGGAGCCGACGGCCCGGAAGCCCTCCCGCAGGACCAGTTCCGGGTCTTCCGACTCGTCCGAGAACCGCCACAGGCGTTCCCCGACGGCGCTGGAGACCACATACGAACGGTCGTCCGGGTCGAGGAGGGACAGGTCGACCGGAACGGGTGAGTGGCGTTCGCCCGGCAGCCACTCGACGGTGTTCGTCGCCGGGTTCCAGAAACCCGTGCGCCCCTGCGTCCTGTCGTAGACGCTCACGATCGCCGTCGGTGCGATCGCGTTCGTGAAGGTGACCTCCTCTTCGTGCGGGAAAGGCGACACCATGTGAGACGCGAGGTACCCCCTCAGGCGCTCCGATTCCAGGGTGGCGTTGAGGTCGATGCCCACCGGGTCAGGGTTGCGGCTCGAATCGATCTCGTAGCGGTAGGCGCGATTCTCGAACCACAGGTCGATGTCGCGCGTCGTGGACACGAAGGGAGCGGGGCCGTTGAGCTGTGCGTAGTTCATCAGCGTCGGGCCCGCTTCGGAGGAGTCGGCGACGAACCCGTTCCGGAACACCAGTTCCGGACTCTTGCCCGAGAACCTGAACAGGCGTTCCCCGGCCGCCTCGACGACCAGATCGCGCGGGTCCGGGACCATGGCGTAGTTCACCGCGGGGAACGCGTCGGGGTGCGTGTCCTGCGTCGCTTCCCGGTCTTCCGGCTCGGAGTCGACCCCCATGCCGTCCCGGCCGACGGAGCCCTCCTCGCCGGACGGTGAGATGTGCATGGCGGCGGGCCCCTCACTGTCCGGGCGGTCCGCTCCCAGCAGCGTGGCGAGCACTTCCAGGTCATCCGGATCCACGTCGAGAAGGCCGCCGTGCCCGTCGGCGCCGGCGTCCATGTCCTGGTCGGCGTCCATACCGAGCAGCGTGGCGAGCATGGCGACGTCGTCCGGAGCGAACTCCCCGCCGGTCCAGACGACATGACCCGTACGGGCGTCCGGGGTTCCGGTGCGGTCGCCGATCCGGTCGTAGACGCTGACGACGGCCTCCGGGTTGACCCTCCCTGTGAAGAGGACCTCCAGTTCCCCGGGCCTGGGGTGTGTCCAGTCGGCGGGCAGCCGACCGGCCCGCCGGGCCCGTTCCATCGTGGCGGCGACGTCCACTCCGGCGGGGTAGGCGTTCCGGGCCGCGTCGACCTGGTAGCGGTAGCGACCGGCGCCCCGCAACCCGGCGTCGCGCGTCATGGAGACGTACGGTGCGGGCACACCGCCCCTCTCCACCCAGTCCCGCAGCCGGACGAAACCGTTGGGCGCCTCCGGCTCGAACCCCTCGGCGAAGACGTCCTCGGGCTCCACGTCGGAGAACCGGTAGAACGGTTGGTCCTCGGCGGGCGGCACCACGTGCGGACGGTCCTCCGGGTGCACCTGCGCCAGGTTGCCGCGGACCCAGAAGAAGCCGTTGCCATCGGGGCGCCGGAAACCCGTGCGCTCCTCCTCCCTGTCGTAGACGCTGACGACGGCCGCGGGGTGGACGGAGCCGGTGAAAGCGACCTCCTGCTCGATGCGGAACGGGGCGTCAGTGGTGATCAGCCCCTGCTCGAACAACTCGTCGAGGGTCGCGTCCACGTCGATTCCCTCGCCGTCGACGGGGTCCAGGAGCGGGGAGATCTCGTAGCGGTACCGCTTTTGCAGGTACCAGAGTTCCGGATCGCGGGTGGTGGAGACGAACGGCGCCTCGTCGGGGTTGTCGTCCGCCCACTCCCACAGCCCCACGACGCTTTCCGGGGAGTCGGCGGTGAATCCTGCCTGGAAGACCTGTGCGGGTGGGGTGTCCGAGAACCGCCACAGCCGCTCCTCCTGGACCACGACGAGATGGTCGCGCTCGTTCGGAGGCACCCTGGTCACGTCGACGGGGGGAGCGGTGTCGGCGGTGTCCGCCCCGGCGGACGCGGCGGGCTCTCCGCCGACGGACTCGCTGCCCGCGACCGGATCGACGGCGGTGGCGATGGCGGTCTCGGTGGTGGTGTCGGTGGTGGTGTCGGTGGCGGTGAGGGTGTGGTGGAGGTGGGGGGTCAGTACGTCGGCGATCTGCCGCAGATGGTCGGCGGTGAGGACGAAGTCCTGCCGCGCCGGGTCGGTGAACGGCCCCATCAGGCTGGACTCACCGTCGGCGAGCCGCTGTTCACCACGGCCACCGGGGGTGAGCAGGACCCGGGGATCGGCCGCGTCGTCGATGACACCGAGACCGTGCACGATCTCGTGGACGTACGCGGCGGGGTGGACGTCCGTGTACCAGACGTTCTGCACCATGGACCGGCCACGGCCGGGCAGCCCGTCATGCACCGTGACCACGGAGTCGGCATCAGCCGGCGAGTCCACGAAACGCACGTCGACGCGCACCAGCGGACCCGGCAGGGACGGCCCGGTCACCTGATCCGGCTGAAGCGCCGGCAGCCGGTAATCACGCCCGTTCACCAGGTCCCGCAGGGCCGCGCGCAGACCGCTCTGGAGGGAGGCGAGCCGCTCGGCGGACGCGTCCCGGGCGGTCAGGTGGATCCGGCGAGTGAGGTGGAGGGTGTCCTGGGCGGGGGTGGCGCCCCGGTAGTGGGCCCAGGTGTAGCCGATCCGGGTGCGCTCACCGGATCCCTGGGGGCGGCCCACCTGCCACGGCGCGTCGGACTCGACCGGCTCGCCGTCGACCATCCGGGTCACCGTGCGGGTGCCGGGCGGGGCGGGGGTGAACGTGAACGCTTCGGGTGTTCCCTCGCCGGTGCCGAAGGGGATCCAGCGGTCGGTGCTCACCTCGCCCGAGGCCACCAGCTCACCGGTGGCCCGGTGGATCTGCGGGGACGGGAAGGGAGCGAAGTCGGCCCCGCTCACCATGGCGTGGTCCACCGCCGGCGCGTGGTCCACCGCCGGCGCGTGGTCCACCGCCGGCGCGTAGTCCACCGCCGGCGCGAAGTCGGCCGTCGACACGGCCGGGACGGTCTCCGGGATGGCGGACGAGGCCTCGGGCGCGGTGCCGGGGCGTTCGGACGGGCGGGCCTTGACCTGCTGCTGAGCCGTTTGTGCGGCACCGGCGGAACCGGAGCCGCTCGCGACGGGCGTTCCGGTGCCGGAGACGGTGGCGACCCGGCCGGCAGCCGGTGCCGGGCTGGGGACCCGTTCGGTCACTTCGGTCTCGGTGGTGACGGGTGTGGGGGTGGTGGTGCCGTCGGGGTCGGCCGGGGGCTGCCCCACGGTGTTCACCGGTTCGGCGTGCGTGTCGGCGGTGTGCGTGTCGCCGGTGAGGGTGTCGTCCTCGGCGGTGTCGTCCCCGGTGCTGGGGTGGCCGGTCGCCGTGGGGTCGGTGGTGGCGGACGGGGACCGGCGGGGTGCGGGCG
>NZ_JAHHIU010000292.1 GCF_024539815.1 Streptomyces hayashii
GGCCCGGGCGGTGACCCGGGCGGAGGCGGGGCGGCGGTCATGAGGCCAGCAGCTCCAGTTCGCCCCGCATGTTGTACCGGGCCGTCTCCTCCCACGTCCTGCTTCCGTACGGCGTCCTGAACAGGCGTGGCAGCGCGAGGAGCTGGCGCAGGACGTCCGCGCGGCCGGCGCGGAAGGCGTCGTTCGGGACGAAGTGGTACTCCTCGCGGACGGCGGCGGTGTAGGCGGCGTAGGCGGCCGGCGGGGCGGCGAGGATCGCGAGGTCGGCGTCGCACAGGACCTCGCCGTCGGGGTCGTCGTCGGCCGGGTCGTGGGTGACGGTGAGCCGGACGAGCCGCGCGACCTCCGCCGTCCGCTCCGCCGGCGCGCCGGCCTCGGCCAGGGCGCGCTCGGCGAGACGGGCGGAGCGCTCCTCGTTCTCGGAGCGGTCCGGCAGGTAGACGGCGTCGTGGAACCAGGCCGCCAGCCGGACGGCGTCCGGGTCGGCGGCGTGCGCGGCGAGCTCGTCGACGCGGTCGAGGACCGCGGTGAGGTGGGTGAGCGTGTGGTAGCGGCGCTGCGGCTCCTGCCAGCGGGCGAGGAGGGCGTCGGCGTAGGGCCCGGGGTCGGGGCCGCCCGCGGGAGTGCGGACGCCCTCCAGGGCGTGGCTGAAACGGGTGCGCAGGGCGTCGAGATCGGCCATGCCTCATTGTCCCGCCGAGCGGCGTATTCTTAAATTGGACTAGACCTGTAGCCGAAGAGCGTCGATGAACGCCGACGAATGGGGTCCCATGAGCAAGCGTGCAGTTCTGGAGGTGATCGCCCTCGACGTCGAGGACGCGGTCGCCGCCCAGGCCGGAGGCGCGGACCGCCTCGAACTGGTCACCGACATGGCCGCCGACGGGCTCACCCCGCCGGTCGCCGTGCTCACCGGGATCCGGGCCGCCGTGGACCTCTCCCTGCGCGTGATGGTGCGGCTCGCCGACGGCTTCGCCGCGGGCGCCGCGAAGGACGTCGACCGCCTCGTGCGGACCGCCGGGGAACTGCGCGAGGCCGGCGCGAACGAGTTCGTGCTCGGCTTCCTCGACGTGCAGGGCTCCGTGGACCTGGCCGCGGTGGAGCGGATCGTCGCCGAACTCGACGGATGCCCCTGGACCTTCCACCGCGCCCTCGACCACGCCGCCGACCGCGACGCCGTGCGCAAACAGCTGGACGGCCTGCCCGGACTGGACACCTACCTCACGGCCGGCTCCGCCGCCGGAGTCGACGCCGGGCTGCCCACCCTCCTCGCCGAGGCCGCCCGCCGCGCGGAGCCGGGCTACGGGCAGCAGCTCCTCGTCGGCGGCGGCCTGCGCCTCGACCACGTGCCGCTGCTGCGCTCCGCCGGCCTGAACGCCTTCCACATCGGCGGCGCGGCCCGCCCCCACGGCTGGACCGGCCCGGTGTCGGAACGGTCCGTCCGGGAATGGCGGCGCACGGTGGACGCCGCACAGCCGCAGCCACAGCCATAGCCACAGCCCTGGCCATAGTCACAGCCACAGCCACAGTGACCCGCCCCCCCGGCACCCCCGCGCGCCCGTCAGCCGAGCTCGGGCGGCAGGCCGGTCGTGTGGGTCACGGTCAGGCCGGAGACCGCCCGGGTCAGAGCCACGTACAGCCGGCGCAGACCCGTGCGTTCGTCGGGCTCCCCGTCGACCACGGCGCGTGGCTCGTCCAGGACGACGTAGTCGTACTCCAGCCCCTTGGCGAGCGAGGCCGGGACCAGGGTGAGGCGGTTCTCCGCCGTCGTCTCCTCACCCGGCGACAGATGGGCGACGCCCGCCGCCGTCAGCGCCTCGGCCAGCGCCGGGATCCGGGCGTCGGCCGCGATCAGACCCGTCGAGCCCTCGTGGCGCAGCGACTCCTCGCACGCCGCGACGACCTCGGCGTCCCCGGAGACCGGCCGCAGCTCGAAGAAGCCCGGGTTCTCCCGGACGGAGGCGACGGGGGTCAGCCCCGGCGCGATGTGCGGCAGCAGCCGGGAGGCGTACGTGATGACGTCCGTCGGCACGCGGAAACCGGCCGTGAGCTCCTCGATCACCGCGTCCGCCTTGCCCAGGTGCGTGAGAGCCTCCTCCCAGCTCCGGGTCGCCCAGGGGGTGGTGCCCTGCGCCAGATCGCCCAGCACGGTGGCCGAACCGGTCGTGCAGCGCCGGCCCACCGCCCGGTACTGCATCGGGGACAGGTCCTGTGCCTCGTCCAGGACCACATGACCGAGCGAGTGGGTGCGCTCGACGAGATCCGTCGCCTCGTCGATCAGCACCGCGTCCGCCGCCGACCACCTGGCCGACCGCACCGACCGCACCGGCTTGGCCCACAGGATCGTCTTCTGCTCCTCCTCGCTCAGCACCCCCCGCGCGTGCACGGCGAGGAACTCCGCGTCCGTGAGCAGCCGCAGCACCAGCTTCGCCGGGTCGACCGCCGGCCACACCTGCTTCACGGCCGCCTTCACCGCGCCGTCGCGGGCCACGGCGTCCTGCACCCGGTCGTCCGGGGCCTCGCCCGAGCGCTCCATCTGCACCAGCACGGCGTGCGCGACGCGCTGCGGCAGCGCGTCGCGGGCCGCGCCGTAACGGATGTCCCGTTCGAGCAACTCGCCGACCATCTCCTGCAGTTCGTACGCCGGAACCCGCCAGCGCCGGGAGCCGCGCACCACGACCACGGGCTCGTCCGGCGTCTCGACGTGCGAGTACAGGGCCCGGCGCAGCACCTGGGCCATCCTCGCGTCGCCCTTGACGACCGCCGCCGCCGCGTCGTCCGAACCCCGCACCTCCACATGGGCCACCAGGTCGTCCACCGTGCCCTGGCGGACCGTCAGCTCGCCCAGCGCGGGCAGCACCTGCTCGATGTACTGAAGGAAGGACTTGTTCGGCCCGATGACCAGCGTGCCCGTGCGGGCGAGCCGCTCACGGTGGGCGTAGAGCAGGTAGGCCACCCGGTGCAGGCCGACGGCCGTCTTCCCGGTGCCCGGCCCGCCCTGGACGCACACCGTCCCGCCCAGCCCGCTGCGCACGATCTCGTCCTGCTCGGGCTGGATGGTGGCGACGATGTCACGCATCGGACCCACACGCGGCCGCTCGATCTCCTGCTGGAGCAGCTTGCTGGTGGCGGCGGCCACCGAGGGATCCCCGGGGTCGGAGAGCCGCTCGTCCTCGTACGCCGTGATGTCCCCGCGGGTGTAGCCGAAGCGGCGGCGCAGCCCCACGTCCATCGGGTCCTTCTTGGAGGCCCGGTAGAACGGCTGCGAGACCGGCGCACGCCAGTCGATGACCATCGGGTCGCCGTCGGCGTCGTGCACATGGCGACGCCCGATGTAGAACTTCTCCCCCTCCGCGCCCTCCGCCCGGTCCGCGCCCGGGGCGTGCAGGTAGTCCAGCCGCCCGAAGAACAGCGGGGTGTCGCTCAGGTCGGCGAGCGCCTTGATGCGCTCCCCGATCTGGCGCTCCAGGATCTGCGCGTTGACCCAGTTCGCGGTCACGTCGCGGATGTCGAGGGACTCCGCGTCCTCGCGCATGGCGCGCAGGGCGGTGCGCGAGGCGGACAGATGGGAGCGTTCGCGGGCGAGCGGGTCGTCGTCGACAGGCGTGGACGGCGTGGACAAGGAGGTGCCTCCGGACCGGCTGAGAGGGCTGCGGTGAGGGCCGTCCGGTTTCCGTCCGGACGGCGGCGCTCCGGCGAGGGAGGCGGGCAAGAGCGGAGATTCTAGGGGACCGCCGCTCACGCGCGCCAACGAGTTTCCCGCCCGCCGGGACGGCGCCCACCGTCGGCGCTCCACCCCCTACGGGCGGCCCTCCACCCCCTGGGGGAGGAGGCCCCGCCCCCCGGGAGTACTCAAGGAGTACGCGCGCCGGGACCTGGGACCGATGCCCCGCTTATGTCCCGCGTCGCACCATGGAGACATGAGTGCAGCGACCTTCACCCCAGCCCCCGGTCGCCCGTCCGGCGCGACCCCCCTGTCCGACGGGCACCGCCACCGACTCGGCGACGCCCTGCGCGCGATCAAGGTCTTCGCGGTCGCCGCCTTCGACGTCATCGTCCTCGGCGAGTACGGCCAGGAAGCAGGCGTCCGCCGCAGGTGACACGCCGTGCACCCGGGCCGGCCTGAGTACCCGCAGGCGCACCGGGTGAGTATCCGCGCCGATGCCCGGCGCCCCTGCCGAACGGTTCACTCGGGACATGACGACATCGCAGCGCCCGCTCCACGACCACCGCGACCCCCGCGCCTGGGTGGCGCCCTCCGTCGCCACGGCCCTGCTCGTCCTGCTGGTCCCGTTCGCCTTGGTCCTGGGCGGCCTGTCCGCCATGGCCACCGACTCCTGCGGACCCGACTCCTGCTCGTCGGCGCTGATGACGTCACTGGGCCTGATCTACGGGCTCCTCGTGTACGGCGGGTTCTTCACGTTCCTCGCGTACGTCGCCCTGTGGACCCTGCCCCGGACGCGCCGTTGGGCGGCCCCGCGGGCCTGGCTGGCGGCCGCGGCCGTGACGCCGCCGGCCGCCGTGCTGTTCCTGGTGCTCACCCTGCCCAAGCCGTAGCGGCCGCGGGCGGCGTCCAGCCCCTCAGGTCTCCTCCGCCAGCAGCTCGTCGGCGTCCATGATCCGGTAGGCGTAGCCCTGTTCGGCCAGGAACCGCTGGCGGTGCGCCGCGAAGTCCTGGTCGAGGGTGTCCCGCGCCACCACCGAGTAGAAGTGGGCCTGGTGGCCGTCCGCCTTGGGACGCAGGACCCGGCCGAGGCGCTGCGCCTCCTCCTGGCGTGAGCCGAAGGTGCCCGAGACCTGGATGGCGACCGTCGCCTCCGGCAGGTCGATCGAGAAGTTCGCGACCTTCGACACCACCAGGACGCTGATCTCGCCCTCCCGGAACGCGTCGAAGAGCTTCTCGCGCTGCGCGTTGGTGGTCTCGCCCTTGATCACGGGGGCGTTCAGATGCTCGCCCAGCTCGTCGAGCTGGTCGATGTACTGGCCGATGACCAGGATCTGCTGCCCGGCGAAACGCCGGACGAGCGCCTCCGTCACCTTCCGCTTCGTCGCGGTCGTCGCACAGAAGCGGTACTTCTCCTCCGCCTCGGCGGTCGCGTACGCCAGCCGCTCGGAGTCGGTCAGGTTCACCCGGACCTCGACGCAGTCCGCGGGCGCGATGTACCCCTGCGCCTCGATCTCCTTCCACGGAGCGTCGAACCGCTTCGGCCCGATGAGCGAGAACACGTCCGACTCACGGCCGTCCTCACGGACCAGGGTCGCCGTCAGACCCAGCCGCCGGCGCGCCTGCAGGTCCGCCGTGAACTTGAAGACCGGCGCGGGCAGCAGATGCACCTCGTCGTAGAGGATCAGCCCCCAGTCCCGCGAGTCGAACAGCTCCAGGTGCGGGTAGACGCCCTTGCGGCGCGTCGTCAGCACCTGGTAGGTCGCGATGGTGACGGGGCGGATCTCCTTCCGCGTCCCGCTGTACTCGCCGATCTCCTCCTCGGTCAGCGACGTCCGCTTCACCAGCTCGTGCTTCCACTGGCGGGCGGAGACCGTGTTCGTCACGAGGATCAGCGTCGTCGACTTCGCCTGCGCCATGGCGCCCGCGCCGACCAGCGTCTTCCCGGCCCCGCAGGGCAGGACCACGACCCCGCTCCCGCCGTGCCAGAAGTTCTCCACCGCCTGCTTCTGGTACGGCCGCAGCGCCCAGCCGTTCTCGTCCAGCTCGATCGCGTGCGCCTCGCCGTCGACGTATCCCGCGAGGTCCTCGGCGGGCCAGCCCAGCTTGAGCAGCGTCTGCTTGATCTGGCCGCGTTCGGAGGGGTGCACGACGACCGTGTCCGGGTCGATCCGGTTGCCGACCAGCGGGGCCACCCGCTTGGAGCGCAGGATCTCCTCCAGCACCGGCCGGTCGGTGGTGGTCAGCACCAGCCCGTGCGCCGGGTGCTTGCTGAGAGTCAGCCGGCCGTAGCGGTCCATCGTCTCGGCGATGTCCACCAGCAGCGCGTGCGGCACCGGATAGCGGCTGTACTGCACGAGCGCGTCCACGACCTGCTCGGCGTCGTGCCCGGCCGCCCGCGCGTTCCACAGGCCCAGCGGCGTCAGCCGGTAGGTGTGGATGTGCTCCGGGGCGCGCTCCAGCTCCGCGAACGGCGCGATGGCCCGACGGCATGCGTCGGCCTGCTCGTGGTCGACCTCCAGGAGCAGGGTCTTGTCGGATTGGACGATGAGAGGACCGTTCACGTACGCGCACATCCCTTCCGCACGGGCCAAACCTCCAGTGTGCCGTACGACGTGCCGGAACGACGGGCCGCGGCCTGCTCCGAACCCCCGCGGGCGACGCCGGCGTCCGCGCAACCCTGTGCCCCCTCCGGGTGTCTGACCGGGGGAGCAGCGCGATGGGCGCGACGCGGTGAGGAGTTCACGGTATGTCGGTCCTGTCGTTCCGCAGGGGCGCGGTCGGCGTCGCCGCATCGGCGGTTCTGGCGGCCACGGGCACCTGGGTGATGTGGCCTGCGGACGTCGACGAGGGACTGTGGGCCGAGGTGCGACCGGTGATCGAGGCCCGGATCGCGGCGGAGTCGCGGGGCGGCGGCCTCACCGACGCCGTGCCCGCCCGCGACGCACGCTGGTTCTGCCGGGCGGAGGCGCTCGAACTGGAGGAGCGCGCCGGCGAAGTGCGGGCCGGAGTCAACGCGCTGTGCGTGGAGTACGGAGTGCAGGACGACACCCTCGTGGAGTGCGGCGCCGGCCAGTACCCGCAGGTGGTCCGGCTGGAACGGGACCGCGCGGCCCACGGCGGCTACCGGGTCGTCGGCCGGGAGGAGCCGCCGGACGGCGAGGGGTACGGGCGCTGGACAGAGTCGCACTTCGGCGTCCTCACCCGGCCCGCCCTCCGCAACCCGATGTCCCCCGCGGAACTGGAGACCGAGGCCCGCGCCCATTTCGGCCTGCCCGCGGACGCCTCCGTGGGGGAGTGCTGAGAGCGCGGGCCGCCGTCAGTCGTCGGCCAGCTCCGCCACGCCCGTGATCCGGTGCAGCGGGTACGTGCGCACCTCGTCGGCCGTGTGGTCGTACGCCGTCACGAAGCCGCCCTCCACCCGGACCGGGGCGATGACCCGCTGACTGGCCGACCCCTCGGCGTTGACGTAGCCGATCCACAGCGCCTCCCCGGTCAGGACGGCCGCCTGCATGGTGGCGAGGGTCTCCGCGGAGCTGGTGCGGGGGAGCCGACCGGGGCCGAGCGGGGCGGCGTCCTCGGCCGGCTTGCGCGGGGCCGTCGCGGCCAGGTCGCCGGCCCGGATCGCGCGGATCGCCGCCGTCAGGAGCGTGCCGTCGGGCACCGGCGGACCGTCCGGCACCGGCTCCGGGGCTGTGCGGGGACCGGTGCGGTGGGCGTGCGCACGGGTGATCAGGACATCGCCCTCGGCGGACTCCGCGGCGGGCGCGAAACCCAGGGCGCGCAGCCCGTCCAGGAGGGTCGCCGGGTCGGCCTGGGCCGCGAGCACCGTGGGCGCCAGCCGGCGCAGACGCAGGGCGGCGGCCCGCTTGTCGGCGAGGATCTCGTTCAGGACCGACTCGTCGTCGCAGCGCACATACGCCGAGGCCGCGCCCACCCGCAGATGGCCGTGCCGACGCGCCACGTCGTCGATCAGGTACGCCAGCGGCTGCGGCACCGGCGTACGGGAGTGCTCGGCGAGGAAGGCGTGCAGGTCGGAGGCGCTGCGCCCGGCGTCCAGCGCCCGGCGCACCGAGCCGGGCGTGAACCGGTAGACGGTCGCGCCGCCCTTGGACTCGACGTCCGCGAGGACGCTCAGCACCTCGGCCAGCGGACGCCTCAGCGGACCGGGGGCGACCGCCGTCAGGTCCGCCTGGAGCAGCACGTGGTCCAGCGGCTCGGGCAGCAGCGGGGCCAGCAGCCGGGCGGCGGCCGCCGTGGCCAGCGCCTGCTCCGGGGCCGGCAGTGGGGCCGTGGCGGCGGGGACGACGCAACGGTGGTGGGCCGGCAGCTTGTCGCCCGGACCCTCCGGCGCCGGGTCACCCGCGGCCGGCCTCGCGGCCGCCGCCGCGCCCGCCCCCAGCAGCGCCCGGCCGTGCGCCGACAGCGCGCCCCGGCCGGTCACGCCCAGCAGCTCGGCCTCGGTCAACGTCCAGCGGGCGAGCCGCGACCGAAGATCGTCCTCCACCCGGGAGCCGTGAGAGCCGTGAGCGCCGTACGGGCCGTGAGCGCCCTGGGAGCTCTGGGAGCTCGGGGAACCCGCAGAAGCCGGGGCGGCCGGGGAGCTCTGCGGGCCCTGCGGGCTCGCGCCGCCCTGCTGTTGCGGTCCGCGCAACGGGCGCTCCCAGCGCAACCGCGCCAGCACCGCCTCCGCGTCCGGCACCGCCCCCTCCGGCAACCCGGCCAGCAGCGTCAGCACCCGGCGCCGCACCTCCGGCGCCGCCGACCGGTCCAGGCCGGGGCCCAGCGCCGACAGCGCCCGCTCCTTGAGATCCCGGCCGCCGACCACCCCCGACGTCCGGGTCGCCGACAGCCAGGCCTCCGCCAGCTGCGCCCACCGCTCGGCGGGCGGCCGCTCCAGCCAGTCGTCGTACTCCGGGGTCGCCGCGTACCGCTCGTCCGCCTCACCGTCGGAGGCGAGCAGACCCGCCGCGTACGCCAGCTCCACCCAGAACGCGGCCACCGGCTCGGACACGTCCAGCGCGACGGCCGTCCGCTTGAGGTCGCGCACGCTCAGCCCACCGGCCCGCAACACCGCCGGACCGCCCTCGTCCCACTCCTTCAGCAGCTCCTCGACCGTCGTCAGAGCCGTGTACGCCTGCCCGGCCGCCGTCGCGTCCACCACCTGGGGGCGATGCGTCACCAGCGGCTGCACGGCGGGCGGCGCCGGCTCCGGGGACCGGTGGGCGCGGCCCGCCCGCAGATGCAGGGCCACCTCGCGCGGCAGGACGACCGTCCCCGGTGCGGTCGGCAGCAGCAGCCCGCGATCGAGCAGCCACCGCAGATGCGCCGCCGGCTCGGCCGTGATCTGCCCGTACGGAGGCCCCCACACCAGCCGCTCCAGCACGTCGAGGGAACCGGCCGGCGCCTTGGCGAGCAACGCGGCCATCTTCCGGCGACGCGAGAACAGCGCGGACAGCGCGGAGACGGCGGACACCGAGTCGTGCGTGGACGGCAGCCCGGCGTTCGCCACGAACTCCTGGATCCGGCCCGGCGACATCCCCGCCGTCGCCTCCCGCACGCTCGGCCCGAGCCCCGTCGGCGACGGGTGCTGCGGGGACGGCGAGAGCAGCTCCCGCGCGGTCCGCACGAGCCGCAGCCGGTCGTCCGCGCCCCACACCAGCGCCTGTTCGCGCAGAGCCGTCAACGCACCGGGAAGCGCGGCCGCGACCGCAGGGTCGCGCGCGTCGCCCGCCATCAGAGCGAGCAGCTCGTCCCAGGTCGCCGGATCGCCGGCCACCGCCAGCGCCTCCGCGGTCTGCAGGGCGAACGCGTCCAGCCGTTCCAGCGCACGCACCACGGAGGCACGGGTGCCGGCCCGGGTGGCGAGCTGGGTGAGGTCCGTGGGGACCGGCGTGATGAGGTCGGGGCGGGCGCGCAGCAGCGCGGCCAGGGAAGCGTCGTCCCGGGCGCGGAGCGCTTCCGCGAGGGACCGGGGGGCCTGTTGGTCCGCGGTGCTCATCTTGCCCACGGTAGCGGTAGACGCCCCCGGGGGCTTCGCCCCCGGACCCTCCGCCGCGGCCCTTCGCAGCCCCCGCGCCCGCGCGCCGCTCCCAGTCGGCCCGCGCGCCGCTCCTCGTCGGCCCGCGCGCCGCTCCTCGTCGGCCCGCGCGCCGCTCCTCGTCGGCCCGCGCGCCGGTCCTCGTCGGCCCGCGCGATGCGCACCGGAGTCGGCGACGAGTACCCGGCGGGTGTGGGCGGAAGCGGTAGCTTCTTCCCGTGGGGATCGAGAGCGACCAAGTCGTCTACGAGTATCTGAGCCGCGTCGGCGACATCGCGCAGCAGCGGCAGTTGTCGTCGGCCACCCGGATGCGGCTCGTCTCCGAGCTGCGCGACGAGATCGACCGGCGCCGGGCCAAGGCCGCCGTCGACTCCCCGGCCGCCGTCCGCCGCATCATCGACCGCCTCGGCAGTCCCGACGACATCGTGGCCGCCGCGGCCGGGACCGGATCCGGCGCGCCGCAGCCGCCGACCCCCGCCGTGCCCGTGCAGCGCGACCGCGAGGAGACACCGCGGCCGACGAAGGGGATCCGGCGCGTCGTGCCCCGGCCCCGCACCGGCGCGCCGGATC
>NZ_JAHHIU010000293.1 GCF_024539815.1 Streptomyces hayashii
GCCCGCGTCCCCGCCCCCGCCGCCGGGCCGCGGACGAGGTCGCGGACGCGGTCGCGGGGGCGCGATCCCCTGATTGTCAGTGGCGCATGCGAGGGTGGAGGCCACTGGGGGAAGCACCACCGAGAAGGGGGGCCATGATGGCCTGGTACCAGGAGCTGCTGATCGGCTTCGACCTGGAGACGACCGGGACGGACCCGCGCGAGGCGCGCATCGTCACGGGAGCCGTGATCGAGGTCAGGGACGGGCAGGTCCTGGGCCACCGTGAATGGCTCGCGGATCCGGGCGTCGAGATCCCGGCCGACGCGGTCGCGGTGCACGGCATCAGCAACGAGCGGGCCGCCGCCGAGGGCGCCCCCGCCGACCAGGTGGCGGACGCGATCGCGAACGTCCTCACCGCCTACTGGCGCACCGGCGTCCCGGTCGTGGCCTACAACGCCGCCTTCGACCTCACCCTCCTCTCCGCCGAGCTGCGCCGCCACGGCCTGCCCTCCCTGAGCGACCGCCTGGGCGGCCTCGACCCGGCTCCGGTCGTCGACCCGTACACCGTCGACCGCTCGGTCGACCGCTACCGGCGCGGCAAGCGCAACCTCGAAGCGGTCTGCGCCGAGTACGGCGTCCCTCTGGAGTCGGCCCACGACGCCTCCGCCGACGCCCTGGCCGCGGCCCGTCTGGCCTGCGCCATAGCCGTCCGCCACCCCAAGGTCGCCTCCCTCGGCCCGGCGGAGCTGCACCGCCGCCAGATCCAGTGGTACGCCGAGTGGGCGGCGGACTTCCAGAGCTTCCTGCGCCGCAAGGGGGACACGGACGCGGTGGTGGACGGCGCCTGGCCGATGCGCGAGCCGGCCACGAAGCCCGCCTGAGGCCGACCGGCCGACCTGCGCCGACCGGCCGATGTCCTTCGACCGGCAGGTCTCCCTCGGCCGGCCGACCTCCCTCGACCGGTCGATCTCTCTCGACCGGGCGATCGGCGTCGACCGGCCGACCTCGGCTGACGCGCCTGGATCGCGAGCAGGCCCCGCGGCGGGGCCACCGAGCGCAGACCTCGCCGCATCGCGTGTTCAGGCCCCGGGACGGGTGGCCGCCGGGGGAGCAGTCCGGCCCTGCCGGAGCCGGACGGCGGATGCGCCTCGGGCGCTCCGTCCGGGCCGAGCGGTCCTGCGCCACTCCCGCAGCACGCGGATCAGAACGGATACCACCGCACCCCCTCGTCACCGTCCCGCAGCGACGCCACCCGGCGTCGGAACTCCAGGAGAGCCTTGGGGTTCGTGGGCGCATGCTGGGCGACCCAGGCACAGCTCGCGGTCTCTCGGGCGCCCCGCAGGACGCTGCAACCCGCCCACTCCCGCACGTCCCAGCCGTACGCCTCGGTGAAGGAGTCGTAGTCCGGGGCGGGCAGGCCGTACCGGTCGCGGGAGAGCGCCATCACCACCAGGTCGTGCTCGCGCAGATCGGCGGAGACGGTCTCCAGGTCGACCAGGACAGGGCCGTCGGGCCCGATGTGCACATTGCGGGGCAGCGCGTCCCCGTGGATCGGACCCGGCGGCAGCTGCGGAGTGAGCGCGGCGGAGGCCGACGCGAACCCGTCGCGACGCTCCCGCAGATACGCCGCGTCCGCCGGATCCACGGCGTCGCCCGCGAGCCGCAGCCACCGTTCGACCCCGGACAGCAGGTCACGCGGGGGCAGGCCGAAGGACGGGACGGGCAACGAGTGCACCAGCCGCAGCAGTTCGGCCAGATCCCGCGGCTCGGCAGGCCGGACCGGGTCGGGCAGCCGCTGCCACACCGTCACCGGAAGCCCCTCGGCCAGCAGCGGTTCCGGCGCGGCCGCCCGCACCGCCGGGACGCCCACGTCGGCGAGCCAGGCCGCGACATCCAGCTCGCGCCGGGCCCGGTCGAGGAGTTCGGCGTCGCGCCCCACCTTCACCACCAGGTCACCGGCGGCGAACACCGCGTTCTCCCCCAGGGCGAGCAGCCGCGCGTCGGCCGCCGGACCGGGCAGCACTCCCGCCGCGGCCAGTACGTCGCGCGCCCGTGCCTCGTCCATCGTCCGCCTCCGTCTCGTCTCCGCCCGACCGCATGCCCCGCTGCGCCCGGACCCACGGACGGCAACGGGATCCGGCCATCCGACGGCCAGTGTCGCATTCGCACAGACGGCACCGCGCGCATGGTGTCTTGACGGCGTACAGCACCTTCACGACCATGGCGGAGCCCGTCGCAGCCGCGGGAAGGGGGCCTCTTTCGTGACGTTGGCGACCGAGAAGAGACGGCCCGTGCGCCCGGCGTCCGGCGGCGGAGCGCCGCACGGCGTCGCCGATCACGGAGCGTGGTTCCTCGTCCTGCCCGCCCTCGTCCCCATCCTGGTGCTGAGCGTCGGCCCGCTGCTGTACGGCATCCTCCTCGCGTTCACCGACGCGCAGTCGGGCCGCACCACGCCCACCCGATGGATCGGCTCCCTCAACTTCTCCGACCTGCTGCGGGACACGCTGTTCTGGGAGTCTTTCCGGATCGGACTGCTCTGGGCGGTCGCCGTGACGGCCCTGCAGTTCCTCCTGGCGCTCGGCCTCGCCCTGCTGCTCGCCCAGGACCTGCGGCTGCGCTGGACGGCCCGCGCCCTGGCCATCGTCCCCTGGGCGATGCCCGAGGTGGTCGTCGGCGTCATGTGGCGGCTCGTCTACAACCCGGACGCCGGCATCCTCAACGAGACCCTGCACGACCTGGGTCTGGGCGACGGACGGGACTGGCTCAGCGGGCTCGCGACCGCGCTGCCGGCGGTGATCGTCGTGGGCGTGTGGGCGGGCCTGCCGCAGACCACGGTCACCCTGCTCGCCGGCCTGCAGAACACCCCGCCCGAACTGCACGAGGCGGCCGCCGTGGACGGCGCGGGCGCCTGGCGCCGCTTCCGGGCCGTCACCTGGCCCGCGCTCAGACCCGTCGCGCTCGCCATCACGGCCCTCGACTTCATCTGGAACCTCAACAGCTTCGCCCTGGTGTACGTGCTGACCAACGGCGGCCCCGGCGGGCGCACCCGGCTGCCCATGCTCTTCGCCTACGAAGAGGCCTTCCGTTACGGCCAGTTCGGTTACGCGGCGGCGATGGGATGTGTGATGGTCGCGGTGGTCTCGGTGTTCCTGGCCCTCTTCCTGGTGGGCCGGATCAGGGGAGGCGACGGAGCATGAGGACCCGCCCCGCGGCCCGCGCCGGCCAGTACACGGCCCTGCTCGCCTACCTCGCCTTTCTCGTCTTCCCGTTCCTGTGGCTCCTCTCCGTCGCGTTCAAACCGCCCCGCGAACTGGGCAGCCTGCACCCCACCTGGATCCCGAAGGACCCCACCCTCGCCAACTTCCGCCAGGCCTTCGACGAACAGCCGCTGCTGCACGCCGCGTTCAACTCGCTGTCCGCCGCGCTCAGCGCCGCCGTGATCGCCGTCGCGCTCGCCACGCCGACGGCGTACGTCATGGCCCGCCGCCGCACCCGGCTCGCGCGGGCCGCGTCCGGGTGGGTGGTGGTCAGCCAGGCGTTCCCCTTCGTGCTGGTGATCATCCCGCTGTTCCTGGTACTGAAGAAGCTGCGGCTGATCGACTCCGTACCGGGACTGGTGATGGTGTACGTGGTGTGGTCGCTGCCGTTCGCGCTGTGGATGCTCGTCGGCTACGTCCGGGCCGTCCCCGTCGAACTGGAGGAAGCGGCGGCGATCGACGGCGCGGGCCGGCTGCGGACGCTTGTCTCGGTGACCGCGCCGCTGCTCGCGCCCGGCATCGCGGCGACGGCGCTCTTCGCCTTCATCACGGCCTGGAACGAGTTCTTCTTCGCGCTGGTGTTGCTGAAAACGCCTGAGAAACAGACGCTGCCGGTCGTCCTGACCCACTTCATCGGCGCGGAGGGTGCGGCCGACCTCGGACCGCTGGCCGCCGCCGCGTTCCTCGCCACTCTGCCCTCGCTGGTCGTCTTCGCGCTCATCCAGCGGCGGATCACGGGCGGCATGCTCGCCGGGGCGGTGAAGAGCTGATGCGCACGAGAATGCTCGCCCTCGTGGTGCTGCTCCTCCTCGCGGGCTGCTCCTTCGGCGGCCGGCGCGACGACGGCGCCGTCACTCTGCGTTTTCAGTCCCTGGCCTGGCAAGCACAGTCCGTCAAGGCCAACAAGGAACTGGTGAGACAGTGGAACGCCATCCATGCCGACGTCAAGGTCGAATACATCCAAGGCAGTTGGGACAGCGTGCACGATCAGCTCCTGACCTCCTTCGAGGGCGGTGAGGCGCCAGACGTCATCCACGACGCCTCCGACGACCTCGCGGACTTCGCCTACGGCGGCTACCTCGCCGACCTGAGGGACCTGCTGCCCGCCCGCCTCAAGTCGGACATACCCCAGCGCAGTTGGGAGACGACGACGTTCGGCGACGGCGTCTACGGCGTGCCGTTCCTACAGGAACCACGCGTCCTCGTCGCCGACGCGACCTGGCTGAAGCGTTCCGGCGTACGGATCCCGACCCCCGAACGCCCATGGAGCTGGCCCGAGTTCCGGCAGATCACCCGCCGACTCAGCGGCCACGGGAAGTACGGCGTGGCCTGGCCCCTGAAGGAGCCCGTCTCCGCCACCCTCAACCTGTCCCTGTCGGCAGGCGGGCAGCTCTTCCACCGGGACGCGGACGGCGACGTCACCGTCCGCTTCGAAGCCAGCGACGCGGTCGTCCCGCGCACCGTCCGCGACCAGATCGGCGCCGACCGCAGCGCGTCGCCCACAACGCTGGGCAGCGGCGGTTCGGACACTCTGCCGGGATTCTTCGGGGGCCGCTACGCGATGGTGCCGCTCGGCTTCTCCTACCGCCAGCAGATCGCGCAGCAGGCGCCGAAGGGCTTCCGCTGGCAGGTGCTGCCCGCCCCGGCGGGCGCCGACGGACCGACCCAGGGCGTCAGCCCGCAGACCCTGTCGGTCGCAGAGGACAGCCGTCACAAGAAGGAGGCCATGGCCTTCATCGACTTCCTGCTCCGGCCGAAGAACATGGTGCGCCTCGCGCTGGGCGACTGGATGCTGCCGACCGGCACGCAGGCGCTCTCCGACCCCGCCCTGCACACCGCGAAGGACGGCTGGGCGACCGGCACCGCCCTCGCCGAGCACCTGCGCCCGGCGCCCGCCCAGTCCGTGCGGGGCTACCCCGAGTGGAAGGACAAGGTCGCCACCCCCGCCTTCCAGGAGTACTACAGCGGCGCGATCGGCCTCGACGAACTGCGCGAGCGCCTGGAAAAGGACGGCAACCTGGTACTGGCCCGTTACCAGCGCTGAGCAGCACGCCGGACGGGCGTCGACGACGCCGAGGCCGCACGTCGGCTCAAGGCGATCCAGGCCGAGACGGCGGACGAGGGCGGCACACAGCGGGCCGCTGACCTCAACGGGGCCGAACTGGCGAACCGACGAACTGACGGGCCGGCGAACCGACGGGTCGTCGGGCCGGTGAACCGGTGACCGGCCGGGCTGCGGGACTGTCGGACTGCGGAGCTCCGGGCTTGTCGGTCTGCGGGACTGCCGGACCGCTGGACTGTCGGACTGCCGATGATCCGGACTGACCGCGTACCCGTCAACCACACGTTCCGTAGGTGCAGGTAAGGGCCCGTCGTCTCCGCTGGGAGGTCGACGGGCCCTCGGTTCAAAGGGCTTCGGCAGGGGTCAGACCGTCAGGCGCTCGCCCTCGTCGTCCCGTGCCGCCGGAGCGATCGCCTCCGGAGCCTCGTCGTGGGTGAGGTCGGGCAGCCAGTGCAGCCACTTCGGCAGGTACCAGTTGCGCTCACCGAGCAGCGCCATCACGGCCGGCAGCAGCACCCCCCGGATGATCGTCGCGTCGATCAGGACCGCCGCCGCCAGACCCACGCCCATCTGCTTCATGGACTGCATGGACAGCGTGCCGAAGATCGCGAACACGGCGACCATGATGACGGCGGCGCTGGTGACCACGCCCGCCGTGGTCACCACGCCGTGCCGGATGGCCTCGTTCGTCGTACGCCCCCGCAGCCGCGCCTCGCGGATCCGCGAGACCACGAACACGTGGTAGTCCATCGACAGGCCGAACAGAATCACGAAGAGGAACAGCGGCAGCCAGGTGACGATGGCGCCGACGCCCTCCGCCCCCACCGCCGACGCGCCCCAGCCGTGCTGGAAGACGGCCACGAGGATGCCGTAGGCCGCGCCCACCGACAGCAGGTTGAGCACGATCGACGTGATCGCGACCGTCAGCGAACGGAACGACAGCAGCATCAGCAGGAAGGCGAAGAGCACGACGAACGCGAAGACGGGAGCGACGGCCCCGGCCAGCTGGTCGTTGAAGTCCTTCGAACCCGCCACCTGTCCGGTGATCGGAGCCTGCACGCCGTCGACCTTGCCCAGCGTCGCCGGTCGCACCTCGTCGCGCAGCTTGTCCAGGCTCGCACCCGCCTTGTCCAGATCGGAGCCGCCGACCAGCGGCACGTACACGTACGCCACGTTCTGCGCGTCGTGCAGCTTGATCTCGACCGGGCCGCGCGAGGCGCCCGAACTGACCGCCTGCTGCCTGAACTGCTCCAGCGCCGTCTTCACCTCGGGGGCGTTGATGTCGTGCGCCTTGACGATGACCTCGGCCGGCTCGGTGCCGCCCGGGAAGGCGTCGTTGACCCGGTTGTAGGTCTGCACGATGGGCAGCGAGTCGCCGAACTCCTGGTCCAGCGTGAGGTTCTGGGTCTTCATGCCGACCGCCGGAGCCGCGATGGCGAGCAGCGCGCCGGCCGCCACGACCAGTGAGACGGCGGGCTTGGCGAGGACGACCTTCAGCACCGCGCTCCAGAAACGGCTGCCCTCGTCGCTCTGCCTGCGGCCCGCCTTCCGGCGACGCCGGTCGGGGTGCAGAAACGGAATGCGGCCCTTTTCCACGCGTTCCCCGAGCAGCGACAGCAGAGCCGGGAGCACGGTCACCGAGCCGACCATGGCGACCGCGACCACCATCAGGGAGGCCAGGCCCATCGCCTCGAAGGTGGCGAGCCCGGTGAACAGCATGCCCGCCATGGCCACGCACACGGTGACCCCGGAGACGATCACGGCCCGGCCGCTGGTGGCGGCGGCGATCCTGAGAGCGGTTTCCGGGTCACGTCCCGCCGCCCTCTCCTCCCGCTCGCGACGCAGGTAGAACAGGCAGTAGTCGACGCCGACGGCCAGACCGACCAGCAACATCACGGAACTGGCGGTGTCGTCCATCGGCTGGAAGTGGCTGACGATGCTCATCAGACCCGTCGTCGCCATGATCGCGGTGATCGCCAGGGCCACGGGCAGCAGCGCCGCGACCAGCGCGCCGAAAGCGATCAGCAAAATGCCCAGCGCCACGGGCACCGCGGAGAGCTCCGCCTGCTGGAAGTCGTCGCCGAACGCGTCGTCGAACGTCTTCGCCATGCTGGCGCCGCCGATCTCCTCGATCCGCAGCGAAGAGTGCTCCTTCCCCACGCCCTCCACGGCCTTGAGCACCGGCGCGACGCGGTCGCCCGCGGTGTCGGAGTCGCCGCGCATGTCGAACTGGACGAGCGCGCTGCGTCCGTCCTTGGAGATCGTTTTCGTGTCGTACGGCGACCTCACGTCGGTGACCTCGCCCGTCCTGCCGACGGCCGCGACGACCGCGGTGACGGCGGCCCGGAACTCCGCGTCCGTGGCTTTGACGGCGCCGTCCTTCGACTGGATGAGGACCGTCTCACCGGCCGGCTCGTCGATGCCGGCGTCCTCGACGATCCTGGCCGCCGTCCGGGTCTCGCCCCCGAGCTGATCGCTCTCCTTGACGTCGACGGTGCCCGCCGCCGACCCGATCCCCATGGCCAGAACCACGAACAGCACCCAGACGCCCACCGCGGCCCATCGGTGACGGGCACTCCAGCCGCCGGCCCGCGCGGCGATGCCCCGCACCCGTATTTCTCCGTTCACCATGACGGGCCTGCCCCCTTGTGATGCGGTGACAGCCCCTGCCGCCACCTTTCGATTCGAAGGTATGCGTTGGATAAAGCCACCTCCTCGTGCTGCCCGGTGAAGTGCGGTGAGTACGAGTCCTCCCGTCGGACCCCGTCGTCTCATCGCTGGGGAGGACAGTGGCCCCTTACATCTACCGGGCGGCCTCGGGGACGGCGCTCAGGGTGAAATCGACCGCGAGGCGCGGAACGGGATTACGCAAGTTTGTTGAACAAGTCGCGGACCTGTGGAGAAGTGCGCCAGGTGTTGCCCCGCGCACCCTCGGTCGGTCAGAGTTTCCTTCCGGTTCCCCACCCGGCCGCGGCCGTCGTGCCCACCCCCACGGGGCACGACGGCCGCCTATGGTGGGCGGATGACGACGAAGTACGCGGCCCTGCTGCGAGGCATCAACGTGGGCGGCAGCAGAAAGGTCCCGATGGCCGAACTGCGCGCCCTGCTCGAAGAGCTCGGGCACGGCGACGTGCGTACCTACCTGCAGAGCGGCCAGGCCGTGTTCTCCAGCGCGCACGGCGACGAGGAGAGCCTCGCGGCCGACCTCACGGCGGCGATCGAGAAACGGTTCGGCTTCGCCGTCGACGTGATCGTCCGCGACCACGCCTATCTGAACGCGGTTACTGAGGCTTGCCCGTTTCCGGCCGCCGAGCTGACGGCCAAACAGCTCCACGTCACCTACTGCTCCGCCCCCTTGGACGAGGAGCGTTACGCAGGCATCGACCGCGCCGCCTATCTCCCCGAGGAGTTCCGGCTCGGCGACCGTGCCCTGTACCTGTACGCCCCCGACGGACTGGGTCGCTCCAAACTTGCCGAGCAACTTGCCAAGCCCCGCCTGAACAAGGGCCTCATCGCCACGACCCGGAACTGGAACACCGTCGTCAAACTGGTGGAGATGACGCAGGTTTGACCGACGCGGGACGGTGAGCCACCAGCGCTGGCCGACAGGGGACCGGGGCGGCCGGAACACCTCGGTGGGTCGGCGGGTCCCACGCCCCGCGAGCCCTCGATCCGGGAACGAGTCATGCCTTGAACCGCGTCGCCTGCGTCGGCAGGGCTGTGCGAGGCTCGTCCCATGCGCTACATCATCATCGGGGCAGGGGCGATCGGCGGAACGATCGGCGGGCGGCTCGCGGAGGCCGGACAGGAGGTCGTCCTGGCCGCGCGCGGCGCGCACCGGACGGCGCTCGCCGACGACGGACTGCGGCTCAGGGTGCCGGAGGGCGAGCTGACGCAACGGCTGCCCGTGATCGCCGGACCGGACGAACTCGGCACACTGCGAGCCGACGACGTTCTCGTCCTCGCCGTCAAGACGCAAGACAGCGAGGCGGCGCTCCAGGCCTGGGGCCCGACTCCGGTCGCGGGCGGTGGCACGGCGGCCGAACGACTGCCGCTGGTCTGCGCCCAGAACGGAGTGGAGAGTCCGCGGCTGGCCCTGCGCCGCTTCCGGCACGTCTACGCCGTCTGCGTCTGGCTGCCCTCGACCCACACGGAACCCGGCGTGGTCTCCGCCGCCGGCACCCCGCTCACCGGCATCCTGCACCTCGGCCGCTATCCGCACGGGACCGATGACACGGCTCGCCGTATTGCCGTCGACCTGGAGAAGGCGCACTTCGAAGCGCCGGTCGTACCGGACGTCGCACGCTGGCAGTACGCCAAGCTGCTGTCCAACCTCGGCAACGCCCTCGAAGCGGTGAGCGGACCGGTCGCCGACCCGACCGCCGAGGCGCTGTTCAAGCGGGTACGGGCGGAAGGCGCGGCCGTGCTCGACGCGGCCGGCATCGCGTACACGGGCACGGAGGAGCAACGGGCGGCCCGCGGCGACAAGGTCACCCTCGTCCCCCTCGACGGCGTATCGCGTGGCGGCGGCTCCTCCTGGCAGTCCCTCAGCCGGGGTGCGGGCAGCATCGAAGCCGACTACCTCAACGGCGAGATCGCACTCCTCGGCCGCCTGCACGGCGTGCCGACCCCGCTGAACGAATTGCTGCAACGGCTTGCGAACGAGTTCGCCCGAGAGCGGAAAGCACCGGGATCCCTGCCGCTGCCCGAACTCATCCGCCTGGCGGACGACGCCATCGGGACGGCTCACCCCAGCTGAGTGCACCAGCTCCACAAGCACGCGCGGGCGCGAGTCGAGCGCCGACTGTGAGCGAGAAGGGGGCGGGTGGGG
>NZ_JAHHIU010000294.1 GCF_024539815.1 Streptomyces hayashii
CCAGCAAGGTCCCCACCCATACCCGCACCAACGACGGAACTGGCCAGCAGTCACCGAAAGGACCGTTGCAGTACTAGGTCGGGAAACCGTGAGACGTCTACATTCCTGCCCGAAATCGGGCAGGAATGGCGCTGTTCGGGTTTGGTTTTACGTGTCAATCCTTAAGTAACGCCCGGAGGGGGCTTGTTGGCGCGCGGAGTGGTTGCTGGCTGGAGTGGTGGTGGTCTGCTGAGAGCGATGTCCATGCGCCCAGCGTGACGACCACCGGCTCGGTCCTGCCGTCGACCGTGATCTCTTCGCTGTGGCCGCGTGGTACGGGCCGACGCGTCTCGCTCCACCCGCTGGGCGAGGGCCGCCAGGCGCTGCTGGAACGCCTGCGATGCCTCGCTCGGGCCTTCCCGCGCCCTTGGTGGCCGGGGGTGGGAGACGTCTCTTACAAGCGGTGCCCAACCTGGTCGGCCGTTCCTGCTGTTCGGGCAGGAGCCGCTCCCAGATGCCGGGCTGTTTTCTCTGCCGGAGCCATCGTTCGATGCTGTCGCCGTCCATGAGCAGGCCGGGTGCGATGTCGGGCAGCCGGCCATCGTCATCGACCAGGTCCGCGAGGACGCGGTAGTGCCGCTGCCGGTTGAGCGGGCAGGGGCAGTCCCGGTCCGGGTCGATCTCGGTGAGCTGCGCGGCGCGCGCCGTGGCCCGCTGCGGGTTCTTGCTCAGGCCGCCCCTGGATCGGAGGTCGGCGATGTGCCGCCCGATGGACGCCATAGCCTCGCCTTCGCCCCACGCCGAGTCCTGGCGCGGCGCGAGGTGTCCGGCCGCCCGCCGGTAGGACCGGATCTGAGGCGAGCTTGTTCTCCCACGCCTCCTCGCCGGTTCCCACTCCATCCCGTCCACCGGCAAGTCGAGCAGGGTCTCGCACCGCTCCTCAAACTGGCCGGCCCGTAGTGCCTTCAACTGCTGGTGGATTCATCGGCCAAGCGGGAAATGCCTGCTCACAGGCATCTATCACCCTCCTCACGGCAACACGCGAGCGCTGTGGGGAGATGCCCTGGCTGTAGTGGCAGGCGGGCCCGCGGGATTGGGCTGTGCAGCATTCCTCACCGCCGCAGCCCCTGTGACTCCGGGCGCATCCGAGAGGGCGCCCTCCGTGTGTTTCGCCGCCGGATGGGCAGTAGGAACAATCACTAGCAAAGCAATCTCAGGATGACCGTGAACGGGGTGTACGGCGTAAGTCCGCGCCCCGGCTGATCACCGGCGAGGGAGCACATGCCAGGACTCGAACTCGAACCGGACGTAGGGCAGAAAGCGGCGATCCGCCGCTACTTCCAATTCGCCACGATGCTGCTGGTGATCGGCCTGGTCCTCGGGATCATTGCGGCTGCTACGGGCTTCACCGGAGCCTGGGTAGGCGTGGCTATCATTGTGTTGATCTGGGTCATATTCGCCATGTGGTACAGATCCCAGAAGCGCTGATCCGGTATCCGCTCTTGATTCCGGAATGATCCTGGAGACTTTCGGTTCTCGGGTCAGATCTGCATCACCTGGCGCTGGGGGAGCGGGACGCGCACCGCTCACTGGGGTGGCCTGACACAGGGGTCGGACTTCCGGGACTGGTCCCTGGGCATGGTTGGCTACGACCTGACTGCTGTGGTCCGGGCCCGTCCGGGCGAGCTGGTCGGCAGATCTCAGACTCGGGCTGAGCGCGAGAGCCCGGCGGCGCGGGGTAAGTCGCGGCGGCCGTCGTACCGCAGCGTGGGTCGGCGCAGGATCTCGCCGAGCCAGTCGGTGGTGAAGGCTGCCAGGTCCTCGATCGGTCCGGTACGCTCCCGCGGCAGGATGTCCGGGCACTCCTGCGTGAGCGCGAAGTTGCAGATGTGCAGTTCACTGCACCGTACGGTGTCCCCTTCCAGGGAGGCGCCCAGCGCGAGGAAGCGCGCTCGCCGGTGACCGAGGTCCACCACCAAGCGCATCTCGTCGTGCTCCGCGATGTTGCCGTCCCCATCGGGTTCGTCGCGTGGGAAGAACAGCACGTAAGTATCGCTGGGCGGGCAGGGCCATTTCTGGGCGCCCTCCCGGACGAGGCGCAGGAACTCGCGCTGAGATCGGTCGCAGTTCTCCGGGATTTTGTCGTGTTCGTCGAACTCGAACCAGAGCGGGTGCATGGGCTGCATCGTAGAGTCGGGCAGCCTGCCGTTCGACGGGGTTTCGCCGTCAGCGAGGGTGGCACTGGAGAGTCCCATGGCGCGGTTTTCCGCCGTCCTGGCAGGCAATGTCCTTGGATCCGTCGGCGATGACTGACGCGTCTGCCGGGCTCTGGCTCCGGTATCGCGCGCGTAGAAGAGGCGTTGTGCGTACGCCGCGGGGAGACGGCGGCGAGCCGCCGGAAGCGTCCGTCGTCGGTGGTGCCGATCGGAGCGATGTGGCCCAACCGGGCCCGCGTCTCCACCTGAGGGATCCGGATTTGCCCTTTCCGTTACCGATGCACGAGACGTTGTGCATCGCTTGACGCAACCGGGTGACGCCACCGTGAACTGGTGGCTAGTCTGTATCCATGTCTGTCACCACGATGACCCTGCGCATTCCCGACGAGCTCGCCCCCTCGATCAAGGCGGCTGCCTTGGAGGCCGGTCTGAGCGTGAACGCGTACGTGGTGCGCGCGGCCCGTCGTGCCGCGACCCTCGATGCTGCGCAGCAGCTCGCTTCGCTCGGCCTCGGCGACGACCTGGCGGGCGAGGGCGACACCCTGTGAGGCGCGGTGAGATCTGGACTCTCGCCGACGGCCGCAGCGTCCTGGTCGTCTCCCTGACCGGTCTGGAAGAGGCTCACGGGGCGGTGCTTGCGATCGTGCTGCACCCCTCCGGCCGTTATCCCGACACCGCCATGTCCGTCGTGATCGGCGACCCCCTCGCGTGCACCGCGGTCGCCGTCAACCTCCAGCAGCTCAGAGCCGCCCGCTTCGACGGCGCGAAACTCCTTGGCGAGGTCGACCCCGCCGCCATGGCCCGCGTGGACCAGGCGCTGCGCGCCGTCCTCGACCTGTAGCCCGCAGGCCGACGCAGCCCCGTGCTGCTCCTGGCTGGGAGGGGGGCTCGGGACAATCCTGGAACCGTGGCCAGGAAGTCACCACCCACCCGATCCACCCCGCGTGGGAGCAGTCGGCCGCGCTCTGGCTGATCCCTTACGTGAGCACTGCAAAGACCATGGCCAGCTGCTCGCTGCATGGGCGATCGCCTCGGACCCGCGCGACCAGCGGCCGGCCTGGCAGTCGGGCGAGGCCGAGGCGGGCATCACCCGCACGACGTCCAGACGACCACCGAAGTGGTCCGGTCCACGACCAACCGGCTCCTCCCCGACGACTGACCACCCCGCCGTAGATCAGTCCGGCCCCCGACCATCAGGCCGACCACGCTGATCCGCGCCCGATCTGCAGCGCCAGGGCCGGCGGGTCCGAAGTGACACGTAATTCGAACAAGTGACCTATTGATGTTATGGGCGCGACCGGCGGTCCCCGACGACCTGGTTGCGGCTGCTCTGCTCATGTCCCTCGGCTGAAGTGACGGCGGAAGGAACGTGTGCAGTGGGCGGTGCGGCTGCGGCCGGCGCACAGGCGAGCCCTGTCAGTTGGCCGATATGTTCCGTGTCATCTCGGTTGCCTCGGCGATGGCGCGTTGTCCGAGATCGCCGAACAGCTGCATCGTGACGGCGGCCAGGACGTCGTCCCCGTAAACGGTCCGCTCGTCCCCGCGGCGGGTCGACAGGGCGAGGAGGGGGTCCTTGAGCAGCGGGGCCGGGGCCGACTCGCCCGGCGCCACCAGACTGACCGTCCCGAACCGCTTGACCCCGCCCTCGCGGACGACCTTGGCCGCGTCCTGGGCCAGGGCCGTCAGGAACACGCTCGCGATTCCGTCCAGGTCGCGGACCATCGCCGGGACCGCCCTCACCCCCCGGCTCCCCAGTAGCCTTCTCACTCCGGCCTCGAACCGGTGGGCGCCAGCCACACCACTCGGTGTACGCGCCCCGCGGCGCTCACGAAGAGACACGAGCACACCATCGGCGTTGCGCACCTCGCCCATGAGGCCGTGGAAGGTCGGGCTGTGCAGGTACCACGCCGTTCCCACCTCCATCTCGACATTCCGGTCGATCGCCGAGATGAGGTCCTTGGGAATCAGCCTCGTCCCGGCATGCTCGGCCGCCACGCTTCTCGCGCCGTCGATGATCTCCGTCAGCACGGTCCGCGTCACCGACGCGGCGGCCCACGCGGCCGGCCGGGAGACGTTCAGCGAGGTCACCTCCCTGAACACCGTTTTGACGAGCTGAGGCTTGAACGGCAGGTCGCTTACGACGGAAGCGGTCTGCGGACCGCTGCGCTCGGTGCGTACGAGTTGTGTGTTCATCGAAGAATGTGCTTTCTGCTGTCGGAGGGGTCAGTGGCCCGTGCCGCACCGGGCGGCGATACCACAGAGCTCTGTGGAGGGTGCCGAGCCGGCACAGGGCCTGCCGGGCGGGGCCGCCGCCCCACAGAGATGCCAGAGGCCCCGCCCGGATTTTCGGCGTGCGGCGACCAGGCGTACGGCAGAGGGTGCCACCCGGGCGACGCGCTGCCGTGCGGCGCCGTGCCGGTCAGGCCACATGGTGCCTGCCGACTTCCAGGAAGTGGCGCAGTGCTTCGGGTGTGTTGTCACCGAGGGCGGCGTTGGCTGCCGCGCGCAGGGCCGGGCTGATGGACGGGTCGGCGAGGATGCGGACGATGGCGACGCGGTCGTCCTCGGCCTGGGCGATCCGGTAGCCGGTCTCCAGCCAGGCGCGCATCGCCTCGGGGTCGTTGGTGTCCAGGAGGGCGTCGGCTTCTCGTGTCACACGCCGGCCGCTGTCCGGGTCGGCGAGGATCCGGGCTATGGCCACTTTCAGGTCGTCGGCGTCCGGCTCGTCCGCGGACGAGGACACCGCGGGCACCGTCACCGCGGTCTGCGCCGCCGTGGCGGCGAACGACGGGGTGGCGAGCAGGAGGGCCGGGGCCAGGATGCCCGCGGCAATGACAGGCGCTACGCGATGCGGTCGCAAGGGGATTGCTCCACTTCGTTTGTCGTGGAGGTGAGTTGAGGACACCTCAGGGAGTTCACTTCGGTGATGCTGCCACCTGGGTCTGACAGTGGCAGTCGCGCCGCCGCGGTCGCAGGGCCCCGTCGCCGCGGACGCGGCCGGTGTTTCACGCGAGCTGTCGCGGTGGCCCGACGGCCGCGCCGTGTACGACCCGGGCCCCGGCGAACCCCGCACGCAGGCCCGGGTGCGAGCTGCCGCTTCTCCTACTCCGACGGCACACCCTGACCACGGGCCCGACCACGGCAACGGTCGCCCTGACCACAGAACTCACCACGGCAGGTCGGGAGTCGGTGATGTGGTCGAACCCGCTCAGCATCGGCGTCAGCTCCCGAGCGCACCTGCGACCGGCCGAATCGCCCACCCCAGCCGCATGCCCGGACGCACCCCCCAGGACTCCTGGAGGCGACCACCCCGTGGGGCCGCGTGACGGCGGCCCACCAGTCATGACGACCTCCCGTGATCAGCGGGCCAGGCCGGTGGAACGCGTGGCGGATTCGGTGATTGATCGGACGTGCTCGGGTGACGCCGTCAGAATTGGATCAGCAGGAGATCTGACCACGTCCGGACACACCACGGGCCCCGGGAAGTGAAGACATCCCCAGGGCCCGGCTCGGTCGCACCGTCCAGCGGCGCTGCGACTCGTGTCGTCACGTTGCGGCCGGTCGCGGCTCCTCCAGCACACGCACAGCGCCGCGATGCTGAGCCGGTCCAGGGCATACAGCAGAGGGATCACGCTGAGCAGGGCACCCCTGCCGAGATCCATGGCCACCATCATCGGCTTGCGCCGGCAACGATCCACCAGCACTCCGGCCACGAGGCCGAAGAGCAGGTACGGAGCCCAGCGGGCCGCGCTTACCAGGCCCACCTCCGTGGCAGATGCACTCAGCGTGACGGCGGTGAGGATCTGAAGGGCAAGCCCGGACACCTGCGAACCGAAAGCCGATACCGCGGAGGCGGTCCAAAAGCGTATGTACCCCGGGACATCCACCAAGCGCGGCATGATCGGACCGTACCAGCCGGCTCCTTCTGCGCGGCAGCAGCTCAGTAACCAGCGACGACATCTCGCCCGAGGTCGACTGCAATCGAACCGCCTGCGGCCAAGTAGCTCTGCTCATGGCCGACTACCGCTGAACGTCGCACTCGGCAGCCGAGACGGCGACCGCGGTCGTGTAGCGGAGGCTGGTCTTGGCACCGAGGGAGAAGACGTGTGCGAGGTGTATTGGGTCCGCGCCACTGGCGACGGCTACTTCCAGGATGCGGTCCTGCCGCCGATGGTCGAGGCCAACAGACAGCGGTCCAACCAGCTTGTCCAGCCAGAACGTGCCGACTGCCGTCGTGGTGGTGGCCGTGTTCCGGCTGATCAGCAGGTGCGGGCTGGTGCTGTTGGCGATCACCGGCTTGAACGGATCCAGCCTGGAACGCGAGGCGGGTCCGGTTCCCGAGGTTGCGGCCACGCCGAACCGGGCGCCTTCTGAACAGTCCGCCGGCCCACACGGTACTTGCACTCCAGCGCCCGGTTCGACATGCCCTCGCGAGCTTCACAGCGCAGCACACAACTCGACCTTCGACTGACCAGACGGCATCGGCGGGGCTCCTTCACCGAGCACCGAGTGACACTACTTCTCGCGAACAACTTCCCAACCCACCAGCCGGTGACATCCACACGCAGACGGACGACTGACAACCCACAAACACCGTCAGAGACATCCTTGCGAAATCCATTGGTGCCCGGCTTGCTCCGCTGATGGACTGACGTCCTACCGTGAGTCTGCCGCGTGACGGAGGTAGTGGTTGTGACAGGTTATGACGTGCTTGCCGAGGTGTACGAATGGCTCATCTCGGATGCAAAGTTGCCTCCAGCCGAGTTCGCTGCGTCGTTCGACGGCGTCCTCAATCTCCTGCCGTCGAACGCTCACGTCCTCGACTGTTCGTGCGGAACCGGACAGTTGGCGGTTGGCCTCGCCGGTCGTGGCATACAGGTTGTCGCAACTGACGCCAGCGAGGCAATGGTTCGTCGGACTGCAGCGTTGTCTGAGGAGTTCGGGGCATCCGTCCGGGTCGTACGGGCGAACTGGGAAGAGTTGCCCGACCATTTCCAGGACAACACGTTCGACATGGTGTTCTGCGTTGGCAACTCGCTTCACCATGCCACGGGCGCGACAGGCAGGGGTGCTGCTCTGGAGTCGATGTCACGGCCTCTGCGCCGAGGCGGGCGCTTGGTACTCACATCCCGGACCTGGGAACTCGTGAGGGCCAGAGGTTCCCGGCTGGAGATCAGTGATCGACTCGTCCGCCGGAACGGTCGCGATGCCGTCGTGGTCTACCGCTGGGAGATTGCGCCGCATTGGGAGGAGGAGCACCACATCGAGATTGCGATCGCGCAAGTTGAGGCGACCGGGTTGGTTCTTGTCCGCTCGGAAGTGCTGTCCTGCTGGCCCTACCGGTACGAGGAACTCGAAGTCGAGCTGCGCCGGGTCGGACTCCAGACGGAACTGAGCACATTCGACCTTGAGGCCGAGAACTACATGGTGGTCGCGAGCAAGGTATAAACACCGAACTCTCCGTCCCTGGCCGGACCGCGCGGTTGCTCGCAGGACGCTTGCGGCCTCTCATCAGTGCGGGTTCAGGTGGTCAACGCAACGCAACGCGACGCCGCGGACGAGGAGTGCTCGTCGATCAGACGGCGGTAGATCCGGGGTGACGGTGTGGCGCTGTTTCCTGGTCGCGTCGAGATCAATTGGCAGGATCGCGTCGATCACCTACGGGGTGCGCTACTTCCATGGCTGCTACTCGGTCGGCGACGACCGCCTGTGGGGCGTCAACCGCCGCAGGAAGGGCGCCGGGAACACGCTGGCCGCGCTGAAGTCGATCCGCGCCGCCCGGCCCGACGGCGCACCGATCTACGTGATCATGGACAACCTGTCCGCCCATAAGGGCGGCGACATCCGCCGCTGGGCCAGGAAGAACAAGGTTGAGCTGTGCTTCACTCCGACCTACGCCATGAGACGGCAAACGTCCTGGATGCCTTGCCGAAGTCGGCTCAGCCGGCGGCCGAGCGCGCGATCCAGGACATCTACAACGCGGAGGACAAGGAGCACGCACGCGCCGCGGTGATGGCGTTCGCTGCCCAGTACGGGGCGAAGTACTCCAAGGCCGTGAAACGACTGGTCGCTGACGAGGAGGAGTTGCTGGCGTTCTTCGACTTCCCCGCCGAGCACCGGATCGATCTACGGACGACGAATCCGATCGAGTCGACCTTCGCCACCGTCCGGCTGCGGACGAAGGTCACTACAGGTGCCGGCAGCCGCGCCGCCGCGCTCGGCATGGTGTTCAAGCTGATCGAGTCCGCCCAGGCCCGCTGGCGCGCGGTCAACGCACCCCACCTCGTCGGCCTGGTCCGCGCCGGCGCCCGCTTCGAACGCGGTCAGCTGGTCGAGCGGCAGGACACGGTGGCAGCATGAACACGTTCCGCGCCCTCCTGGCAGACCTGGACGCCGGCAACACACAGGACCGCGACGCCGCCGCCGAGCAGCTGAGCGACCTCCTGCGCGGGCGCACCCTGACGCAGCACGAGGCGGAGACCGCCGTCGCACGCTTGCTCACCGCCGCCGTCGAGGACCCGGACCACGCCGTCCGCGAGAGTGCCCTCAACGCCATCGGCAACGCCTTCGAACTCCGAGACCTACCCCTTCACCTGGTCGCCGGACTGGCCCCGCACCTCCCCACGATGACCGCACCCCTCCTTGAGCACGCCCTCGGCATCCTCGGCGCCACCCGCGACCCCGACGCCCATCCGATGATCGAGCCCTACCAGCATCACTCCGTGGACTACGCCCGCGAAGCAGCCATCATGGCGCTGGCCGAACTACCCGATCGCGACACCTCCGCAGCGACGGACCACAACTCTTGACAATTACTCCTCGAACTGTCCCAACCACACCGTGCAGACATGGGATCTGCACGCCTACCTGCGCTGGCGCAATGCCAACGCCCGCCACCGCGACGTCCTGGCCGCCGAACGCAAGGAACGCGCCCGCATCCGCAGCGAGAGGGGCGTCCGCTGGGGCGGGCGCCTCCTCAAGACCGCAGCATGAGCGCACCTCCCGCCCGGCACGGCTCCTCGTGAAAGGCTGGGAGCATGATGGGCGGGCGGTCTGAGAACCCAGAACTGTGGACGTTCCTGGAATCACTGCAATGCGGTGAACTCCTTTCCGGCACCGTCACAGCGATCGAGCGATTCGGCGTGTTCGTAGCGCTGGACGAAGGCCCTGACCACCCCGTCTTCCCCGGCGTCGGGTTCATCACGGTCCCCGAACTGTCCTGGCGGCACATCGAAAGCGCCTTTGACGTCGTGCAGGTCGGACAGCGGGTCTCATGCGAGTTCCTCCAGTTCGACACATGGAACCTGGAGGCCAGACTGTCCTTGCGGGCGACGCAGCCGGATCCCTTCCAGGCATTCGCCGACGGCATCGCGGTGGGGCAGAAACTGCACGGACAGGTCACCAAGCTGGTCCCGTTCGGCGTGTTCGTCCAGGTCGCCGACGGAATCGAGGGACTGGTCCACCTGAAAGAGCTCACCTGGACGCTCGTGCAAACTCCGTCGGAGGTCGTCCAGGCTGGCGACGAGGTCACGGTCGTCGTCACCGAGATCGACCGAGAGCGACGCAGGCTGGCCCTCTCCCGACGACAAGCCCCATCCGAGCACCAGTGACGCTTCTGCGTTCCTGCGGCGGTTCTCTTGCACGAGCGCTCTAGTACTGCAACGGTCCTTTCGGTGACTGCTGGCCAGTTCCGTCGTTGGTGCGGGTATGGGTGGGGACCTTGCTGG
>NZ_JAHHIU010000295.1 GCF_024539815.1 Streptomyces hayashii
GGGCCGGAGCGGCCGGCGCGGGGGCCGGAGCCTCGGCGGCCGGAGCCGGAGCCGGAGCGGCGGGGGCCGGAGCAGCGGCCGGAGCCGCACCCGGGGCCCCGATGACGGCGAGCTTGGCGCCGACCTCGGCGGTCTCGTCCTCGCCGACGGTGATCTCCAGCAGCACACCCGAGGTGGGCGCCGGGATCTCGGTGTCGACCTTGTCGGTGGAGACCTCAAGCAGCGGCTCGTCGGCCTCGACCGAGTCGCCGACCGACTTCAGCCAGCGGGTGACGGTGCCCTCGGTGACGGACTCGCCGAGCGCGGGCAGGACGACGTCCGTGCCCTCGGCGGAGCCGCCGCCGGCGGCGGCCTCGGGGGTGGGAGCCGGGGCCGGAGCCGCCTGCTCGGTGGAGGGCTGGGCGGCCGGGGCCGGCTCGGGGGCCGGCGGTGCGACCTCCTCGGCGGCCGGGGCCGGGGCGGCCGCGGGTGCGCCGGTGCCGTCGTCGATCACGGCCAGCTCGGCGCCGACCTCGACCGTCTCGTCCTCGGCGACCTTGATGGAGGCCAGGACGCCGGACGCGGGGGAGGGGATCTCGGTGTCGACCTTGTCGGTCGACACTTCGAGCAGGGGCTCGTCGGCCTCGACGCGCTCACCCTCGGCCTTGAGCCAGCGGGTGACGGTGCCCTCGGTGACGCTCTCGCCGAGCGCCGGAAGGGTTACGGAAACCGCCATGGTTTCGGTTGCTCCTTACGAGTTGCGGAAGTCTGGGTCGTCGCTTCGACGTGTCTCGACCGAGGGTCAGTCGTGCGAGTGCAGCGGCTTGCCCGCCAGGGCCAGGTGGGCCTCGCCGAGCGCTTCGTTCTGCGTCGGGTGCGCGTGGACGAGCTGCGCGACCTCGGCGGGCAGCGCCTCCCAGTTGTAGATCAGCTGGGCTTCGCCGACCTGCTCGCCCATGCGGTCGCCGACCATGTGGACGCCGACCACCGCGCCGTCCTTCACCTGGACGAGCTTGATCTCGCCCGCGGTCTTGAGGATCTTGCTCTTGCCGTTGCTCGCGAGGCTGTACTTCAGAGCGACGACCTTGTCCGCGCCGTAGATCTCCTTGGCCTTGGCCTCGGTGATGCCCACGGAGGCGACCTCGGGGTGGCAGTACGTCACCCGGGGGACGCCGTCGTAGTCGATCGGGACGGTCCTCAGACCGGCCAGGCGCTCCGCCACCAGCATGCCCTCGGCGAAGCCGACGTGCGCGAGCTGGAGCGTCGGGACCAGGTCGCCGACCGCGGAGACGGTCGGCACGTTGGTGCGCATGTATTCGTCGACCAGGACGTAGCCGCGGTCCATGGCGACGCCCTGCTCCTCGTAGCCCAGACCGGCGGAGACGGGCCCGCGGCCCACCGCGACCAGCAGGACCTCGGCCTCGAACTCCTTGCCGTCGGCGAGGATGACCTTGACGCCGTCGGCGGTGTACTCGGCCTTCGAGAAGAAGGTGCCCAGGTTGAACTTGATGCCGCGCTTGCGGAACGCGCGCTCAAGGAGCTTGGAGGAGTTCTCGTCCTCGACCGGGACGAGGTGCTTGAGGCCCTCGATGACCGTGACCTCTGCGCCGAAGGACTTCCACGCCGAGGCGAACTCGACGCCGATGACGCCGCCGCCCAGGATGATCGCGGACTTCGGCACGCGGTCCAGGACGAGGGCGTGGTCCGAGGAGATGATCCGGTCGCCGTCGATCTCCAGGCCCGGCAGCGACTTCGGCACGGAGCCGGTCGCCAGCAGCACGTGGCGGCCCTGGACCCGCTGCCCGTTCACGTCGACGGAGGTGGGGGAGGACAGCCGGCCCTCACCCTCGATGTAGGTGACCTTGCGGGAGGCGATCAGCCCCTGCAGACCCTTGTACAGGCCCGAGACGACGCCGTCCTTGTACTTGTGGACGCCCGGGACGTCGATGCCCTCGAAGGTCGCCTTCACGCCGAACTGCTCGCTCTCGCGGGCCTGGTCGGCGATCTCGCCCGCGTGCAGCAGGGCCTTGGTGGGGATGCAACCCCGGTGCAGGCAGGTGCCGCCGACCTTGTCCTTCTCGATCAGGGCGACGTCCAGGCCCAGCTGCGCCCCGCGCAGGGCCGCGGCGTACCCGCCACTACCACCGCCGAGGATCACTAGGTCGAAAACGGTGCTGGCGTCGTTCGCCACGTCACGTCCTCCATGCATGTGCGCCGTGCGCCGGTCGTCGCTGACCGCCGGCGGCTGGTGTCCGGCCGCTCTTTCTTCGGCCCTGTGGTGGGGGCCCTGTCCTGCCGAGGCCCATCTTCGCACTTGCGGGAGGCGAACGAGACGCGGGGCCGGGGTGTGAGACACCCCACGCTCACTTGTGACATGGGGGCCGGCCCGCCCGGAGGCGGGGGGAACTGCACGACCGGCCGCGTTCGGCCCGCACCCGCCGCCCGACGGACGGACCCGAGTGATCAGGCGCACAGTTCCCCTCTGCCCGAGGGACTAGCCCAGGTCGCCGGCGGCGGTCAGCTCGGCCAGCCGCACGAGCGTCCGCACCGCGGTGCCGGTGCCGCCCTTCGGGGTGTAGCCGAAGGGGCCGCCCTCGTTGAACGCCGGCCCGGCGATGTCCAGGTGCGCCCAGGTGATCCCCTCGCCCACGAACTCGCGCAGGAAGAGACCGGCCACCAGCCCGCCGCCCATCCGCTCGCCCATGTTGGCGATGTCCGCGACGGTGGAGTCCATGCCCTTGCGCAGGTGCTCCGGCAGGGGCATGGGCCACGCGGGCTCGCCGACCTCCTCGGCGGCCTCGTGCACGGCCGAGCGGAACGCGTCGTCGTTGGCCATGATCCCGAAGGTGCGGCTGCCCAGCGCCAGCATCATCGCGCCGGTCAGGGTCGCGACGTCGACGATGGCGTCCGGCTTCTCCGCGGAGGCCGCCCACAGCGCGTCCGCGAGGACCAGCCGGCCCTCGGCGTCCGTGTTGAGGACCTCGACGGTCTTGCCGCTGTACATGCGCAGCACGTCGCCCGGGCGGGTGGCGGAGCCGGACGGCATGTTCTCGGCGAGCGCCAGCCATCCGGTGACGTTCACCTCCAGGCCGAGCCGCGCGGCCGCGACGACCGCGGCGAAGACCGCAGCCGCCCCGCTCATGTCGCACTTCATCGTCTCGTTGTGCCCGGCGGGCTTCAGCGAGATGCCGCCCGAGTCGTAGGTGATGCCCTTGCCGACGAAGGCGAGGTGCTTCTTCGCCTTGGAGGAGGTGTACGACAGCTTCACCAGGCGCGGCGCGGAGGCCGAGCCGGCGCCGACGCCGAGGATGCCGCCGTAGCCGCCCTTGACGAGGGCCTTCTCGTCGAGGACCTGGATCTTGATGCCGTGCTCCTTGGCCGCCGTCTGGGCGAGAGCGGCGAACGCCTCGGGGTCGAGGTCGTTCGGCGGCATGTTGATCAGGTCACGGGCGCGGTTGAGCTCCTCGCCCACGGCGGCGGCGCGGGCGAGCGCGGCCTTGTGGGCGGCGTCGCGCGGCTTCCCGCCGAGGAGGACGGCCTCGGCGAGCGGCGCCTTGTCGTTCTTGGCCTTGGCGTCGCCGTTCGCGCGCGCGCTCTGCTTGTAGGCGTCGAAGGAGTACGCGCCGAGCACCACGCCCTCGCCGATCGCGCCGACGTCGGCGGCGTCGGTCACCGGCAGGGCGAAGGCGGCCTTCTTGGCGCCGGTGAGGGTGCGGGCGGCCGCGCCGGCCGCCCTGCGCAGTGCCTCGGCGTCGAAGGCGGCGTCCTTCTCGGGCTCGGAGCCGAGCCCCACCGCGAGCACGAGGGGGGTCTTGAAGCCGGCCGGGGCGGGCAGCTTCGTCACCTCGCCCTCGGCGCCGGAAGCCCCGAGGGTCTCCAGAACGCCGGCGAGCCGGCCGTCGAACGCCTTGTCGACGGCTTCGGCGCCTGGGGCAACGATCGGGCCCTTTGCGCCCTTGGCGACACCGATCACGATCGCGTCGGCCCGCAGGCCGGGCGCCGCGGCGGTGCTGAGAGTGAGAGCAGTCACGGTGGTGAAATCTCGCTTCCGATGTGGAGTTGCTGTGGTCGGAGGGTGTGGGTCGACCGGGCCCAGGGCCGACCCTAGATCCGGGTCCTGGGCGCAGTCGCATCCGGGGTGTGCCTCGCCGGCGCGGCGGACCGGCGGAGCGAACCCGGAACGAGCGTACGCGTGCGGGTGCGTTCGCTCATGCACGCGAGTACGCACCCGGCTGCGGAGTCCTGGCCACTTCGCGGTCCGACCGCTCCGCGAAACGGTGTGCATCCGTTGTTCTCGTCCCATTCCGGGCCACCGGAGTCGGCCCGGCCGGCTTCATCCGGATCAGGAAGAGCGGCGATACGGCTCTAGCGGCCGAGGCAGAGCACGACCAGGGCGGTCGTCGCCGCCGTCTCCGCCACGCCGCCGAAGACGTCCCCGGTGACCCCGCCGAACCGGCGCGTGCAGTGCCGCAGAAGGAGTTCGGCGGCGACGAGGGCGGCGAGGACCGCCAGCGCCGGCCCTATGGCGTCGTACGGCTCGAAGGAGACCCCCGCGGCCCCCGCCCCGGCCGTTCCCGACCCGGTCAGGACGACGACGCCGCTCCCGTACGGCCCCCACCACGCTCCCGCGCCCGCCGCGGCCAGCGCGACGACGCCGGCGGCGAGGACCGCCCCGCGCACCGGCACCACCCCCGCCACCGCCGCGCCCAGACCCTCCGGCCGCGCCGGCGGCACCCCGTCGCGGGCGGCCAGGGTCAGCGCGAGCCGGGCGGCGACGGCCGAGACCACGGCGGCCAGCGCGCCCAGGGCCCATGAGCTGGCGAAGAGCTGCGTCAGCGCGGCCACCTGCGCCAGCAGCACGAGAACGAGCGTGAGCACGCCGAAGGGGCCGATGTCCGACTGCTTCATGATCCGCAACGCGTCCTCGGCGGGTTTCCCGCTGCCCAGTCCGTCCGCGGTGTCGGCCAGCCCGTCCAGGTGCAGCCCGCGGGTGAGGACGGCGGGCACGGCGGCGGAGGCGACGGCGGCCAGCAGCGGGCTCGCGCCCGACCGAAGGAGCAGCAGCCCGAGTCCGGCCGCGCAGCCGCCGACCACCAGACCGACCACGGGCGCGCTCAGCATGCCCCCGCGCGCGGCGGCACGGTCCCAGCGGGTCACCCTGACGGGGAGCGCGGTCAGGGTGCCGAAAGCGAAGCGGAGGCCGTCGAGGGGCGAGGTCGTGGACACGGCGGCAGAGTAGCCCGGACGACCCACCCGCGAGGCAGCCCGCCCCGCCGCCCGTGAGACTGACGGCATGGGCCACTGGCTGCACCGCAACGTCGTCGAACCGGGCAAGCTCCCCCTGCTGCTCGCGCTGGCCGCGTTCGTGCTCACCTTCCTGGTCACCCGGGTCATCACCCGGCTGATCAGGGCCGGCAAGGGCCCCTTCGGCAACATCAGCTCCGGCGGCGTGCACATCCACCATGTGGTGCCCGGCGTCGTCCTGACCGTCGCGGGCGGCTTCGGCGCGGTGGCGAGCGGGCGGCACGGCTTCGGCGCGGGCGCCTTCGCGGTGGTCTTCGGTATCGGGACGGGCCTCGTCCTCGACGAGTTCGCGCTGATCCTGCACCTGGACGACGTGTACTGGACGGAGGCGGGCCGCAAGAGCGTGGAGGCCGTGGTCCTGACGGCGGCGCTGGGCGGACTGCTGCTGGTGGGCTTCGCGCCCTTCGGGGTCAACGACATGAGCCAGGAGGAACTGCAGGACCGCGGGAGCGTCCTCGCCACCGTCGCGGTCAACGTCCTGTTCTCGCTGGCCGTGCTGACCAAGGGCAAGGTCATGACGGCCGTCTTCAGCGTCTTCGTGCCCTTCGTGGGCCTGATCGGCCTCGTCAGGCTGGCCCGCCCGGGCTCCCCGTGGGCCCGCCGGTTCTACCGGCGTCGCCCCCGCGCGCGGGCGAAGGCGACACTGCGCGCCTACCGTCACGACCGGCGCTGGGCCCGCCCCCGCCGACTCGTGGGGGAGTGGCTGGGCGGCAAGACGGACGCGGAGCTCACCGCATCCGCCGCGGAGCGGCGCTGACGCCGACGCGCCTGCGCGGCCCCGCACAGCGCCAGGACCGCCGCGATCGCCGCCAGATGCTCCTTGCCCGCCAGGTTGCCCTTCAACGCCGCCTCGACCGCCATGGCGACGATCACCGCGGCCGCCGTCGCGTACGCACGATGGCGCCAGCCCAGGAACACCGCGAGGCCGACCACGGCCGCAGACGGGCCGGTGTCCACCACCAGCGCGTCGGAGGCGGGCAGCCCGAGCGGGCCGTGCGGACCGAGCGCGATGCCCACGCGCGCGTACAGGGTCCCGGCGAGGGTGGCCGCGTAGGCGATGACCAGGGTCCGCCACCAGCCCAGACACAGCTCCGCGATCCCGAACACCAGCAGGATCTGGGCGAGGGCGCCCCACACCGGCAGGTCCAGCGCCGGGACGAACAGCGACAGGGGGGTCCGCAGAAGAGCGAGCCCCAAGGGGTCCTCGGCCCGCACCGCCCCGAGGTCCTGGACCGGCTGGTAGCCCCACGACCTGTTCTGCACGACCTGGGTCGCCGACGTCAGGCACACCGCGCCCAGGGTCATCGGCGCGGCACGCCACCGCCGGGCCGCCAGCGGCTCGCGCACGGCCGCGTACAGCGGCCCCCACTCGGCCCGGGCCCAGCGGACGATCCGCCTCACCGGCGGGTCCCCAGGCGCTTGCGGTGCAGCCACTTCGGCAGCCCCGGCGCCTCCAGGAACCCCTCCGCCCGCGCCGCCGCGACAGCGATCCGGGGCAGGTCCGCGCTCTTCTCGAAGAGCAGGAACCTCGGCTCCCAGATGGGCCGGTACTTGGCATTGGCGCGGTACAGCGACTCGATCTGCCACCAGCGCGAGAAGAAGCCGAGCAGCGACCGCCACAGCCTCAGCACCGGACCGGCGCCGAGCCGCGCACCCCGCTCGAACACCGACCGGAACACGGCGAAGTTCAGCGACACCTGCGTGACCCGGATCCCCCGGATCCCCCGGGACCCCCGGTCCTCGCCGGCCTCCGAGGCCTGCCGGGCCAGCCGGAGCAGCTCGATGACCATGAACTCGACCAGTCCGTTGTCGCAGTCGCGGTCCCGGCGCATCAGGTCCAGGGACAGCCCGTGCGGTCCCCACGGCACGAACGACAGCAGCGCCCGCAACTCGCCCCCGGCGTCGGCGCACTCCAGCATCACGCAGCGCCCGTCCCGCGGGTCCCCGAGCCGCCCCAGCGCCATGCTGAACCCGCGCTCGGTGGCCCCGTCGCGCCAGTCGTCGGCGCGGCGCACGAGGAACTCCATCTCGTCGGCCGGGATGTCCTCGTGGCGGCGGACGCGCACGGTGTACCCGGCCCGCCTCACCCGGTTGCAGGCCTGCCGGACGGTCCGCATGGCCCGCCCCTCCAGGGTGAACTCGGCGACGTCGACGATCGCCTCGTCGCCGAGCTCCAGCGCGTCCAGCCCGTGCCGGGCGTAGACCGTCCCCGCCTCCTCGCCCGCCCCCATCACCGCCGGGATCCAGCCCTGCGCCCGCGCCTCGGCGAGCCACGGCCCGATCGCGCCGGGCCAGGCCTCCGGATCGCCGAGCGGATCCCCGGAGGCCAGTGACACACCGCCCAGGACGCGGTAGGCGACAGCCGCCTTCCCGGTCGGCGACCAGCGCACGCTCTTCTCCCGGCGCAGCGCGAAGTACCCGAGCGAGTCCCGTTCGCCGTGCCGGTCCAGGAGCTCCCGCAGCCTCTTCTCGTCGTCCTCGGTGAGGGGGTCGACGGCCCGCCGGGAGCGGAACGCGGCGTACAGGACGGCGAGGACGAGCGCGGTGCTCAGCACGTTGACGGCAACGTCCACCCAGGTGGGAGTGGTGATCGCGGCGACGCGGTAGTCGTCGGCGGTGACGGAGACCAGCCGCAGCGCGCCGTAGCGCCAGCGTTCCAGGAAGGTGGACGGCGCGGACGACCGGTCGGTCGCCGTCACCAGCAGCGCGGCCAGCAGCGACGCGGCCAGCAGTCCGCCCGCCCCGACGGCCGCGGCGAGCCTCGGGTTGGACCGGTCGCCCTTGGCGTAGAACTCCCGCCGTCCGGCGACCAGCGCGGCGACGAAGGAGGCGGTCAGCACGAGCGAGACCCAGTTCTGGGGCCGGCGCCGGATCTCCGGGATCGCCATGGCCAGCGCGAACAGGCCCAGGAACGCCCCGCTCAGACAGAGGTTCAGGATCCACGCGGCCCGTTTGCGCCGCCGCATGGTGACGGCCAGGAACGCGGTGAAGGCTCCGGACGCGAATCCGGCCGTGAGCAGGTACGGCGTGAAGAGGTCCGCCTGGTTGTGCCGCCGCACGTCCTGCCCCAGGGAGACCCACACCGCACTGAGGAAGTTGACGAACGCGACGGCCCGCAGGTACCAGACGGCGAAGGCGGCGGCGCCCCGGGTGTTGCCCATGATCGGTGATCATATGGGTGCACTTCCGGGAAACCGCTCTTTTATCGCCGCCTGTCCCTTTTGGTCCGCCTTCTTACTCCGTCTCTGCCGAGGACCGCTCCGCGGAACCCTCGGTCGCGGAAGCCTCCGTCGCGGAGCCCTCGGTCGCGGAGCCCTCGGTCGTGGAGCCCGGGGTCACAGGGCCCTCGGTCTCCTCCTCGGCCGCTTCGGCCTTCTCCGGCAGATCGGCGGCCAGCGCGGCCGCGGCCTGCACCAACGGCAGCGCGAGCAGCGCCCCGGCGCCCTCCCCGACCTTCACGCCCTGATCCAGCAGCGGTTCCAGAGCCATCCGGTCGAGTGCCTTCGCCTGCCCCGGCTCGCCGCTCCGGTGGCCGGCCAGCCACCAGTCGGGCGCCCGGAAGGCGACTCGCTGTCCGACGAGCGCACAGGCGGCCGCCACGACCCCGTCCAGGATCACCGGCAACTTCCGTACCGCGCACTGGAGCAGAAAACCCGTCATGGCGGCGAGGTCGGCCCCGCCCACCGTCGCCAGCAGCTGCAACTGGTCGCCCAGTACCGGCCGCGCCCGCCTCAGCGCGTCCCGGACGGCGGCGCACTTGCGCATCCACGCCAGGTCGTCGATCGCCTCGCCGCCGCGCCCGGTCACCACGGACGCGTCGGTCCCGCACAGCGCGGCGACCAGCACGCCCGCGGCCGTGGTCCCGCCCACGCTGACATCGCCGAGCACGACCAGATCGGTGCCGGAGTCCGCCTCCTCGTCCGCGACGGCCATGCCCGCGAGGAAGGCGGCCTCGGCCTCCTGGAGCGTCAGCGCGTCCTCGATGTCGATACGGCCGCTGCCGCGCCGCACGCGGTGCCGCACGACGTCCGACGGGAACGCGGCCGGGTCGCAGTCCAGCGCCATGTCCACGACCCGTACCGGCACGCCGAGCCGGCGGGCGAGCACGGACACCGGACGGCCGCCCTCCAGAACCTCCCGCACCGACTCCGCGGCGCTGCCCGCGGGCCGGGCGGAGACGTCGAGCCCGGCGACGCCGTGGTCGCCGGCGAACAGCACCACCCGCGGTCGCTCGATCGGCCGCACCGGACACGAGCCCTGCGCCGCTGCCAGCCACTCACCCAGGTCGTCCAGGCGTCCCAGCGATCCGGGCGGCACGATCTGACGCTCCCGGCGCGCCTCTGCGTCACGGCGCGTCCCGCCGTCGGGGCGCTCGATCAGATCGGTGAAGTCGTCGAGATTAAGCGAGCTCATTCGCCGAACAGTACCGGCACCGATCGAACGGTTCCGCGCCACATCGCCACCACACCGGCGCGACGTCGTTGCACCCCGCACCCGTATCCCATACGTTCCGTTTTGCCGTATATAACCCCTGGCC
>NZ_JAHHIU010000296.1 GCF_024539815.1 Streptomyces hayashii
ACGCCGGCGCCGGGGACCGGGTGGGCGAGGGGGTCGCTCGGGGCGCCGGCGCCGGCGTCGTCGGGACCGCCGCGGGGACGACCGTCGCAGGCTGTGGCTCGGATTCCTCGACGCGCGCGGAGGTGGGCGTGGGCGTCGGTTCCCCGGGCCGCGCGACCGGCGCGGGCGCGGAGGCCGGGGGCCTCGCCTCGGGCGGCCGGGCGGGGTGGTCGTGGCCGGCGAGCGCGAGGGCGACCGCGGCCGCCGCCACCGCGACCACCCCGGCCGCGATGCCGGCCTTCACGGGAGCTCCCAGCCCCTCCGAGGCCACCGCGCCGCTCCCGGCGCCGGCCCCGCCGGAGGAGCCGCCCGCCGCGGCGGCCGCGCCCGCGACGCCCGCCGCCCCCGCTCCCGTGCCGCCGGCGACGAGCGCGAGCACCTTGGCGTACCCGGCGGCGCCGAACCAGCCGATGACCGCGACCGGTACGACGGCGGGGATGCTGCCGGCCACCTCCTCGATCTGCAGGGCGGCCAGCCGGCACTTGGCGCACTCCTCCAGATGCTTGCGCAGCCCCCGTTCGGCGCGGGTGCGCAGACGACGGCGGGCGTAGGTGCCGAGCTGGTCGGCGTAGTGGGCGCACTCCTCGTCGCTGGTGAGGGTGGCGCTGACGTGCGCCTGGAGGTAGGCCTGCTTGAGACCCTCGCGGGCCCGGCTGGCCAGCACGCGCGTGCCGTTGGCGTCGAGGCCGAAGAGCATGGCGACCTCGCTCGGCGACTCGTCCTCGACCTCGGTGTGCCACAGGACCGCCTGCCAGCGCTCGGGCAGCGAGCGGAAGGCCTGCATGGCCATCGACTGCTCGGCCTCGTGCATCGCACGGACGTCGGCGCCCAGTTCCAGCCCCGCTCCGAAGGAGCCGATGGACACGGTGTCGTCGGCGACGTCCGAGGAGCGGGCGGACTGCGCGGCGAACACCGCGAAGTCGTCGACGAGCTGTTCCCGCTTCGCCGACCGGGTCCAGTCGGCGGCCACGCGCCGCACGCAGGTCAGGAGGTAGGCGCGGACGGCGTACTCGGGCCCGGAGCCGCCGCGCACCGCCTGGAGCATGCGGGCGAAGACCTCGGCGGTGAGATCGTCGGCGGTGTGCGCGTCCCGGCAGCAGGTGCGGGCGTAACGGCGTACGGCGTCGGCGTGGCGCCGGTACAGCTCCTCGTACGCCGTGTCGTCGCCCGAGCGCATCCGGCCGATCAGGTCGGTGTCGGCGGGCGGCAGGTCGCGCGGCGGCGGGAGGATGCCGTCGGCACGTCCTTCGCGCTGCGCCGGAACCGTCTCCCACGGCTCGCCCGGCAGCGGGGCGACCGGTTCGCCGGCCGGACCGCGTGCGCGGCCGCCCTGGCTCGGCACCTGCTCGTCCCGACCGTCAACGCTCATCGCGGAAAGCCCCCGCCTGCCCCACCAGTCCCGACCACCGGGTCAGAGTGCCATATCGGCTTTTGGTCAGAACCCCGTGCGGCGGGCCGTCCACCCGTCCGTGGGGACCTGCCGCAATCCAGTACTACCTTTCACTCGATCGGGGAAGACGCAACTGCCGTTCTGACGGCGGGAGTTGAGCGCCACGATCGCGTGATGCCCGGCCTGGCCGAGCGGCGGAGCGGGGGCGAGGGCCACGCGGCCCCCGCCCCCACTCACCCCTACGAGATCTGCCCCTACGAGATCTGCCCGTACGAGATCTGCCCGTACGAGATCTGCCCGTACGAGACGTACCCCTGAGGGACGTACCCCTGAGGCTCACCCTTGAGGGGCGCACCCCTGCGGGACGGGCCCGGTCAGGAGGACCGCGAGCGCAGGCCCTCCAACAGGATGTCCAGCAGCCGCGCCGAGGCCGCCGCCTGCTGAGCCGGGTCGGGCAGCGAGGGCGCCGCAGTCGCGATGACCAGCAGCACGTCCGACACCGACACGTCGGCGCGCAGCGCGCCCGCCTCCCGCGCCCGCTCCACGAGCCGGCCCACGACGTCGAGCAGCGCCGCGGCCCCCGCGTCGTCGACCGCGGCCGTCGCGCCGTCCTCCGGGACGAGCCGCAGTTCGCCGCCGCCCGGCTGGGTCCGCTGCTGCGGCACCCGCGCCGTGTCGGCCGGCGCCGCCTGCGCGTCGTCCTCCGCGACCCCGACACGCAGCACCTGCGGCGGCAGCAGCCGCCCGGCGCCGGACGCCACGGACGTGCGCAGGAAGCGCGACAGCGCCGACCACGGCTCGTCCTCCTGGCCCAGCGCAGTCCGCGCCTGTTCGGTCAGCCGGGAGGTCTCCTCCTCGGCTATCCGACGCACCAGGACGTCCTTGCTCGGGAAGCGCCGGTACACGGTGCCGACGCCGACCCGCGCGCGCCGCGCCACGTCCTCCATCGGCGCGCCGTAGCCCAGCTCGCCGAAGACCTCGCGCGCCGCTCGCAGTACATGCTCAAGATTGCGCTGTGCGTCCACGCGCAGCGGTGCCGTCCGCGCGCTGTCTCCTCGTCCGCCGCCCACCGCGGCGCCGATCGCGCCACTTGGTGCGAGGGCCGACGCGGTCGACCAATGAGAGTTCTGAATGGTCATGATTGATCCCCCGGTAATGACGTCTCCCCCCGGAGACTCTCCCCGCGATCGAAAGCCGGGGCGTGCAACACAGGGGACGGTCTCCGTGGACCCGCCCGTCGCAGACCCGCAGAGCGCTTCCCCCTGACACCCCGTCGACACACGAACATAGTTGAGTGGGAGTCAATTCAGAAGGGGCACGTTCCGCACGGAGCGCCCCCCGATCGGAGTACGGGTCGCATACGTCCCGATTGCGCCCCTTCCCGCACCCCGGCGCACGCCCTCTGACCTGCGCATCTGCCGCTCCCTCCGGTGTTTCGGCCAACCCCGGGCCCGCGCGACTCGCGGTCACACAAATTGTCGGGGCTGTGGACAAACTCCGATGCCCGGTGCGTCATGGGATGGTGAAGGAACGTGCGCGCATTCTCGTTGTCGGCGGGGGCTACGTCGGGATGTACACGGCCCTGCGGCTCCAGCGGAAGCTCAGACAGGAACTCGGCCGGGGCGAGGCCGAGATCACGGTCGTCACACCCGACCCGTACATGACCTACCAGCCCTTCCTCCCCGAGGCCGCCGCGGGCTCCATCTCCCCGCGGCACGTCGTCGTGCCCCTGCGCCGCGTCCTGCCCCACTGCCGGGTCGTGGTCGGCGAGGTCACCGCCGTCGACCACGCCAAACGCACCGCCACCCTCACCACCCTCGCCACCGAGGAAGAGGGCACCGGCCCCCAGCAGCTGACGTACGACGAACTGGTCCTCGCGCCCGGCTCGATCTCCCGCACGCTGCCCATTCCCGGCCTCGCCGACTTCGCCATCGGCTTCAAGACCGTCGAGGAGGCCATCGGGCTGCGCAACCACGTCATCGAGCAGATGGACATCGCCTCCTCCACCCGGGACCCCGCCATCCGCGACGCCGCCCTCACCTTCGTCTTCGTCGGCGGCGGCTACGCGGGCGTGGAGGCGCTCGGCGAACTGGAGGACATGGCCCGCTACACCACCCGCTACTACCACAACGTCCAGCCCGACGATCTGAAATGGATCCTCGTCGAGGCCTCCGACCGGATCCTGCCCGAGGTCGGCGCCGACCTGGGCCGCTACACCGTCAGCGAACTGCGCCGCCGCAACATCGACGTGCGCCTGAACACCCGCCTGGAGTCCTGCGCCGACCGCGTCGCCGTCCTCAGCGACGGCTCCCGCTTCCCGACCCGCACGGTCGTGTGGACCGCCGGCGTCAAACCCCACCCGCTCCTCGCCGCCACCGACCTCCCGCTCACCGAACGAGGTCGGCTGAAATGCACCCCCGAGCTGACCCTCGACGGCGTCACGCACGCGTGGGCGGCCGGAGACGCCGCGGCCGTCCCCGACGTCACGGCCGACGAGCCCGGCAGCCAGACCGCCCCCAACGCCCAGCACGCCGTCCGCCAGGCCAAGGTGCTCGCCGACAACATCGCCCGCTCCCTGCGCGGCGAACCCCTGCAGACGTACTCCCACAAATACGTCGGCTCAGTCGCCTCACTCGGCCTGCACAAGGGCGTCGCACACGTCTACGGGCGCAAGCTCAAGGGCTACCCCGCCTGGTTCATGCACCGCGCGTACCACCTCAGCCGCGTGCCCACCTTCAACCGCAAGGCGCGGGTCCTCGCCGAATGGATCCTCTCCGGACTCTTCAAACGGGAGATCGTCTCCCTGGGATCACTCGAACATCCCCGCGCGGAGTTCGAACTCGCTGCCGGTGGAAAGCCTTCTGACGAGCCTTCCGACGACCCGAAGGGGTCGTCCTGACCCGATCCAGGAACTCCACCGGCCGCCCCCACGTCTGACGAATGTCGGCCCGGACGGCGGCCACACTGCCAGACTGCTCCCTGCTCATAGCCCCTCCCGAGCCCCCTTTCCGAGCCGGGGCGGACCATCACCCGCCCCCGCCAGACCCACGAGGCTGTTCCCACGCGCCCCGCACCCCGGGTGCTGTAACAATGTGCGGCCACCGCCGCGCGGCCCCCGGAGCCCAGGCCGGGCCCGGAGCCGGCCGACGACGACTACACGAGGCAAGGATTCGTGAACTTCACGCGCTGGAGCGCCCGGCTCCCCGGAACGCAGCGCCGCGCCGCCGCCGCGCGAGCCGAGCACCCGGTCACCACCACGGACCGACGGAGCGAGGGCTCCGTGCCAGCGGCCCGCGCCGAACAACTCACCGACGAACCGCCCCCGGTGCCCGCCGTCGACGAACTCCCGGTCCGTGAGGTCCTCGACCGCGTCCCGGCCCTCGTCGCGCTCGTCCACGGCCCCGACCACCGCCTCGCCTACGTCAACGACGCCTACAAGGCCGCCTTCGGCGCGCGCTCCTGCGGCGAACCCGCCGCCGACGCCCTCCCCGAACTGCGCGACCTCGGCCTGCTGCCCCTCCTCGACCAGGCCCTGCGCAGCGGCAAGCCCCGCACCCTGAAGTCCCGCAAGGCCCCCGACGGCCGCCACTACACGTTCACCTGCACCCCGGCCGCCGAGAACAACGGCAAGGGCGCCGTCCTGATCTTCGCCACCGACGTCACCGACCACGCCGAGGCCGCCGAACGTCTCAGAGCCAGCGAACGACGCCAGCGCGAGACCGCCGTCACCCTCCAGCGCTCCCTTCTGCCCCAGGAGCTCGAAGAGCCCGACGACCTGCGCATCGCCGCCACCTACCAGCCCGGCGGCACCGAGGCCGCGGTCGGCGGCGACTGGTACGACGTCATCACCCTCGGCGGCGGCCGCACCGCCCTCGTCATCGGGGACGTCATGGGCCGAGGCGTCCGTGCGGCCGCCGTCATGGGCCAGCTCCGCACGGCCGTCAGGGCGTACGCCCGCCTCGACCTGCCCCCGCACGAGGTCCTCCAGCTCCTCGACGGGCTCGCCACGGAGATCGACGCCAACCAGATCGCCACCTGCGTCTACGCCATCCACGACCCCAACGAGGGCAGCCTGGTGTACGCCTCGGCGGGCCACCTGCCCATCCTCGTCCGCGACGGCAACGGCACCGTCCTGCGCGCCGACGAGCCCACCGGCCCCCCGCTCGGCACCGGCGGCTGGATGCACGCCTCCGGCTCGATCCCCCTCGGCCCCGGCTCGACGGCCGTCCTCTACACCGACGGCCTGGTGGAGCGCCGCAACGAGGACCTCGACGAAGGCATCGCCGCCCTGGAGCGCGCCCTGTCCGGCGCGACCGGCACCCCCCAGGTCGTGTGCGACCGCCTGGTCCGCTCGGCCGGCGTCACCGCCGACCACGACGACGACGTCGCCGTTCTCGTCCTGCAGCATCCGGCCCGCACCGGCCCCGACGGCGAACTGTTCCGCAACGCGGCCCTGGAGCTCCTCGGCGGAGTGGAAGCCGCACCACGCGCGCGTGCCTTCGCCTCCGGCGTCCTGACCAGCTGGCGCTTCCCGGCCGACCTGCACGACCTCGGCGTCCTCGCCGCCAGCGAACTCGTCGCCAACTCGCTCCAGCACGGCATCCCGCCCATGCGGCTGCGCCTGCGCCGCACCGACCGCCGCCTGATCATCGAGGTCACGGACGGCGACGACCACCTCCCGCGCCGCCGCCGAGCGGAACCGGGCGACGAGTCCGGCCGGGGCATCGCCATCGTCGCGACCATCGCCTCGAACTGGGGCAGCAGACGCACGCCGGGCGGCGGAAAGGCCGTGTGGTGCGAGTTCGTCCTGCCGAAGCCGTCCGACTGAGAGCAGGCCGGAAAAGCTCCGAACACCCATTCCACCCGCGCGCGGCACCTAGGCGAACGCGTTCCCCGGTGCTAGTAGCTCCCCATGGCAGACGCAACGGGCTTTGACCTCAAGGGAAGCGCCCCCGAGCGCTACGAACACTACGTCGCGCCCCTCATGGCGCCCTTCGTCACCGCACTCGTGGACGCCGTGGACCTCTACCCCGGCGCCACCGTCCTCGACCTGGCCTGCGGCACCGGCTTCGCGGCACGCGCCGCCGCCGCACAGGCCGGCCCGGCCGGCCGGATCGCCGGAACGGACCTCAACGAGGGCATGCTCAAGATCGCCGTGGCATGCCACCCACGCCTCTACCCGGACATCGAGTTCACCCCCGCCCCCGCCGACGACCTCCCCTACCCCGACGCCGTCTTCGACGCCGTCCTCTGCCAGCAGGGCGCCCAGTTCTTCCCCGACCTCGACGCGGCCCTGGTGGAGACGGCCCGCGTCACCCGCCCCGGAGGCCGCTTCGCCGCCACCGTCTGGGCCCGCCTGGACGACTCCCCGTACTTCCTGGCCCAGCTCCGCGCCCTCGAACAGTTCGACGGCCCGGACGCGGCGGCGACCTTCCGGGCCGCCTTCGACGCCGCGGACCGCCTGACCGCCGCCCTCGACCGCGCGGGCTTCCACTCCACGACCCGCCGCGACCTCACCTTCGCCGTCGACCTCCCCCCACTGGAGGACTACGTCGCCGGCCACCTCTCCGCGATCCCCTGGGGCCGCTCGCTCATCGACTCCGGAGGCGACGAAGCGCTCGCCCGCGCCGCGGAGACGATCCGCGCCCACCTCCCCGCATCGACGACGACCTTCCCGTTCACGTCGACCTTGGTGACCGCGACCCGCTGACCGCACCGCACCGCACCCCACCGCGTCGCGCACGGAGCCACGCAGACCCGGAGACCCGGAGACCCGGAGACAGAGAGGCGGAAACCGACAGGCGGGAACCGACAGGCGGAACAGACAGGCGGAAACAGAGAGGGGGAAACGGAGAGGCGGCCGTCGTTCCCAAGAACGACGGCCGCCTCTCCACAGGGGAAGCCCGGCGCGCGGCCGGCAAGACCTCAGGCTTCCGCCGCCACGGGCTCCACAGCGGCCCCACCGCGGGCCACGACCCGGTTGCGCACCAGCCACGGCTGATCCTGGACGGCGGTCAGCCGCCGCCCCAACCGCAGCGCCAGGCAGGTGATCCCGAGCGAGAACAGCAGGAACGTCACGACGTACGGAGCGGGCAGGGAGGCACCCATCGGCCCGCCCACCGCCGGCCCGACCGCCAACGCCAACTGCTTCACCAGGGCGAACGCCGAGTTGTACTGACCCGCCAGCCCGGCCGGCGCGAGATCCGCCACCAGCGGCGCGACCGTCGGCGACAGCATCGCCTCGCCCAGCCCGAACAGCGCGTACGTCGACACGAACGCGGCCGTGGCCATCGTCCGACTGCCGTGCCCGAGACCGGCGTACCCGGCCACGATCCAGGCCGCCGCCCAGATCAGCCCGACAGCCGCGATCACCCGGGACCGCTTCTGCCGCTCGACGAACTTCAGCACGGCGAACTGCGCGACCACGATCATCGCCGTGTTGGCGGCGAGCGCGCTCCCGAGGGCGGACGTCGAGATCCCGGCGGCCTCGACCCCGTATGCGCTCAGTCCCGACTCGAACTGCCCGTAGCAGGCGAAGAACAACACGAACCCGAGCACGCACAGCTGCACCATGGCCCGGTTCCCGAGCATCTGCTTCCAGCCGCCCCGCGCGGACTGCGGGACGTCCCCCACACGCGGGGCGTGCGGCAGCCGCACCGTCGACATCACCACGGCCAGCAGCAGGAACATGGCCGCCTCGATGGCGAACAGCAGAGTGAAGGAGGACACGCGCGTGGTGTCGACGAGGTGCCCTCCGATCAGCCCGCCCACACCCAGCCCCAGGTTCTGCAGGAAGAACTGCGTCGCGAACGCCCGCGAGCGGGTCTCCGAGGTCGAGCTGTCCACGATCATCGTCGCCAGCGCCGGCTGCATCACGGCCTGACCGGCACCGAGCGCGGCCGCGGCGGTCAGGACGGCGGTGGCGTCGCCCGCGAGCCCCAGGCCCAGCGATCCGACGGCGGCGGTGACCAGGGCGGTGAGCAGGACCGGCAGGGGACCGCGTCGCACGATCGCCCGCCCGGCGAACGGCAGCACGATCAGCGCGGCCACGGCGAAGACGGCAAGGACGAGTCCCGCCGTCATGGACCCCAGACCCCGAACCTGCGCCACATAGACGTACAGGTAGGGGACCGTGAAGCCCAGCCCGAACGCGCTGAGCGCGTTGCCCACATGGATCCGGCGCATCGCTGCGCCCATCGCCCTGGTCACGTTCACCTCTCTCAGACAGCGCCGGCGCACCTTCAGCGCGCCGGCCCCGGGGGAAGCTTCTACTGCCTCAGTACTTAGCACCGAAGACTTCAAAGCTAAAGTTCGAGGTTGAACAGTACACCTCGAAGTACTTCAATGCGAATGGGCCCCGTGCGATACTTGCGCCCATGGGCGACACCCCCGGCACGATCGGCACCGGCCTCGGCGGCGAGCCGACCCTGGAAGAGCAGATCGCCGCCTACCAGCGCGAGTTCCAGGACCTCGACCCCCAGGTCGAGAAGATCGTGTCGGCGCTCTCCCGCCTCAACCGCCGTATGAACGTCGCGTACGGTCGCCAGACGGCCGACCTCGGCATCAGCAACGCCGAGTGGGAGGTCCTCAAGGCCCTCGTGCTCTCGGGCGCCCCCTATCGCCTGGGCCCCAGCGACCTCGCCAAGCGCCTCGGGCTGACGCCGGCCGCGATGACCCACCGGATCGACCGCATGGTCGCCGAAGGACTGGTGACCCGTGAGCGGGACGAGTCCAACCGGGTCCGCGTCATCGTGGAGCTCACGCCCGAGGGCCGCGAGAAGTGGCTGCAGGCGATGCGCATGGCGACAGTCTTCGAGGGGGACCTCCTGCAGGACCTCAGCGCCGACGAGCGCACAAGCCTCGGCGAGGTCCTGACCAGGCTCCTGCGCAGGGTCGAGCACGCCCAGCCGGACGCCGGCGGCAGGCTCAGCGACCTCGACTGACCCGCTGGAAAGATCTTGACAGGGGGCGCTTGACACTGCCCTGCGGGATCAGTAAAGTTCTTCGGGTTGCCACGGAGCTGTAACGGTTCTTCGGTAGCACCTCCGCCGCAGCAGCGGCACAACAAACCACAGCACGATCTCCCGACGGGGTTGAATTTCGGCATGCCCGAATTCAATTCGATTAGGGGCCGGCAGCCCGATTAGGAACTGCCAACCGGATCCGCTAAGGTTTGAGACGTCGGAACGGCCCAACAGCCGGGAAGGCAACCCGCTCTGACCGGGAATCAGCGCCGAAAGGATCTGATAGAGTCGGAACCGCCGGAAAGGGAAACCGCGAAGCAAAAGCGGGAACCTGGAAAGCACCGAGGAAATCGGATCGGGAAAAGATCTGATAGAGTCGGAAACGCAAGACCGAAGGGAAGCGCC
>NZ_JAHHIU010000297.1 GCF_024539815.1 Streptomyces hayashii
ACCCGGAGCCCCGGCACGGGCAGGGGGGCGGGCATCTGGAGGGTCTCGGTCGGCCGGAGGCGGGCCGCGTAGGGGTCGTGCGATCCGTAGGGCTCGTGCGATCCGTAGGGCTCGTGCGATCCGTAGGGCTCGTGCGCCGCGCGGGGCTCGTACGGCTGCTCGTCGGCCGGGGGGCGCCCGTGCCTCCCCTGCGCCGCGTGGACGTCCCGCGATCCGGGCGCCGGGTGGGGCTCGTGGGCCTGGGGCGGCCGGGGCGGCTCATAGGCCTCGTACGCGGGCCGGTAGGTGTCGTCGTAGGTCCCGGGGGCCGCGTACACGCCGTACGCGACCGTCTCGGCGTTGTGCAGGTCGACGTACGGCCCGCCACCGCCGTACGGCTCGTACTCGTCGAGGTGCTGCGAGTTGCTCACGCCGACACGCTCCAGGGGATGGGCTCCGGATCGGGCCCCCAGAACCTAGCGGAGCGACGGTCACTCTCCAAAGTGGCGCGGCTACCGAGAGTTGTGTTCGACTCCGCCCACTCGCCCGTCAGTAGCCGAACGCGCGTGCCGTGTTGGCGGCGAGTGCGGAGGCCAGAGCGTCCTCGTCGACGCCGCGCACGGCGGCCATGGCACGCACCGTGACCGGGACGAGGTAGGGGGCGTTGGGCCGTCCGCGGTAGGGCGCGGGGGTCAGGAACGGGGCGTCGGTCTCCACCAGGAGCAGTTCCGGCGGGGCCACGGCGACGGCGTCCCGCAGGTTCTGCGCGTTCTTGAAGGTGACGTTGCCGGCGAAGGACATGAAGTATCCGGCGCGGGCGCAGATCTCCGCCATCTCGGCGTCGCCGGAGTAGCAGTGGAAGACGGTGCGCTCGGGGGCGCCCTCCTCCTTCAGTACGCGCAGGACGTCGGCGTGGGCGTCACGGTCGTGGATGACCAGGGCCTTTCCGTGCCGCTTGGCCATCTCGACGTGCGCGCGGAAGGAGTACTCCTGGGCTTCCTTGCCCTCGGGGCCGGTGCGGAAGTAGTCCAGCCCCGTCTCGCCGACGCCCTTGACGTGCGGAAGCGCGGCCAGGCGGTCGATCTCGGCGAGCGCCTCGTCGAGCGCCGCCGCGCCGCCCGCCTTGCGGGCGCCCTGCCGGGACCAGTTGTCGGGATCGCCGTGCACGATGCGGGGCGCCTCGTTCGGGTGCAGGGCGACCGCCGCGTGGACGCTGTCGTGCGCCGCCGCCGTCTCGGCCGCCCACCGGGAGCCCCGTACGTCGCAGCCGACCTGGACGACCGTCGTCACGCCCACCGACGCCGCCTTCGCGAGGGCCTCCTCCACCGTGCCCGACTGCATGTCGAGGTGGGTGTGGGAGTCGGCGACCGGCACCCCGAGGGGGGCCGGAAGCGGCGGCGCGGCGCTGGTGTCGGCGTTCCTGCCGGCGTTCGAAGACATGCCCCGATCCTACGGAAGGGGCGTGCGCCCCCGGGCCGACGCCCCTTCCCCGACGGCCCCGGCCCGACCGGACGAACGCCGGACGGGGCCGGACCCGGCCGGCCGACCGGCGGCCGGCCGACCTAGCCCGCCTTGCGGTGGAAGGGGTGCAGCAGATCGGAGAGGTGCCAGTGGTGCTCGGTGTGCTCGCCGGTTCCGCCGGTCCCGCCCGCCTCGGCGGAGGGCCCCTCGGCCGCCGGCGTCGGCGCCGCCACGGGTCCGGCCGGGGGCGCGGCCTTGCGCGGGCGGGCGGCGTCGAGCACCGACGAGACCTGTCCGGCCCGCATGATCCGCACGACGTGCCCGTCGCAGTTCTGGCAGGCGGGGCGGCTCAGCGGCGACGGCACGACCCGGCCGTCCGCCACGTAGAGGACGAACTGGTGTCCGTCGCCGTCCGTGTGGTGCTCGATCTCGTACGACTGCTCCCAGCCGTGCCCGCACCGCATGCAGGCGAAGGAGTACGACTCGTTGACGACTGCGCTCGCACCGTCCCGGAGGCCGGTCTGCCCTGTGATGTCACTCATGCCAGCTCCTGCTGTCCGCTGGACAAGCGCTCCCGGCGCGGGAGTTCCCCCCGGAACGCCCTTGGGAACGAGGGACGGGTGCGTCCCTGTCACCAGTGGACTCCTCGGCGGGCGCGAAGGCATCAGGTCTGCGCACTGTTGGAGGCGATTTGGACTTTCCTTGCCGTAGCGACCCCGGCGAGGGGGCTGGGCTTTGCTTTCGGCCACCGCCCTTTGCCCCCGCATGGGGCGCATGCTCAGACGAAATGCGCCCTGCTCAGAGGGGGTGTGAGCCGGTTCACAGCACCTCGGCGGCAGTCGTCACAGACCCCTGGCGCGACCGTCACCCGAACGCGCGGGAACCCTCACAGTTCCCCCGCGTTCTTCGCCGCCACCACCGCGTCGAACACCTCGCGCTTGGGCAGTCCGGTCTCCGCCGCCACCGCCACGATGGCCTCCTTGCGCCGCTCTCCCGCCTCCTCGCGCACCCGCACCCGGCGCACCAGCTCCGCCGCGTCCAGCTCCTCGGGCCCGCGCTCGGGCGCGCCGGTGACGACGACGGTGATCTCGCCGCGCACACCCTGCGCGGCCCACTCCGCGAGCTCGCCGAGCGGTCCGCGCCGCACCTCCTCGTACGTCTTGGTCAGCTCGCGGCAGACGGCGGCCCGCCGGTCCGCGCCGAACACCTCGGCCATCGCGGCGAGGGTGTCGTCGAGCCGGTGGGGGGCCTCGAAGTAGACGAGGGTGCGCCGCTCCTGCGCGACCTCCCGCAGCCGCGACAGCCGCTCCCCCGCCTTCCTGGGCAGGAACCCCTCGAAGCAGAACCGGTCGACGGGCAGCCCGGACAGCGCCAGCGCGGTGAGCACGGCGGACGGGCCGGGCACGGCGGTGACCCGGACGTCCCGCTCCACGGCCGCGGCGACCAGCCGGTAGCCGGGGTCGGACACGGAGGGCATCCCGGCGTCGGTGACCAGCAGCACCCGCGCGCCGTTCACGAGCTCCTCGACCAGTTCGGGCGTGCGGGCGGACTCGTTGCCCTCGAAGTAGGACACCACCCGCCCCTTGGGCGTCACGCCCAGCGCCTGGGTGAGCCGGCGCAGCCGGCGGGTGTCCTCGGCGGCGATGACGTCGGCGCCTGTCAGCTCTTCGGCGAGGCGGGGCGGGGCGTCCGCGACGTCGCCGATGGGGGTGCCGGCGAGCACGAGGAGTCCGGGGGCGGTTCGGGGCGTGGCTGTCACGTTTCCATCCTCGCAGGGGAGAGACACGGGACTCACACAGACCTGTTCCCTACGATGGCGCGGTGACCAGTACCGCGTCCTCCATGGACTCAACGGACTACCGGCCGGGCCGGACGCCGCACGACCGGCGGCCGTCGTGGCAGCAGCGGCTGCGCCGCTTCGGATACACGGCGGAGCCCTCCGCCGACGTCCGCGAGCGGCTGTCGCCGCCGTACGCGCAGCCCAGCCCGCGGCTGTGGCAGGCGCTCGGCGTCCCGCACGGGTGGGCCGAGCGGATCGCGCGCTGGTCGCCGTGGGGGGGTCCGCTGCTGGTCACGCTGTTGGCGGGAGTGCTGCGGTTCTGGAACCTGGGCAGCCCCAAGGCGGTGATATTCGACGAGACGTACTACGCCAAGGACGCCTGGGCGCTCGTCCATCGCGGGTTCGAGGTCAACTGGGACAAGAACGCCAACGATCTGATCCTGTCCTCGGGCGGTCACGTCGCCATCCCGGCGGACGCGGCGTACGTGGTGCATCCGCCGGTGGGCAAGTACGTGATCGGACTGGGCGAGCTGCTCTTCGGGTTCGACCCGTTCGGCTGGCGGTTCATGACCGCCCTGCTGGGGACCCTCTCGGTCCTCCTGCTGTGCCGGATCGGCCGTCGCCTGTTCCGCTCCACGTTCCTGGGCTGCCTCGCCGGCGCCCTGATGGCGCTGGACGGGCTGCACTTCGTGATGAGCCGCACCGCGCTGCTCGACGGGGTGCTGATGTTCTTCGTGCTGGCCGCGTTCGGCTGTCTGGTCGCCGACCGCGACCGGGCCCGCGCGCGGCTGGCCGCCGCGCTCCCGCCGGACGCCGACGGCCGGCACCGCCCGAACGCGGCGGTCGCGGAGGGCGCCCGCCTCGGTCTGCGCCCCTGGCGCTGGGGGGCGGGTCTGCTCCTGGGGCTGGCCATCGGCACCAAGTGGAACGGCCTCTACATCATGGTCGCGTTCTGCCTGATGTCCGTGCTGTGGGACGTCGGTTCGCGCCGGGTGGCCGGCGCCCGTCACCCGTACCGGACCGTGCTCAGGCGCGACACGGGTCTCGCCTTCCTGGCCACGGTCCCGGTCGCGCTGGTCACGTACCTGGTGTCGTGGACGGGCTGGATCCGCTCCGCCGCCGACGGCAAGGGCGGCTACTACCGCAACTGGGCGGCCACCGACGGAAAGGGCGGCCACTGGACGTGGCTGCCGGACTGGCTGCGCAGCCTGTGGCACTACGAGCACGAGGTGTACGAGTTCCACACCCACCTCACCTCGCCGCACCGGTACCAGTCGAATCCGTGGAGCTGGCTCGTCCAGGGCCGTCCCGTGTCCTACTTCTACGAGTCGCCCGCGCCCGGCCAGGACGGCTGTCCGGCCGACGTGAGAGAGAAGTGCGCCCGCGAGGTCCTCGCGATCGGCACGCCGCTGCTGTGGTGGGCGGCCTGTTTCGCCGTCCTCTACGTGCTGTGGCGCTGGCTGTTCCGGCGGGACTGGCGGGCGGGCGCGATCGCCTGCGGCATCGCGGCCGGCTATCTGCCGTGGTTCCTGTACCAGGAACGCACGATCTTCCTCTTCTACGCGGTCGTCTTCCTGCCCTTCCTCTGTCTCGCGGTCGCGATGATGATCGGCGCCCTCGTCGGCCCGCCGGGCGCGAACGACACCCGCCGCGTGGCGGGAGCGACGGGCGCGGGCGTCCTCGTCCTCCTCATCGCCTGGAACTTCATCTATTTCTGGCCCCTGTACACCGGCCAGGCGATCCCCATCGACAGTTGGCGCTCCCGGATGTGGCTGGACACCTGGGTCTAGCCGGGCGGACGACCAACGGTGACCACGACGGGCACTCCGTCGTCGTGGTCACCGTTGGTCGTTGTGCGGCCGGGCCGTTCGCCCCTGCCGGTCTCCGGGCCCGCGAGCGCACTTCGGCTCGGGCCGGCCGGATCGCGGTGAGCGCCTTCGGTCCGGCGGCGGCGAGGGTGTCGGTGAGCAGGGAGACCGTGGGGTCCGATGCCACCGGGCCGCACACACCCGGCTCAGCCCGCAGGCTCCGCACGCAGCATGCCCACGTCCGCGAGACGCTCCCCGCGTAGGGACGGGACGTGGCGGCGGCGCTCAGACCGCCCCGGGCATCACGAGCCCCGACTCGTACGCCACTATCACCAGCTGCGCCCGGTCGCGTGCCCCCAACTTGCCCATGATCCGGCTGACATGGGTCTTCGCGGTGAGCGGGCTGAGCCCCAGCGCTTCGGCGATCTCGGTGTTGTTGAACCCGCGCGCGACCAGGGTGAGCACCTGCCGCTCCCGCTCGGACAGCCCGTCCGGGCCGCCCACCCCTGACATCGGCGTGCCGGGTGCGCGCAGGAAACGGGCGATGAGCCGCGAGGTGGGTCCTGGCGAGAGCAGGGAGTCCCCGGCGGCCACGGTCCGGATGGCGTCGAGGAGTTCGGCCGGCCGGATGTCCTTCACCAGGAAGCCGGACGCCCCGGCCCGCAGCGCATCGACGATGTGCTCGTCGGTGTCGTATGTCGTCAGGACGAGCACCTTCACGCCCGCCAGGTCCTCGTCGGCGGCGATGAGCCGGGTCGCCTCGATGCCGTCCAGGTCGGGCATGCGGATGTCCATCACGACGAGGTCGGCCCGCGCGGAACGGGCGAGGTCCACGGCCTGCCGCCCGGTGCCCGCCTCGGCGACGACCTCCATGTCCCCGGCGGACGCGACGAGCATCGCGAACGAGGCCCGTACGAGGGTCTGGTCGTCGGCGAGCAGTACGCGGATCGGCATCGGGGCCGTCACGAGGGTTCCTCCCGGGGCAGGGGCAGCACGGCGGTCACTTCGAAGCCCAGGGCGGGGCCCGGTCCGGCGTCCAGTGTGCCGCCCACGCTACGGGCCCGCTCACGCATCCCGACGAGCCCGAACCCCGGCGTGCCGCCGACGGCTCCCTGGCCGTGCGCCACCCCGTTGCGCACCGCGCTGCTCACCGCGTGGCCCGTCCCCTGCCCCGCCCCGTCGTCGGCGACGGTCACCCGCAGGGTCCCCTCCGCCGCCCGCAGTCCCACCCGGACGGTCAGGTCGTCGCGGCCCCCGTGGCGTACGGCGTTGGTGAGCGCCTCCTGCACGATCCGGTAGGCGGCGGCGCCCACCGAGGGCGGTACGCCGTCCGCGTGGACGGACAGTTCGACCTTGGCCCCGGCCACCCTGGCCGCCTCCGCGAGCGCGCCCAGCCCGTCGAGCCCGGGCAGCGGCCCGCGCCCGTCCGAAGAGCCGAGCCCGGAACCGGAACTCGATCCGCAGCCGGGTTCGGCAACCCGCTCCCGTCCCCCTCCGGCACTCACGCTCACCTCGTTCGCCCGCAGCACCTCCAGCGTCGTACGCAACTCCCCCCGGGCCGTCCGGCAGGTCTCCGCGATGTCGTCGAGCGCCTGGGCGACCGCCTTGCGGTCGAGCCGGTCCGGATCGGCGGTGAGGACGTGGGCCGTCACGGACGTCCGCACACCGATCAGGGTGATGCTGTGCGCGAGCAGGTCGTGCAGGTCGCGGGCGATCCGCAGCCGCTCCTCGACGACCCGGCGCCGCGCCTCCTCCTCGCGGGTCCGTTCGGCCCGCTCGGCCCGCTCGACGATGGAGGCGACGTACTGGCGGTAGAAACGGGCGTCGACGCCGAAGAACAGGACCGCGATGACCCAGCCGGAGATCCGCACGAGCTCCAGTGCCCCGTCGGGGTTGGTGAAGCTGTTGATGATCAGCGTCGGGCCGAGGACGACGACGGCGGTGAGCAGCGAGCGGCGTACCGTGCCGGTCGCCGCGACCGTGTAGAGCGCCAGGAGGGTCGCGGGGATCGGTACGGCGTGGTTGTAGTCGAGGGCGTGGTACGGGGTGACGCAGGCCGCCACCGCGAGCAGCACGAGCAGCGGGCGGCTGCGCCGCCACACGAGCGGCACATGGGCGCCGGCCAGCAGGGCCCAGCCGCGCGGACCGAGCGGGAGTCCGTCGTCGAAGAGCAACGCGAAGATGACGGCCAGCGCGGCGACGCCCACGGTGAGGAACGCGTCGTTGCGGGTGCGGTGCGGCGCGGTGAGCGGGTCCCGGTTGACGACCGCCATGACGCGCTCGATCCGGCGGGGCCGCGCGTCACCCCGTACGACGATGGTGCTCAGGTCCCCTGCGGCTGAGGTCGCTTCCCGATCCTGCACGGCTCCATCTTCCGTCATGGGGGCGCCTCTCCGGCAGAAGGCAGGAGAGGCGCCCGGTCGGCTGTGGTGAGCCCGGCAGGTCAGGGTGCGCCGACCTGTTCCGGCTGCCGCGGCGGCTCGGTCGGTTCGGACGGCCCGGCGCCGGGCGCGGGTTCGCGGGAGAGGACGCCCGGCCACCACATCTTCCGGCGCAGGGCGACGCTGGCACTGGTCACCAGGTACGTCCGTACGAGGAAGGTGTCGAGGAGCACGCCGACGGCGATCACGAAGCCGAGTTCGACGAGTTGCACGAGCCCCATGTTCATCAGCACGGCGAAGGTCGCGGCGAGGACCAGGCCGGCCGAGGCGATGACGGCGCCTGTGCTCCGCAGGGCGGTGAGCGCGGCGGTGGCCGGTTCCGCGCCGGACAGGGACTCCTCCCGCATCCGGTGCATGAGGAAGATGCCGTAGTCGACGCCGAGGGCGACGAGGAACACGAAGGACAGCAGCCCGAGCCCCGGATCGGTTCCCTTGAGACCGAGGACCGGCCCGAAGACCAGCCCGGCGATCCCGAGGGCCGCGCCCCAGACCGCGACCACGGCGGCCACCAGGATGAGCGGCGCGACGAGGCTGCGCAGCAGGACGAACAGGATGAGCAGCACCGAGACGAGGACCAGGGGTACGACGATCTTCGTGTCCCGGCGGTTGGTGTCCTCCAGGTCGATCTGCTGGGCGCTGTCCCCGCCGACGTACGAGCCCTTCAGTTCGCTGCGCAGGGATTTGATGGTGGCGGTCTCTCCCGCCGACTGGGGTGTGTCCTTCGCGATGACGGAGATCTCGGTCCAGCCGTCTCCCGTACGGCCCTTCTCGGCGCTCTCGACTCCCCGGGTGTCCCGGATCGCCGCGAGGGTCCGGTCGGCCCGGTCCGCCGGGGTGATCACGTCGATGGGCTGGGTGCCGCGCTCGGGGTAGGCCCGGGCGAGGGTCTCCATGGCGGTGACGGCCTCCGGCTTGGTGACGAAGGAGTCCTCCTGCTTGACCGGGCCCGGCAGGTTGAGCGTGCCGAGGGCGAGCGCGCCGAGCAGGACGGCTCCGGTCGCGAGCACGGTCAGCGGCCTGCGTGCGGCGGAGTCGCCCATCGCGGCGAAGAGGCTGCGCCGCGTTTTGGTTTCGCTGCCGTAGGCCGGTACGAGCGGCCAGAAGACCCGCCGCCCGAGCAGGACGAGGACGGCGGGGAGCAGTGTCAGCATCGCGATCAGCGCGCACAGCACACCGACCGTGCCGAGCGGGCCCATGCCGCGGCTGCTGTTGAGATCGGCGGCGAGCAGGCACAGCAGGCCGGCGGCGACCGTGCCGGAGGAGGCGAGCACGGCGGGCCCGCAGCCGCGCAGCGCGGCGACCATGGCCTCGTACGGGCGCTCGACGCGCCGCAGTTCCTCCCGGTAGCGGGATACGAGGAGCAGTGCGTAGTCGGTGCCCGCGCCGAACACGAGGATCGTCATCACGCCGGAGCTCTGGCCCGTGACGGTGGTGCCGAAGGCCTGGTTGAGCCCGTATGCGACGCCCATCGACATGTAGTCGGCGATGCCGGCGACGACGAGCGGCACGAGCCACAGCACCGGGCTGCGGTAGATCAGGATCAGCAGGAGGGCGACGACGGCGACGGTGGTGTAGAGCAGTGGCCCGCCGAGTGAGTCGTAGACCTTGCCGGCGTCGGTGCCGAGCGCTCCGGTGCCGCCCACCTCGACGCTGAGCCCGTCCTGGTCGCGGGCGATGCCCCGGACGTCCTCGACGAGCGCGTCCCGCAGCTTCTCGTCGTGCCCGGGTTCGTTGCTGGCGACGGGGTACATGAGGGTCGTACCGTCGTCGGACGGAATCGCCTTGGGCGCCCCGCCGACCAGCTCATGCGCTGCGGCGATCTCCTTGACCTGCCCGGCCGCCACCCGCCGGTCGTCGGCGCTCAGCCCGCCGCCCCGGTGGTACACGATCACCATCTCGGTGCTCTCGCCCCCGGGCAGCGCGTCCTGTATCCGGGCCACTTGGGTCGAGTCGGCGCTGGAGGGCAGGTAGTCGGTGGCCCGGTCGTGCTGCACGTCGCCGAGCTTCGCCGCGAAAGGGCCGACCAGCGCGAGCGCGGCCACCCATAACCCGAGCAGCGCCCATGGCACGGCCCGCCTGCGTCCCACGCCCTTCGTGGTTGTCTTCCCGACCGTCATCAGCAGATCTCCCTCGTTGCGACGACTACCGTTTCCGCTGTCAGCCTTCCGGCACGGGGAGGGGTTTACGTCGGACGGGAGGGGGAGCCGGCGGGTACTGCCCGGGGTGGCCGGGGGTGCGGATTACTCCCCCGGG
>NZ_JAHHIU010000298.1 GCF_024539815.1 Streptomyces hayashii
GTTCCGGCCGAGCCGCCGACGGCGGCCGAGGCGGCCGGTCGGCGGCCGGGGTCAGTGCGTCACCCAGAGCTTGAAGACGATGATCAGCAGGCCGAGGACGAGGTTCACCGAGGCGGTGACCCCGACCAGACGCCATGGGGCTCCGGCGCGTCGGGCAGCCGCCGCCGACCAGCCCACCTGGCCCGCGACGGCGACCGCGAGAGCGAACCAGAGGGTGCCCGCGAGGTCGAGGCCGAGCAGTGGGCTAACGGCCACGGCGACGGCCGGGGGGATCGCGGCCTTGACGATCGGCCACTCGTCACGGCACACCTGCGCGACGACGGTCCGGTCCAGCCGACGCTGTGCGAGCCGCGCCCCGAACAGATGGGCGTGCACATGCGCGACCCAGAACACGACCCCGGTGACCACCAGCAGCAGCACCAGCTCCAGCCGGGGCACCGGCCCCAGGGTGCCCGCGCCGACCACGACCGAGGCCGCGAGCATGGACCCGTAGACGCCTCCGGTGTAGTCGGCGGCAGCGCGGCGCTCCACGGCCTTCGCCCGGCGCCGCGCGCCGTGGTCGGTCCCGGACATCGCGACCTCCTTCGACGCGTCGGACGGTTCGGGCCGGTCGGCGGGTCGGCCGGGCGGCGGTCCGGTCAGGGGGACGGGGGCGGGCCGGTCGGCGCGTCGGCTTCTGACCGGCCCGGTCCTTCGGCCTTCGCGGTCGGCAGACTCCTCGTGACCAGGAAGCTGGTGAGACTGATCCCGCCGACGGCCAGGATCGCCGCTTTCAGCCCGTTGAGCTGTGCCGACGCGTACGAGTCCACGAGGGCGTCCACCTCGGCCGGCGGCAGCCCGGCGTCCTCGGCCGCCGAGCGCACCTGTGCCGTGGGGACGAAGCTGATGCCGGCCTCCAGAGCGACACCGGTCTGCCGTCGGGCTTCGTCCGAGAGGGCCGGATGTTCCTCCACCTTGGTGGTGAACGCCTGGGCCAGCGCGCCGACCAGCAGGGATCCGATCAGCGCGGTGCCCAGTGCGGACCCCAGGTTCTGCGCAGTGAACTGCAGTCCCCCGACCTCGCTGCGCTCCTCCTCGCCCACGCTGGACTGGACGACGTTGCCGAGCTGCGAGGCGAGCAGCCCCATGCCCACGCCGAGCAGCGCCATCGCCCCGGCGAACTGGGCGTCGTCGATGACAGGGTCGATGGTGGCCAGCAGCCACACCACGGCCCCGGTCAGGGTCGCCAGCGCGAGCCTGACCACCCGGCGCGGTCCCGCCACCCGCCCCAGCCGCGCGGCGACCGTGGAGGACGCCAGCATGGTGATGGAGACGGGGAGCAGGCGCAGGCCGGTCTCGAAGGCGTCGAAGCCCTGCACCACCTGGAGATACAGCGGGATGGTGAAGAACAGGCCCAGCAGGATGAGGTTCTGGCTCAGCAGACATGTCAGACCGGAGCGCAGCGCGGGCCGGCGCAACAGCGTCAGGTGCACCAGAGGTTCGGCGCCCCGGGCCTCCTGGCGTCGCTCCCAGCGCGCGAAGAGGGCGAGCAGGGCCGCTCCCGCGCCGACGACGAACAGCGTGGGCGAGAAGCCCAGGACGGTGAAGGGCGGATTGCGCGGCTGCACCCAGCCCCAGGTGCCGCTCTGCAGCACCCCGAGCACGCCGAGCGCCAGACCGGCCGCCGAGAGCGCGGCGCCCACGCCGTCGAGGCGGGGGCGCGGCCCGGTGCGCGGGGAGTCGGTGATCGCCCGCCGGAAGCACAGCACGACCAGCACGACCACGACCTCGCCGACGAAGACCAGCCTCCAGGTGAGGTACGTCGTCACCCAGCCGCCCAGCAGCGGGCCGACGGCGATGCCCGCACCGGCCAGACCGCCGATGACGCCGTAGGCCACGGCCCGGTCCCGCCCGCGGTAGGACTCGGCGACCAGCGCCGCCATGGCCGGCAGGACCATCGCGGCCCCCAGTCCCTCGATGACCGACCAGCCCAGAGCGAGCACCCACAGGGTGGGGGCGGCGGCGGTGAGGGCCGATCCCGTCGCGTAGACGACGAGGCCGAGCAGGAAGAGCCGGCGCCTTCCGAAGATGTCGCCCAGCCGACCTCCGATGATCATGAAGGCGGCCATGACGAGGGCGTACAGGGTGATGACGGCCTGGATGGCGGTCACTTCCGTGTCGAAGTCCTCGACCAGCTGACTGATCGAGACGTTCATGACGGACGTGTCCAGGACCATCAGGAACTGGGCGGTGCCCAGCACCATCAGAGCCCGCCAGCGGGTCACGGTGGTGTCCACCTCCCCATCGCACCCGGGAACCGGCGTCCCCGCCTCACCCGCTACGGGCGAGTCCGGTCGGCACGCCCGTCCTCCCGGTCGGGCGTCTGCCGACCGGACCTCTCCCGCCCGGACCTCTCCCGCCCGGGCGTCTCCTGCCCGGGGCTCTCGCGACCAGGCCTCGTTCCTTCGCGCCGCGTCCCGTCGCGCCGCGGCCGCTCACAGCAGTCCCAGATCGCGGGCGCGGCGCACCGCCTCGTTGCGGCGGCTGACCGAGAGCTTCCGGTAGGCGCTCTTGAGGTGGGTCTTGACGGTGTTCACCGACAGATAGAGATCGGCGGCGATCTCCTGCGTCGACATCGTCAGGGCCAGCCTGCGCAGCACGTCGCGCTCGCGTCCGGTCAGCTCCTCGACGACCGGGGGCGGCGGGCCGTCCGGCGGCCGGATGCGGGTGGGGGCGTTCGTCGCCGGCCCGGGCGAGGTCGGCGGGCCCAGGAAGGGACGGATCCACGGTCCGGCTTCGGTGAAGGGGCGCCGCAGACCGTCGCGCCGGGCCTCGCGCAGCGCGAGGGCGACGAGTCCGCGCGCGGCGGCCCGGTCGCCCGCCACGTCGGCCGCCTGGGCCCGCACCAGCAGGGCCCGGACCGTCACGGCGGCCCCGCAGCCTTCCTCGGGGCGCAGCCGGTCGAGCAGGTCGATCGCGGCCAGCGGCCTGCCGGCGGCGAGCTCGGCGCGGGCGGACGCCACCGTCCACGCGGGGGCCGTGCCGGGCAGCGCCTGGAGCACCTTGACGGCCGTCTCGGGTCGGCCGTCGGCGAGATGCGCGGCGGAGACGACGAGCGCCGTCTGGCCCTCCGCCCAGGGCGAGGCGACGGCGGCCGGCACCGTCCGCTCCGCCGCGGCGAGCGCGGCCCCGATGTCGCCGCGGGCCAGGTGCAGCCGGGCGGTGGCGATCGCCCGGCCCGCCTCCATGACGGGGTCCCGCAGCGCGGGGTGCGGCTCCGCCGCTTCCGCCAGGAGGGCCTGGGCCCTGCTCAGGTCGTCGCGTTCGACGGCGACGGCGGCCAGCACGAGCCTTCCCATGCCGGAACCGGACGGCTGGGGCAGGCCGTAGCGCTCGGTCTCGGTCAGTGCGGCCCGCGCCGTGCGTTCCGCCCCGGCCAGCCGGCCGTTGAGGTAGTCGATCAGCGCCAGCCGGCCCAGCGAGTCCTCGCGGGCGAGCGCCGTCGAGGCCCCGGCGACGGCTCCCGCCGCCCCCGTCAGGGCGGTGTGCGCGTCCTCGAACCGTCCGGCCCACAGGCGCGCCGAGCCCAGGTGGGCGAGCAGGAGGGCGATGAGTTCGGGGTGTCTGTCGAGCAGGTGGGCCGGGACCACGTCCCGCAGCGTCTCGGCCGCCGTCGCGGCCAGCTCCGCCCGGGCCGGCGCGCCGGTCAGCCGGGCCGCCAGCGCCTCCAGCAGCGCACACGTCAGCCGGGCCTCCGCCAGTGCGGGCTCGGCGCCGGAGAGGCTCCATCCGGTGGTCGGGTCCGCAGCGCCCGCCAGAAGCTCCCCCTGCCCCGTCGCCGGGCCCGCTCCGGCCGCCGTCCGGCCGAGTTCGGCGGCCAGACCCCGCTCTGCGCGACGCAGGTGGCCGAGGCCCCGGTCGACCTCGTGCCGGGACAGCTCACGGGCGGCCCGGACCAGCTCCGCTGCGGGCCCCGCGGCCTCCGGTCCCATGCGGGAGAACAGCTCGGACAGCTCGTCCGAGCGCAGTCCCGTGAAGAGCCAGCCGATGGCCAGGTCGTCCACCAGCGCGTCCGCGGTGAACTGCCAGTCTCCGGCGGCGGCCCCGTGCCCCAGCGTCTCCGTGAGCGAGCCCGAGCCGCGCAGCCATCGCGCGGCCCGCCGGTGCAGTTCGGTCTCCAGTCCCGGCGAACGCACCCGCAGATGGGCCCGGAGGATCTCGCCGAACAGCGGGTGCAGGCGGTACCAGTCCTGCTCCAGGTGCTCGACGAACGCGTTCGCGCGGCACAGACCGGCCAGAATGGGCTCGGCGTCGGTCCGGCCGGTGAGCGCGTTGACCAGGGCGGGACGGAACCGGTCGAGGACGCTGACCCGCAACAGCAGGTCCTGCGTCGCGGCGGGCTGCTGCCTGAGCACCTCCGCCAGCAGGAAGTCGGCGACCGAGGTGCGGTCGGCCTCGAACTCCTTCAGATAGGTCTGCGGATCCGGGCTCTCCCGCGCGGCGAGAGCGCACAGCCGCAGGCCCGCGGCCCAGCCCCGGGTGCGTTCCACGAGCCCCCGTGCGGCGGGTTCCGGAAGCCGGAGTCCGTGCAGCTCCAGCAGCGCGGACGCCTCCTCGCAGGTGAAGGCGAGCTCCGCGCCCCGGATCTCCGTCAGGTCGCCGGCCGCCCGGTACCGGTGCAGCGGCAGCAGCGGCTCGGTGCGGGTGACGAGGACCAGGCGCAGACCGTCGCCGGCGTGGCGCAGCACGAACTCCAGCTGTTCGGCGATCTCCGGGTCCGTCACCTGGTCGTACTCGTCGAGGACGACGACGACCGGCCGGTCCAGGGCGCTCAGCCCGGCGGCCAGTCGTGCGAGCAGCGTCGGGGGCGCCCGGCCCGCGTCGGCCGGGCAGCCGATGCCCGCGGGCAGCGGCGTGCCGGACACGCGCAGGGCCTGGAGCAGATACGCCCAGAACATGCCCGGCCGCTGTCCCGCGGCATCGGTGGTGAGCCAGGCGACGGACGGCTCACGCGCTGCGGCCCAGTCGGCCACCAGCAGCGTCTTGCCCGCCCCCGCGGGGCCGTTGACCATGGTCAGCGGTGTCCGCAGCGCCTGGTCGAGGTGGCTGACGAGTCGCTCGCGCCGCAGAAACGCCATGGGGCCGGCCGGTACGACGAACCGCGTGCGCAGAAACGGATCCCCTTGAGGATCCGCGTCCGGCGACGCCGGTCGGGCGTCGCTCTCCTCGGGCTCGCTCATCGCGCTCACCGCCCCTGGTCCTGAGGTCATGGGTAGCGCCGCGCTCCACCCCCAATATCCCAGTCTTCGGTCGGCGCCGCGCTGCGAGCGAGCGCGGTGCAGGAGGAACCGAGGCGGACGGACGAGCCGAGGCGCGTCGGAATCCGGGCCAGGACCCGCGGATTGGCCTTGGCCGGGGACCGCGCCGACCCTCTAGCGTCGGCGGCATGCGGATTCACATCGTCGACGCCTTCACCGACCGCCCCTTCGCCGGCAACCCGGCCGGGGTCGTGCTCCTGGACGCCTTCCCGGACGACGGCCGAATGCAGAACGTGGCCCTGGAGGTCAACCACGCCGAGACGGCGTTCGCCCACCCGCTCCCGGAGGGCGGCGAGGCGGACTGGGCCTTGCGCTGGTTCACGCCGGTCGCCGAGGTCGCCATGTGCGGTCACGCCACGCTCGCCGCGGCCCACATCCTGCGCACGACCGGCGCGCACACGGGACCGGTGCGCTTCGCCACCCGCAGCGGCGTCCTGATCGCCACGCCCGCCGAGGACGGCTCGATCACCCTGGACTTCCCGACCGCCCGGCTGACGCCTGCCGAGATCCCGGCCGGCGTCGCCGAGGCCCTGGGCGCCGAGCCGGTGGCCTGCTTCGACACCGGCCCGCAGATCGGCGACCTGCTGATCGAGATGGCCGACGAGAAGACCGTCCACGCGCTGCGCCCGCACCACAAGGCGCTGGGCGGCTACTCCAGCCGCGGCGTCATCGCCACCGCCCGCGCCGAGAACCCGGACCTGGGATACGACTTCGTCTCCCGCTGCTTCTTCCCCAACGTCGGCATCGACGAGGACCCGGTGACGGGCAGCGCCCACACCGCGCTCGCCCCCTTCTGGTCCGACCGGCTCGGCCGCACCGGCCTCACGGGACTCCAGGCCTCCCCCCGCTCCGGCCGCGTCCGCACCGAACTGCGCGGCGACCGCACGCTGTTGACCGGCCGCGCGATCACCGTCATCGAGGGCGAACTGCTCGCCTGGTGACGCTCCCGGCGAAGGCGGGGCGGCTCACGCCGTCGGAAGCCACCCCACCTTCCCCGCGAGCAGCGCGTACCCCACGAACGCCCCGATGTCGAGCAGGGAGTGCGCGACCACGAGGGGACCCACCCGGCCCCAGCGCCGGTAGAGCCAGACGAAGACGACGCCCATCACCATGTTGCCGATGAAACCGCCCACGCCCTGGTAGAGGTGGTACGAGCCGCGCAGCACGGCGCTGGCCACGAGCGCGGTTCCCGGCGTCCAGCCCAACTGGCCGAGCCGGCGCAGCAGATAGCCGACGACGATGACCTCTTCGAGGATCGCGTTCTGCAGCGCGGACATGACCAGCACGGGAAACTTCCACCACACGTCCGGGAGGGCTTCCGGCACCACGGTGAGGTTGAAACCGAGTCCGCGCGCCGCCAGGTAGAAGGCGATGCCGGTGCTGCCGATCACCGCCGCGATCGCCGCCCCCCGGCCGAGGTCCGGCCAGGGCCGGGTGCGGTCGAAGCCCAGCGTCCGCAGCCCGCGCCCGTCGCGCTCGCGCAGCAGGAAGTGCGCGACGAGGGCGACGGGGACGAGCGCCGTGGCGATCCCGAAGAGCTGCCAGGCGAGATCGAGCCAGGGACGGCCCGGCGCGGCGGAGGCGTTCAGCGTCGCCGCCTGGTCCTTCAGACCTCCCGGCTTGGTGACCGATCCGACGAAGCTGATGAACGCGGACACACCGCTCGCGCCGAGCGAGAGCGCCAGGACGAGCAGTGTCTCGTCCCGGAGCAGCCGTCGCGAAAGCCCGTCCCGCGGAAAGGAATCAGTCACCTGTCCCCGCCTCCACCTGCACACTTGCCTCCAGTTGCGTGAACACACCGCAGCCCCGCCCCTGCCTCGCCAGGGTCTCGGAAGAAGTGGCGACATCCGTGCGCGACAGGCCGCCGGGGAGACGGGCGCCCTACGGGGCCGCCTCCCCTTCGCCTGCCGTACGGCGGGAGTCCGCCGCGGAGGCCGACAGGGAGGGACGGCACCGTCATGGGACGTCACAGCTTGCCCGATCCGTGCGGGGCCGACGGCAGCGCCCCCCGCCTTGCCCTCGCACCTGTCGCCGTGCACCGTGCCCGTAGCGCCCGCCTTCGTCCTGGTCATCACCGGAGGGCACCGCGCCGGCGTGACGGCACGCCCACCTTCCCTCACGGCGCGTACTGCGCCCGACGGCACGGCTCGGCGGGGGCGACGGCGGCGACTGCGGCGACTGCGGCGACGGCGGCGACGGCGACGGCGACGAGAGGAGCAGTCGGCGGCACGACGGGCCCGCGTGCAGGCGGCGGACAGCTCCTGGCCGGGTTGACCAGGGCGCAGGCCGCCCCCATGGTCCCGGATCGGCCGGGGGCAGCGCGGTCAGCCGCGTCCGGGTACGAGCGTCCGCCCGCACCCGTCCCGGCGGCGGCCGGGCCTCACCCCAGGGCGGCCGGCTCGGGCAGGCCCACGGGCCAGGTGTGCACGGGCTCTCCGAGGTGCATCAGCTCCGCGTAACGCCGCGTGGTGGCGGCCAGCGCAGCGTCACGCGGCAGTCCGGCCTCCAGCGCCCGGTGGAACGTCGCCACCTGCCACGTCGCCCCGTTGGCCCGCCGCCGGCAGCGCTCGTCGATGACCCCCAGATACAGATCGCGGTCGGCGGGCTCCACGCCCCACGCGTCCAGTCCCGCCTCCGCCAGCGGCAGCAGCTCGTCCCGGACGAGACTCACCGCGTCCACCTCGACCAGGCCGCCCAGCCGCCCCCGCCGGGGCCACTGGAGCCGCGCGTCGATCCCGTCCCGGCAGGCCGCCTCGAAGTTGGCGGCGGCCGTCTCGAACGGCAGCCGGGACCAGACCGGCCGGGACTCCTCGGCCAGCGACCGCACGAGTCCGTAGTAGAAGGCCGCGTTGGCGATCACGTCGGTCACGGTCGGCCCCGCGGGCAGGACCCGGTTCTCCACCCGCAGGTGCGGAACGCCGTCGGCGATGCCGTAGACGGGCCGGTTCCAGCGGTAGACCGTGCCGTTGTGCAGCACGAGTTCGGCGAGCGAGGGCACCCCTCCCGCGTCCAGGACCTCCAGCGGGTCCTCTTCGTCGCAGATCGGCAGCAGCGGCGGGAAATAGCGCAGGTTCTCCTCGAACAGCTCGTGGGCCGAGCTGATCCACCGCTCCCCGAACCACGTCCGCGGCCGCACGCCCTGCGCCTGGAGCTCCGGCGGCCGGGTGTCGGTTGCCTGCTGGAACAGCGGGGGACGCGACTCCCGCCACAGCTCGTGACCGAACAGGAAGGGCGAGTTGGCTCCGACGGCGATCTGCGCGGCGGTGACCGCCTGCGCGGCGTTCCACACGGCGGGGAAGCGGGCCGGCGTGACCTGGAGATGCAGCTGCACGGAGGTGCAGGCCGCCTCGGGCACGATCGACTTCGAGGTGCACGACAGCCGCTCGACCCCGTCGATCTCCAAGGCGAAGTCCTCGCCTCGCGCGGCGACGATCTGATCGTTGAGCAGCGTGTAGCGGTCGACGTCGGAAAGATTCGTCGACACCAGGTCGTCCCGGTCGAGCGTCGGCAGAATACCGATCATCACGATTCCGGCGTCCACCTCGCCCGCCTTTCGATGGGCATATGCCAGCGACGTGGTGATTTCCTCGGCGAGCCTGTCGAATACCCGCCCTCCCAATCGATGTGGGGCTATGTTGACTTCCAGGTTGAACATGGCGAGTTCTGTTTGGAAATCGCGACTCGCGATCCTCTCCAGTACCTCGCCATTCAACATTTTCGGCTGACCGTCGGCACCCGCGAGATTCAGTTCGATCTCAAGTCCCATGAGGTTCTTCGGGCGGTCGAAGCGCTTCTGGGCCAGGAGCCGCTCAAGCCCCGTCAGACACCGTCGGAGCTTGTCCCGGTAGTGCTGACGATCGGACAGGTCGAATGCGCCTGCCACGACCTTCTCGCCCATCGAAGCGTCCCTCCTCGTGCGGCGGTCCGGCCGTCCCGGCCGCCGGGTGTCCCTGACAGGAAGGATGATGCCCAGCCCGGCGGATCGATAACGTCCCGGGCCGCCCACGGCACCCGCTACGCTGACCGAAAGCCGCCCGCGGCGTTCCCTTGGCACATTCACCGGGCATGCGGCACGGGGCCTTTCGCGAATCAAGGTCTCGTGACAAACGCCGACGAGAATGGGCCGACCGTTGCGCGCGCATAACCTGAGGTCATCACGGCACGACCGCCGGTGAATCGGGATGATTCACACGTATCGCCGACCGAATGAACCCTTGCCGGGTAACCGCGGATCGACTAGACGAAACACAGTCTGAACACATGTCGTATAAACTCCGCGAACAAGGCAGAGAAGGTTGGCGCCCACGGTCGAAGGAGCCTGTCGTCGAGGTGACGGCAGGCCGCTCGCGCACCCGAGCCCCCAGACCCGGCCCCCGCCTCTC
>NZ_JAHHIU010000299.1 GCF_024539815.1 Streptomyces hayashii
GTGGGTGAGGCCGGGCGGGTGGCGGAGGGGTTGCGGGCGTATCGGCTGATCGCGGGGATGTGGATCCGTTCGACGCTGGCCTATCGGGTGTCTTTCCTGATGACGGCGGTGGGCGGTCTGCTGGTGACGGGGCTGGATTTTGTCGCGATCTTGCTGATGTTCTCGCAGGTGGACGTGCTCGGTGGTTACTCGTTGCCGGAGATCGCGTTTCTGTACGGGTTGTCGGCGATGTCGTTCGGGCTGGCGGATCTGGCGATCGGCTCGGCGGGCCGGTTGGGCACGCGGGTGCGGGACGGGACGCTGGACACGCTGTTGGTGCGGCCGGCGCCGGTGCTGGCGCAGGTCGCCGCGGACCGGTTCGCGTTGCGTCGGGTGAGCCGGGTCCTTCAGGGGACGGCGGTGTTCGGGTACGCGCTGGTGGCGACGGATGTGGTGTGGTCGCCGCAGAAGGTGTTGCTGGTGCCGGTGATGCTGGTGAGCGGTGGGGTGATCTTCGCGTCGGTGTTCGTGGCGGGCGCGGCCTTCCAGTTCGTCGCGCAGGACGCGGCGGAGGTGCAGGCGGCGTTCACGTACGGCGGTCAGACGTTGTTGCAGTATCCGCCGACGGTGTTCGGCGCGAAGCTGGTGCGCGGGGTGACGTTCGTGTTCCCGTTGGCGTTCGTCAACTGGGTGCCGGCGTCTTATGTGTTGGGGCGGCCGTACCCGTTGGGTCTGCCGCAGTGGGCCGCGTTCGCGCCGCCTCTGGTGGCGTCGGTGTGCTGTGCGGCGGCGGGGCTGGCGTGGCGGGTCGGACTGAGGTCGTACCGGAGCACGGGGAGTTGAGGCGCGGGTGTCGGAGAGTGCGTTCATCGAGGTGGACCGGGTGGAGAAGGTCTTCGACGTGCGTCGCAGGACCGGTTTCCTGAAGCGGGAGCTGCGGCGGGTGCGGGCGGTCGACGAGATCTCCTTCCGGGTGTCGCGTGGCGAGATGGTCGGTTACATCGGGCCCAACGGGGCCGGGAAGTCGACGACGATCAAGATGCTGACGGGGATCCTGACGCCGAGCGGGGGCCGGCTGCGAGTCGCCGGGATCGATCCGTCGCGGGAGCGGACGCGGCTGGCGCATCGGATCGGGGTGGTGTTCGGGCAGCGTACGACGTTGTGGTGGGACCTTCCGTTGATCGATTCGTACCGGCTGATGCACCGCATGTACCGGATCCCGGACGGGCGTTACCGGGAGAATCTCGACCGGTTGGTCGAACTGCTGGACCTGGCGGAGCTGTTGGATGTGCCGGTGCGGCAGCTGTCGCTGGGGCAGCGGATGCGCGGGGACGTCGTGGCGGCGTTGCTGCACGATCCGGAGGTGCTGTATCTGGACGAGCCGACGATCGGTCTGGACGTGGTCTCCAAGGCGCGGGTGCGGGAGTTCCTGCGGGAGTTGAACGCCGAGCGCGGTACGACGGTGCTGCTCACCACGCACGATCTTCAGGACATCGAGCAGTTGTGCTCGCGGGTGATGGTCATCGACCACGGCCGGCTGGTGTACGACGGCGCGCTGGCCGGGCTGCACGAGGCGGGTGAGAGCGAGCGGACTCTGGTGGTGGACCTGGAGCGGGAGCTGCCGCCGATCGAGGCGGGGGAGGCGGCGCGGGTGGTGAGGGTGGAGGGTCCGCGCCAGTGGCTGGCGTTTCCGGCGTCGGCGTCGGCGGCTCCGCTGGTGGCGCACATCGCGGCGCGGTATCCGCTGGTGGATCTGTCGGTGCGGGAGCCGGACATCGAGGCGGTGATCGCGAAGATGCTGTACGCGCCGGGGGGTGCGGGCGAGGGGCCGTCGGAGCGGCAGACCGTAGTGCCGGGGGCGGGGAACTCGTAGGCTGCTGACATGACCGACGACGCAGTCCCGGACCTTTCTGTTCCTCCGGACCTTCGTGCCTCCGACGCCGATCGTGAGCGGGTCGCCGAGGTGTTGCGGGACGCTCTCGCCGAGGGCCGTCTCGACATGGCGGAGTTCGAGGAGCGGCTGGAGGAGACGTACAAGGCGCGTACCTATGGGGAGTTGGCGCCGATCACCCGGGATCTGCCGGTGGCGGGCGTCGTCCCGCCGCCTGTCGTCTCGTTGCGGAAGGAGCCGTCGCCGGAAGGGAGTTGGGCCGGGCGGATGGTGGGCGGCGAGGGTTCGTCGTCGTGGGCCGTGGCGGTGATGTCGGGCTTTCAGCGCAAGGGCCGCTGGACGGTTCCGCGGCGCTTCACCTGTGTCGCTTTGATGGGCGGCGGTGAGATCGATCTGCGCGAGGCGGACTTCTCGGCGGACGAGGTCGAGATCAACTGTGTGGCGATCATGGGCGGGGTGCAGATCGTCGTGCCGCCGGGCGTCGAGGTCGTGGTGCGCGGTATCGGGGTGATGGGCGGCTTCGACCAGGAGGAGAGCGGGGTACCGGGGGATCCGGGCGGGCCGCGGGTGGTCGTCACCGGGTTCGCCTTCTGGGGTGGCGTCGGCATCGAGCGCAAGAAGACGCGGGCGGCCCGGCAGCAGGAGAAGCGGGACCGCAGGGCGGCCCGGCGCGAGCAGCGGTCCGCCTTGCGGGACGAGGTGCACGACGCGCACCGCCGGATGCTGGAGAACCGCCACGACCTGCTGCACGACCGCGGCCGCCGACGGGAGCGGCAGCGGGAGGACCGCCGGGAGCGGCGGGACCGATGGGACGGGCGCCACGACGACTGACGGCCCGGTGACGACTGACGGCCCGGTGTTCGCGCGGTGGGGGCGGCCCGGGACTCCCGGGCGGCCGGGGCTTTCGCGGGGGGCGTGGACGGCCGCTACAGCCGGGCCGGCGCGGAGCCGGACAGTTTCTCCAGGTCGAGGGTCTGCGCCATCCGGCGGTAGCCGGCGTCGCTGGGGTGCAGGTGGTCGCCGGAGTCGTACTGCGGGCGCAGGCTGCGCGGGTCGTACGGGTCGCGCAGCGCCTTGTCGAAGTCGACGACGTCGTCGAACAGTCCGTCCGTGCGGATCGCCCGGTTGACCTGCTGCCGTACGTCCTCGCGGGCGGCGCTGTAGCCGTGGTGGCCGCGGAACGGTGTGAGGGTGGCGCCGACAACCTCGACGCCGTGCGCGTGGGCGCGGTCGGCGAGGGTGCGCAGGCCGGCCACGATCGCCTGCGGGTCGGCGAGGGCCTTGTTGCGCAGGATGTCGTTGATGCCGAGGTCGATGACGACGGCTTTCACGCCGGGGCGGCCGAGGACGTCGCGTTCGAAGCGGTTCAGGCCGGAGGCGCCGCGGCGGGGGTCGTCGGCGAGGAGCTGGTTGCCGCTGATGCCGGCGTTGACGACGGCGTAGCGGGGTGCGGCGCCGTCGGCGGCGAGGGTGGCCCGCAGCCGGTCGGCGAGGGCGTCGGGCCAGCGGCGGTTGGCGCCGGAGGTGGAGGTGATGCCGTCGGTGATGGAGTCGCCGAGCGCGACGACGGTGCCGTCGGCCTCGTCGCCGAGCACGTCCAGCGCGGTCAGGTAGCGCCAGTAGGGGGTGGTCTCGGTGAACGCGGCGCCGCTGGTGTCCTCGGTGGACTGGCCCTCGGCGACGTAGCTGGTCTGCCGGGCGCGGGGGTGGTAGGTGACGGGCCCCGCGGAGGTGGGGGAGTAGACGCTGACCAGGACGTCCGCGTCGTGCGGGACGGTGACGGCGACGGTGTCGCTGACGGTCTGTCCGCCGGCCGGGACGACGACGGCGCTGGCGCCCTCGAAGGTGAGACGGCGCAGGGTGTCGGGGTCGGCGGCCGGGCTGTCGTCGTGGGCGGCGACGGCGAGCGTGGCGTGGGTGACCCTGAGGGGTCGGTCGCCGTAGAGGTTGGACAGGGTGACGCGGGCGGCGCTGCCGCCGACGCCGGTGTGGACGACGTTGCGGACCGTGCGGCCCGCCATGCCGTCGGCCGCGGTGCCCGGTTCGCCGCCGGCCGGGGCCGCCGCCCAGGCGCCCACCCAGACGCCGGTGGACACGGGGGCCGCGTGGTACGGGCCGGGGCCCGCGGCGACGGCGTCCCCCGCGCGGCGGTGTCCGGGGCCGTGTTCGGCGGCCGTGACGTAGATCGCGGCGGACAGGCCCATGACCAGGGCGACGATCGCCGACAGCAGGGCATAACCATGGTGCTTGGCGGTCATGCGGGTGCGTGTCTCCTCATGCGCGGGGAGCTCGTGGCTCCGGATCGGTGCAGGAGTTCACCCTCGATCTCCCCGCTCTGACAGACGACGGGAACTCTTGTTCCGTTCCAGGAGTCGGTCAGGAAGGGACAATGTGTGCGGGATCACCGAACGGGTGGAGCAAATGGAACGTACCGAAGCGGCAGCACCGGACGCGGCCTCGTCCTACCGGGCGATGACCTCCTTCACCCCCGCGGACGAGGAGAAACAGCGCGGGGTGCGTCAGATGAAGCTCACCGCGGCGGGGCTGCTGCTGTTCGTGGCGGTGGTGTACGTCCTCGCCGAGTGGGCCTCCCATCGGGGCGCGGGAGCGTGGGCCGGCTATGTGGCGGCGGCCGCGGAGGCGGGCATGGTGGGCGCGCTCGCCGACTGGTTCGCGGTCACGGCGCTGTTCCGTCACCCGCTCGGCCTGCCCATCCCGCACACGGCGATCATCCCGAACAAGAAGGACCAGCTGGGCGTCTCGCTGGGCGAGTTCGTCGGCGAGAACTTCCTCTCCGAGGACGTGGTGCGTGAGCGGCTGCGCGCGGTGGGCATCGGCACCCGGCTGGGCGTCTGGCTGGCGGATCCCGCGCATGCCGACCGGGTGACGGCGGAGCTCGCGACGGCGTTGCGGGGCGCGCTGACGGTGCTGCGCGACTCGGACGTCCAGGCGGTGGTGGGGGAGGCGATCACGCGGCGCGCCGACGCCCAGGAGATCGCGCCGGGCATGGGAAAGCTGCTGGAGCGGATCGTCGTGGACGGCGGCCACCGGCGTGCCGTCGATCTGGTGGTGGCCCGGGCGCACGACTGGCTGGTGCTGCACGCCGACTCGGTGATGGACGCCGTGCAGGGCGGCGCGCCCGGCTGGACCCCGCGGTTCGTCGACAAGAAGGTCGGCGAGCGCGTCTACAAGGAACTGCTGCGTTTCTGCGCGGAGATGCGGGACATGCCGTCCCACCCGGCCCGGGGCGCCCTCGACCGGTTCCTCACGGATTTCGCCGCCGACCTGCAGTCCGACACGGACACCCGCGCGCGGGTGGAGCGGCTCAAGGGCGAGGTGCTGGGCCGGGGCGAGGTCCAGGACCTGATCGCGTCCGCGTGGACCGCCGTCCGCTCCATGATCGTCGCGGCGGCGGAGGACGAGCGCAGCGAGCTGCGTCTGCGCGTGCGGGCCTCGCTGCTGTCGCTGGGGGCCCGGATGGCGACCGAGCCCAAGGTGCAGGAGAAGGTCGACAGCTGGGTCGAGGGCGCCGCGGTGCACGTCGTGACGACGTACCGGAAGGAGATCACCTCGCTGATCACCGACACGGTGGCGGGCTGGGACGCCGAGCACACCACCCGCAAGATCGAGGCGAACATCGGCCGGGACCTGCAGTTCATCCGCATCAACGGCACGGTGGTGGGCTCGCTGGCCGGTCTGCTGATCTACACCCTGGCGCGGGCGCTGGGGGCCTGAGCCGCCACGCGCGCGCGGGGGGCTCGGCGTCGGTGAGGCCCGGGGCTTAAAGGCACTGGTCGCGGGAACACGGACCGCGTTCCGCTCGACGAGGAGCGTGTGCCGAGGAGGGAGCCCATGACCAGCGCCGAAGCTGCCGTGCCGGCCGAGAGAGACCGCACGATCACCACAGACATCCCCGCCCGCCTGGACCGGCTGCCCTGGTCCCGCTGGCACTGGACCATCGTGTTCGGACTGGGCACCGTGTGGATCCTGGACGGCCTGGAGGTCACGGTCGTCGGTAACATCGCGAGCCGGCTGTCCGAGCCGGGCAGCGGCCTGCCCATCACCTCCGGGCAGGTCACCGGCATCGCGGCCGCACTCTATGTCGCGGGCGCCTGCATCGGCGCGCTCTTCTGGGGCCGGCTGACCGACAAGTGGGGCCGCAAGAAGCTGTTCATGATCACCCTCGCGGTGTATCTGGCGGCCACCGCCCTGACCGCCGTCTCCTTCGACACCTGGTGGTTCCTGCTCTTCCGCTTCCTCACCGGCTTCGGCATCGGCGGCGAGTACGCGGCCATCAACTCCGCGATCGACGAGCTGATCCCGGCGCAGTACCGGGGGCGCGTCGATCTCATCATCAACGGCAGTTTCTGGCTGGGCGCGGTCGCCGGGTCGCTGCTGTCGATCGTCGCGCTGAACACGGACATCTTCGCGGCCGACGTCGGCTGGCGGCTGACGTTCGCGCTGGGCGCCGTCCTCGCCCTGGTGATCCTCCTCGTGCGACGGCACGTCCCGGAGAGCCCACGCTGGCTGCTGATCCACGGCCGTGACCGCGAGGCCGAGGAGATCGTCACCTCCATCGAGCGGAAGATCGAGGAGGACAAGGGGGAGCGGCTGCCGCGCGCCGAGGGCGAGCTGACCATCCACCAGCGGCGCAGCGTCTCCTTCGTCGAGATCGCGCGCACGGTGTTCTCCGAGTACCGGCGCCGCGCGATCCTCGGCTTCTCCCTCTTCATCGGCCAGGCCTTCCTCTACAACGCGATCACCTTCGGCTTCGGCGCGATCCTGACGAAGTTCTTCGACGTGCCGAGCGGCAACACCGGCTACTACTTCGCCGTCATCGCGATCGGCAATTTCTGCGGCCCGCTGCTGCTGGGCAAGCTGTTCGACACGGTCGGCCGCCGGGTGATGATCTCCTCGACCTACCTGCTGTCGGGTGTGCTGCTGTTCGGCACGGCCTGGCTGTTCGACCAGGGCTCGCTCGACGCGACCACGATGACGGCCTGCTGGTGCGCGGTGCTGTTCTTCGCCTCGGCCGGTGCGTCGAGCGCCTATCTGACGGTGTCCGAGGTCTTCCCGATGGAGACCCGCGCGATGTCCATCGCCTTCTTCTACGCCCTCGGCACGGCCGCCGGCGGCATCAGCGGACCCCTGCTGTTCGCCGATCTCACCGACACCGGCAAGGTCGGCGACACGGTCCTCGCCTTCTGCATCGGCGCGACGCTGATGTGCCTGGCGGGTCTGGTCGCGGCGTTCCTGGCGGTCAAGGCCGAGCGACGTTCCCTGGAGGACATCGCCAAGCCGCTGACGGCGGCGGCGTCGAAGGCGAAGGGAGCGGCCGGCCGCGGAACGAAGCCGGCGTAGCGGCCCGGGGTGGGCCCCGTCACCCACCCCGGTCACCCTCGGCCGTCCCGGCCGCCCGTCCGCCGTCTACGCCCCCGTCGTCGACCCGGGCCGGACGATCATCAGGATGGTCACCGTCGCCCACAGCAGGTTGAACACCCCGGTGAACATGGCGAGTCGGACGGTCGTCGCGCGCTCCCCCCGTCCCTCGACGAGCACCTCCTGCCGCGGCAGGACGAGGACCAGCAGGACGGCAGCGGCCAGGACGGTCAGCACGACCGACGCGATCAGCCAGGGATCGCCCATCACCCCCATCGCGCCCGCGGTGGCGAACCCGAAGACGGGGACGGCGATGCCGACGGCCGCGTACACCTGGCAGATGCGGTGCAGCAGCCGTACGGTCCCGGCCGCGCCCTCGTCCCCGGGCGCGGCCAGAGCCTTGCGTGCGGCGGGCGGGAACATGCTGGCGGCGACGGTCACCGGCCCGACGGCGACGATCGCGGCGAGGACGTGAACGGCGAGGAGGAACTTGGTCACGCACCGACGCTAGAGGGCACGAAGATCACACGGAAGCGGTGGGAATGCCAGAGGCCGACGGATTCCCGCCAGCCGGCGTTCCCACCCCCCTCCAACTGCCGTGGTCGTCCGGGACCGCAGTGGCCCGCCCGGACCTGCCATCGTGACCACCGCCTCCCCGGGTCGGCGTGATCCCGTCGGCCGCCTAGTCTCTCGCCATGCACACCGTCGCCGTACTGGCCCTGGACGGGGTCGTCCCCTTCGATCTGTCCGCGCCGATCGACGCCTTCGGCTGGGCGCGACTGCCCGACGGCCGCCCGGCGTACCGGGTGCGGGTCTGCTCGCCGTCCTCCTCCGGGGAGGTGAGCGCGGGGGCGTTCACCGTGCGCACGCCGTACGGCCTCGAAGCGCTGGCCGAGGCGGACACGATCATCCTGCCGGGCGTCGCGGACCCGCCGCAGGAACTGCCGCCCGGGGTCGCGGAGGCGCTGCGCGACGCGGCGGCGAACGGCACCCGGATCGCCTCCGTGTGCGTCGGCGCGTTCCTGTTCGCCGCGACGGGCCTGCTGGACGGGCTGCGCGCGACCACGCACTGGTTCGCGGCCCGCGAACTGGCCCTGCGCTACCCGAAGGTGGAGGTCGACCCGAACGTCCTCTACGTCGACCACGGCCGCTTCCTCACCTCGGCGGGCGCGGCGGCGGCCCTCGACATGTGCCTGCACATGATCCGCAGCGACTACGGCTCGGCGATCGCCGCACAGGCCGCCCGGATGTCGGTCATGCCGCTCGAACGGGAGGGCGGCCAGGCCCAGTTCATCGTCCAGGACCTGACGCCCGCCCCGGCCGGCGCGACCCTCGAACCGCTCCTGGTCTGGCTGGAGGACAACTGCGCCGACGACCTGACGCTGGACCGGATCGCCGAGCGGGCCGGCCTGAGCACCCGCACCCTGAACCGCCGGTTCCGCGAACAGACCGGCACGACGCCGCTGCGCTGGCTGCACCGGGCCCGCGTCCGACGCGCCCAGTACCTGCTGGAGTCGACGGCCCACCCGGTCGAACGGATCGCCGCCCAGGCGGGCTTCGGCTCCCCGACCGCCTTCCGGGAACGCTTCCGCAAGGTCACCGGAACGAGCCCCCAGGGGTACCGACGGGCGTTCCGGTCGAGGGAGGACGCGAAGACGGGAGCCGGCATGGGGGCGGCGCAACCGCGATCGGACGGGGGACCGGGAGCGGGCCTGAGAACTGGAGCGGGCGTGGGACCGGGAGCGGGATCGGATGTGGGATCGGGACCGGGCCTGGGATCGGGACCGGAACCTGGTGCGGGCACCGGGCCGGGCCGGGCGCCGGGTGGGTCGGCGCCGGCGGGTCCGCTCCCGGTGACGGCCCCCGGGATCGGCGCCCCCTGACGGGACGTCCCAGCGGGCCCTCCGGCGGGACCACGGCGCGAGGCCTTCGACGAAGGCCGGTGAACGCGTCGGCCCGGTGCGAATCCTCCGCACCGGGCCGACCTGTGCAGGGGCGCTTCAGGAACGCCGGTCGGCGACCGCCCAGGACGCCAGCGCGACGGCTCCGGCCACGCCGAACACCGACGGCCACGGGCCCACCTTCTTCGACAGCGGGTGCGACCCCGCGAACGCGGCGACGTACGCGACGCTCAGCGCCCCCGCCGCCACCCCGCCGGCCTGCTGCCGCCACCGCTGCGCCGCCGCGGCCCCCGCGACGGCGAGGACGACCCCGCCCAGCGGCCGCTGCCTCGTCCACCGGGCCACGCCGTACCCGCCGACCAGCCCGCCCGCCGCGATCACCGCACTGGGAACCTTCGCCATCGTCTGTCTCCTCGCCCTGATCATCCAGCTCACCGACGAGGCTAACCGCCCCGGCACACTGCCGGAAAACATCCCCGACGAGACACCGGCCTCCCGCCGCCCGCCCGCCGACCGGC
>NZ_JAHHIU010000300.1 GCF_024539815.1 Streptomyces hayashii
TCCCCCGACTTCTCCGCCTCCTCCGCTTCCCCCGACTTCTCCGCCTCCTCCGGCTCTCCCGCCTCTCCCGCGGGGCCGTCGTCCTCCTCGACGCACCCGACTGCGGGCCCGTCCCCGACGACGCATCCGACGGCCGCGTCGGCGCAGGCAGGCGGCTCCTTCGTGCCGCTGCCTCAGCGCCCGGTCGCCCACCCGCACGGCCCCGCACAGACCGCGCACGACCTCCGCGCCGGCGAAGCCGCGGACGGCACCTGGACGGACGCCACCATGCGACTGCAGCCGGTGCGCCCCCATGACACCGAGCCGGGGGACGCCCGATGACCACGCATCTCGACCAGCCGACGGCCTGGGGCCCGCCCCCCACCGCGGCTCCGCAGGAACCGGCCGCACCGGCCCCCGGCGCGGGCGAGCCCAAGCAGCCCCTGACGCGCAGACTCCGGCGCGGCCGGCCCGAGGACCCCCGCTGGGCCCGCCCGGCCTTCCTCGGCCTGCTGGCGGCCACCCTCCTGCTCTACCTCTACGACCTGAGCGCCTCCGGGTACGCGAACTCCTTCTACTCCGCGGCCGTCCAGGCCGGCAGCCAGTCCTGGAAGGCCTTCTTCTTCGGCTCGCTGGACGCCGGCAACGCCATCACCGTCGACAAGCCCCCGGCCTCGCTGTGGCCCATGGCGCTGTCGGTCAGGATCTTCGGCCTGAGTTCCTGGGCGATCCTCGCGCCCGAGGTGCTCATGGGCGTCGGCACGGTCGCCGTCGTGTACGCCTCCGTGCGCCGTCGGTTCAGTCCCGCCGCCGGGCTGATCGCGGGCGCCGTGCTCGCGCTGACCCCCGTCGCCGCGCTGATGTTCCGGTTCAACAACCCGGACGCGATGCTGGCCCTGCTGATGGCCGTGGCCTGCTACTTCACGGCCCGCGCGGTGGAGGACGGCCGAACGAGGTGGCTGGTGTGGGCCGGGGTCGCCATCGGCTTCGCGTTTCTCGCCAAGACCCTGCAGGCGTTCCTGATCCTGCCCCCGCTGGCGATCGTGTACGCGGTGTGCGCCCCGGTGGGCCTGAAGAAGCGGTTCGGCCAGCTGGCCGTCGCCACCGGCGCGCTGATCGTGTCCGGCGGCTGGTGGGTGGCGATCGTCGAGCTGTGGCCCGCGGCCTCCCGTCCGTACATCGGCGGCTCGCAGAACAACTCCTTCCTGGAGCTGACCTTCGGCTACAACGGTCTCGGCCGCCTCAACGGCGAGGAGACCGGCAGCGTCGGCGGCGGCGGTGGCGGCGGCAACACCGGCCAGTGGGGCGAGACCGGCTGGGACCGGATGTTCAACTCGGAGATCGGCGGTCAGATCTCCTGGCTGCTCCCGGCGGCGCTGGTCCTGCTGGCCGGCGGCCTGGTGGCGACCCGGAAGCTGAGGCGGACGTCGACGACCCGGGGCCTGTTCCTGGTCTGGGGCGGCTCGCTGCTGATCACCGTGATCGTCTTCAGCTACATGGCGGGCATCTTCCACCAGTACTACACGGTGGCGCTCGCCCCCTACATGGCCGCCGTGATCGGCATGGGCGCCGCGAGCCTGTGGGAGAAGCGGGCCGAGACCTGGGCCTCGATCACCCTGGCGGCCTCGGTCGTGGCTGCCGCGGGCTGGAGTTACGTCCTGCTCAACCGCACCCCCGACTACCTGCCCTGGCTGAAGTGGCTCGTCCTGGTCGGCGGCCTGGCCGCCGCGCTCGGCCTGACCTTCGCGGGCCGGACCGACCGCCGACTCGCCCTCGCGGCGGCCTCCGTGGGCCTGGTGGCCGCGCTGGCCGGTCCGACGGCGTACACCGTCAGCACGCTGCAGGAGGGCCACACCGGTTCCATCGTGACGGCCGGTCCGGCCGGCGCGAGCATGATGGGCGGCGGCGGTCCGGGAGGCGGCCGCGGCCGAGGCCGCTTCGGCGGCGGCCCCGGCGGCCAGAGCCAGCAGAACGGCAACGGCAACGGCAACGGCAACGGCACTGGCAACGGCACCGGAAACGGCAACACGCAGGGCCAGGGCCAGAACCAGGGCCAGGGCCGGCAGGGCGGCGGCACGGGCGGCTTCCCCGGCGGGGGCATGCCGGGCCAGGGCCAGAACCAGCAGAACGGCCTGCCGGGCGGCGGGACCGCCGACGGCGGCACCATGGGCGGCGGGGGCATGGGCGGCGGCGGTGTCGGCGGTCTGCTGAACGGCGCCTCGGTCACCGACGCGGCCAGGAAGCTGCTGGAGGCCGACTCCTCGAAATACACCTGGGCGGCGGCCGCGATCGGCGCCCAGAACGCCGCGAGCTACCAACTCGCCACGGGAGAAGCCGTGATGGCCATCGGCGGCTTCAACGGGACCGACCCCTCTCCGACGCTCGCGCAGTTCGAGCGGTACGTGGCCGACGGCAGGATCCACTACTTCGTCAGCAGTGGCTCGGGCGGTGGCATGGCCGGGGGCAGCAGCGGTACGTCCTCGCAGATCACCTCCTGGGTCGAGGCCAACTTCAAGAAGGTGACGGTCGGTTCGGCCACCTTCTACGACCTGACGCAGAAGACGAGCAGCTGACCCGACCACTGGTGCAGCGGGCTGATCGAGGGGCGGTGGCCGGATGCCACCGCCCCTCTCTTCATGTCCGGGGCGAGGGCTTCCCGGCAAATACGTTGTACAGCGTATGGGAACTCTTCTACGGTGTACGACATGACGACGTCCCCGCCCCCATCGCGGTCCTCATCGCAGTCCCCCTCGCAGTCCCCGTCCCAGCCCTCATCCCCGCCGGAGTCCCCGTCCCCGGCCCCGCAGGGGCACCCGCGACGCTGGCTGATACTCGGAGTCATCTGCCTCGCGCAGCTCACGGTGGTGCTCGACAACACCGTCCTGAACGTCGCGATCCCCTCGCTCACCCGCGAGCTGGGGGCGGCGACCTCCGACATCCAGTGGATGATCAACGCGTACTCGCTGGTGCAGTCGGGTCTGCTGCTCACCGCGGGCAGCGCCGCCGACCGCTACGGCCGCAAGAGAATGCTGGCGGCGGGCCTCGCGCTGTTCGGGGCCGGTTCCCTGGTGGCCGGTCTCGCGGACTCCACCGGCCAGTTGATCGCGGCGCGGGCGGGGATGGGCGTCGGCGGCGCGCTGCTGTTCACCACCACGCTCGCCGTGGTGATGCAGATCTTCACGCCCGAGCAGCAGCCCAAGGCGATCGGCGTCTGGGCGGCGGTGAACTCGCTGGGCTTCGCGGCCGGTCCCCTCATCGGCGGCTTCATGCTGAACCACTTCTGGTGGGGTGCGATCTTCCTGATCAACCTGCCGGTGGCGGCGCTGGGCCTGGTCGCGGTCGTGTCGATGGTTCCCGAGTCGAAGAACCCGCAGGGTGAACGCCCCGACCTGCTCGGCGCGTTGCTCTCCACGATCGGCATGACCTCGCTGGTCTTCGCGATCATCTCCGGCCCGGCGCACGGCTGGACGTCGGCCAGGGTGCTGGTGAGCGCGGCGGTGGCGGCCGTCGTCCTCACGTTGTTCGCCTACTGGGAGAGCCGGATCCCGTACCCCATGCTCGACCTGGCCTTCTTCCGCAACCGGCGGTTCACGGGCGCGGTGGCCGGCGCGGTGCTGGTCACCTTCGGGATGGCAGGAGCGCTGTTCCTGCTCACCCAGCAGCTGCAGTTCGTCCTCGGATACGGCCCCCTGGAGGCCGGCCTGCGGACCGCGCCGCTGGCGCTGACCGTCGTGGCCCTCAACTTCACCGGACTGTCGGCCAAGGTGATGGTCAGGCTGGGCGGGCCGTTGTCGGTGCTGGTGGGGATGGTCTCGGTGGCGGCGGGGCTGGTGTCCATCGCCCTGGCCGCCGACGGATACGCCGGGATGCTGGCGGGACTGTTGCTCATCGGCGTGGGAGCGGCGGTCGCCAGCCCGGCGATGGCCCACGCGATCATGAGCTCGATACCGCCGGCGAAGGCGGGCGTCGGGGCGGGTCTCAACGGCACGGTGGCGGAGTTCGGCAACGGGCTGGGCGTCGCCGTCCTCGGGGCGGTGCTGACCGCACAGTTCGCGGCGGACTCGCTGCCGACCGCGCTGGCCGACGCCGGGTCGGCGCAGGCGAGGTCACGCGTCCTCGGCTCCTTCTCCTCCGGCCTGGAGACCAGTCAGCTGCTCGGAGCGTCGGCGGTCCTGCTGGGCGGGGTGGTGGCCGCGGGTCTGCTGCGCAGGGCGGACCGCGAGGACCGCGATGGACACGAGAACCACAAGAGCCACGAGGACCACAAGAACCACAAGAGCCAGGAGAGCCACGAGGGGCACGAGGGGCACGAGGGGGAGCCGCCGGTTGTGACCGCATGACCTCTGGCGGGCACCGTCCCCGGGGGAAGTCCCTTCGCCCGTGCCCCGTCGGACGGCATCCCCCTCCCCGTCCGACGGCGTCCCCCGCACCCCGTCCGGTCGCACGCCCCTGCCCCGGCAGCGGCCGCCGTCTTCTCGTCGTCGCCTCCGCTTAGCATCTTCACCAGTGACCGGAAGTCCAGGAAGGTGCCCAGCCATGGCCGAGACCGCCAAGGATGCCGCGCGGCACAGTGTGTGGCTGGAGGACCGGGACCGTCGGCGTCGGCGTGGCGGGGGACAGCCCTCCGGGCTCGACCGGGACCGGATCACCGAGGTCACCGTGCGGCTTCTGGACGCCGAGGGGCTGGCCAAGTTCTCCATGCGGCGGCTGGCGGCCGAGCTGAACGTGACGGCGATGTCGGTGTACTGGTACGTCGACACCAAGGACGACCTTCTCGAACTCGCCCTGGACACGGCCTTCGGCGAGCTGGAGGACCTGCCCGACCCGCAGGACGACGACGCCGACTGGCGCGAGCAACTCCGCGCGCTCGCCACGGCCTACCGGGGGCTGCTGGTCCGGCACCCCTGGCTGTCGCCGGTCGCCGGACGCTACCTCAACATCGGCCCGAACTCCCTGCGCTTCGCCCGCACGGTCCAGCAGGTCGTGCTGCGCACGGGACTGCCCGCGTACGGCGTCACCGGCGCGATCTCGGCCGTCTTCCAGTTCGTGTACGGCTACGGGACCATCGAAAGCCACTTCTTCGCGCGCGTCGCCGACACCGGCCTGACCCCGGACGAGTACTTCCGCGACGCCATGACCGCCACGGCCGAGGCCCCGGACACCGCGGACGTCGTCGAGCAGTCCCGGAACCTCATGGCGGCGCGCGGCGGCGACACGGTCGCGGAGATGATGGACCGCGACTTCACCTTCGCCCTGGACCTGCTGGTGGCGGGCATCGAGGCGATGGTGCGACGCGGCTGAGCCGGGCCGGGCCCGGGGCCGCAGGCAGGGCCCCGGGGCCGCAGGCAGGGGGCCCCGGGGCCGGCGGTCCTGCCTCAGTCCTGCTGGGCGAGCCGGGCCGGGAAGCCGCCGGTGGCCACCGGGCCCCAGCGCTGCGGGGTGATCCGGATGATCGACTTGCCCTGCTTCAGCATGGCCTGCCGGTACTCGTCCCAGTCGGGGTGCTCTCCGGCGATGTTCCGGTAGTACTCCACCAGCGGTTCGACGGACTCCGGCGTGTCGATGACCTCGGCGGTGCCGTCGATCTGGACCCAGGGGCCGTTCCAGTCGTCGCTCAGCACGAGGACGCCGACCCGGTCGTCGCGCTTGGCGTTGCGCGTCTTGGCCCGCTCGGGATAGGTGGAGACGACGATCCGCCCCGAGTCGTCGACCCCGCAGGTCAGCGGCGAGGCCTGGGAGCTGCCGTCGGTGCGCCGGGTCAGCAGGATCGCGCGGTGACGGGGACGGACGAAGTCCAGCAACTCGTCCAGGGAGACCTTGGTGTTCGTCGCGATGTTCGGTGCCATGGGGCCAGCCTAGGCGGCGGACCACCGGATCCGGCTGACCCTGCCGGACCGACCACCGCACCCGCCGTCGGGCCCGGGACCCGCCAGGCTCGCGAGTGTCCGGCCCGGGACTCGTCGGGCTCGCGAGTGTCCGGCCCGGGACTCGTCGGGCCCGCGACCCGTCCGGCCCGGGACTCATCAGGCCCGCGACCTGTCCCGCCCCGCCCCGCCTCGCCCCGCGCCCGGGCTACACCCCCGGCAGGGTGTCGCCCTGTACCGCCTGGACGTCCAGTTCCACCTTCAGGGTCGTGCCGATGGCCGCGATGCCCGCCTGGACGACCTGGTTGTAGTTCATGGCGAACTCCTCGCGCCGCAGCTCGGTCGTGGCCCGGAACGCAGCCCGGGTGCCGCCCCACGGGTCCGAGCCGGTGCCCAGGTAGGCCAGGTGCAGATCCACCGGACGGGCGACGCCGTGCAGGGAGAGATCGCCGTGGACGGTCCAGCGGTCGGGGCCGGCCGGGGTCAGGCCCGTGGAACGGTAGGTGATCTCCGGGTACGTCTCGACGTCGAGGAAGTCCGCCGAGCGCAGGTGGGTGTCGCGCATGGCGTTGCCCGTGTCGATGGAGGCCGCCCGGATCACCGCCTCCACACGGGACTTGGCGACGTCGTCGGGGGCGACCTCGATCGTGGCGGTGAAGTCGGTGAACCGGCCGCGGACGCTGGAGATGCCCAGGTGCTGGGCGACCGCGCCGACGGTCGAGTGCGCGGGGTCGACGGTCCAGGGGCCGGGCGGGGGCAGTTCCGTGCCGCCCTGCCGGGCCAGGGTCACGGTCCCCACCTCGGCGCTCCCCCTCGCCGTCACGATCGCGCTGGACGCCGCGGGCGCGTACCCGACGGCCGTGACGATCACCGTGTAGGCCCCCGGGGCGAGTTCGGTCGTGTCGCGTACGGCTCCCTCCCCGTCGGCCTCGGCGCGCAGCACCTGGCCGCCCGTCATGTCGGTCACCGTGACGACCGCGTGCGACACGGCCCACCCGTCCCGCGTGCGGATCTTCGCGGTCAGTCCCATCTCACGTACTCCTCAAACTGCGGAAACCGGAACCGGCCCGGTGCGGGGGGTCGCCCCGCACCGGGCCGGAGCCGTTATCTGTACGGACTACTCGCCGGGGTGGGCGAGTTCGATCTCGTGGCCGTCGACTCCGGCGCCCGACACGGTCAGGGCGGTGGCCACCGGCGGATAGCCGGTCGCGATGACGGTGTAGTCGCCGCCGTCGAGGTCGGCGAAGGCGTAGGCCCCGTCGGCGCCGGTGGTGGCCGTGCCGACCACGTTGCCCGCCGCGTCCACGAGCGTCACCCGCGCGTCGGCCAGCGGGCCGTGCGGCGCCCGGACGACGCCCTGGAGCTGGGCTCCCGCGTCGAGGACGACCTCCGCACGGGTCACGCCCGTCGCGCCGATCTCGACGGGCAGGGCGCGCGGCCGGTACCCGACGGCGTTGACCGCGACGGTCACCGCGCCCGGGACCAGCTCCGCGAAGGAGAACTCGCCCTGCTCACCGGTGGCCGCGGTGGCCAGCAGATCGCCTCGCACGTCGGTGACGATCACCATCGCGTCCTTGACGGCCTCGCCCGACTCGGCGGCGCGCACGACGCCGGTGAGCCCGCTGGTCCCGCTGAGCAGGATGTCGTACGCGACCGGTTCGCCGTTCACCACGATCGTGGACGCCTGCGGCTGGAAGCCGTCGGCGGAGGCGATCAGCACGTACGAACCCGTGCCGGGCGCGTCCAGCGCGTAGGAGCCGTCGCCCTGCGCGACCGAGCGGCCGAGCTGCCGGCCGGCGAGCGAGATGAGCGTGACGGCGGCCTGCGGGACGGGCGCGCTCTCCGCGCCGCGGACGAAGCCGTGCACGGGGATGCCGCCCGAGGGCGTGTGGGGCGCCGTTTGGGGCGCTTCGAGGGTGGCTACGGCGGACAGCCGCTGGGCGCCGTCGACGCCGGCCTCGGCGTCCGATCCGGCGACGGCCCAGCTGGGGACCTTCTCACCGGCGGTAGCCGTGTCGGCAGCGGGAGCCGCCGCCGTGGCGTGGGCCGCCTCCGCAGCCGAGTCCGCGGCAGAGCCCGTGGCCGTGGCTGTGGCCGGGGCCGTGACGGGGTCCGTGTCGGCGGCCTGCGCCAGCGCGCCCTTGGTCCGCAGCGGGACCTCCTTGATGAACAGGGTGATGAGGAAGGCCAGCAGGGCGAGGCCGCCCGCGATCAGGAAGACGTCCGCGATGCCGTGGCCGTAGGCGCTCTCCATGACCGTGCGCAGCGGCGCGGGCAGCTTGTCCATGTCCGGGATCTGGCTCGACGAGCTGGAACCGGCGGCGAGGGAGGCGTACTTGGGGCCGAGGCCGGCGATGCCGTCCTGGGCGTAGTCGGTGATGCGGTGGGCCATCACGGCGCCCAGCGCGGAGACGCCGACCGCACCGCCGAGGGAGCGGAAGAACGTGACCGTGGAGCTGGCCGAGCCGAGGTCGGACGGCGCCACCTGGTTCTGCGTGGAGAGGACCAGGTTCTGCATCATCATGCCGATGCCGAGACCCAGCAGGGCCATGAAGACGGCCATCTTCCAGTAGTCCGTGTCGTACCGGATCGTGCCCAGCAGGCCGAGGCCGGCCGTCACCAGGACGCCACCGCTGACCAGCCAGATCTTCCACTTGCCGGTGCGGGTGATGAACTGGCCGGAGACCGTGGAGGAGATGAACAGGCCGCCGATCATCGGGATCGTCATGACACCCGACATCGTCGGGGACTTGTCCCGGGCCAGCTGGAAGAACTGGCTGAAGAACACGGTGCCGGTGAACATCGCGACGCCCACGAAGAGCGAGGCCAGCGACGACAGCGTGATGGTGCGGTTGCGGAACAGCCGCAGCGGGATGATCGGCTCCGCGGCCTTCGACTCGACGAGCACGAAGATCAGGCCGAGCACGATGGAACCGCCGACCATCGCGGCCGTCTGCCAGGACATCCAGTCGTACTTGTCACCGGCGAAGGTGACCCAGACGAGCAGCAGCGAGACCGCCGCGGAGATGAAGAACGCGCCGCTCCAGTCGACCTTGACGTCCCGCTTGACGACGGGCAGGTGCAGGGTCTTCTGCAGCACGATGAGCGCGATCACGGCGAAGGGCACGCCGACGTAGAAGCACCAGCGCCAGCCCAGCCAGCTCGTGTCCGTGATGACGCCGCCGAGCAGCGGGCCGCCGACGGTGGCGACGGCGAAGGTCGCGCCGAGGTAGCCGGAGTAACGTCCGCGCTCGCGCGGGGAGATCATCGCGGCCATCACGATCTGCGCGAGGGCGGACAGACCGCCCACGCCGATGCCCTGGACGACGCGGCACGCGATCAGCATGCCGGCGTTCTGGGAGAGTCCGGCCGCGGCCGAACCCAGCACGTAGATGATGAGCGCTATCTGGACGAGCGCCTTCTTGCTGTACAGGTCGGAGAGCTTGCCCCACAGGGGGGTGGCCGCCGTCATGGACAGCAGCGCGGCGGTGACGACCCAGGTGTAGGCGGACTGACCGCCGCCGAGGTCGCCGATGATCTCCGGGAGGGCGTTCGAGACGATCGTGGAGGACAGGATCGCGACGAACATGCCGAGCAGCAGCCCGGAGAGCGCTTCCATGATCTGCCGGTGGGTCATCGGAGCGTCACCGGCGGAGCCGTGGGACCCTCCGCCGTGCTTCGCGTGAGCCCGCACACCGGCTGGTGTGGTCGTTGCCATGGGCTTCCTTCTCTTACGTTGCTTGAGCGGGTGTACGGGTGGTCTGTGTCCGTTCGCTTACCGGAACGGCGGGGACTGCGGGTGCGGGAGGCCGGGGGGCGGG
>NZ_JAHHIU010000301.1 GCF_024539815.1 Streptomyces hayashii
GCCCACCACCCCTGAGCGCCCCCGCCCGATCGCCTCCGGCGAGGCGGCCCGCCAGCGCCTCGGGCTCGCCCAAGCGGCTCTGCTTTCCGCGCTCGTCGCCGGGACACCGGTCCCTGAGGGATTCGACCGAGTGCGGCTCGGTGTGCAGGCGCGGGCGCTGGCGGCGAAGCGGGCGGACGTAGTGGCGAAGGTCGCGCCGGAGCTGCCGCTGATCCTCGGAAACGGTTACCGAACCGCTTTCATCGCCTACGCCCAGGGGCACCCGATGCGCGGCGGGTACCGGCAGGACGCCCTCGACTTCGCCGGGGAGATGCTGCTGGACGGCCGGTCGGCGCAGGGCCGGTCCCGTCGCGAGCTGCGCCGCTGGTGGCTGGACCGCTCGGGCCCCGCACCACGGCGGACGTCACGCCTGGGCCGGGTGGGACGAGCGATGATCCGGCACTGAGACGAGCGCTGATCCGGCGCTGACGAGGGCTGACGAGCCATGACGAGCGCCGGACTGCTGCGCCGCCCGGAATGTGCCGGGGTTAACACCCTTCCCTCACCAGTCCCCGCAGCAACCCCCGCAACCGTTTACTGACAGTTCACCCCGATTTACCCACCACTCCCCCTTCCCCATTTCGCCCGATATGCGGAAGATTCAACGTTTCGCCCCTGTACGGCAGTTGGCGGGACGGGCGCAGTAATATGCCAGTCCCGCAACCGAAGCGCACTAGTGTGCAGTGCCGCGAGCAGGAGGCACCATGCGCCCGCGACCCCCGATCCAGGGCAGAGGCATCTTCAGTGGCACCGGGCTCATCCTCACCGGTCTGGCGGCGACCCTCGCGGCGCTGATCTTCCCGATCTGGTCGTACTCCGGTCAGCCGACCGCGGGCCCTGAGGTGCTGAAGGCGGAGGCGGTGGCGACCCAGTACGGGCCGCTGTCCGAGCTGGACCAGGAGTTCATCACCAAGGTCCGGCTGGCCGGGCTGTGGGAGCTGCCAGCGGGTCAGCAGGCGCAGACGAAGGGCACGACCGAGGCGGTGCGGACGGCGGGCCGGCACCTCGTCGAGGGGCATGCCTTCCTGGACCAGCGGGTGCGCAACGTCGCCTCCCAGCTGGGCCTCACCCTGCCCGACGAGCCCAACGCGCAGCAGAAGGGCTGGCTGGCGGAGCTGGACGCGGCACAGGGCGTGGAGTACGACCGGGCGTTCGCCAACATTCTGCGCCTCGCGCACGGCCGGGTGTTCTCGCTCGTCGCCCAGGTGCGGGCCGGCACTCGCAACTCGCTGGTGCGTGAGCTCGCCGACGACGCCAACACCACCGTGCTGGACCACATCAAGATCCTTGAGGCGACGGGGTACGTCGACTTCGACGCGCTCGCCCAGGACCTGGCCACCGGCAGCAACCCGCCGACACCCGGCCCTCCCGCCTCCTCCGGCTCTCTCGGCTCTCTCGGCTCTCCCGACTCCTCCGGCTCCTCCGGCTCCTCCGGATCACCGAACGCCTCGAACGCCTCGACCGGTCCCGGGCCGATCGTGCCGCTCACGGCGTCGCCGTCCCCCACCTACACGCTCCCGCCGGCGGCCGCGAGCCCGCCGCCCGGCTCCTGAGCCCTCGTCCGGACGTCCGGCCCGTGTGCGGCGAAAGATCACGTATGCGCGATGCTCGGTCCGGATGGTGAAAAGACGTGGCGTTTTCCGGTGCTCATGACATAGAAACTCGGCATGGTCTGGGTGTTTCTGCTGTTGCTGGCGTGGGCCGTCGCGGGCGCGGCGTGCACGCGACTGTGCCTGGCCGCCGTCCGTGCGGCGAGCGTCGACGAGAACGCCGGGCCCGACCGCGATCTGACGTTGTACGAAGCTGCCTTCCTGTCCGGCGGCCCGGGTCGGGTGGCCGATCTGACGATGGTGTCCATGGCGCGACAGCGACGGCTTCTGCTGGCCCGCACCGGCTGGGCGACCGTGGTGGATCCACGCGGGCGGGACGAGATGGAGCAGTCGGTCATCGGGGCCATCGGGCCCGAAGGGCAGTCCCGCATCGCCCCGGTCCGGGCCGCGGCGGCGGCCGCGGACGCGGTGGGCGCTTTGGCCGAACGGCTCGTCGGCGCCGGTCTCGCGGTGACCGACGGCGCCCGTACGACGGTGGCGGCCGGGGTGCGTCAGGTGCGGGCCGCCGCCGCGGTCGTCGTCGCCCTGGGGGTTTTCGCGTTGCTGTTTCCCGCCACCCCGGACCTGCCCCGCGACCTCGTCGCGCTCTGGTTCGCGCTGCCCCTCGCGCTCACCCTGAGCTGCCTGGCCATAGCGCGGGTGGAGGTGCATCCGTACTCGCGTTGGGCGTCCCCGGCCGGTCAGCGACTGCTGGGCGCACTGGCCCGACGCACCGCGGGCATGGACACGGGTGCCGGATCGGGATCGGACACGGGTGCCGGACCGGAATGGGGCATGAGCGACGGAGCGGGCTCGGGCTCGGGCTCGGGCGACGATCGTACGTATCTGATCTCTGTGGCGGTGCGGGGAATCCGCGCCGTCGGCGAGCCGGACCTGCGGGCCGCCTTCGCACATCGCGAGCAGCGCCGGCGCGACTGAGACAGGGCCGGGGCGCGCCCCATCGCCGGGGGGCGCACAGGGGTATTGGCGCCGACACCCGCCGATGGTGCTTGCCTTCCCGCTGGGCCGAACCAAACATCCCTTTTGTCGCCGCCGTGCACCGAAGGGACACCCGATGCGAGCCGCCGTCCTCCATTCGGCCGCAGGAGCCCTGCTCCTGACCGCCCTGGCCGCCGTCCCGGCAAGCGGCGTCCCCCATGCCGACGCCCCCGGCGTCCCGAGCGCCCCGGACCGTTTCGTCGCCCCCGGCAAGGCGTTCGCTGCCGGCAGGGCGCTCATCCCCGACTCCGCCCGCGCGCCCGACTCCGCGCTGGCCCCCGGTGTGGCCCTCGCCGCCGCGCGGGCCGCCGCGGAGGGCGTCGACTTCGGCAAGTGCTCCGACACGCAGGACCTGCCCGGGGCGATGCAGTGCGGCACGGTCGCCGTCCCGCTCGACTACGCGCACCCCGACGGCCGCCAGATCGAGCTGACGGTCAGCCGGGTGCCGGCCACCCACCGGGATCCGCACAACAGCAAGCGGCGGGTGCCCAGGCAGGGCGCCCTGGTCTACAACCCGGGTGGTCCCGGGGGCTCAGGCCGGTACTTTCCGCTGGTCGGGCTGCTGCCGGAGTGGAAGCGCATCGCCGCCGCCTACGACCTCGTCGGCTACGACCCGCGCGGTGTCGGCCGGTCCGCGCCCCTGTCCTGCCAGGATCCCAAGCGCTTCTTCAAGGGTCCCTCCCCCGCTCCGGCCCATCCCTCGGAGTCGTACAAGAAGGAGCGCATCGCGCAGGCGAAGGCCTACGCTCGGGGCTGCGCGAAGGGGGCGGGCAGTGCCCTGCGGCACTACAACTCCCTCAACAACGCCCGTGACCTGGACGTGCTGCGGGCGGCGCTGGGTGAGGACCGGCTGACGTTCATGGGTGCGTCGTACGGCACCTACTTCGGGGCGCTGTACGCGACGCTGTTCCCCTCGCACGTGCGGCGGATGGTGTTCGACGCGGCCGTGGACCCGGACCCCGCGCAGATCTGGTACCGCAACAACCTGGGCCAGTCGGCGGCGTTCGAGAGCCGTTGGACGGACCTGCGGGAGTGGATCGCCGCGCACGACGACGTGTACGGCCTCGGCGGCACGGCCGACGAGGTGCTGAACAGCTACGAGCGGGCCCGCGCCCGGCTGGCCGCGGAGCCGGCCGGCGGGAAGGTGGGGCCCGGTCAGCTGCAGGGCGCGTTCCTGCAGGCCGCGTACTACGACGACTACTGGCCCGGCCGGGCGCAGGCGTTGTCGGAGTATCTGAAGGGCGACCCGAAGCAGTTGATCGCGCAGGCCGCTCCGGTGCGGGAGGCGGCCGCCGAGGCGGAGAACGCCAACGCCGTGTACACGGCCGTGGAGTGCAACGACGCTCCCTGGCCGACGGACTGGAAGGTGTGGGACCGCGACAACACGCGGCTCGCGCGGGTCGCTCCGTTCGAGACCTGGGACAACGTGTGGGCGAACCTGCCGTGCGCCTACTGGCCGGCGCCCCGGCAGCAGCCGCTCGACGTGCGCACGGGACCGGGCGAACTGCCTCCGACGCTGATCCTGGCCGCCGAGCGGGACGCGGCCGCGCCGTACGCGGGGGCCCTGGAGATGCACCGGCGGCTGTCGGGCTCGGTGCTGGTGACGGAGCGGGACGCGGGCACCCACGGCATCGCGGGCGGGCCCAACCGATGCGTCAACGGGCATCTCGACGCGTATCTGCTGGAGGGACGCCTCCCGGGTCGGCGCGCGGCCTGCGCGGGGCGCGCGGAGCCCGAGCCGAGGGCTGCGCGCTGATGCCGCCGCCCCGGCCGCCGAAGGCGCCGGGGCGGGGCCCCGTCGGCCCTGAACGGCCGGTCGCGCCATTTCCCGAGCCCTCAGACTCCCAAGCTCCTCAGCCCCCCGGGCCCTCAGACCCTCAGACTCCCGGGCTCCCGGGCTCCCGGGCTCCCGGAAGCCTGGGCTCCCGGAAGCCTGGGCTCCCGGAAGCCTGGGCTGAGGCTCAGGCCAGCTCGGAGACCAGGTCGGCCACCGACTTGCGCCGGCCGGTGTAGAACGGCACCTCCTCGCGGACGTGCATACGGGCCTCGGAGGCGCGCAGGTGGCGCATGAGGTCGACGATGCGGTAGAGCTCGTCGGCCTCGAAGGCCAGGATCCACTCGTAGTCGCCCAGTGAGAACGAGGCGACGGTGTTGGCCCGGACGTCGGGGTAGCCGCGGGCCATCTTGCCGTGGTCGGCGAGCATGCGGCGGCGGTCCTCGTCGGGCAGCAGGTACCAGTCGTAGGAGCGCACGAAGGGGTAGACGCTCACGTAGTCGCGGGGCGTCTCGTCGGCGAGGAAAGCCGGGATGTGGGAGCGGTTGAACTCGGCGGGGCGGTGCAGCGCCATGTTCGACCAGACCGGCTCCAGCGCGCGGCCGAGCCGGGTGCGGCGGAAGAGGTTGTACGCCTCCTGCAGCTGGTCGCTGGTCTCCGCGTGCCACCAGATCATCAGGTCGGCGTCGGCGCGCAGCCCGGACAGGTCGTAGGTGCCGCGGATCGTCACGTCCTTGGCGGCGAGCTGGTCGAACAGCTCCTGGACCTCGTCGGCGTAGCCCGCGCGGTCCTCGGGGAGGACGTCCTTCAGCTTGAAGACGGACCACAGGGTGTAGCGGATGACCTCGTTGAGGTCCTTGGCCAGCTTGCCCTTGTTCGGGATCCTGCCGGGCTCGGTGGTGGAGGCGTCGTCACTCATGGCTCTCATTCTCCCGCTCCGCCGTGCAGACTCTGCACCGGGTCGGCCATGAGCCGCGCCGCTGTGCTCAGGTCGCCGCCGAGCCGGTCCACCGCGGCGTCGGCGCTCGCGATGCAGGCGGGGATGCCTACCCCGTCGTAGGCGGCGCCGCACACCGCGATGCCGGGGAGCCCGGCGAGGTGCTCGCGGATGCGGGCCACGCGCGCGTGGTGGCCGACGGGGTACTGGGGGAGGCCGTCCGTCCAGCGGGTCACGCGGGTCTCGCGGGGGGACGCGGTGAGACCGGTGGCCTCGCGCAGGTCGTGCCGGGAGACGGCGACGAGGTCGGCGTCGTCCTTGTGGAGGATCTGCGTCTCGCCCTGGCGGCCCACGGAGGTGCGCAGCACGACCGTGTCGGGATCCTCGTCGGCGATCCAGCCCCACTTCTGGGAGGCGAAGGTGGACGCTTTGATGGTGCGCCCGTCGACGGGCGGGACGAGGAAGCCGCTGCCGTCGGGCAGTGCGGTGTCGGCGCGCCGGTAGGCGAGGGTGACCAGGGCCATGGAGGCGTACTCCACGGTGCGCAGTTCGGCGGCGGTGTCGGGGGATGCGGCGGCGAGCAGGGCGGCGGCGGCCGGCGCGGGGACGGCGACGATCACGGCGTCGGCCCGCAGCTCGCGCTGACCCGCCGTGACGAGCCAGCCGCCGGCGGGGTCGGGGCGCAGCGCGGTGACCGGCACGCGCGTGTGGATCTCGCCGCCGCGCGCCTCTACGGACGCGGCGACCGCGAGGGGGAGGGAGCCCACTCCGCCCTGGATGCCCATGAAGACGGGGCCGGTCTGCCGGGCCGCCGCCGCGTTGCTCTGGATCTCACGCACGGCCTCGGTCAGCGAGGTGTGCGTGCGCGCGGCCCGGAAGAGCTGCGGGACGGCCGAACGCATCGAGATGCGGTAGGCGTCGCCGGCGTAGACACCGCCCAGCAGTGGTTCGACGAGTCGGTCGACGACCTCGCGGCCCACGCGCGCCGCCACGTACTCGCCGACCGCCACGTCGTCACCGATCTCGGTGGGGGGCAGATCGGCGTCGCGCTCGACGCGGGCGAGACCCTCGTCGGACAGGACGCCGGAGAGAGCCGCCGCGGTGCCCGGGACGCCCATGACGTGGCCCTTGGGCATGGGGCGCAGGGCGCCGCGGGTCCAGATCGAGGCTGAGGCGGTGGTCGGCGGCTGGAGGCGGTCGGCGAGGCCCACCTCGCGCGCGAGGGCGACGCCTTCGGGTCGGCGGGCCAGCATCGACTCGGCGCCGAGGTCCACGCGCACCCCGGCGATCTCGCCGGGCAACAGCTTGCCGCCGACCCGGTCGGACGCCTCCAGCACGGTCACCCGCGCCCCGCGCTGCAGCAGTCGGTGGGCGGCGGTCAGCCCGGCGATCCCGGCTCCGACGACGATGACGTGCTGCCCGGTGACCGTGCCCGTGCCCGTGCCCGTTGCGCTCATGCCCCCACTCTCTCAGACCCCACCGACACTCCCACCGGCCCGGGTGTCCCGTCCGCGTCGCCACCACGACCGCCCCCGAATGTCCGGACTCCTGTCCGCGTCCCGACCACGACCGCCCCCGGGTGTCCAGGCGTCCAGGTGTCCCGTCCGCGTCCCGACCGTGACCTTTTCGGGACCGGTCCCGGCCAACGTCCCGGCCCGCCCGGGCGTCGAAGGAGCGACAAGTCGTCACCACACCCGGGGGGACCCAGATGCGCACACGACGTTCCGCACACCAGGCTCGACGTCCGGCAGGGCGGCGCGCACCCTCGCCTCGGCCTGGGGTCCGGCCCGCGCACCCGCTGGCCGTGGTCCTGCTGACCGCGGCCCTCGCGCTCACCGGCTGCGGCGGCGCGGACGACGGGGGCGCGAGCAGTTCGGCCGACAAGCCCGCCGTCGGGCAACCCGCCGCCGGAGACGCCGGCGCCGCCCAGGACGCCAAGGAGGGCTCGGGCGCGAGCGGTTCCAAGGCGACCGCGGCGCCCAGGCCGAGGCCGGTGGCCGACCGCATCATCCGCACCGCCACGCTCACCGTCCAGGTCGAGGACGTGCCCAAGGCGTTGGACGAGGCCCGCGCAACCGCAGAGAACGCGGGCGGTTACGTCGGCGACGAGACGACCGGCAGGGACGAGGACGGCGCCGAGCACACGCGCGTGGTGCTGCGGATCCCGGTCCAGAAGTACGACTACGTCCTGGCCGGTCTCCAGGGCGCGGGCAAGCTCCTGGAGCGCACCGCCAAGGCCCAGGACGTCACGGACCAGGTCGTCGACGTCGAGAGCCGTATCGCTTCGCAGCGCGCCAGCGTCGCACGGGTCCGCGAGCTGATGGACCGGGCCACGAAGCTCGGCGACGTCGTGACCCTGGAGGGGGAGCTGAGCAACCGGGAGGCCGACCTGGAGGCGCTGCTCGCGCAGCAGGCTTCCCTGAAGGACCGCACGAGCCTGGCGACGGTCACGCTGACCCTGTCGGAGAAGCCGGTGGTGCGGGCCGCCGAGGACGACGACCCGGGGTTCGTGGACGCGCTGGCGGGCGGCTGGGACGCGTTCGTGACGACGGTGCGCTGGATCGCCGTCGCGTTCGGCGCGGTGCTGCCGTTCCTCGCGGCCGCGGCCCTGATCCTGCTGGCCTGGCTGCGGCTGGTGCGTCCGCGGCGACGGGCGGTGCGGGCCGGAGCGGCCGAGGCGGCGGGGCAGCCGGAGCGGCCCGGGCAGGACTGAACTGGGAGCGGCCCGTAGCGTGTTCGCATGAGCATCGAGCGACTGGTCGTGATCGGCGGGGACGCCGCGGGCATGTCCGCCGCGTCCCAGGCCCGCCGGCTGAAGGGGCCCGAGGAGTTGGAGATCGTCGCGTTCGAGCGCGGCCACTTCACCTCCTACTCGGCGTGCGGCATCCCGTACTGGGTGGGCGGTGACGTCGACGACCGGGACGATCTGATCGCCCGCACACCGCAGGAGCACCGCGCGCGGGGGATCGATCTGCGGCTGCGCACGGAGGTCGTGGAGATCGACGTGGCCGGGCGGCGGGTACGCGCGCGTGAGGTGGAGTCCGGGGCGGAGTCCTGGACGTCGTACGACAAGCTCGTCATCGCGACGGGGGCGCGCCCGATCCGGCCGGACATCCCGGGTGCGGACGCGGCGGGCGTGCACGGGGTGCAGACCCTGGACGACGGCCAGGCGCTGCTGGACTCGCTGGCACGCGCGCGGGGCCGGCGGGCCGTGGTCGTGGGGGCCGGTTACATCGGCGTGGAGATGGCCGAGGCGCTCATCAAGCGCGGTTACGAGGTGACGGTCGTCAACCGGGGCAGCGAGCCGATGTCGACCCTCGACCCGGACATGGGCCGGCTGGTGCACCGGGCCATGGAGGGCATGGGCATCACGATGGTGAACGACGCCGAGGTCACCGAGGTCCGCACCGGTGAGGACGGCCGGGTGCGGTCGGTGCGGACCGCGGACGCCGACTATCCGGCGGACGTGGTGGTGCTGGGCGTCGGCGTCAGCCCGGAGACCGGGCTCGCGCAGGCCGCCGGGCTGCCCGTGGGCGCGCACGGCGGGCTGCTCACCGACCTGGCGATGCGGGTGCGCGGCCCGTTGGCCGACGGACGCGTGTGGGCCGGCGGCGACTGCGTCGAGGTCCTCGACCTGGTGTCGGGCCGGGAGCGGCACATCGCGCTGGGCACCCATGCCAACAAACACGGCCAGGTCATCGGCGCCAACGTCGGTGGCGGGTACGCCACGTTCCCCGGCGTGGTGGGCACCGCCGTCAGCAAGGTCTGCGACCTGGAGATCGCCCGTACGGGCCTGCGGGAGAAGGACGCGCGCCGGGCCGGTCTGCAGTTCGAGTCGGTCACCGTCGAGTCCACCAGCCGCGCCGGCTACTACCCGGGGGCCTCCCCCATGACGGTGAAGATGATCGCCGAGCGCAGGACGGGCCGGCTGCTGGGGGTGCAGATCGTCGGCCGGGAGGGCGCGGCCAAGCGCGTCGACGTCGCGGCCGTGGCGCTGACGGCCGGCATGACGGTGGAGGAGATGACGGCCCTGGACCTCGGGTACGCGCCCCCGTTCAGCCCGGTCTGGGACCCGGTGCTGGTGGCGGCCAGGAAGGCCACGGCGAAGGTGCACGGCGGGACGCGGTAGGGACGGGACACGGCAAGGTCGCGGGACGCGATCGCGGCCGGTCGCCGCCCTCCGACGGCCGGCCACTCACCCCGAGTCCCCGTGCGCCCCACCCGCGCTCCTCACCCCGCGCGCCCCGGCCCGCGCTCCTCGCCCCGTACCCCCCTGCGCCTTGCCC
>NZ_JAHHIU010000302.1 GCF_024539815.1 Streptomyces hayashii
GGATCTGCTGGACCGGCGGGATCTGCCGAGGAGTCTCCCCCGTGCGCGCGTCGGGCTGCTGCTGCGGCTGCCCGTGGTGGTCGGTCAACTCTCGTCCTTCGCCGGGTCCGTCGGGTGCGGGGGCGGTACCGGGTGGCGGTACCGGGGGGTGTCGGGCGGACGCGCCCAGCGCATTGTGGGCCCAGGACGGCCCGGCGCGGCACGGCCTCTCCCCACCGTGTCCCTGACACATTCCCGGCGGCTTTCCCTTCCGGCGTCCCGCCGGGAATTCCCGGATTCCCGGCGGGGAAAGCGGCGCCGATCCGGTGACGGGTCTTTGTCACACTGCCAGCGCACCTGGCCGGGCCAGGGCCCGTCGTGCGGCGCCGTCGCGCCCGCCCAGGCGGACGGGGAACCGACTCGCTGGAGTAACCGACTCGATGACAGACCACAACAGCCCTGCTGGCGCGGTCGGCGAAGGCCAGCCTTCCGGGCAGCCCGGGCCCTTCGGTCATTCCCAGCAGCCACCGCAGCAGGCGTGGCCGGGGCAGCAGGCCGCTGCCCCGCACCAGCCACAGCCCGCGCCCCAGGCCGCCCAGCCGCAGAGCTCCCGGCCCCAGCAGCTCCCCTCCGACGCTGCCCGCGCGCAGGTCGCCGCCGCCTGGGTGCGCAGCACGCCCCGGGCCGGCCAGGCCGCCGTCCCGTCGCTGCCGCCGCGCGAGACGCGCCCGCAGGGCGAGTCGAAGAAGGACAAGCGCGAACGCGAGCGGGCCGCGCGCAAGGCCGCCCACGAGCAGAAGAAGGCGGAGAAGGAGCAGCGCAGGCGGGGCGCCACGACGACCGGCGCGGCCGCCGTCACCGCGCCCGCCACCAACGCTCCGCCGGCGCCGCGGCCCGGCCACCGGCCCCCCGCCGCCGGCTCCTCCACGGCGTCGCCGAAGAGCGCGGGCGGCGTCCCGGCCGCCGGCGCCGTCCCTCCCGGTGCGTCCGGCCCCGCCGCCGCACGTGACTTCGACGTGCCCAGGCCCGGCGGCCGCGTGCCCCAGGGAGGACGCCGCACGCACGTGGCCCTGCGCGCCACCCTGCTGATCACGACCTGCGTCTTCGCGCTGGGCTCGTGCGGCGTGATGGGACTGGTCGTCGGCAAGTCGTCCGGCGTCACCACCGCCGGGCTGGACGAGGCCGACGCCACCCGGTACCGCCTCACCGAGTTCCCCACCGCGCAGGCGGCCGCCTTCGCCGAGCAGTACGCACAGCTGTGCATGACGTTCTCCCCCGACGCCTCGTCCGCCCGGCGCGCCGATCTGGCCCGGTACGCCTCCGCCGGCGTCGACCCCGAGTGCGGCTGGAGCGGCGAAGGGGTCAGCAAGGCCGTCTCCGCCACCTGGGACGGCACGGCCGAGCGACTTCCCGAGTACGGTGACCACGGCCGCTACCTCGGCGTTCAGGTGCGCACCGACGACGGCACGCTGACCACGCTCACGGTCCCCGTCTACGTGCAGGACCTCAAGACGGGCGAGGGCATGCGCATCGCCGGCGACGTCGGCCAGATGCCGCTCCCGGCGCGTGCCGACGTGCCGGAGACCGACCAGCGCGACGAGGTCGTGGACGACACCCTCTCCACGCAGCTCCAGCAGAAGGTGCTGCCGGGCTACTTCGCGGCCTGGGGGGCCTCGGACGCCACCGCCATGTCCCGGTTCATCACCCCCGACGCGACCCTGACGGCCACCACCGGCCTGTCCGGACGCCTGACGAACCCGGAGGTCGGCGCCGTCGTCGCGCTCGTTCCGGCGAGCGTCCAGGACACCGACCCCTACGCCTACGCCGTCGGGCAGGCCGTGCAGGTGCGGGTGACCGTCGGCTGGAGCGACGCGAAGAGCGTCGCCGTCAGCCGCGCCTACCGGATGACGATCGTGAACACGGCACAGGGCTGGTTCATCAAGGACATCCGGGGCGGTGTCCTCGACGAGCAGGGCGGCCGGGCCGACAGCGACGAGCCGGAGGGCGGCCCCGCGACCGGGGCCGCCTCGCCCTCCGCACCGGCCTCGCCGTCGGCCGCCGCCCCGACGACGCCCAAGCCGCCGTCCAGGCCGTCCAAGCCGTCCACGGCCGCGAAGCCGGGCAAGTCCTGACCCGGACCGCGACGCGACACCCCCACGCATCTTTCGCTGCTTCACCACCTGAGAGGAACCACCATGTACCTGGCTGCCGGTACGACCCTGGACGAGATGTTCGGCAAGATCGAGGACATCCTCCGCAACGCGGGCACGATGGTCGCCGTCATCGCCCTGCTCATCCTCGGCATCCGCATGCTGATGTCGATGAAGCGCGGCGACGGCATGCGCGAGGCGTTCCAGGGCTTCGGCATGATCGCGCTCGCCGCGCTGATCATCGGTGGCGCCAGCGGTCTCGCTGGCGTGCTGATCGGCCTCGGCACGGAAATCGGCGGCGGCAACTGACCGACGCCCGGGCGACGCCCGACGCGTTCTCGTAGCCGTTCCGAACAGGGGAGTCACCAGACATGAGCCAGGAGGCGCCGGAGCCGCTGGTCGCGTACGACCACACCGACCTGGTCAACCGCCCCAAGCGGATCTGGAACTGGGGCAACATCCCGCTGCCGGGCCTGCTGCTGCCCGCACTGGGCGCGGCCTTCGGCTTCGGGCTGGTCTGGCTCATCGCGCTGTTCACCGTGTCGGCGTTCCTGCCGTTCCTCGGGATGTCGATGTGGACGTCGATCCTCTACTTCGGGCCGCCGTTCGCCGTCTACTTCGTGTGGGGGCGGCCGCTGCCCTCCGCGCTCACGCTGAGCCAGCAGATCGTGGTGTGGACGGACTGGTGGTTCCAGCCCAAGCGCCTCCAGGGGCTCGCCGCCGACCAGGAGCCGGAGCAACTGCACTGGCAGGTGATCCTCTTCGTCCCCGGCTCGCCTCGCTGGCAGGCCCGCTACGAGGCCGCGCGCCGCGCCGCCGCCGAACGCGGCAGCGCGTTCGCGGCCGCCGGGCGCTGACCCACCGCCTCCGTCACCACTCCCCGACGTCGACTACCGCAGGATGAGTCCTCCATGTTCATGTTGATCCTTCTGGGCGGGGCGGCCGCCTTCTTCGTGGTCGCCATGATCATGGCCGCCTCGTCGAGCAAGAAGAACGGCCAGGGCGGTCAGGGCGGCTCGAACCGGTCCTCCTCGGCCCGTTCCAGGCCGTCCGGCTCCTCGGCCTCCGCCCGCCGCGAGGACCTCCGCCTCCCCTACCGCTACGCCGACGACATGATCTTCGTGCACGGCGACTCGGTATGGACGGGCCTGGTCCTGCCCAACGCCATCGACGAGTACCTGAACGCCGGCGAGCTCCAGGCGATGGCCGAGGGGCCGGCCCGCGGTCTGCTCAACCTGGCCCGCGGCGACCGCAACGTCGAGTGCCACTACCGCAAGGTGTACCAGCCGATCACCGCGATGACCTGGGCGGAGGAGCTGAACGCGATCGCCTGGGAGCCCACCGAGAACTACAAGGCGTACAACCTGCGCAAGGCGGAGTACCAGGAGCGCATCGGCGCCAAGCGCGAGCGCAACATCCTGCTGGTCAAGCTGGGTTCGCTCAAGCGCGCCAACGGCGGCAGCGGGGTCGTCGCCCAGGACGACGAGCCCTACGACGAGCCCGGCCTGCTCCGCGGCGTGCGCGGCGCCGCCGACCAGGCCGCCGCCGCCGCGACCGGCGTCGCCGACGAGTACCTCTCCCCGCACGTCCTCGCCGAGTGGACGCAGGTCGCCGTCGAGGTCCACGAGAGCCTGGAGGGCCTCAAGGGCGCCCCGCTCAGCCGCGAGGAGCTCGTCTGGCTGATCCGCAAGCCGCTCCACGGCGACCTCCCGGTCCCGCCGGAGCCGGTGCTCGGCTCGCGCGCCTGGGGCCCCAACCAGTTCGACCTGGTCGTCGACTTCTCCGGTGAGAACCGCAAGACGCACATCGTGCTCAACCAGTACGACGAGGTCACCGGCGAGCAGCAGACCAGCTACACCACCACCCTGGTCGCCGCCAACTGGCCGGCCGAGACCCGCTTCCGGCAGTCGACCGCGTGGGCGCGGTACGCCGCCCAGCACGTGGACTTCCCCGTCGAGATCGACATGCGGTTCACGCTCATCCCGTACCTGAAGTTCAAGGACCGCGCCGACAAGATCCGCGGCAACCTCGTCGACGAGATGAACGACATGGCCAACTCCGGCCGCAGCCCCGACACCAGGCTGGCCACCCAGGTCACCCGCGCCCAGGAACTCGTCGACGACATCGACGAGCACAAGATGCCGGGCATGGAGGCGCAGATCCGCTTCACGATCTCGGCCCACGACGTGAAGGAACTGGAGCGCCGCCGCCGCGTCCTGGAGATGCAGTTCAAGCAGGACCTGAAGGTCACCCTGCTGCGGCCGACCCGCCAGCAGTGGCGTCTGCTCCAGTCCCAGCTGCCCGGAGACGCGCCGAAGCTGCCCATCGCGCCCTACCTCCGGCTCCAGGAGGTGGAGCAGCTCGGCGCCGGACTGCCCACGGCCGGAACCGAGTTGGGCGACAACCCGGAGCAGCGCTCCGGCAAGCGCCTGGGCTGGGTGGGCAACCTGGTCGGCTGGGCGGGCAAGATGCCGGTCCACTACTCGCTGCACGTCGGCCCGGCCCGCAACGACGGCGGCGGCCTCGCCATCGTCGGCGCGTCCGGCGGCGGCAAGTCCTCGCTCGCCCTCCAGAAGTTCTACGAGGAGTCCGAGTCGGGCGTCCGCTGCCTGGTCATCGACCCGAAGACCGACTTCGCCCAGATGTGCTACTACCTGGCCTTCGGCTCCCAGGTGAACGACCCGGACTTCGCGGGCGACGCGGAGACGGGCCTCCTCGGCACCCCGCGGAGCCGGTTCCGGCCGGTGAACCCCGAGTTCTGGGCGGAGACGGAGGTCGTCGACCTCCTCAAGGGCCAGGCGGGCGTCCTCGACCCGTGGGTCATCGCCCGCGACGTCCCCGCGGGCCGTCTCCTCGCCGAGTCGATGCTCCGCGGCTTCCTCGGCGACGAGGACTACCAGCGCGTGCGCCTGCCCGTCATCGAGGGCATGGCCACCGTCATCGGCCGCTACAACTCCGCGATCCGCCAGGCCGTCGAGCAGGGCCACACCGCGCGCGACGCCGAACTCGCCGTCCCCCGGCCCACGTTGTGGCAGGTGGTCGACGAGGTCGTGGCGGCCTACGACCACGCGGTGGCCACCGGCGACCGCGAGGCGCAGAAGGACCTGAAGCTCGCGCAGATGCTCCTCACCGAGCTGCGCACGCTCCCCTACGCCCGTCTCTCCTTCGCCGAGCACCCCCAGCCGCTGTCCAGCATGCGCAAGCGCCGCACGGTCATCACCCTGCGCGGCTTCCAGTCGCCGGCCGCCTCCGACCCGCGCAACTGGAACCCGGCGGAGCGCCTCGCGGCGACCGCGCTGATGGCGGTCGTGGAACTGGGCAGCCAGATGCTGGACGTCGGCTACGAGAAGAACCCGGTGACCGGCGAGATCGGCCTGCGCCCCAAGGCCCTCTTCGTCGACGAGGCGTACGTCGTCACGGCGACCGAGTCGGGCCGCGACCTGATGCGGCGCGCCCTCAAGCAGGGCCGTTCCTACCTCGCGGTGACGGTCCTGATCACCCAGCAGGCCATCGACCTCGTGCAGATCGAGGACTCCGAGGCCCGCAGCGGCGGCGCCAACCAGATCCACACCGTCTTCGCCTTCAAGCAGAAGTCGGCGCAGGAGGCGTCCCTGGTGGCGCCGCTGCTGGGCCGCCCGGAGAACGACCCGAAGGTCATCGCCGCCCTCCAGGAGCTCCGCACGGGCGTCTGCCTCCAGCGCGACGCCGACAAGCGCGTGGGCACGGTCGCCGTCGACCTGGTCTTCCAGGAGATCCTCGCCGCCACGGACACCAACGGCACCACCCGCCCCGCCCGCCAGGGCGTCAACCCGCCCCTGAGCGTCTGGGACTGGACGTTCCTTCAGGAGGCGGAGGAGGACCCGGCGGCGTCCGCGCCGGCCCCGGCGCCGGAGACGGCCGCCGTATGACCTCGCCCGTACCCACCTCGTCCCCGGAGGCCCGCACCCCCATGGCCCTGCACAAGTCCCTGACCACGGGCGTCGCCGCCGTCGTCCTGCTCGCCGCGCTCAGCGCCTGCGGATCCGGCTCGGACAAGGCCGCGGGCGACTCGTCCGCTTCCCCCTCGGGGGGCGGCGCGGGCTCCGGTTCCGACGCGGCGAAGCTGCCCAGCGCCAGGACGCTGCGGGACGTCCAGGAGTTCATCTCCGGCGCGGGCCTGCCGTGCGACAACCTCACGGACGACGAGAGCGCCGACGGAACGCCGGCGGAGGGGTTCCTCGGACCGTCCGACGAGAACGACTCCGCCGCGGAGAAGGCCGAGACCGACGCCTGGGCGATCAGCAAATCGGGCTTCTGCGGCGAGACGCGGTCCGACCTCGGCGGCTGGACCATCTATCTGCCGAGCGACATGAAGGCGTTCCAGGAGAACTACCGCAAGAAGGCCACGAAGGATGACGGCTGGAAGCGCACCCTGGCGCGCGGAGAGTTCATGTTCGGTGCCGACTTCGTCCTCGACCCCACGAACTACCGAGCCAGCAAGACCCTCCTCGAAGCCGGATTGCTGCTGGAGAACTGCGACCCCGCTTTCAAGGCGCCCGCCGGGTACCGCGTCCAGGACGCGCAGGCGTCCGGCTGCGTGCTGACCGACTATCTCCTCGATCCCCTGGACCGGTAGGCAGACATGAGACTCGGCACAGCACTCACCACCGGCGTCACCCTCGTCGCGCTGCTCACGCTCGGCGCGTGCGGCAGCGGCGAGGACGGCGGCGACGACGCCACGGCCGCCCCCACCGCTGCCTCGACCGGCACAACGGGCGACAACCCGGCAGACCCGACCGGCCCGACCGGCCCGACCGGCTCCGGCGGGCTGCCCAGGGCCTCCGACCCGGAGTCCGTCGCGAACTACGTCAACCGGTACACCCCTTGCCAGGACGTGGCGACGGGCGAGGCGTACGACACCGGCAACGACGGCGACGCCTGGGGCACGGACGAGTCGCAGGACCCTGCCTGGGCCATCGAGGAGCGCGCCGTGTGCACGGACGACTCCGGCCGGCCCATCGCGCTGCTCACCGTCCCCGACATGAAGAAGTTCCAGGCCGCGGCCAAGGCGAGCGGCGACAAGTTCCTGGTCGGCGAGAACTTCGCGGTCGTCCCGGTCGCCAACCAGGCCATCCGCAGCCTTCAGCGGTCCGGCCTGCGGTTCCTGGCCTGCGACGCCGACCTCGCGGTGCCGAGCGGCTTCGAGCGCAAGCCCGCCCTCGTGGACGGCTGCGTCCTGACCGACCACTTCGGCGACTGAGCCGCGCCTCCCCCCTCCATCCGCCCCGCGTACCCCGAAGGAATACCGATGCATCCGCGCACAGCACTGGGCCGCCGCATACGGAGAGCCGGTGTGGCCGTCCGCGCCGGCCTGTTCCTGGTGCTGGCGCTGATCGCCCTCACCCTGGCCGCGCCGAGTTCGGCGTACGCGGACTTCGCCTGCAACTTCACCGGCGACGAGAGCTACCACATGGACTCGCCGGGCAGCAACGGCGAAGGGATCATGCCCGCCGTCGCCCAGTGGCAGGACGACGGCGGCTCCCAGAACCTCGGTGACCAGACGGGAACGGTCAAAGGCTCCTTCAAGGTGGAGCCGGACCAGGCGAAGCACTACACCCTGTACGAGCTGAACGGCATGCGGGGCCTCAACTGGTCCATGACGTTCAAGGGCAAGGGCGACGCCTCCGAGGACAACGGCTCATGGGGCAGCGGAGCCGACTCCTGCCAGGTCATGGCCTACGTCAACAACGGCATCGCGGACGCGGTCTTCTACGGCACCAAGGTGCTCACCCGTTTCTCCATCTCCATCAAGGAGATGGCGTCCAACCCGAGCCCCTTCTCCGGCCTCTACACCGGACGCGACAACGTCGTGACCACCCTCCGCGACAACGTCCTGAAGCCCGCCGTCACCGTCATGATCCTGCTGGTCGGCCTCTGGGTGTTCACCAAGTGGCGCAAGGGGGACATGCGCGAAGTCTGGGCGGGCGTGTCCTGGACCGCCCTCACCGTGATCGCCGTCATGGCGTTCCTCACCGGCAACAACTACGACAAGGTCGTGCAGAGCTCCGACGAGTGGATAGCCAGCGCCAATTCGGCGCTCAGCTCCACCGTGCTCGCAGGCGTGTCGGGCCGGATGCAGTCCCCCTGCGACCTTCCCGACAACGGCAAGCACGAATCCGGCGAGGTGGGTCTGCGGTTGTCGAGCTGCGCCATGTACGACACCCTCGCGTTCCGTCCCTGGGCCATGGGCCAGTTCGGCGACGTGGGCGCGAACTGCGTCTTCCGCAAGGACAGCGGCGGGAAGGTCTCCGCTCAGGACGGGACCTGCACCTTCAACAGTGACACGAAATACGACTGCTACTGGGGTGACAAGAACACTCCGCGCTGCGGGGACCTCCGGGTCCGCCAAGCCGTCGCCCAGTCCTGGACCAACGTGGACGACCAGCGTGGAGACGACAAGCCGGACGGGGACAAGTTCGGGGACTGGGAAGACATCCGCAAGGAGATCGCCGGCGGCGAGCACGTCGCGGACGGAAAGATCTATCCGGTGGCCTTCAACGACTGGGCCGGCAAGAACGCCACCGACCGGGTGGGCATCGCCTTCTACTCGCTCGTGGCCGCCTTCATCGTCGGCGTGATGGTCCTCGTGCTCAGCGCGCTCACCCTGCTGTGGCACGCCGTCACGCTGATCCTGGTCATGCTGCTGCCGCTGGTCGCCACGCTCGGCATCCACCCCTCCCAGCAGAAGCTGCTGAAGAGCTGGCTGGAGACGTTCATCCACAGCTTCGTGCTCCGCGCGGGCTTCGGCGTCATCCTGACCGTGCTGCTGGTGCTCTACCAGATGATCCTGCCCGCCCAGATCGCGCTCGGCACCCAGCTGCTCATGCTGCTCCTGGTCACCGTCGCCATCGTGATGATGCTGAAGAAGCTGCTGTCCGGGAACTTCACCCCGCAGGTCGCGGGCGGCGAGGACGCCCTCGGCATCCGGGACGGCGCGAACGCCACCTTCGACAAGGCCGCCGCCATGGCCCCGGGCATGGCCGTCGGGACCGCCCGAGCCGGCGGACGCGTCTCGGGGACCACCGCCAGGGGCGCGGGCCATGTGGTCGGCGCGTTGGACAGGTTCGGCAACAAGGGCCGCGGCCGAGCCGCGTTGCAGAAGCGGGGCTGGCTCGGCCAGTCCAAGCGCGAGCAGCGGCAGACCGCCCACCGGTCCGCCGAGGCGACACGGGAGGCCCAGGAGACGCGGAAGCAGCAGAGCGAGACCGAGGCTCCCCCGTCCGCCCCCGCGCCCAAGCGCGGCCGCCGGGTCAGCGACTCCGGCGGCAAACAGACCCCGCAGTCGACGACGCCGGCCGAGTCCCGTCCGGTGCCCGCGCCGCAGTCCCAGCCCTCGGCGCCCCGGCCCCGGCCGGCCCCGGCCGAACCCGCACCGGCCCCGCGGCAGCACACACCACCGTCGCCCCAGCCGCCCACGACACCGAAACCCCCGCCCGCTCCGACACCACCC
>NZ_JAHHIU010000303.1 GCF_024539815.1 Streptomyces hayashii
GTCCATCCCCCGTCCCGCCCCCTCCCGGGCGGTCCCGGCACCCGGCGTCCCAGAGCAATCCTGAACTAAGGGACAATCGATCCTCCAGGTCAGAACCACGGGGAGGAACCGTGTCCGGATTCGTAGAAAAGCCCGAGCCCCTTCAGGTGCCGGGCCTGGTGCATCTGCACACCGGCAAGGTGCGCGAGCTGTACCAGAACGAGGCGGGCGACCTCGTGATGGTCGCCAGCGACCGCACGTCCGCCTACGACTGGGTACTGCCGACCGAGATCCCCGACAAGGGCCGCATCCTCACCCAGCTCTCCCTGTGGTGGTTCGAGCGGCTCGCCGACCTGGTCCCGAACCACGTCCTGAGCACGGAGCCACCCGCCGGAGCCCCCGCCGACTGGGCCGGACGCACGCTGATCTGCAAGTCGCTGCGGATGGTCCCGGTCGAGTGCGTGGCCCGCGGCTACCTCACCGGCTCGGGCCTCGTCGAGTACCGGGAGTCCCGCACGGTCTGCGGCCTCGCCCTTCCCGAGGGCCTGGTCGACGGCAGCGAGCTCCCCGGTCCGATCTTCACCCCGGCCACCAAGGCCGCCGTCGGCGAGCACGACGAGAACGTCTCCTACGAGGAGGTGGCCCGTCAGGTCGGCGCCGACACCGCGGCCCAGCTCCGTCAGGCCACGCTGGCCGTCTACGGCCGGGCCCGCGACATCGCCCGTGACCGGGGCGTCGTCCTCGCGGACACCAAGTTCGAGTTCGGCTACGAGGGCGAGACCCTGGTCATCGCCGACGAGGTCCTCACCCCGGACTCGTCCCGCTTCTGGCCGGCCGACCAGTGGCAGCCCGGCCGCGCACAGCCCTCGTTCGACAAGCAGTTCGTGCGCGACTGGCTGACCTCGGCCGAGTCCGGCTGGGACCGTCACAGCGAGCAGCCCCCGCCGCCGCTGCCCCAGCACATCGTGGACGCGACCCGCGCGAAGTACGTCGAGGCCTACGAGCGCCTGACGGGCACCGCCTGGGCGTGAGCGGCCCACGCGAAAGGCCCCGGTCGATGACCGGGGCCTTTCCTGTGGAGCGGACGACGAGGCTCGAACTCGCGACCTCAACCTTGGCAAGGTTGCGCTCTACCAACTGAGCTACGTCCGCACTGCCGCGCCGTGGTGAACGTGCCGTGGCGCGAGGCCAACTATACCCAACCCCGCTCCCGCGCGATCCGCACCGCCGTGTGCCGGTTCTCCGCCCCGAGCTTGGAGACGGCCGACGACAGGTAGTTCCGCACGGTCCCCTGCGACAGCGCGGCCCGCTCGGCGATCTCCGCGACGGGCGCCCCGTCGGCGGCGAGTTCGAGCACCTCCGCCTCGCGCGAGGTCAGGGGCGAGTCGCCGGCGGCGATCGCGTCGGCCGCCAACTCCGGGTCCACGTAACGGTTCCCGGCGTGCACCGTGCGGATGATCTCGGCGAGCCGCTGGGCGCTCACCGTCTTCGGGACGAACCCGCGCACACCGGCCGCAAGCGCCCGTTTGAGATGCCCCGGCCGACCGTGGCTGGTGACGATCAGGGCCCGGCAGCCGGGCAGTTCGGCCCGCAGGGATGTGGCGACCTTCACACCGTCGGCGCCCGGCATCTGCAGGTCCAGGACCGCCACGTCGGGCTCGTGGGCCCGCGCCATCGCCAGCGCCTCGGGCCCGGTGGCCGCCTCGGCGACGATCACCAGGTCGTCCTCCAGGGACAGCAGCGCGGCCAGGGCGCCCCGGATCAGATGCTCGTCGTCGGCGAGCAGTACTCGCACCGTCATGAAGTGACCTCTCTCACAGCCGTCTCCTCGCTCAGCGGCACCTCGGCGACCACGCGGAACGCGCCCGTTCCCACGGGCCCGGCCGTCAGGGTCCCGTCGACCCCGCGCAACCGTTCCCGCAGTCCGGCGAGCCCGGACCCGCCGCCCGCGCGGGTGAGTCCCGACCCGCCGCCCGCGCCGGCGGGGCCCGCCCCGTCGTTCTCCACCGTCAGCACCACGCCTTCCGCAGTCCTTCGCAGCGTCACCGAGCATCGGCCCGCGTCTCCGTGCCGCAGCACGTTGGTGGTGCTCTCGCGCACCACCCAGCCGAGCGCGGACTGCACCTCGGCGGGCAGCGCGCCGGGCTCCGCGCTCACCTCGCAGGCGATGCCCGCCGCCGTCAACACGCCTTGGGCGCCCGCGAGTTCGACACCAAGGTCGGCCTCCCGGTAACCGCGTACGACGTCGCGCACCTCGCGCTGCGACTCCCGCGCTATGCGCTGCACCTCGATCATCTGCTCCACAGCGTCGGGCCGACCGCGCCGGGCCAGTTGCACGGCCAGCTCGCTCTTCAGGGCGATCACCGCCAGGTTCCGGCCCATCACGTCGTGCAGATCCCGCCCGAACCGCAGCCGCTCCTCGGCGACGGCGAGCCGGGCCCGCGTGTCGCGTGCCTCGTCCAGCCGGAAGACGGCGTCGAGCAGCCAGACGGAGAAGACCGAGGTGAAGGCGAGGAAGCCGCCGCCGATGAACACCGCCGCCATCGTCGCCAGGACGGCCGCGCCGGGCAGTCCGACGGGGAACGCCATGACCCCGGCGCCCAGGGCGAAACCGGCGACGACCGCCAGCACCCGCCGCCGGCTGCGCACGCCGAGCGCGGTGAAGCCCGCTCCGAAGGCCAGGACGACGCCGAAGACGGCGCCCGCGGTGGCGTCGACGCCCTCGTGGTCCGGGCCGCGCTCCGCGACGGCGACAGCGGCGACGGAGACCGTCGCGGTGACGGCGGCGAGGGCCCACAGCAGCCGGACGGGCTGGGGCCGGCGGCCACGCGTCCAGTCCAGCGCCCTTGACGCCGTCACCGCGCCGAGCGTGCAGTGCACGAGCGTCAGCGCCGGCAGCCACCGCCCCAGCCCGGTCGGCAGCCCCCCGGCGGAGGGCAGCCCCACCGCCATGAACTCCGCCACGGCGAAGAAGTGGAACGACCATCGTGTGTACGTCTCGACCTTCGCGGGCGTGCTCTTGCGCCGCCACCATCCCCACGGCCTGCGCATCCGCGCGTCCCCCGTCTCCCCGTGTCCGTGCTCCTGGCGTTCCGTGTGTCCGTGCCCCCGGCGCTCCGTGCCCCTCAGCGCCGGGGTTCCCACCGGAACCACCGGCGTACAGCAAACACCGCCAACGCGGTCCAGGCCAGTGCGGTTGCCGCGGCGCCCAGCGCGTCGTGCGCCGACAGGGCTCCGGTCCAGCCGCCGCGTATCAGTGTGATCACCGGCGACAGCGGCAGCAGGGCGCAGGCCGAGGCGAGCCCGTCGGGCAGCAGCTCCAGGGGGACGGCCACCCCGGAGCCGGCCATCGACACGAGCACCACCGGCGCGGTGGTGACCTGCGCGCTCTCCACGGTCCGGGTCGCCGTCGCCGTGACGGCCGCGAGCGCCGCGCACATCACCAGGCCGGACAACAGGCCCAGCACGGCGAGGAGCGGCGCTTTCGGGGCCGGCACGTCCAGCAGGACGGTGGAGCCGGCCACCAGCACCGCCGACTGCACCAGCCCCGTGACGAGGACCGGCAGCGCCGTCCCGCCGAGGATCTCGACGTCCCGCAGCTCGCCGGTGCGCAGCCGCTTGAGCACCAACTCCTCGCGCCGGGCCGTGTAGATGATCGTCAGCGCCGAATACACCCCGAACAGCAGGGAGAAGCCGATCGCGGCGGGCAGCAGCACCAGGCCGGCGGTGAGCCCCGCGTCCTGGACGTGCATGCCGTCGACCGTCGGGGCGAGGCTGACCGGCAGCGCCAGCGGCACGAGCACGGCCATGAGGAGCGTGCTCCTGCTGCGGCCGAGCAGCGTCAGTTCGGCGCGTGCGAGGGCGGCCATCCGGCGTGCGGGAGTCGTGACCGTTCCCCCGGCCGCCCGGCCGGCCGTGTCCCGCACCGTCGTCCCGCTCATGCCGCGACCTCCTCGGTCTCGTCGGTCGCCGCGTCGGCCGAGGCCTCCCGGGCGATTCCCAGGAACGCCTCCTCCAGCGAGGCCGACCGCACGTCGAGCCGGCGCAGCTCGATCCCGGTCCGCTGCGCCCAGACCAGGAGTCCGGTCGCGGCCCGCTGGAGTTCCCGGGTGCGCAGCCGTACGACGCGCCCGTCGACCTCGTGTCCGCACACGCCCAGCTCGCCCAATGGCGGCAGGTCGCCCGGGAAGTAGCCCTCGGGCAGTTCGAAGGCGATCCGGGACGGCTGGGCGGCGGTCACCTCGGCGGGCGTCCCGGCGGCGGCGATGCGGCCCCGGTGCAGGATGGCCAGCCGGTCGGCGAGGTTTTCGGCCTCTTCCAGGTAGTGAGTGGTCAGCAGCACCGTGGTGCCCGCGTCGCGCAGGGCGCGCACCAGCTCCCAGGTGTCCCGTCGGCCTTCGGCGTCCAGGCCGGTGGACGGCTCGTCCAGGAACAGCACCTCGGGTTCGCCCAGCACCGCGAGCGCCAGGTCCAGGCGCCGCCGCTCGCCCCCGGACAGCTGCTTGACCCGGACGTCCGCCCGTGCGGTGAGCCCGACCAGCGCCAGCGCCCGCCCGATCGGACGGGCCCCGCTCACGCATCCGGCCCACATCCGCGCCGTCTCGGCGACGGTCAGCTCGGACGGGAAGCCGCCCTCCTGGAGCATCACGCCGGTGCGCGGCCGGACGGCGGCCCGCTCGGTGTACGGGTCGTGCCCGAGCACCGACACGCGTCCGCCGTCCGGCCGTGCGAGCCCTTCCAGCAACTCGACCGTCGACGTCTTTCCGGCGCCGTTGGTGCCGAGCAGCGCGAAGATCTCGCCGCGGCCGACGTGGAAGGAGATTCCGCGGACCGCTTCGAACCCGCCCCCGTACACACGCCGGAGGCCGGTGACCTCGATCACGTGTTCATTCGTGTTCATGCCTCCAGACTCCCGTCGGGCGGAGGCCGGCAGCAGTGCGAGGTGTCACCACTCCGTATGACATATGTCAGACGATGCGGTGCGGCGCCCGTGCGTCCAGGGCCCCTGCCTCCAGGGCCCCTGCGTCCAGAGACCCCTGCGTTGAGAACCCCGTGCGTTCAGGGCACGCGCAGGACGGGTTCAGGGCACATGGGTTCGGGGCAGCCGGGTTCGGGGCAGCCGGGTTCGGGGCGGCCGGGTTCAAGGCGCACGAAAAGACCCCGGTCCAGTGGACCGGGGTCTGATTCCTGAGCGGACGACGAGGCTCGAACTCGCGACCTCAACCTTGGCAAGGTTGCGCTCTACCAACTGAGCTACGTCCGCATTGCCTCCGACCGGCTCTCACCGATCGGCGCGAGCACCAGCCTACCTGATCCAGAAGACTGGTCAGACCGGCGGTGCAGAGCGGGTGACAGGAATTGCACACTGCGCCTTCCCCCTGGAAGGGGGATGTTCTACTACTGAACTACACCCGCATGTACTCCGTGAGCTGGGCTTTTCGGCCTCGCCCCTCGGCGTGCTCCAGACTCTAGCCGACCGGGAGGGGTGCAGCGCAAGTCGGTTCGTCCGAGGGGCGGGTGACCGGCCGTCGGCCCGGGCCCGCGGGGAGGGCACGAGAGCGCCGCTCACCGGGTGCCGCTCGTCGGGCTCGTCTCACTGGGCGTCGGTGAACGCCTCGTAGACCTTCTTGGGGATACGGCCGCGGGCCGGCACCTCCATCTTGTTGGCCTGGGCCCAGGCCCGGACGGCCGCGGGGTCGGGGGCGACCTCCGTCTGCTTGTAGGCCTTGCCCGACTTCGACCGCTTGCGGCCGGCCTCGACGTAGGGCGCGAGCGCCTTACGCAGTTTCTCGGCATTGCCTTCATTCAGGTCGATCTCGTACGACTTGCCGTCGAGCCCGAAGGCGATCGTTTCCGCCGCTTCCGAGCCGTCGATGTCGTCAAAGAGAGTGACCACGACCTTCTGCGCCACGAATATCGGTCCCTTCGTCCGGCGCCACAAACGGTTCAGTCGTGGCGTCGCGCCGAGTCTCGGCTATTTCTAATTCATTTGTACAGTGCGCGGCAATGCATTGTGAAGCCCGACTAAATCTGTCCGCGTGTCCGGGCGCAATAGGCATCCGGGGATGGTCGGGGATCTTTCCCGTAACTTTTCGTGAACATCCCCCGCCGATGCGGGATCGTGATGGCCGTCACGTAGCTTCCTCCAACTCTACTCGCGTAGAAATTTTGTGCGGGTAGTCTGAAGCCACCTGTTGGAGACACCTGCAGGAACCTGCTCAGCACCACACCACCGGGAGTGCCAGTGGCGCGCGTCGTAGTCGACGTCATGCTCAAGCCGGAGATCCTCGACCCCCAGGGCCAGGCGGTGCAGCGCGCACTGCCGCGGCTGGGTTTCGAAGGCATCTCCGACGTACGTCAGGGAAAGCGATTCGAACTGGAAGTTGACGGCCCGGTCGACGAGGCCGTCCTCGCCCGCATCCACGATCTTGCGGAATCCTTCCTCGCCAACACCGTGATCGAGGACTTCACGGTCAAGGTCGAGTCGGAAGAGGTCGTCGCGGGGGCCGCGAAGTGACCGCTCGTATTGGCGTCGTCACTTTCCCGGGCAGCCTCGACGACCGGGACACCCAGCGTGCGATCCGCCTCGCGGGGGCCGAACCCGTCGCTCTCTGGCACAAGGACAAGAACCTCCACCAGGTTGACGCAGTGGTGTTGTGCGGCGGTTTCTCCTACGGAGACTATCTGCGCGCCGGTGCGATCGCGCGCTTCTCGCCGGTGATGGAGCCCCTGATCGAGCAGGCGAAGGCCGGCCTCCCGGTCCTCGGCATCTGCAACGGCTTCCAGATCCTCACCGAGGCCCACCTCCTCCCGGGCGCGATGCTCGGCAACGACCACCTCCACTTCATCTGCCGCGACCAGAAGCTGCGGGTGGAGAACGCGGACACCGCCTGGACGACCGACTACTCGGCCGGCCAGGAGATCCACATTCCGCTGAAGAACATGGACGGCCGGTACGTCGCCGACGAGCGCACGCTCGACGAGCTGGAGGCGGAGGGCCGGGTCGCCTTCCGCTACGTGGACGTCAACCCCAACGGCAGCCTCCGCGACATCGCCGGCATCACCAACGAGGCCGGCAACGTCGTGGGCCTCATGCCGCACCCGGAGCACGCCGTCGAGCCGCTCATCGGCTCCGGCCGCACCGACGGTCTCCCGTTCTTCACCTCGATCCTCAAGAAGCTGGTCAACGCATGAGCCGGACGCCTCTGGACACGGTCGAGCACGCGGCCGAGACCCCCGACGTCGAGCTGCCCTGGGCCGAACTCGGCCTGAAGAAGGACGAGTACGAGCGGGTCGTGGAGATCCTCGGCCGCCGCCCGACCGGCGCCGAACTCGCCATGTACTCGGTCATGTGGTCCGAGCACTGCTCGTACAAGTCCTCCAAGGTCCACCTGCGCCAGTTCGGCGAGAAGGCCCCGCAGTCCGACGCGCTGCTCGTCGGCATCGGCGAGAACGCCGGTGTCGTCGACGTCGGCCAGGGCTACGCCGTCACCTTCAAGGTGGAGTCGCACAACCACCCGTCCTACGTCGAGCCCTACCAGGGCGCGGCCACCGGCGTCGGCGGCATCGTGCGCGACATCATCGCGATGGGCGCGCGTCCGGTCGCGGTCGTCGACCCCCTGCGCTTCGGCGCGGCGGACCACCCCGACACCAAGCGCGTCCTGCCGGGCGTCGTCGCCGGCATCGGCGGCTACGGCAACTGCCTGGGCCTGCCCAACATCGGCGGCGAGGTCGTCTTCGACGCCTGCTACCAGGGCAACCCGCTGGTCAACGCCGGCGCCATCGGCGTGATGCGCCACGAGGACATCCACCTCGCGAAGGCGTCCGGCGCGGGCAACAAGGTCATCCTCTACGGGGCCCGCACCGGCGGCGACGGCATCGGCGGCGCGTCGATCCTCGCGTCCGAGACCTTCGACGACGCCAAGCCGTCCAAGCGGCCCGCCGTCCAGGTCGGCGACCCCTTCCAGGAGAAGCTCCTCATCGAGTGCACCCTGGAGGCGTTCAAGGAGAAGCTGGTCGTCGGCATCCAGGACCTCGGCGCGGCCGGTCTGTCCTGCGCCACGTCCGAGCTGGCCTCCAACGGCTCCGGCGGCATGCGCGTGACGCTGGACGACGTGCCGCTGCGCGACTCCACGCTCTCGCCCGAGGAAATCCTCATGAGCGAGTCGCAGGAACGCATGTGCGCGGTCGTCGAGCCGGGCAAGATCGACCGGTTCCTGGAGATCTGCGACAAGTGGGACGTCATCGCCACCGTCATCGGCGAGGTGACCGACGGCGACCGGCTGGAGATCTTCTGGCACGGCGGCAAGATCGTCGACGTCGACCCGCGCACGGTCGCCCACGACGGCCCGGTCTACGAGCGCCCCTACGCCCGCCCCGACTGGCAGGACGCCCTCCAGGCGGACGACGCGAACAAGCTGCCCCGGCCGGCCACGGGCGAGGAGCTGAAGGACCAGGTCCTGAAGCTGGTGTCCTCCCCGAACCAGGCCTCCAAGAAGTGGATCACCTCCCAGTACGACCACTTCGTGCAGGGCAACACGGTGCTGGCCCAGCCCGAGGACTCCGGGATGATCCGCATCGACGAGGAGACCGGCCTCGGCGTCGCCATCGCGACCGACGGCAACGGCCGCTACGCCAAGCTCGACCCGTACGCGGGCGCGCAGCTGGCGCTGTCCGAGGCGTACCGCAACGTGGCCACGACCGGCGCCAAGCCGCTCGCCGTCTCCGACTGCCTGAACTTCGGCTCGCCCGAGGACCCGGCGGTGATGTGGCAGTTCGCGGAGGCCATCCGCGGTCTCGCCGACGCCTGCCAGCAGCTGGGCACCCCGGTGACCGGCGGCAACGTCTCGCTCTACAACCAGACCGGCGAGGCGGCCATCCATCCGACCCCGGTGGTCGCGGTGCTGGGCGTCATCGACGACGTGGCCCGGCGCACCCCCGTCGCCTTTCAGGAGGAGGGCCAGCTGCTCTACCTCCTCGGTGACACCCGTGAGGAGTTCGGCGGCTCGGCCTGGTCCCAGGTCGTCCACGACCATCTGGGCGGGCTGCCTCCGAAGGTCGACCTGGAGCGGGAGCGGCTGCTCGCCGACATCCTGATCTCCGCCTCCCGCGACGGCATGATCGACTCCGCGCACGACCTGTCCGACGGCGGTCTGGTCCAGGCGGTCGTCGAGTCGGCGCTGCTCGGCGACAAGGGCGCGCGGCTGATCGTGCCCGACGGCCTCGACGCCTTCACGCTCCTCTTCTCCGAGTCGGCCGGCCGCGCGGTCGTCGCGGTGCCGCGCTCCGAGGAGCTCCGTTTCACCGACATGTGCGGGGCGCGCGGTCTGCCCGTCACCCGCATCGGCGTCGTCGACGGCGACACGGTCGAGCTGCAGGGCGAGTTCGAGCTGTCCCTGGAGGAGCTCCGCAGGGCCCATGAGGACACCATCCCGGCGCTGCTCGCGTAGGCGCTGGACGCATCCGCGGTTCGCGTCCGCACCTGGACGCATCCGCGGTGGCGAAGGCCCCGGCCGTTCCCACGGGCGGGGCCTTCGC
>NZ_JAHHIU010000304.1 GCF_024539815.1 Streptomyces hayashii
GGCCGGTCGGGGGTGGCGGGCCGGTCGGAGACGGTCCTGCGCGTGGTGCGCGTGGTGCGCGGGGCGCTCGCGGCCGGTGGCCGGTCGGCCGGGTCGAGGTGACTGAGGAGATGGCTGTCGACCCGCAGCACCGCACGCACGCCGCCGTAGGGGGAGGCCGAGGAGACGTCGACGCTCAGGTCGAACTGCCTGGTCAGCCGGCCGATCGCGGCGAGGCCCATGCGCGGCGGGTCGCCGAGGTCGGTGAGCAGGATGGGGTCGTCGCCGGCCACCAGCCGCTGGGCGCGGTCCCGTTCGTCGTGCGTCATGCCCAGGCCCGCGTCGTCGACGGTGACGCACACGCCGTGGTGGACGTGCTCCAGGCTGACCACGACGTCGGTGTCGGGGGCGGAGTGCCGGAGCGCGTTGTCGAGCAGTTCGGCGACGATGACGGCCACCGGCTCGACGGCGTGCGAGACCAGGGCCGTTCCGGGTTCGAGGTGGTTGTGGACCTGGACCCGTTGGTAGCCCGCGAGCCGCGCCTGGCCGCCGGTCACCGCGTCCACCAGGTGCGACTCCTCGCGGGCCAGCCCCACCCAGGCGCCGCACACCACGGCCGCGACCTGCGCGCGGCGCAGCGACTGCTCGTTCTCGTGGTCCAGGCGGAACAGGGTCTGCGCCAGTTCCGGGTCGTCGTAACGCTGTTGGAGGCCCCGCAGCGCGTCCTGCAGCCGGTACAGGGCCGCCTGGATCTCCCGGACGGCGCCACGCATGCCGGCCTGTGCCGCGGCGTCGATCCGGGTGCGCTGGGCGGCGGCCTCGGACTGCAGCGCCAGCACCACGTTCTCCAGGGCGATGCCCAGCGGGGTGCCGGAGGTGAGCGGCTGGAGGGGCCCCGGCACGGACAGGTGCGGGTGGGCCACCTGGCGGGCGGCGGCGGGCACGCGCTGCGTCGCCAGATGCTCGACCTCGGCCGTGAACGCCCGTGCGGTGCCGTCGAGTCGGGTGCGCAGCGCGGCGATCTCCGCGAGCTGCCGGTTGTGCCGTCGCCGTGATCGCACCAGGCCGCCGCCGAAGGCGAACGCGGACAGTGTGCCGGCGGCCAGGGCGCCGGCCACGAGGTCCGGTACTTCGATCATGGATTCGGTTCCAGTGGAGGTCGGGCGGCGTCGCGGTGTTCAGGGCATGGGCGGTCCGACGGCCTCGGACCAGGCACTCGCAGCACAGTACACACCGTCATCGATCGATCCCGCACGGTCGAGTGAGACTTCGCTCGGAAAGTGACCGGTATCTGTTCACTTCTGCGTCGACTGTCGGAATTGCCTTACGCCGCAAGCGAATTGGAAGGCTGTGCGGAACGACGCGGCTGGGCCCGCCTCCCTCCGAGGTGCACCTGTGTGCATGCGGCCGGTGGGTCCTCCTGGCCCCGGTGCCGCGTGCCGATCCGCGCGCTGCTCGTCGCGGAGCCGCGCGCCGGCCCGCGATGGGAGCGCGTTCACCCGCCAGGAGCGCGCTCACCCGACCGGAGCACGCTCACCCGCCCAAGCGTGCTGTTGCTGCCCTCGCTCGCCCCGTCGCCCCGCTCGCCCCGTCGCCCTCTTGCCCCGCGGTCGGCGCGACGGCGGCGGCGGCCGGCGTGCCTGAGCGGTCACGCCCTGATCGACGGTGACAGCACGGCAAGCGTGCCGTTGGCCTGCCTCAACGCCGTTTCCAGCGTTCCGGGCGCGTGCAGACCGCCCGTCCCGTCCGGTGGCACCAGCCACTCCACGAAGCGGGCGGCCCGGTAGGGGGGAGGCACCGCCACCCACGAACCCCGGCCCGCGCGCCGCAGCCCCGCCCCGATCCACCGGCTGCCGGGATCGGGCGGCAGGAAGAAGCCCACGCGGTGCGCCGCGGTGTCGACCAGCGTCGGCCCCGGCATGTGACGAGAGACCTGCCACAGCAGGTCCAGGGCGAGCAGTCCCAGCCGGTCCGGCACGCTGAGCACGTCCCAGTAGCGCCCCGCCTCCAGCAGCGCCACCCCGTCACCCTGGTCCCACTCCCGCTTGCACAGTCGCGGGTCCGTCGCGGCGGCGGAGAGCCACTCCACGCCGCGCATCCACATCGCATCGCTCACGTCGGCTCCGTGTATGACGTTCGCCGGTGGCCGCATGCCGACCGGGCATATGCATGCTGGTAGATATTTCTACGTGGCGGAAGGGGTGGCGAACCCTGGCGTTTAGGTGTGTTTCGTTCGAGGACCGGGCTGCTGTTCGGCTCCGTTCACGGCTCGCCGCGGCGCGCGGTCGCATGGTTTCGCGGCTCGCCATGGAGGTCGCGCGCGTTCCCGACGGCGGTCGGTCGCGGCAGCCCGAAGGGCCCGGCGGTGCCCACGATCGCGACCGCCGGGCCCTGCGCCCGCCGTTGTGCATGCCGCAGCACAGGCTCGCCCGCTGCTTCGCCCGCGCTGGGCATGCCGCTGGGCTCGCCCCGGTGCGTCCCCGCCCGGATCTCCCGCCGGCGCGTCTGCGTCAGCTCGGGCCGGCGCTGCGCTGCGGCACCGGCAACGGCGGTTCGGCCTGGCGCAGTTCGGCCAGCAACTCGTTCTGGCCCGCGAGGAGTTCGGTGAGGATACGGCGGGCGGCGCGCAGCAGTTCCGCCACGTCACCGCCGGCCAGCGCGTAGCTGACCGTCGAGCCCTCGCGGATCGAGACGACGATCCCGGAGCGCCGCAACACGGCCAACTGCTGGGACAGGCTGGAGGGTTCGATCTCGATCTCGGTGAGCAGATCCCGCACGGCGACGGGGCCGCCCTGCAGCAGTTCGAGGACCCTGATGCGCACCGGGTGCCCGAGCATGCGGAAGAACTCGGCCTTGGCCTGGTAGAGGGGAACCTGCATGGTCGATCGCTCGCTCCCTGCCGCGTTCGGTGCGTGATCCTCGCTGGCACGGCGGCCCGCCCCGTCGGCCGTACGCCGCCGCGCGCGAGTGCTTCGTCCCGATCCTGACGGCTGCCGGCTCCGCACGCCCGTGTGATGCGCTGATCTGGATGTGTCGAGATGAAGAAATCTTCAAATCAGGGGCGTGCGAAATCCAGGACCGTCGGGCTCCCTACACTTCGAGTTCGGCCTCGATCCGCTTCAGCTGGTGGCGGGCCATGGCCAGGTTGGACCGGCCGCGGTCCAGCACCAGGTAGATGAACAGCCCGCTGCCGGTCCGGCCCTTGAGCAGCCGGATCAGGTGGTACTGGGTAGCCAGCGTGATCAGGATGTCCTCGATCTCCCCCTTCAGGCCCAGGTGTTCCATGGTGCGTACCTTGGCGCGGATCACATCGGTGTTGCCGGCCGCGGCGACGGTCAGGTCGAGGTCCTTTCCGCCGCCGAGCGTGCCGAGTGCCATACCGCTGGTGTAGTCCACGACGGCGACCCCCAGCGCCCCCTCCACCGCGGTCATCGTCTCCTTCATAGAGATCTCCACGTTCGCCATGGCGCTGCTCCCGCCAGTTGCGCGGGCCCGGTCTCCTTCCGGCCCCGCTGGTCCCCCGACCGTACGGAGGCCCTCCCCCGGGAGGGTGACGTGCTCCGGGACTGGCGCAAGGAACTCCGGAACACGGAGATCCGCGCCTCTTTTTGATCGTGCACATGCGAGACCTGACCAGATCGCCCTGGGTGAGGGGCGCGACGATCGGCAGGCGACCGGCGAGCCGACGGCTGTCCCGTCGTCTGCGGGGCCGGCGCCCGGCGCCGAGCGGCCTCGGCCCGGTCAGCGTGGCGCCGGCGGTCTCCGCGCGGTCAGCGTGGTGCCGAGCGGTCTCCGTTCGCGCGCGGCGGAGTGTGGGCGGCGCCGCCGGACCGGGACGCGGCGGGCCGTCCGAGAGCCGGGGGCGTCCGGGTCGGCGGGGGCGCGGTCGAGGCGCGGACGGCGAGCTCGACCGATGGGTCGCTCGCCGGCAAGGGGGTGGCGTCAGGGTTCTCGATGGCGTGCACGAGACGCTTGAGGCCCTCCTGCGCCACGGCGTCGAAGCGTTGCGGCGCCGTGGTCAGCGGAGGAGTCACATAGGGGGCGACCGGCACGTCGTCGAAACCGACGACGCTGACGTCGTGCGGCACCCGGCGTCCGGCCTCCGTCAGCGCGCGGATGAGACCGATCGCCATGTCGTCGTTGGCGGCGAACACCGCGGTGACGTCGCCGTTCGCGGCCAGTTCGCGCCCGGCCGCGTAACCGGAGGCGGCCGACCAGTCGCCCTGGACGACCGGCGGCACATCCCGACCGTGGGCGGTCAGCGCCGTCCGCCAGCCGTCCAGCCGGTACCGGGCGGCGTACCAGGCCTGGGGACCCGCGAGGTGATGAACCGTTGCGTGGCCCAGGCTCAGCAGGTGTTCGGTGGCGACCCTGGCCATGAGGTCCGCTCCGAGACCCGCCGTCAGCACGATGGGAGCGGCGACGGGCGACGGGGCGCCGAGGACCAGGACGGGCACGTCTACGCGCAGGACGTCGTCGTCGCCGCCGGCGGCCTGCTCGTCGATGGGTTCGGAGATGACGATGCCGTCCACGCCCTGGTCCAGGAGCGAGTTCACGGCGCCCGCGATGCCCTCGCCTTCCACCGTGTTGACCACCCGCAGCGCGTACCCCGTGTCCCGGACGACCCGCTCGACGCCCATGAGCAGGGAGGCGGGACCGTACAGGGCCGTCCCGAGCGTCACCACGCCGATCGAGCGGGTGCGTCCGGAGGCCAGGGCCCGCGCGGCGTTGTTGCGCCGGTATCCGAGCTCCTCGGCGGCTTCGAGGACGCGTCGGCGCACATCGGCGGAGACGTACTGCTCGTCGTTGAAGACCCGTGACACCGTCTTCTGCGAGACGCCGGCCAGACGGGCCACGTCCACGCTGCGTGGCGCGGGGGAGTTCCCGCCCCGCCCTGTTCCTCGCGCCATGGTGTCTCCCGGTAGCCGCGTCCCATGATGGTGCCAGACGTCCGTGCCGCATGTCCGTGCCGGGCGTCCGCGCCGGGCGCTCGTGCAGGACCGCATGACTGCGCAGCCAGGTCTGCGCTGACGTGTCTACGCAGTCATGGGGCGGTCGTCAAGGGGTGGGGCCGCGTTCGTCGTCCTCGACGGGCGGGGCGCCGTCCCACGTCAGCTCTTCGGCAGCCACTTCTCCAGGGCGTCGATGAGACGCTTCAGCGCCGGGCTGTCCGAGGTGCGGTCGGTCGTGATCGTGCGCCCGTCGAACTGGAGCGTGTACCGGAACTTGTCCGCGGCGCCCCCGTCCAGCGAGAACGCGGGGGCCTTGTCGAGCGCCGGATCCGCGAGCAGGGCACGCAGCCTCGCGAACTCGGCCGCGCTGGTGCGACGTACTCCGGAGCCGCCCCGGTCGGTGGTGCGGACGGTGCCGTCGCCTCGCAGGATGACCTCGCGGTCCACCCCCGCGAAGCCTCCGGTGATCGTCATCGCCACCAGTGTCCTGCCCTGCCCGGTGACGGACGCCGAAGGGCTCGCGCCTGCCGGATCCGAGGTGCTGGGGGAGGCGGCGGGGGACGAGGGGACGGACGAGGCGGACGATGCGGACGACGGCGGGGGGTCCGAGATCGTCACGCCGACGGTGGCCTCGTCCGTCGGCTCCGCCTTCCCGTCGTCCCCGGCGGAGCAGCCGGCCAGCGCCAGCGCCAGCACGGTCACGGTCGCCGTCGCGATCGCCGAGCCCCGAGTGAGCACTTCGTCCTCCCTGAGTGTGGTGTGCCTCTGAGTACCCGTCATGTCGGGTTGCCATGCCCCGAGTTCAAGGAGTGGAGTGCTGTCTTTCTCGCTGTGCTCGACGCGGCCGACCCGGATCCGGCTCGGGTGACGGCGGCGTCGCTTGCGGCGGCCCCCGGGGAGCGGGCAGGGTTCCGTGCCGTGGCCACCTTGCTGATCGTTCATCACACCCCTTCGCCCCACTGCCAGGCCCTCTTCGAAGCGGTCGTCTCCGGCGCGACGGCGCCCGAGATCGAGGGCGTCCGCGTCGAGCGCCGCGCGGCCCTCGCCGCGACGGCATCCGACGTCCTGGCCGCGGACGCCTGCCTGCTGGGCACCCCGGCCAACCTCGGTTACATGTCCGGCGCGCTCAAGCATTTCTTCGACCAGATCTACTACCCGTGCCTCGACGCCACCCGCGGCCGGCCCTTCGGCTACTACGTGCACGGCGGCAACGACGTCACGGGGGCGGTGCGCGCCATCGAGACCGTGACCACGGGCCTGGGCTGGCGGCGGGCGGCCGAGCCGGTCACCGTCACCGGGGAACCGGACCGAGGCGACCTGGAGGCCTGCTGGGAACTGGGAGCGGCCATCGCGGCCGGGCTCATGGCCTGACCCACGCCGGACCGGACGCCGCGGACCGCCCCGGCCGGGCGGGCCGGATCAGTTCCAGAGCGAATACGTCACGACCCGCCCGACGTGCGCGGGCCTGTCCTTCGGATAGAAGAGGGTGATCCGGCTGTAGTGCTGGACATGGGGGCGCTTCTTCCAGGGCTGCGGCCGGTCCAGCTTGACCACGACGGGATAGCGGTGGAAGCGCCCGGCCGCGCAGTACGGAACGCAGTCGTTGACGACGTTGACCCCGCCGGCTCGCGCCGAGCGCGCACCCCAGCTGTACCAGTGCAGCGACACGAGACGGCTGTTGCCGTCGCCGCAGGCCAGGATGAAGCGGCTGGGCCGCACCTGGGCGTGTCCGAAGCAGTCGACCAGGACCGGCGGCCGCGTCTGCCGCACCGCCGCCGGATGCGCCGCGGGCGGCGACGAGGCGGGCGTGGCCGCGGCCGAGCCGACGGTCGCCGTCAGGCCCAGCGCCGCACAGATCGTGACCACAGTCCGGGTCATGTGTCGCATGTGTCGCATGTCCGCTCCCACCCGTCCGGACAGTGGCGCGCCGTTGTGCCGCGTCCCGCCGGGGTCCTCTACCGACGCTACGACCACGAGCGGAAGGCGACCACTCGAACGGCCCAGAGCCGTGTCGCGCGACTTCGGCCATGACCCGCGAACGGGACCGCCGGCCATATCTTCGCGACAAAGCATCCCGAAGTCGCGACGTTGTGAAGTCACGAAGTATCACGAAGAAGCACTACACATGGTGAAACATTATGAAACATCGCGAAGCGCCATGAACTGTCACTAAGCGCTATGAGGTGCCCGCCCGTGCCTCGTGGTTCGTTCCCGATCCGCCCGCGCCGCCCCCTCCCTCGGCCAGGCCGTCCGTCACGATGACGACGATGTCGTCCGTGCCGCTCCAGACCCGTGTGTCGGACTTGGCCGGGTTCAGTGCGACCCTGTGCCCGGCGGGCGCGGTGGGGTCGTGGCAGCGGTAGCCGATCGCGCACTCCCCCCGCTCGCGCGCCGCCGCCACGACCGTGGCGAAGGAGGCGGGGCGGTCCGCCGGCGCATAGCGATGTGCCGGACGCAGCCGCAGGGCGCTGCCGCCTGAGGCGAACAGTTCCTCGAACACCGCGGCGAGGTGGCGGTTCTGTGCGACCTGCGCCATGAGCAGCCCTGTCAGCTGCCCGCCGACGACCGCCTCGGAACCCGGGCCGAGCGGGGCCAGGGCGCGGTTGCGCTCGTCGGCCAGCTCCGCGACGACCGGCGGCCCGCTGCTCGACTCCTGCGCCAGCGCCCGCAGGACGAGCAGGACGACCAGCGTGCGATCGTCGGGCCGGTCGGCTCGCCCTCCGCTGTCCGGCCCGAGCACGATGACGCGGTCGTGGGAATCCGGGCCGAGCGCGCGCAGCGACGAGGGGTCGGTCGGATCGGCGGCGCCGAAGGTCACGGTGAGCCCGCCGACGGGCTCCGCGGACCTGCGTGGCTCCGGCAGCGGTGGTGGCGGCAGCAGGGGCGGCGGAGCCTGCTCCGCCGGGTCGGTGACGACATGGAGCACCGAGCCCGGGCGGGCGCCGCGGCGGAGCTGGTCCACCAGGTGGGGAGCCCGGCGGTTCCAGCCCAGCAGCAGGAACCGGGACGGCTCGTCCGCGAACTCGCTGCTCGGAACCGTCGCGGACGGGTCCACGAGGCCCCGGCCGTCCTCCCAGCGCGGCGGGGCGTCGTCGGGCGCGACGACCACGAGGCGGTCGCCCGGGGCGAGCACGGTGTGCGCCGGAGGGTTGAGCAGGGGGGTGCCGTCGGCTCGCACCAGCCCGGCCACGGCGGCCGTCGCACAGTCGAGCAGGACGTCGCCGAAAAGGCGTCCCGCCGGCTCGGGCGCGTCGGCGAGGTGGAACTCGTCGCCGGCGAAGTCGAGGAGTTCGCGCAGCACGGGTGTGAGGCCCGGGTGGAGCGCCGCGTGCGCGATCAGTCCCGCCGCCGTCCGGTCGGACTCCAGCACGACGCCTCGCGGGCCCGCGGCCAGCCGTGCCGCGGTCCGGTGGCGCTCGCGGCGGACGCAGGCGACCACCGGTGGGCCCGGGTGCGCGCCGAGGACCGCCCGCAGGGCCAGCAGGGTCCGAACCGTCTCGGCGTCTCCCTCGTCCTCCGCGCCGGGCAGGACCAGCACCGAGTGCGCGGATCCGGGACTGACCAGCCGGAGCGCGTCGGGGTCGGCCGTGGAACCGCTGCGGCAGATGAGCCTGGTCGTGCGGGTGGGGCCGAGCGCGGCGGCGAGCGCCTCCTCCATCTCCGTCTTGTCGCGGTCGGCGAGCACCACCACCGCGCCCCAACGCCGGCCGGCCCGCGCCGCCATCAGCTCGGCGACCACCGTGAACACCTGGTCCGACCAGCCGAGCACCACCGAGTGGCCCGTCTCCACCACCGTGGAGCGCCCTCGGCGCAGTTCGGTGATCCGGTCGGTGAGCACGGTGGTGATCAGACCGATCAGGGTCGACACGTAGAGCAGGGCCACCAGACCCAGCAGCACGGACAGCAGCATCCTCAGCGGAGCGCCGCTCACCGCGCCCAGCCGCAGGGTCTGTGCGCTGATCCGCCAGACGGCGATCAGCCGGCCAGTCGGCGAACGGGGCGAGGAGGGGTCCGTCCACACCATCGCCGCGCTCGCCGGGACGACGATGCCCAGGCACGTCACGGCGAGCCATCCGACCAGCCTGCCGGTGCTGACGGCCAGCGTGTTGTCGAAGCGGTAGCGCATCCGGGCGCGCCACGAAACCGGCTCCCGCCGCTGTCCTTCCATCGCGCCCCCGCCTTCCGCCGCCGGTTCCCGTCGACGTCCGAACTCGCAGGGTGCTGTCCGTCGTGCCGCGACACGCCGTGCGGGCGGCGGCATTCATCCTTTCGGGGCAGCGGGCCGTGCTCCACGGCTGAAAACGTGCGCCGAGCAGGCGGAACCCGCAGCGGCACATGGTCATTTCCAGCCGATGTCTTGGCATTCCCATGACAAAACTGTGCACCGAGTGTCACCCTGCTGCCGAAGTTCACCATTCCTTCACACCCGCATCATGCGGCGCACCGATCAGCACCCGTCAGCCACCCCCCACCTCCTTCCACCCGCCTGTCGTGCAGCGCTCCGGACCGGCCCCACCTCGCCGGTCCGCCCCACCCCGGTCCCCCTCGCGGGC
>NZ_JAHHIU010000305.1 GCF_024539815.1 Streptomyces hayashii
GCCCTCTGTCACCCACCCCCTGTCCTCTCCTCCCGTCCCGTGTTCTGCTCTCAGCCGCTCTTGGGCCGTGTTTCGGTCTTCTCGTCGACCGGGGATGGCCGAAGCTGGTGGGTGATGGCCGAATCGCCGCCGTTCCTACCCGTAGTCCTCGCTGTTCTGACCGTTGGCCTGCCCGTTCTCGGGTGCAGACGAGCCGAAGCTGGAATGCTTGACTGGTTCGACCAACGGGGTGGACGGCTGGGGGGCCGAGGATCGTGGAGGACAGGGTGCGGGTGGTCATCGCCGAGGATTCGGTGCTGTTGCGGGAGGGGCTGACCCGGTTGCTGACGGACCGGGGGCACGACGTGGTCGCGGGGGTCGGGGACGCCGACGCGCTGGTCAAGACCATCACCGAGCTCGACGACGAGGGGGCGCTGCCCGACGTCGTCGTCGCGGACGTGCGGATGCCGCCCACCCATACGGACGAAGGGGTGCGGGCGGCCGTACAGCTGCGCAGGGCGCATCCCGGGCTCGGGGTACTGGTGTTGTCGCAGTATGTGGAGGAGAGGTACGCCACCGAACTGTTGGCCGGTTCCAGCCGCGGGGTCGGGTACCTGCTCAAGGACAGGGTGGCCGAGGTGCGGGAGTTCGTGGACGCGGTGGTGCGGGTCGCCCAGGGCGGCACCGCCCTCGACCCGGAGGTCGTCGCGCAGCTTCTCGGACGCAGCCGGAAGCAGGACGTGCTGGCCGGGCTCACCCCACGGGAGCGGGAGGTCCTCGGGCTGATGGCCGAGGGGCGGACGAACTCGGCGATCGCCCGGCAGCTGGTCGTCAGCGACGGGGCGGTGGAGAAGCATGTCAGCAACATCTTCCTGAAGCTCGGCCTGTCCCCGAGTGACGGGGATCACCGCCGGGTACTCGCCGTTCTCACCTACCTCAACACGTAGCGAGATGGCACTCTGCCCTTCGTCGGGTGGAGAACCTCGGCCTGGACCCGGAGCGTCTGACGCGGTGGTGCCGGGAGGCGGGAAATCATGACCAGCGGGGGCGCCGGGCCGTCTCGGGACAGGGAACCGTCATACGAGAAGCCGAGGGAAGGCGACCCTTACCGACGTAGGGTTGATCCGTGGAGGTCTTCGGGAAGGCCTTACGGGACAGCCGTTTCGAGGGAGGTCCAGTTCAGTGACCAGTCAGGTCAGCCCAGCGGAACAGGCCGACGGAACCGACGGAGCGGACGCGGCCGTCGTGGGAGAGCAGCGCAGACCCGGTGGGACGAAGGACGTCCGTCGTCTCGACCGGGTGATCATCAGGTTCGCGGGTGACTCGGGCGACGGTATGCAGCTCACCGGCGACCGCTTCACCTCGGAGACGGCGTCGTTCGGCAACGACCTGTCGACCCTGCCCAACTTCCCCGCCGAGATCCGTGCGCCCGCCGGCACCCTGCCCGGCGTCTCCTCGTTCCAGCTCCACTTCGCCGACCACGACATCCTCACTCCGGGCGACGCGCCCAATGTGCTCGTCGCCATGAACCCCGCGGCGCTGAAGGCGAACATCGCCGACGTGCCGCGCGGCGCGGAGATCATCGTCAACACGGACGAGTTCACCAAGCGGGCGATGCAGAAGGTGGGGTACGCGGCCTCGCCGCTGGAGGACGGGTCCCTCGACGGTTATCAGCTCCATCCGGTCCCGCTGACCACCCTGACCGTCGAGGCTCTCAAGGAATTCGACCTCACCCGCAAGGAGGCCGAGCGCAGCAAGAACATGTTCGCGCTCGGCCTCCTCTCGTGGATGTACCACCGGCCGACCGAGGGCACCGAGAGGTTCCTGACGTCGAAGTTCGCGAAGAAGCCCGCCATCGCCGCCGCGAACATCGCCGCGTTCCGCGCCGGGTGGAACTTCGGCGAGACGACCGAGGACTTCGCGGTCAGCTACGAGGTGGCCCCGGCGGCGAAGGCGTTCCCGGTGGGCACGTACCGCAACATCTCCGGGAACCTGGCGCTGTCGTACGGGCTGGTCGCCGCCTCCCGCCAGGCGGACCTGCCGCTCTTCCTGGGCTCGTACCCGATCACCCCGGCCTCGGACATCCTGCACGAGCTCAGCCGGCACAAGAACTTCGGCGTGCGCACCTTCCAGGCGGAGGACGAGATCGCCGGCATCGGTGCGGCGCTGGGGGCCGCGTTCGGCGGTTCGCTGGCCGTGACGACGACGTCCGGTCCGGGCGTGGCGCTGAAGTCGGAGACGATCGGGCTCGCGGTCTCCCTCGAACTGCCGCTGCTGGTGATCGACATCCAGCGCGGCGGCCCGTCCACGGGGCTGCCCACGAAGACAGAGCAGGCGGATCTGTTGCAGGCGATGTACGGCCGCAACGGGGAGGCGCCGGTGCCGATCGTCGCGCCGTGCACGCCGGCGGACTGTTTCGACGCGGCGCTGGAGGCGGCCCGGATCGCGCTGGCCTACCGCACGCCGGTGATGCTGCTGTCGGACGGTTACCTGGCCAACGGCTCGGAGCCCTGGCGGATCCCTGAGCTGGAGGAGCTGCCGGACCTGCGCGTGCAGTTCGCGCAGGGCCCCAACCACACGCTGGACGACGGCAGCGAGGTGTTCTGGCCGTACAAGCGTGATCCGCAGACCCTGGCGCGGCCGTGGGCGGTGCCGGGCACGCCCGGTCTGGAGCACCGCATCGGCGGGATCGAGAAGGAGGACGGGACGGGGAACATCTCGTACTCGCCCGCCAATCACGATTTCATGGTCCGCACCAGGCAGGCCAAGATCGACGGCATCGAGGTCCCCGACCTGGAGGTGGACGACCCGCACGGAGCGAGCACCCTGGTGCTGGGCTGGGGTTCCACCTACGGGCCGATCACCGCGGCGGTGCGGCGGCTGCGCACGGCCGGTGAGGCGATCGCGCAGGCCCATCTGCGGCACCTGAACCCGTTCCCGCGCAACCTCGGCGCGGTGCTGAAGCGGTACGACAAGGTCGTCGTGCCGGAGATGAACCTCGGCCAGCTCGCCACGTTGATCCGGGCGAAGTACCTGGTCGACGCGCACTCCTACAACCAGGTCAACGGCATGCCGTTCAAGGCGGAGCAGCTCGCCGCGGCGCTCAAGGAGGCCATCGATGGCTGAGACCTCGACGGACGGCACGGGCACGATCGAGGCGCTCTCGCTCGTCCCCAAGGCCGAGGCCAGGCAGTCCATGAAGGACTTCAAGTCCGATCAGGAAGTGCGCTGGTGTCCCGGCTGCGGCGACTACGCGATCCTGGCGGCCGTGCAGGGCTTCATGCCGGAACTGGGGCTGGCCAAGGAGAACATCGTCTTCGTCTCCGGCATCGGATGCTCGTCGCGCTTCCCGTACTACATGAACACGTACGGCATGCACTCCATTCACGGGCGCGCTCCGGCGATCGCGACGGGGCTGGCGGCCAGCCGCCGTGACCTGAGCGTGTGGGTGGTGACGGGGGACGGCGACGCGCTGTCCATCGGCGGCAACCATCTGATCCACGCCCTGCGGCGCAACGTCAACCTGAAGATCCTGCTGTTCAACAACCGTATCTACGGGCTCACCAAGGGCCAGTACTCGCCCACCTCCGAGGTCGGCAAGATCACCAAGTCGACGCCGATGGGGTCCCTGGACGCTCCGTTCAACCCCGTGTCGCTGGCGCTGGGCGCCGAGGCGTCGTTCGTGGCGCGCACCGTCGACTCGGACCGCAAGCACCTCACGGAGGTGCTGCGGCAGGCGGCCGCCCACCCGGGCACCGCGCTGGTGGAGATCTACCAGAACTGCAACATCTTCAACGACGGCGCGTTCGAGGTGCTGAAGGACCGGCAGTCGGCCGAGGACGCCGTGATCCGCCTGGAGCACGGCCGGCCGATCCGGTTCGGCGCGGACGGCGCGCGGGGGGTCGTGCGCGACCGGCAGACCGGCGACCTGCGGATCGTCACGGTGACCCCGGAGAACGAGGGGGACGTACTGGTGCACGACGCGCACGCGGCGTCGCCCACCACCGCGTTCGCGCTCTCCCGGCTCGCCGATCCGGACACCCTGCACCACACGCCGATCGGCGTGCTGCGCTCGGTCGAGCGGCCCGTCTACGACACGCAGCTGGCGGACCAGCTGGACTCCGCGATCGAACAGCACGGCAAGGGCGACCTGGCCGCGCTGCTGGCGGGCGGGGACACCTGGACCGTCGTCGGCTGAGGCGCGTGGTTCACGAGGCCCGGGAGCGCAGTTCCCGGGCCTCGTCGTATGCCTGACGGGCCTTCTCGACGTCCGGCATCCGGGTGTGCGTCCACCCGGCCAGCGCGCGGATCTGTTCGGCGGCCTCGCGGCCCAGCTCGGTGAGGGAGTAGTCGACGCGGGGCGGGATGACGGGCTTGGCGTCGCGGTGCACCAGGCCGTCGCGTTCGAGGTTCTGGAGGGTCTGGGTGAGCATCTTCTCGCTGACGGGCCGCCCCACCTGGCTGACCGCGCGGCGCAGTTCGCTGAAGCGGTGGGAGCGGTCGAGCAGCTCGATCAGCACCAGGACGCCCCAGCGACTGGTGAGATGTTCGAGGACGAGCCGGTAGGGGCACATGCCCTCGGCCTCGGTGGGAGTCACCTGGCTGACCTTCTTGCTTACCGTCATGCCAGTACCTTACTTCAAAGTGGGTACTTTCGCTTAGTTAGTGCATCCCCTAAGGTCGGTGACAGACCAGCCGACCCCCACTAGGAGTTCCTGAGCCATGAGCATCGTCGTCACCGGAGCCACCGGACACCTCGGCCGTCACGTCGTCGAGCAGCTGCTGGAGAAGGTCCCCGCGGACCGGATCACGGCCGTCGTACGGGACGAGGCCAAGGCCGCCGACCTCGCGGCGCGCGGCGTGAAGCTCGCCGTCGCCGACTACAACGCCCCCGAGACCTTCGACAGCGTCTTCGCCGCCGGCGACAAGGTCCTGCTGATCTCGGGCAACGAGTTCGACAAGGGCCGCCCCGCCCAGCACCAGGTCGTGATCGACGCCGCGAAGGCCGCCGGGGTCGCCCTCCTCGCCTACACCAGCGCACCGGGCTCGCTGAGCGCGGCGCTGGCGGACGACCACCGCACCACCGAGCAGGCGCTGCTCGCCTCCGGCCTGCCGTACACGCTGCTGCGCAACGGCTGGTACCACGAGAACTACACCGAGAACCTCGCCCCGGTGCTGGAGCACGACGCCGTCGTCGCGGCCGCCGGCCAGGGCCGCGTCTCCTCCGCCGCCCGCGCCGACTACGCGGCCGCGGCCGTCGCCGTGCTGACCGGCGAGGGCCACGAGAACAAGACGTACGAGCTCGGCGGCGACGAGGCGTGGAGCTTCGCCGAGTACGCCGCGGAGCTGAGCCGGCAGACCGGCAAGGAGATCGTCTACAACGCCGTGTCCACCGAGGTGCTCACCGGCATCCTGGCCGGCGCCGGGCTGCCCGGACCGCTCGCCGCGATCCTGGCCGGCGTGGACGCTTCCATCGAGAAGGGCGAGCTGGTCGTCTCCAGCGGCGACCTCTCCCGGCTGACCGGCCGCCCCACCACCCCGCTGGCCGAGGCGATCACGGCCGCGCTCAAGGGCTGACGCTCCCCCGCTCGACAGCGCGCCCACCGGACGCCCCCGCTGTCATGACCGTATGGCGATACGGGCATGACAGACGGGGGCGCCCGGCGTTACCTTCGTCCTCGCATGCGTGACGTGAGAAGGAGGTGCCCGTGGCCGGGACGTCGAGGACCGAGGGCCGTACAGGCCTGCTGAACGGCTTCGCGGCATACGGGATGTGGGGCCTGGTGCCCCTCTTCTGGCCGCTGCTCAAACCGGCCGGGGCCACGGAGATACTCGCCCACCGCATGGTCTGGTCCCTCGCCTTCGTCGCGGCCGCGCTGCTCTTCGTACGGCGCTGGGCGTGGGCCGGCGAGCTGCTGCGCCAGCCGCGCCGACTGGCGCTCGTGGTGGTCGCCGCGGCCGTCATCACCGTGAACTGGGGCGTCTACATCTGGGCCGTGAACAGCGGACACGTGGTCGAGGCCTCGCTCGGGTACTTCATCAACCCGCTGGTCACGATAGCGATGGGGGTACTGCTCCTGAAGGAGCGGCTGCGGCCCGCGCAGTGGACGGCGGTCGGCGTCGGCCTGGCCGCGGTGCTGGTCCTGACCGTCGGCTTCGGCCGCCCGCCGTGGATCTCCCTGTGCCTCGCCTTCTCCTTCGCCACCTACGGGCTGGTGAAGAAGAAGGTCAACCTCGGTGGGGTCGAGTCGCTGGCCGCCGAGACCGCCGTCCAGTTCCTGCCCGCGCTCGGCTACCTCCTGTGGCTGTCCGCGCACGGCGACGCCACGTTCACGACCGAGGGTCCCGGACACGCGGCTCTGCTCGCCTCGACGGGCATCGTCACCGCCCTCCCCCTGGTCTGCTTCGGCGCGGCGGCGATCCGCGTGCCGCTGTCCACGCTGGGCCTGCTGCAGTACCTGGCGCCGGTCTTCCAGTTCCTGCTCGGCGTCCTGTACTTCGGCGAGGACATGCCGCCCGAGCGGTGGGCGGGGTTCGCCCTGGTGTGGCTGGCGCTGGTGCTGCTCACCGGCGACGCGCTGCGCACCTCGCGCCGGGCGTCCCGGACCCTGGCCGCCGAGCTCTCCCGGATCCGCGCAGAAGAGACGGCCTCCGCCACGTCCGGCGCACCCCGGGTCCCCGTGCCCGAGGCCTCCGCTCCGACCGCCTCCGCTTCTGCCGCCTCCGCTCCAACGGCCCCCACCCCGGCAGCTCCCGTGCCGGTCGCCCCTGTCCCGGAGGCGACGGCCCCTCCCGCGTCCAAGCCCTGACCGGCGGCCCTACGGATCACGGCCCGGACGGGATGAGGACGGTGGGACCCGGAGGGGATGAGTCGTTGCGGCGCGTACGGGATGAGGACTGTGCGGCGCGTACGGGATGGGTCCGTTGCGGCCCGGACGGATGACGGCTCGGCGGCCGGGCCGACGGCGGAGCGGCGGCCGGGCGGATCACCGCGTACGAGAGGCAGACGCGGCACCGGGCTGCTACTAGTGACTGCATGACCGACTCAACCGCAGGACCCAAGGCCGCGCCCGTGCACTGGAAGCTCGTCGTCGACGCGGCCGACCCGCACGCACAGGCCGATTTCTGGGCGTCCGCGCTGCACTACGAGGCCGAGGACAACAGTGCGCTGATCGAGCGGCTGCTGGAGCTGGGCGCGCTGCCCGGCGCGGCGACGCTGGAGTTCCACGGCCGTCCGGCCTTCCGGGACCTGATCGCCGTGCGCCACCCCGACGACCCCTACGACCCCGACAGCGGCACCGGTCAGGGACGGCGGCTGCTGTTCCAGCGGGTTCCGGAGGCCAAGACCGTGAAGAACCGGCTGCACATCGATCTGCATCCCGGCGCGGGACGGCGGGCCGACGAGGTCGAGCGGTTGCGGGGGCTGGGCGCGAGCGTGGTGCAGGAGGTGAAGGAACCGTCCGGAGCATGGACGGTGATGGCGGACCCGGAGGGGAACGAGTTCTGCGTGCACTAGACGGACGGCTCCCTCCGTCCGGTCGGCGCATCCCGTGTCCGGTTAACGCTCTTGACGTGAAGTGAGTGGCGAGTTCACCATCCTGGAACCCCACTCACTGTGGAATCACTGTGACCCGGTGATTCCCGAGGAATTCGGAGCCCCCCACTTGAAGCTCCCCTTTTCCCGGCGCACGGCGGTCGTCGGCAGCGTCTCGATTGTCATGCTCCTGACTGGTGGATCCATAGCGGGGGCGGCTCCCGCGCCCGAGTCCGCCGCGCTCGCCGCCGCTCCCGACATCCCGCTGGCCAACGTCAAGGCGCATCTGGCCCAGTTGCAGTCCATCGCCACCGCCAACGGCGGCAACCGCGCCCACGGCCGCGCCGGTTACAAGGCCTCGATCGACTATGTGAAGGCCAAGCTGGACGCCGCCGGATTCACCACCGCCGTCCAGCAGTTCACATCGTCCGGCCGCACCGGCTACAACCTCGTCGCCGATTGGCCGGGCGGCGACACCGACCACGTCGTCATGGCCGGCTCCCACCTCGACAGCGTCACGGCCGGGGCGGGCATCAACGACAACGGCTCCGGTTCGGCGGCTGTGCTGGAGACGGCCCTCGCCGTGTCCCGGGCCGGCTATCACCCGGCCAAGCACCTGCGGTTCGCCTGGTGGGGAGCCGAGGAGCTGGGCATGGTCGGATCGCGCTACTACGTCAACAACCTCTCCTCCGCGAACCGCGCCCGCATCAGCGGCTACCTCAACTTCGACATGATCGGCTCGCCGAACCCCGGCTACTTCGTCTACGACGACGACCCGACCATCGAGAAGACCTTCAAGGACTACTTCGCCGGCCTCGGCGTGTCCACGGAGATCGAGACCGAGGGCGACGGCCGCTCCGACCACGCCCCCTTCAAGAACGCGGGCGTCCCGGTGGGCGGTCTGTTCAGCGGCGCCGACTACATCAAGACGGCGGCGCAGGCGGCCAAGTGGGGCGGCACGGCCGGTCAGGCCTTCGACCGCTGCTACCACTCGTCCTGCGACACCTCCGCCAACATCAACGACACGGCCCTGAACCGCAACGCGGACGCCGTCGCCTACGCGCTCTGGACGCTGTCCTCCTGACCCTGACCCTGACCCCTGACCCCTGAAAGCCCTGGGCGGGCCTGGGCCTGGGCCTGGGTCGGGGCTCGGGCCTCGTCCTGGGCTCGGGCCTGGGCCCGGCCCAGGCCGCGTCGGCCGCTACGCGCCTGCTTTGCGGGCGCGTTCGGCCAGCCGGAGCATGCGCGCGCGGGCCGAGTCCAGTTCTTCGACGTCGTCGGCCGCGGGGCCCTCCTCGGCGATGAGCTCCGTCCACAGGCCGAGGAGTTCGGTCCCCAGGTTCAGCCCCTGCATCGGGTCGCGCACGGCGCGCCAGGCCGTCGCCGCGCTCTGGACGTTGCCGTAGGCGGCCTCCGCGTCCCCGGCCCGGCGGCGGATGCGTGCCAGGTCGAGGGAGACATGGAAGGCCCGCAGCGGGTCCCCTCCCAAGTAGGCGATGTACGCCATGAGTTCACGCAGCCGGAGCACTTCGGGGTGCTCCGGTCCCAGCGTCCCGGACGCCTCCAGGACGGTGCGCTCGGCGAGCCCGGCCGCGACGTCCGTCCGGCCTGCCCGGACAGCCTCGTTGATCTGCGCCATCGGCTCCCCGAGGAGGGCGGGAACGGCGTCGACGCCGTGCAGGGTGCGGGGATCGTCCCCCAGCACCGCCTCGGCGACGGCGTCGAAGCCGCGGGCGGGAGTGGGCTTGAAGTCCGGGTCGGGCTCGGAGACGAGCCCGTCGGGAAGCAACGGGGTGAGAGCGGGCGCGGGAGCGGCCGCGAGGGTGACTGCCGAGGTGGCGAGAGAGGCGGAGGCCGAGGCGGCTGCGGCGCCGGGCACGGGCAGCGGAAGCGGGGTGGGGTCGGAAATGGGG
>NZ_JAHHIU010000306.1 GCF_024539815.1 Streptomyces hayashii
GGGGAACATCATCTCGTTCGGAATCGTGCAAGCCCTCGTTCGGAATCCGAACCAGGCGTGAACGCCAGTGTTTCCGGCAGCGTTCGGAATCCGAATGTCGCCTGTACTGTATTAAAAGAAAGTATAAGTACTGTACCGCGCGCGATCCCACCGATGGATAACCTCCACTGGCCCGAGCCGCTGCACCTGAGTACAAGTGAGCGTCAGGCCGTCACCGTGGCGCTGAACAAACTCAAACACTCGGATCGTCAAGCGGTACTCAACGAAGCCGGTGCACGCTGTGTGGCCGGTGGAATCCGCAAGCCAGCGGCTTATCTGATGGGACTGATACAGCGAGCACTGAACGGCGATTTCCGTCCTTGGGCAGGTCAGGCCGAACCGTCACCCATCGCAGAGCCGCCCTCACCCGTCCCTTCGCGGCCGTCTCGAACAAAGGGCGAACCTGCATCCGCCCTCGCCCAAGCGTGCCTGAATGAGCTGCGCCAACTGCGTGGCAAACGTGGTGGACCTCAATAGATTTGATGCCACTGGCATCAAATCTACTGAGGTCTACATAGTTATCTCTCTTACACCAAACCGAACAGACCTCATTCAGCTTTTTGGCTGCCCTTGTCCATCATTTGTCGCAACGTTCCCGTCCAAGCCGATGCGAGGACAACACCGTGGCCGATCACTATCAACTCAATCTGGGTTCATTGCGCAGCAGCATCACCCTGACCCTGCACACCCATCATGCCGCCCGTATCTGGCAAGGTCGAGCCGCCCGCGAAGGCGTCCACTCGATCATGGGCATGGCCGGCTACATCAGCGTGACCAACCTGATCAAACAAACCGCGGCCCAGGACGATCCCTATGCCGACTGGGCCATCGTGCAACTCGAAGAAAAAGTGATGCAGGCCAAGGCTGGGATGCTGGAACTGACCCAACAGCTGGACCGAATCAGACAGGACCTGCCGACACAGATCGACATGGGCGATAACCTCAATATCCACCCCGTCACCTTGCCGTTATACATCGGCAGCCAGCTGGGTTTTCTGGCTGTTTACCTGCTGACCGACTACGACACCCTGGTGCGCCGGACCCTGTTGGCCCATCACACCGCTTTGATCGGCCGCATCGACATGGAAGCCTGGATCGATGACGGCGCCCATCTGCTACGCAGCCTATTCGGCCAGGCCCAGCGCTATCGGCATGCCGGCGTCACACGCGATGACATGGCGGCGAACAACGCCCGTGCCATTGCGGCCATCGAGAAGATGGGTTTGCCCCCGTTGGACATCCTGGAGGGTCATCGCCGCTCCCAGTTCGCGCCGCCAATCACTCGCCGTGGTGCGGTGGCAGTGGCAGTGGATGACGCCGGCGCGTTGGCAGAGGATGTGGGAGCGTCGTCTGCAACAGTGAATGAGCCGGAGGACGAAGCATGAATCTGATGATCCCGGCTCAACCAATGACCTTCGAAGCGTTAACACCGGAAGCCTATCGAAAGCTCGAACACGCAGCCTCCCTAAAAGGCCTTTTAAAACCTTTTAAAGGTAAGGGGGAGTTGGAGCACCTGGCGCAGGTAGCGAGGGAAATCGAGGCGCAGTTATGTCACCTGATGGAGGCTGTGGTGCAGCGAGCAGGACATCCCCCTTACTCGCTGCTGGACATTCGTTTAGTGCTGCAAAACACCAGCGCAGGCAGCACCTTTTTGCGTTGGCGCACCCGTGACTTCGCCCGTATGGGCGTTGCGGTCTGGGAGAGCCACATCTGCAACACCTCCCTGCCGCAGGCCGTACGCGAGAGATTGCACCGTTTCGAATGCGATCGCATTGCACTGAACCTGCAGATGAGCGTGGTGCATTCGCTTTACCGCCAGGCCACCACCTGCGCGAAAAAAATGGCCAGTGCCGAACGGTTACTGCGCCAACTCACAACCGCAGTGGAGGTATCACGATGAGTACTTTTTTCGTCGGCGAAGGCAATATCGGCAGTGCGCCAGAGTTCCAAGAGTTCGCCTCTGGCAATGATGAACCTCGGCGCTTACTGCGGCTAAATGTGTACTTCGACAACCCTATCCCACGTGAGGGCAGCTATGAAGATCGAGGTGGTTATTGGGCGCCGGTTGAGCTCTGGCACCGCGAGGCTGAGCACTGGAGCACGCTGTACCAGAAAGGCATGCGAGTGCTGGTTGAAGGTCGTACCGTGCGCGATGAGTGGGAGGACAGCGAAGACAATGCGCGGGTCACCTTCAAGATTGAGGCCCGTCGAGTCGGCATCCTGCCTCACCGGTTGCACAGCGTGGTCATGCGCGAACGCTCCAGTGAATTCGCGGCATCTGCGACACACGTAGAGAAAAGTACAGAACAGGGTAGTTCACCTGCGTCGAAACCCAGAAAGCGCAGAGGACAGCCACCTACTGACTGATAGACTTTCAGGCATGAAAATTGCGCCTTTGCGCGAACTTGCTGGTCTACTATTACTCGCTGCTCGTGAAGACCGACCCTGTCGTCCACGCTACAACGGGGTACCAGCCTCGGCCCATCCCGCCCTCACCGACTAATATGAGGAACCTGCCATTCAGGTTTCTCATATCTCGCCCCTGCCACCTCGAACAACGCTGCTCCGAACTCAATCCGGAGTAGTTATATGCGCCTCTTCCTCTGCGAAAAACCTTCCCAAGGTCGTGATATCGCCAAGGTTCTCGGAGCCACTCGGCGCGGTGACGGTTGCCTGATCGGCCCCGAGACAACTGTCACCTGGTGTATCGGTCACCTACTGGAGACGGCCCCGCCTGAAGCCTACGGCATTCATCACAAGAACTGGTCGTTGGATCATCTACCGATCATTCCGGCGCAGTGGCAAGTGGAGGTCAAGCCCAAGACTGCCGAGCAGTTCAAAATTCATCAAACGTCTGCTCAGCGAAGCCGTCACCGTTGTCATTGCAACCGACGCCGACCGCGAAGGTGAGATGATTGCCCGCGAGTTGTTGGAGCTCTGCAAGTATCGAGGCTCCGTTCAGCGCCTCTGGTTGTCCGCCCTCAACGAGGCGTCGATTCGCAAAGCCCTCTCCTCGCTGAAGTCTGGTCAGGAGACTTTCCCGCTCTATCACTCGGCCCTCGCCCGCAGCCGTGCCGACTGGCTGATCGGCATGAACCTCAGTCGTTTGTTTACCCTTCTTGGTCGGCGGGCAGGCTACGACGGCGTTTTGTCAGTGGGGCGCGTCCAGACACCAACCTTACGTCTGGTGGTCGATCGGGATCGTGCGATTGCCGGCTTCGTCCCGGTGCCTTACTGGAACGTTGAAGCGCACCTATCGTCGATGGGCCAGCGATTCATCGCGTCGTGGTTACCGCCATGCTCAGGACGGGACGAGTCGGGGCATTGCCTGCAACAGGCGCTTGCCCATCAGGCAGTCCAAACAATCACCGACGAGAAGTCCGCCACGGTACTCTCGTTACATACTGAGCATTTCCGAGAACCGCCGCCTCTGCCATTTGACCTGAGCACATTGCAGGAAGTCTGCTCGCGTAAGCTGGGGCTCGGCGTCCAGGAAACCCTGAACATCGCCCAATCCCTGTATGAAACCCACAAAGCTACTACCTACCCGCGTAGCGATTGCCGCTATTTGCCAGAGAATATGCTCAACGAGGCACCCGCGGTACTCGATGCCCTGCTCAAAACGGATCCTGCACTCAGACCTGCATTCGGGGGCCTCGATCAAACATTGCGCTCCCGCGCATGGAACAATGCCAAGGTCACCGCGCACCACGGCATCATCCCAACCACCGAGCCGGCAAACCTGGTGCGGATGTCCGAACAAGAACGCCATGTCTACGAACTGATCCGTAGCCACTACCTAGCGCAGTTTCTTCCGCATCATGAGTTTGATCGGACCCTGGTCGAACTGAAGTGTGGCGAAGAACGATTGACCGCTGTGGGCAAACTGATCTTGTTCCAGGGCTGGAAAAGCTTGCTCTCCGAAAATACCGAGGAGGATGAGCCCAGTCACAAATCCCAAATCTTACCCATCTTGCATCAGGGCACGCAGTGCGCAGTGGACGATGTCGAACTCAAATCCATGCGAACTGCCGCTCCCAAACCTCTCACCGAGGGTGATCTGATCAAGGCGATGAAAAACGTCGCCAAGCTGGTCAACGACCCACGCCTGAAACAGAAACTTCGAGACACCACCGGTATCGGAACCGAAGCCACACGAGCCGGTATTATCAAAGGGTTAATTGATCGCGGTTATTTGCTGAAGAAAAAACGTGCCTTAATGGCTACGGCGGCGGCCCATACCCTGATCGAGGCGGTACCCGCTGCAGTTGCAGATCCTGGCATGACTGCGATTTGGGAGCAGGCTCTTGACGAAATCGAAGCGGGACGCCTGACCTTGGATGCATTCGTCGCCAAGCAGGCGAACTGGATTGCGCAATTGGTCGAACACTGTGGATCGCTCACCTTGTCGATACCGATCAAAGCCGGGCCGACCTGCCCCATTTGCAATGCATCAATGATCAAGCTTAAGGGAAAATCTGGTCCGTTCTGGTCATGCTCGCAGTACCCGAACTGCAAGGGCACGACGCATATAAGAAAAGAGACGCAGCGTCAATGACCGTTCAGTTGAATTCGTCATGATGTTGGGGGTTGCACTGTTCAGTGCATTATCAGCGGCGCCTGAGCCCGCTCCAAATCGATCAAAGGTTGTCCGTTTTCTCGGGCCAAGGCGATGCCAATAGAAATCCATATCTGCCCGAGTTCGTTGAACGCTTTCAGATGAGCAGGACTTTCGTTGAGCCAATGAACAAGGCTGTCGAAGTGTTCGGGGTTATCAGGGCAATCATGGATTTTGATGAACAGCTCCAGTGTTCGATCCCAAATCAGATCCATGTCCTTGTTTTCGTCTTCCATGCTCAACCGTCCCTCAGCTTGGCCCTATCAGGCTTTCATTCTCACCGACCACCTTGGACGCTGATTCCTGGTGGAATAGAAACCACGTCGCGGTACACAGCTATTTCAGTCACTATAACAACCCAATGAGTCGATATTCAACCCTTAGGGATGTTCATGTCAACGGGTCTTTGCTCAACCATTCGGGTTGAACTGGAGAACTCATCACTTGGCACATAAACATCCTACCCAAGCCCAAATCGGGCGCATGATCGCGAAGCACCGCAGCGAACGTAATCTGACCCAAGAAGAGGTAGCTGAGCGTTTAGGGATCGGTAGCGAAGCCATCTCTCGCCTGGAACGGGGAGTAGTGGAGCTTACCGTGGTCAAACTGATGCAACTGGCGGACATTTTCGATTGCCGCATGGATGAATTGCTGACGGAATCGAGTAATCGCCCCAATGACCAGAGCCAGATGATTGCGGGTCTGCTGAGTGGACTGAAAGAAAGCGACCGTGCCTTTATCTTGGCAACCGTCGAACAATTAGCTGCACATCTCGGCAGTAAGTAACCTCTTTCATCGTGCTCAACGTAGCGACTTATGAAGGGGCGCCTACAGGCTTGACGTCTTGTTGACCTCTCTGCTGTAGTAGCTTCAGATCACCGCCAACGGCGACCCAAGACCGATTAGCTCCGGGCAGCTCGGTCGAACTCTTCGAGTTCGGAGCCTCCTATTCTGCGGAATTTAATTCCCGTTTTTTGCTCGACCTGATTGTGGTGGCGGATGACCACTGTTGCCTCTACCAGGCAATAGCGGTCATCCGCTTTGGCGATCATATTCAGTCCCGGAGCCCACCGGGGAAACACTGGGCACCCTTTGTGCGCGGATGCGTGCCAGCATGTTCCGACCCAGGCCACGACAAGGGTCGGTTGGCGAATCATTGCGCAGTTCAACCAAGTTTTGCGAGGAGCTTGTCGACTGCGTAAGACCGCCAAAGGTGGCTTTTCTCTTCCTCGCCTGGCGCCCAGCCGGGCCCACTCTTCATTTTTTCATTTTCTTAATTCCAGTAACTGCCACCGTATTCCGGCCTTAAAAAGACGGGTTGCAGCGTCTTGACGCTCCCCTGTTACAGGCTTATACAAAGGGCGTGGTTCGCTGTCGTCGACAGCACAGCCCAGGTAGCTTGAACCTTCAAGGCTACGCCACGTTCGTGGTGGTTTACCCAAGTGCGATCAGCGTTCGGAAGCTCGCGCGGTTACCGCTTCGGCGGTGATGAATGCCCACTACACCAGATCCGCAGACCACTACTGCGGATTCTCTTCAGCTGCACCGCTATTCCCCGGACGCATCGTTCTGATCGTCATCGGATTGCCGGTGACTAGTTGTTCATTGCTCGCCTTCACCTACCCACCTTGACGGGGGCTCACATCCCCGTCAGGGATTGTGCGTCGCCGTTTTCCCTTGAAACAGGAGAACCACCATGGCCCACGCCAACCAATCCCAAGAAGCGACCACTTACTTCAATCTGCACACCGTCGGTATCGGTTACCTCAACCGTGTTCGTGAAGTACAAGTCCGCCGCGGTCAGCCATTCATGGCCTGCGATATTGCAGCCCTACACGGTGCCAGCGATGCGGTGGAGTACACCCGTTTCGACTGCAAAGTCGCCGGGGGTGAAGCTGAACGCTTGATTCGTCTCTATATGGACGCCGTTAAAGCCGAGAAAAAGGTCTTGCTGTCGTTCCGTATCGGCGACCTGTGGATCGATCCGTTTCTCTACGAGAAAGGTGATAAACAAGGCCAACCGGGCGCCAGCCTGAAAGGTCGTTTGCTGTTCATCGACTGGATCAAGGTCAATGGCAAGTTCGAATACAAAGCGCCCGCCAGGCAGGAAGCAACAGCACCTGCTGAGCAAGCGCCAAACCGTGAGCCGTCCCCAACTTCGGCTGATGCCGAAGTTGAGGATACCGACAATCCTACAGAGTCTAGGATTGAACCTGAATCTCCACCCACTCCCCGCACGGCCCGCCGTGTCGCCACGCTTACTGTTCAGTCTGCCTGAACAATCCACGATGTTTTACATCAAGGCGCTCAATCGAGCGCCTTTTTCTTCAATCAGCACAGGAGAACCAATATGGAATCCTTCTGGCTTTGCGACGACTGCCTGTTCGGTGCGGCTTACGAGGACTACAGCACGTTATCGCTGTATCACTTGCTAGATGAGATCGAACAACGCATCGCCGCGATACATCGTGGGCTGGTTCGGCTAATACCCATCAGTGCCGACTTCGATCCCGAAACTGGCCACGGAATAAGAACCTTTTCCCCATTGCCCTGCGACGGTTGTGGTTCACCTCTGCACGGCCAACGTCACCGATACACTCGGCTGTAAACAGCGCGCCATCGGCTAATACCCGCGACTCTTTATCTACCTCGGGGACACCACTCCCCTCGGGCGTGTCCCCCTGATTGTTCCCTTCGAAGGTACCACCATGAGCACCCAACTCACACTGATTGAGACCTCGGATTTCGAGGCTGATCGTATCGTCCAAGAAAACCAGGTGATCGACGAAGCACTGCATATTCTGGATCGTCGGCTGTTCGCGCGCGGCCCTAACCTGACGTCGCCTGACACTGTGGCCTCATACCTAAAACTGCATCTTGTGCAACAAGAGCATGAAGTCTTCGGTGTGATCTTTCTCGATGCCAAACACCGGGCGTTGGCGTTCGAAGTCCTCTTTCACGGCAGTATTGATGGCGCCAGCGTTTACCCCCGCCAAGTCGTCAAGCGTTCCCTCGCGCATAACGCTGCGGCCGCCATTTTTGTTCACAACCACCCCTCAGGGTGTACGGAACCCAGCCAGACGGATCGCGTCTTGACCGCACGATTAAAAGAGGCCTTGGCCTTGATCGAAGTGTGCGTGCTGGATCACTTCATCGTGGGTGACGGCCGTCCGCTCTCCCTTGCCGAATATGGCTGGCTTTAACCCTCATAGGCGTCTTCGGACGCCTTGTTAATTTTCATTCTGGAGAACCCTCATGAACCCTGCCCACCAAACTTCAACCCCGCTGCCGACCTCAAATCCATTTGCTCGCGGTTACGACAACCTGCATATCGAACGGCTGTTGCTGATCACCTACGAAGACGACCGCCCTCACTGCTTTCGCCCCGTACATGACTCACAAGCTCATCTTCCCGACGATGCGCTGCAACTGTTCCCCTGCGTGTTCAGTGATGATTTCGCCTTGATCAGCGAAGGCCAATCCATTCCGGATAAGTTGGATGAACGCTGCCCGTCTACCGGATTGGTGCGCCAAGTGATTTACGCCGTGACGGGTGAAATGCTCAACGAGCGGCATCATCTCGGCGATCTGTACTCCCTGGAAGAAGCCCAAGCCATGGTCCATTGCTTGAGCTTCGAAACGGGACATTTCAGTCGAGCCTGGGAAATTAGTACCGTGCATCTTCCAGACGCTGCGATGCGTTATCTGGAAGAGTGGGTCAGTCACTTCGCTCTGCGGCAAACCGGCCTCTTGTTCGAGCTTTTTACGCTGCCAGATTGCTGCGGTATCGGTTGCAAACTGATTGGCACGCCGTGGACGGACGAGAACTTGCTGAACATTGAGGGCAATCGTTATTCGAGCTTCAGACAAGAACAACTCGACGCAGGCACACCGGAAGCCTTGGACAACGTACTGTATTTGGCGGCATTGGCGGATGTGCGATTGTTGATCTTCGACCCCGACGCTGCCGTCTTGGATGGGCTCGCCATTTTCGATGAACAGCAACGTGTTCAGCGTTAACACGACCCACCTTGAATCAACTATCTCAATGAATCGCTCCTTCACCTCATGTCAGGTTCTGCACTGAATCTGACATGAGGTTTCTTCCATGGAGCGTTTTTTCACCCCTGTCTGCCTGCTGGGTTTGTTGAGCGCCTGCACCGCGCAAATCCCCAACCCTTTGCCGACCAATCCAGAGATCGACAGTGGCTCCGATCGGGCCCAGCACTCGAGGGGCATAACCGAAGAAAGCTATCCGGCAGAGCTTCGTTATGGCCGCTACACGCTGGTCAGCACCGAGCCCACCACGGAACAGCGCGATCTTCTTGCCCAAATCATTGACGCGAACATCCCGTCCAGCCTAACGCCCTCAGTGCAGGATGCGTTGCAGTACGTATTGCAGCGCTCGGGCTATTCGCTCTGCCCCGTTACCGCGTCCGTGAGGGTGCTGTTTACTCGGCCCCTGCCCGCGGCCCATTACCGGCTCGGCCCGATCTCTTTGCGCCGCGCGCTGCAAGTGCTCGCTGGCCCCGCCTGGCAACTCACGACCGACGAAGTCAGCCGTTCGGTCTGCTTCGAACAGCAGAAAACGGCGACCGGCGTCGCGCTGATCACACCCGTCTCGCCTCATCTGTTG
>NZ_JAHHIU010000307.1 GCF_024539815.1 Streptomyces hayashii
CCCGCCCGTCCCGCCCGTCCCGTCGGGCAGTCCACCGGGCTGCTCCTCCGGCGTCCCCGTCGTGCCGCCGGTCGTGCCCGGCGTGCCGGATGTCGACGTCGCGCCGGATGTCGACGTCGTGCCGCGGGCCGCCGCGTTCTGCTTCTGAAGCACTCCGCTGATGGTGGTGAAGGTGTAGCCCGCGGCCTTCATCTTCTCGATGTACGTCGGCAGCGCCTCGATCGTCTGCGAGCGTTCGCCGCCGGCGTCGTGGAAGAGCACCGACGCGCCCTTGCCGGCCTCCGGCGTGGCCCACTTGACGATCTTCGAGACGCCCGGCCGCTTCCAGTCGTCGCTGTCGGTGTCGACGAAGACGCTGGTGTACCCGTCCTCCCCGAGTTCCTTGTAGACCGGCCAGCTGTAGTTGTCGATGGCGTCGGTCTCGGAGGAGTAGGGGGCCCGGAACAGCGTCGTGGTGATGCCGGCCGCGCCGGCCAGGGCCAGCTGGGTCTGCGTCATCTCGCGGCGGACACGGGCATGCGACTGGTACGAGAGGTCGACGTGGGTGAAGGTGTGGATGCCCACCTCGTCGCCCTGCTGGACCATGTCCTCGACGATGCCCGGGTAGCGCGAGACCATCGAGCCGACGAGGAAGAACGTGCCGGGCACGTCGTACTCCCGGAGGATCCGCAGCACCTGAGGGGTCCAGGTCGGGTTCGGGCCGTCGTCGAAGGTCAGCGCGATGGTCTTGTCCGGCACCGAGACCGTGGTGGCCCGGCCGCCCCGGAACGTCAGGATGGGGCCGCCGTCGAGGACGTCGTCGGGGACCTCGCTGGAGCCGGCCCCGGTGCGCACGCGCTGGTCGCCGCCGACCTCGGCGCGCAGATAGCCGTCGAGGAGCATCACGCTGGTGAGCGCCAGCAGAAGCAGCAGGGCGAGGAGGACGCGCGGTTTCTGCAGCGCCGCGGCCTTGCCCGCCGCCCGCTCGATGCGGGTCGGGGCGCGGCGGCGGCCGCGGGAGGTGGTGGTCGTCATGGAAGTGGCTGTGCTCCGGTCAGTTGGCGGCCGCGGCGGCCGTGGCGGCAGACGCAGTCGCGGGCTCGGTCGCAGTCGCAGTCGCAGTCGCAGTCGCAGTCGCAGTCGGGGCGGAACTGGGCGCCTCGCCGGTGGCGACGCCCGCGGGCGGGGCGCCGGTGGGCCTGGCGGGCGGAGTGCCGGCGCCGCCCTGCGGCTGGACGCCGCCGGGGCCGGAGTTCTGGGCGTCGCGCGGGCCCCCGTCGCCGAACGGCAGCAGCGAGGACGGGGTCAGCGAGGTGCCCCAGCCCATGAACGCGGCACCGAGGACGGCTGCGTACGCGAGGCAGCCGACGCCCAGCAGGAGACCGATCCGGCGCAACAGCCTCGACCTGCGTCCGGAGTTGTCAACGAACACGGGCCCGTCGGCGGCGTCGTCGTCACGTTTGCGGCCGCGACGGCTGCCGCGAGCGGCGCCCCGGCTTTCGGTGGCAGGCTCGGATTGCATTCCCCGGATATTAGGGAGCCTTTATGTGGCGCAAACTCTGCGCCACATGTGAGAGGCCGATGAGAAACGCGTGAACCTGTCCTTCGCCTGAGAGATACAGAGAAATCCTGCGCAACCTCCGCCCATCATGAGAGGTTTGAATGTCCCTTTTGGGTGGGCGGTTATCACCTTTTGCGCGCTTGCGTCCATGAACCGACTGTGTGCCCACTACTCCCGCGTAATCCGCCCGCATGTGAGACATTCCCTTTTCGGAAGCACGCGTTGTTTCCGGCCTGAGACGAAGTCATGAGAGCGGGTGCATACGCAATGAGGAGTTTCCTGATGCCGACGGCAGGGGTGACCTGCCTGTTCGCCTTGTCCGTCACGGGATGCTCCGCGGGCTCCGACGGCACGTCGGACGCGGCGCCCCCGGCCGCCGGGCGGACCGGAAGCAGCGCCGGGAGCAGTGCCGGAAACAGTGCCGGGAGTCCCTCTCCCTCGGACGGCGCCGCCCCTTCGGGCGCCGGCGCCTCCGGCACCTCCTACGCGCCGTACGTGAGCGCGGTGGAGGCCTCGGGCAACGACTCGGCCGGCTCGCCGACGGCGTACAACCTGGCGTTCGTCATCACGGGCGGCAGGGCCTGCACACCGACGTGGAACGGCACGAACGCCGTCGGCGACCAGGCGGTGAAGTCGCGCGTCGCGGCGCTGACGAAGTCGGGAGCGACGGCGCGCGTCTCCTTCGGCGGATCCTCCGGCACGGAGCTCGCGGCCTCCTGCGGCAGCGTCTCCGAACTCGCGCGGGCGTACGGCGAGGCGCTCGACGCGGCCGGCTCCACCCAGGCCGACTTCGACATCGAGGGCGACGAGCTGACCGACTCCGGCTCGGTGGCCCTGCGCTCCCGGGCGATCGCCGTGCTGCAGAAGGAACGCCCCGGCCTGGAGGTCTCCTTCACGCTTCCGGTGATGCCCTCCGGGCTGGACTCCGAGAGCCTGGCGCTGCTGGCGTCCGCGAACAAGTACGACGTCCAGGTCTCCACCGTCAACCTCATGACGATGAACTACGGCGAGTCGTACACCGGTGACATGGGCGGATACGCGATCACGTCGGCGACGGCGGCCCAGGCGCAGTTGAAGAAGGTCTTCGGCACGACGGACTCCGGCGCGTGGAAGGGCATGGCGCTCACGTCGATGATCGGGACCAACGACGTCGACGGCGAGACGTTCACTCCGGCGGACGCGGCGCAGGTCCGGGCGTTCGCCGTGGAGAAGGGCATCTCCTGGGTCTCCATGTGGTCGACGTTCCGCGACCAGCAGTGTTCGGCGGCCGACTCGGCGAAGGACGACGCCCTGACGAACTGCAGCGGGGTGAAGCAGAGTCCGGGCGCGTTCGCGAAGGCGTTCTCGCGCTAGCCGGCCGTTCGCCGCCGAAGAAGCCCTTCCAAAGGAAGAGCTCTACCGGCGTCTGTACACGAGACGGCCGTCCACCACCGTGGCGACGCACGTGCCCGCGCCGCGCTCCGCGAGCTCGGCCTCGTCCCGTACGTCGAACACGGCGAACCTGGCCGCGCTGTGCCGCTCGCGCGGGGGATCGAACTCCACCGGCAGCCCGGCGGCGTACGGGTCGAGCGAGGGCGTCCCGCCGGGTCGGCCGATCCGGCCCAGGACCGCCAGGCCGGTGCGGTGCACGGCGTCCCGCACCGCGCGGTTGCGCAGGTCCTCGCAGGCAGCCTGGACCGTGCCGTGCGCCAGCATGCGCTGCACGCCGCGCCGGGCGCTCGCGCCCCAGCGGGCGTCGTCCATGGCGAGCGCCGCCAACGCGCCCCCGGTCAGCGGCTCGACGCCGAGCTCGTCGGCCTCCCGCGGATCCGGGTGGTACGCCTCCTCCAGCAACTCGCTGCCGTGCGGGTTGATCAGACCGGGCGTCAGGATGCCGGGCCACGTCCGCACCCGCGCGCCCGGGTGGGCGGCGAGGAGCTCCTCCGGCGATCCGGCGTCGGCGATCCACGCACCCTTGACGGCGAGTGCCCGGCCGCGGGAATCGGCGTGAACGGTCAGCATTGGACGGCTAGTTGGACGCGAGGAGCTTCAGCTCGGGGTGCGCCGTGCCGCCCGCGATCGCCGTCGACGAGATGTGGGACATGACCCGCTCGTCGACCGGGTCGTTCGCCGGGTCGTCGTGGACGACGAGGTGTTCGTACGTCGTCGCGCGCTGCGCCGGCACGCGGCCCGCCTTGCGGATCAGGTCGATGATCTCCATGCGGTTGGAGCGGTGCTTGGCGCCGGCGGAGGAGACGACGTTCTCCTCCAGCATGATCGAGCCGAGGTCGTCCGCGCCGTAGTGCAGGGAGAGCTGGCCGACCTCCTTGCCCGTGGTCAGCCAGGAGCCCTGGATGTGGCGGACGTTGTCGAGGAACAGACGGGCGATCGCGATCATCCGCAGGTACTCGAAGAGGGTCGCCTGGGTGCGGCCCTTCAGGTGGTTGTTCTCGGGCTGGTAGGTGTACGGAATGAAGGCCCGGAAACCGCCCGTGCGGTCCTGCACGTCACGGATCATCCGCAGGTGCTCGATGCGCTCGGCGTTGGTCTCGCCGGTGCCCATCAGCATCGTGGACGTCGACTCGACTCCCAGCCCGTGCGCGATCTCCATGATCTCCAGCCAGCGCTCGCCCGACTCCTTGAGCGGGGCGATGGCCTTGCGCGGACGCGCGGGAAGCAGTTCGGCGCCGGCGCCGGCGAAGGAGTCCAGGCCGGCGGCGTGGATACGGGCCACGGCCTCCTCGACCGTCACCTTCGAGATCCGCGCCATGTGCTCGACCTCGGACGCGCCCAGCGAGTGGATCACCAGCTGGGGGAACGCCTCCTTGATGGCCGCGAAGTGCTTCTCGTAGTACTCGACGCCGTAGTCCGGGTGGTGGCCGCCCTGGAACATGATCTGGGTGCCGCCCAGTTCGACGGTCTCGGCGCAGCGGCGCAGGATGTCGTCGAGGTCGCGGGTCCAGCCCTTGGCGGTGTCCTTGGGGGCCGCGTAGAAGGCGCAGAACTTGCACGCCGTGACGCACACGTTCGTGTAGTTGATGTTCCGCTCGATGATGTACGTGGCGATGTGCTCGGTTCCCGCGTACAGCCGGCGGCGTACGGCGTCGGCGGCGGCGCCGAGCGCGTGCAGGGGCGCGTCGCGGTAGAGGTCGAGCGCCTCCTCGGGAGTGATCCGCCCACCGGCGGCGGCACGGTCGAGGACGGACTGAAGGTCGGCCTTCTCGGTCACCGGGAACGTCCCTTTCGTCAAGGGTTGTGGACAGACCCGGCCAGCCTACGCCAGCCGTCCCGACGCCCGGACCTCAGGCCGCGTACGCGCCGATCAGCAGCCCCACGAGCGTCCCGACGAGCAGGAACGGCCCGAACGCGATCAGCGTCTTGCGCCCCGTCCGCCTCACGACGACCAGCACGCCCCCGCACAACGCCCCCGTCAGGAACGCCGCGAAGGTGCCCAGCATGACCGTGGGCCAGCCGTACCAGCCGAGGACGGCGCCCGCCCCGAGCGCCAGCTTCACGTCGCCGAAGGCCATGCCGCCGGGGTTGATCAGGTGCAGGACGAGGTAACCGGCGCCGAGGGCGAGCGCGCCCAGCAGGGCCGTCGTCCAGTCGCCGGCGTGCTCGGGCAGCAGCGCGGCGGGCCCCAGCAGGGCCAGGGCGGCGGCCGCGAGCGGGAGGGTGAGCGGGTCGGGCAGCCGCCGCACCCGCAGGTCGACGACGCCGAGCAGCACCCCCGCCGGAGCGAGCACCAGCCACACGGCCAGTTCGGGCCGGACACCGGTGGCGAGCGCGAGGGCCGCGCAGACGACGGCGGTGAGAACGGGCAGCAGGAGACCGCCGGGGGCGTAGTTCCCCGGGGAATCCGGTGCGACCGGTGCGACCGGTGCGGCCGGACCGGCCGCACCGGCGTGCCCGTCGGGTCGGGCGCGTCCGTCGGGTCGGGCGCGTCCGTCGGGGCCGGCGCATCGGGCGCACCTGGCCCGTCCGAGCCATCCCCGGATCGGGTGGCCGGCCGGGCAGTCCGTCCGCCAGGCGCCGTCCGCCTCCTCCCACGGCGTGGAGAAGCGGTAGGCCGCCCGAGGCAGCAGCGCGCCGATCACCGCGCCCCACAGTGCGGCGACGGCGGCCAGCGTCAGGTCGTCGGGAGGTGTGCTCATCGTCAGAGATCGTAGGGATCCGCCGGAGACCCAGCCATGGCATACGCCCGGAAACCGGCCGCGACCTCCCCTGCTCGACGGCTGCTCATCGCCCGCTCATCGCCTGCTCATCGCCCGCTCGACGCTCCTACCCGGCGCTCCCGCTCGGCTCCTGGCCGACCCTGGACATGCGCGCGACCGGATTGCCCTCGGCCGCGCTGTCCGAGGCGTAGGTGAGGTCGTCGCCGGTGGGGGTGAGCCGGATCGTGTGGGCCGTGGGGTTGCAGCCGCCGTGGTTGCTCTTCGCGCCGACCGACGTGGCGACGACGTCCTTCTCCGTCACCTGCTTCAGCGTCAGCACGTCGAGGCAGACCCCGCCGAGCACGTCCGTCTGTCGCAGTTCTCCCAGCTTCTGGCCGATGTCGGCCCGTTGAAGGGTCACCCGGAACGTGCCCATCGGGAGGGAGCCGCCGAGTCCGGTCCCCTGGCCCTCCCAGGTGCCGACGTAACGGGCCGGGAGCGCGGTGCGCTTCCCGGATTCGGTGGGGGCCGGGCTCTCGGCGGCCGTGGGCGGTGAGGAGTGGGCGTCGCCGCCGGAGGCCGAGCCCTGGTCGCCGTCGTCCGGAAGCAGGTGGAACACGAACACGGAACCGACCGTCACCGCCGCCAGCGCGCCGGCGACCGCGAGCGCGACGCTGCAGCTCAGCCGCCGTCCGCGGCCGCCCTCGACCGGCGTCGCGGTGGCCGCCACGGTGACGGACAGCCGTCCGGCTCCGCCCCCCGCGGGCTCGGCGTCCCGCGGCACGGGCACGGCGGCCGGCGCGTCGCCCGCGGCGGTGGGGACCCGGTCCATCACCGGCGGCGGTCCGAACTCCCCCAGGGACGCCGAAGGCCCGGCCGCCGATCCCGTGAACCCGTCCGGGGAGCTGGCCGGTTCGCCCGATCTCACCGCCGGGCTGCTGAACTCCACCGGGCCGGACACCGACGGGCTCGCCCCGGCGCCCGCCCGCGCGCCTGCGCCCGCGTCCGTACCGCGGTCCGCATCCGTACCGCGGCCAGAGCCCGTCGCCGCCCCTGCCCCCGCCCCCGTGTCCTCCAGGTTCAGGAGCTGGACGGCGCTGCGGCTCACCTGTGCCACGAGGGGTCCCGGCAGCCAGCCGGAGGCCACCAGCCGGGTCGCGCCCTCGGGTGCGAGGCGCGCGGATATGTCGGCGGGGGCCGGCCGTTCCGTCGGGTCCTTGGCGAGACAGGCCTCGACCACGGCCCGCAGCTCGCCCCGCAGAGCGCCCTGCGGTGCTCCCAGCTCCGGCGTCTCGTGGACGACCCGGTAGAGGAGGGCGGCCGAGGAGTCGCCCGGGAACGGGGGCCGCCCGGTGGCCGCGAACGCCAGGACCGCGCCGAGGGAGAAGACGTCGGCCGCGCCGGACGCGCCCCGGCCGAGGATCTGCTCGGGGGCCATGTAACCGGGCGAGCCGACCGAGACGCCGGTCGAGGTGAGCGAGGCCGTGCCGTCGATCGCGCGGGCGATGCCGAAGTCGATGAGCAGCGGGCCGTCGACGGTCAGCAGCACGTTGGACGGCTTCACGTCCCGGTGCACCAGGCCCAGGGCGTGCACGGTCGCCAACGCCTCCGCGAGGCCGGCGCCCAGCACGCGCACCGAGTGCTCGGGCAGCGGCCCGCCGCCGGAGGCGACCGCCGCGGCCAGGGAGGGGCCTGCCGCGTAGCCGGTGGCGACCCAGGGCACCGCGGCCTCCGGGTCGGCGTCCAGGACCGGCGCGGTCCACGCCCCGCCGACCCGTCGCGCGGCCTCGACCTCACGCCGGAAGCGGGCGCGGAACTCCTCGTCGAGCGCGAGGTGCGGGTGCACGATCTTGACGGCGACGGTGCGGCCGCCGACGCTGCGGCCGAGGTAGACGCGGCCCATCCCGCCGGAGCCGAGCCGGCCGAGCAGCCGGTAGGGCCCCACGGCCGTGGGTTCGTCTTCTCCGAGCGGCTGCATGGGCGTCCACCCCTCCCCCGTGAGGACCCGCGGTCCCCGCCGACCGCGGCCCGCGTCCCGTGGCCGGATTTCCGTGCTCGCGGGCTGTGCAGCAGATTACGCAGAACGGGGCTGGAGCAGTTCCACCTTGACGTCGGCGGGGAAACCCGTCGTCGGACCGACGCGGCGGGCGAACTCGGTCACGGCCGCGAGCTGGTCGGGGCCGAAGCGGAAGTCCAGGGTGGTGAAGTACTGCTCCAGGACCCGCTCGTCGAACTCCTCCCAGCGGGCGGCCTGCTCCGCGACCTTGCCGACCTCGTCCAGCGAGAGGTTGCGGGAGTCCAGGAAGGCCTGGTGGACCTGACGGGTGATGACGGGCTCGCGCTCCAGGTACTCGCGCCGGGCCGCCCACACGGCGAAGACGAAGGGCAGGCCGGTCCACTCCTTCCAGAGCGCGCCGAGGTCGTGGACCTCCAGGCCGAAGCGGGGGCCGTCGAGCAGGTTGGCCCGCAGCGCCGCGTCGCCGATGAGGACGGCGGCCTCGGCCTCCTGCATCATCAGGCTGAGGTCGGGCGGGCAGGTGTAGTAGTCGGGCCGCACGCCGTAACGGTCGGCCAGCAGGAGCTGGGCCAGCCGCACGGAGGTGCGGGAGGTGGAGCCGAGGGCGACCCGTGCGCCGTCCAGCTCCTCCAGCGGGACCTGGCTGACGATCACGCAGGACATCACCGGGCCGTCGCAGCCGACCGCGATGTCGGGGAAGGCGACCAGGTCGTCGGCGTTCTTGAGGAACTCGACGAGGGTGACGGGTCCGATGTCGAGCTCGCCGCGCACCAGCCGCTCGCTGAGCTTCTCCGGGGTGTCCTTGGTGAGCTCGAAGTCGAGGAGGGTGCCGGTTCTCGCGAGCCCCCAGTAGAGGGGCAGGCAGTTGAGGAACTGGATGTGGCCGACGCGCGGCCGGGTGCGAGAATTGTCCACATCGCGAGGCTAGACCCCTTCGGTTCCTGCCGGGCCTCCACCCCCCGAGTCAACCGCTTTCCGGGATCTTCAAACGTCCGGGTGACGTGATCTTGACCTCTATTGCTTTCGGGTGCCTGCGTGCTAGGCTCGCCGCAAGTTGCAGTTTGGTTTCCCTTGCAGTACAGAGCCTGCGGAGCATGTAACCGCGGGCTCTCGTCGTTTTCAGACGTATGCAGTTGTGCGGCACTTGCTTTCACGCTTGCAGGGTTCTGGAGCAGGGCAACCCTTTGGGCCCAAGGAGGGCTTATGGCTACCGGAACCGTGAAGTGGTTCAACGCCGAAAAGGGCTTTGGCTTCATCGCCCAGGAAGGCGGCGGCCCCGACGTCTTCGTCCACTACTCCGCGATCAACGCGCAGGGTTTCCGTTCACTTGAGGAGAACCAGCAGGTTTCCTTCGACGTGACGCAGGGCCCGAAGGGTCCGCAGGCGGAGAACGTCACCCCCGTCTGATCTTCACACCCTGAGATCGCAAGTCTCTGAGAGCAGTACCCAAGGAGCCCTGTGCCTTTCGGCACGGGGCTCCTGCCTTTGTCAGTGCCCGCTCCTAGGCTCCCTGCCCATGACCGACATCACAGCGTCCCCCTCGGCAGCCCCCGCTCC
>NZ_JAHHIU010000308.1 GCF_024539815.1 Streptomyces hayashii
CCCGTGTTTCCCCCGTTCACCGGCTCCGCCGAGCGGGGCCGGCCCTTCCCCCGTTCACCCTCAGGCGACAAGCTCCCCGAAGGCGTCCTCCTCGTCACGGCCGAAGCTGAGGACCTCGTCCTCGCGCAGCCGGCGCAGCGAGCGCCAGATGCTGGACTTCACCGTGCCGACACTGATGTCGAGGATCTCCGCGATCTCCGGGTCGGTGCGGCCCTCGTAGTAGCGCAGGACCAGCATCGTCCGCTGGAGTTCGGGCAGCCGGGCCAGCGCCTGCCACAGGACCGCGCGCAGCTCCGTGCCGCGCATCGCGTCCGTGTCACCGGGCGTCTCCGGCAGTTCCTCGGTCGGGTACTCGTTCAGCTTGCGGCGGCGCCACGCGCTGATGTGCAGGTTGGTCATGGTCCGGCGCAGGTATCCGCCGACCGCGGCCTTGTCGCTGATGCGCTCCCAGGCCCGGTAGGTCGAGAACAGCGCGCTCTGGAGCAGGTCCTCGGCCTCGAAACGGTCGCCGGTGAGGTGGTAGGCGGTGGCGTACAGGGAGGCGCGGCGCTCCTGGACGTAGGCGGTGAACTCCGCCTCGGTCAGCGAGCGACGCTCCCCCGTGTCCTCCCCGTACGCGGCTCCCCCGTGAGCCGCCTGCTCCCCCGCGTCGACCACCGTCATGAAGGCGGTGTGCTGACGCCCGGCGCCACGACCGCACCCCCGAGCGGTCACCGCGCCGGACTTCTCGGAACCCCGGTTCACGTCGTGCAGCCGCGTGACGACCGCGACTGCGTTGGTGCTCATACCGTGCAGCGTGTTCATCTCGCGCCCCCCGTCGTGGACTTACGGTGTTCGGTCTCTCACTTCGGCCCGGCTCCGCTGTGCTGTTCGGCGTCGCCCTGCCTCGTGACGAAAAGATTGCCCGGGCCACTTCATCGCCGTGTCCGCCGACTGTCACAGACCTGTCACAGGGGCCTGTTCACGGCGGGCGCACAGATCGTCCACAGCCGTCCGCGGTACGGCGGTCGGCCCGGGGCCGGGCAGGTCGTCGACCCCGCTCCTGCCGGCTTCGCGCCCGTCCGCGTCGCCGGGCGGAAGCCGGGGGTGTTCGACGAGGGCGGGGGCGTCCTGCGCGGGTTCGCGGCGGGTCCGGCCGGGTCCGCGCGCCGGGCCGCGGGGGCGGCTGGTTCCGTCCGGTCCGGTCGGGGCGCCCGGCCCCGCGCCCCGCCAGGAGCCGCTCGGGCTGTCCGAAAACGCAGGTCAGCGGGGTGCGGGCCGGTCGGACAGGCTTTCTCGGGGCGGGCGGTCGGGGGACGCGGCCGGCCCGCCGCACGCCGCGCGCGCCGCCAAAACCACCTCGCTCTGGCGCCCGCGCCCGGAAGGGCCCGCCCCACAGGTCGAACGACAGGCCCCTCATGGGCCAGAATGAGCCCGTGCCTTCCCTGTTGCTGATCGAGGACGACGACGCCATCCGTACGGCCCTGGAGCTCTCACTGACGCGCCAGGGACACCGTGTGGCGACCGCTGCGAGCGGTGAGGACGGTCTGAAGCTGCTGCGCGAGCAACGGCCGGATCTGATCGTGCTGGACGTGATGCTGCCCGGCATCGACGGCTTCGAGGTGTGCCGTCGCATCCGGCGCACCGACCAGTTGCCGATCATTCTGCTCACCGCGCGCAGCGACGACATCGACGTGGTCGTCGGGCTGGAGTCCGGCGCCGACGACTACGTCGTCAAGCCCATCCAGGGCCGGGTGCTGGACGCCCGGATCCGGGCCGTGCTGCGGCGCGGCGAGCGCGAGTCGAGCGACGCGGCCACCTTCGGCAGCCTCGTCATCGACCGTGCCGCGATGACGGTGACGAAGAACGGCGAGGACCTCCAGCTCACCCCGACCGAACTGCGGCTCCTGCTCGAACTGAGCCGGCGGCCCGGCCAGGCCCTGTCCCGGCAGCAGTTGCTGCGTCTGGTGTGGGAGCACGACTACCTGGGCGACTCGCGGCTGGTGGACGCCTGTGTCCAGCGGCTGCGGGCCAAGGTGGAGGACGTGCCGTCGTCCCCCGTACTGATCCGTACCGTGCGCGGCGTCGGCTACCGCCTGGACGCCCCTCAGTGACCCAGGCGCAAGGGGGGCTGCGCGGCCGGTCCGCGGCGCGCAGGGGAAAAGTGTCACGGCTGCGTCTGACGAGCCTGCGGCTGCGGCTCGTCGTGGTGTTCGGCGCGGTGGCGCTGACCGCCGCCGTGTCCGCGTCCGGCATCGCGTACTGGCTCAACCGCGAGGCCGTGCTGACCCGCACCCAGGGCTCGGTGCTGCGGGACTTCGAGCAGGAGATGCAGAACCGGGCCGGTTCGCTGCCGGAGCATCCCTCGCAGGACGAACTGCAGCACACGGCAGGGCAGATGGCCAACAGCAGCCAGCGGTTCAGCGTGCTGCTGGTGGCCGCGGACGCCGGCGGTCAGACCGTGTACGGCAACTCGGGCGGGCTGAACGGGTTCTCGCTGGAGGACGTGCCCGACTCGCTGCGCACGGCGGTCAACAGACAGCAGGACGTCGCCGGCGGCGGCAACAAGTCGCCGTACCACCTGTACTGGCAGCGGGTCGTGACCCACGGGACGCCGTATCTGGTGGCCGGGACGAAGGTGATCGGGGGCGGGCCGACCGGCTATATGCGCAAGTCGCTGGAGCCGGAGGCCAAGGACCTCAACTCGCTGGCCTGGTCACTGGGGATCGCCACCGGACTGGCGCTGGTCGGGGCCGCGCTGCTCGCTCAGGCCGCCGCCACGACCGTCCTGAAGCCGGTGCACCGGCTGGGCGTAGCGGCGCGCCGGCTCGGCGAGGGGCGGCTGGACACCCGGCTGCGGGTCTCCGGGACCGACGAACTTGCCGATCTGTCGCGGACGTTCAACCGGACGGCCGAGGCGCTGGAGAAGCGGGTCGACGACATGGCCGCCCGTGACGAGGCGTCGCGCCGGTTCGTCGCCGACATGTCGCACGAGCTGCGGACGCCGCTGACCGCCATCACCACCGTCGCGGAGGTGCTGGAGGAGGAGCTGGACGCCGAGTCGGGCAGCATCGACCCGATGATCGAGCCCGCGGTGCGGCTGGTGGTCAGCGAGACGCGGCGGCTGAACACACTCGTCGAGAACCTGATGGAGGTCACCCGCTTCGACGCGGGAACGGCCCGGCTGGTCCTGGACGACGTCGACGTCGCCGACCAGATCACCGCCTGCATCGACGCGCGCGCCTGGCTGGACGCCGTCGACCTGGACGCCGAGCGCGGCATTCACGCCCTGCTCGACCCGCGCCGGCTGGACGTCATCCTGGCCAACCTGATCGGCAACGCGCTCAAGCACGGCGGATCGCCGGTGCGGGTGTCGGTGTCGACGGCGGACGACTCCGTCGTGATCGCGGTGCGCGACCACGGGCCCGGCATCCCCGAGGACGTGCTGCCCCACGTCTTCGACCGGTTCTACAAGGCGAGCGCCTCCCGGCCGCGCTCCGAGGGCAGCGGGCTCGGCCTGTCCATCGCCCTGGAGAACGCCCACATCCACGGCGGCGGGATCACCGCCGCCAACTCACCGGAGGGCGGCGCGGTGTTCACGCTGCGGCTGCCCCGGGGCGTCTCTGAGCAGGCGGAACACGACGGCGACGAGAGCGACGGCGACGAGCAGGGCGTGCGGGCCGTGCCGGGCGAGGGGGACGCGACGTGACCATGAGCCGTGGCGCCGTACGAAGGCTGTTCGCCGTGTCCGCGCAGGCCGTCCTGGCGGCAGGTCTGCTCGCCGGCTGCGGCATCCGGGCCACCGAGGTGCCGACCGACTTCGGGCCCGCGCCCTCCCGGGTGCGCTGCTCGCTCGCCGAACCGGACGTCACGACGCAGTCCGCGCGCGCGGGGGTGCCGGTGCAGGTGTTCCTGCTGTGCGGTTCGTCGCTGGTGGCCGTGGACCGGTCCGTGCGGGTTCCGGACGGCGCGGCGGACTCCGCGCGGCGCGCGCTGGTCGCGCAGGGCCTGCTGGACGAGCTGGCCGAATCGCCGTCGGCGGCCGAGAAGGAGGCCGGGTACACGACGGACGTGCGCGGCGGGATGACCGTGCGCGGGCCGCGCCCCAGGGATCCGGACGACACGCTGCGGCTGAGCACCCCGCCCGGGACCCTGACCTCGTACGCCCTGGCCCAGCTGGTCTGCACGTTCTCCGACTCGGCGGCCGCCGAGGGGGACGGCTCGGTGGTCCTGGGCGGCCCCGGCTCCAGCCCGGTGCGCCGCTACGCCTGCACCGACGAGGTCCGCTCCCGCCCCGGCAGCACCGAACCCCCGTCGTCACCGGTCCCCAACGACGGCTGAGCCGCCCGTCCCGGGCGTTGGGCACAGGCGGCGGAGTACGGCGACGGGCGCCGGGCGGCGGAGTGTGGCGGACGCCTCATACGGGGGCTTGCGGCCGCCGTCGTCGCAGGTCACCGTCTGCCGGGGGGCCGCAGGGCGGGGAGTGCGCGACAGTGCCGGAAGACGGCCCGGAACCGATCGTGCCGGGGGGCGCGTCTTGGGGGGCGTGCAGCGTCAAGGCTCCATCGGCGGCAGCGCCGCGATCCGCATCCGCGCGACCGGGATTGTTCTCCTGGCCGCCCACCTCGTGTACGTCGCCTGGGTCACGCTGCGCCCACTGGACGTCCCCTGGGTACTGCCGGCCAATCTGCATCCGTTCGACGGGATCCGCGCCGACCTGCGGCTGGGCTGGCCCGAGGCGGCCCGGCGGATCGGCGCGGGGCTGGGGCTGCTGGCTCCGCTGGGCATCCTGCTGCCGCTGGTGCACGGCAGGATCCGGGTCTCGCCGCTCGCCTCCCTGGTCCGCACGGTCACGGCGGCCGCTCTGCTGTCGCTGGGGATCGAACTGCTGCAGACCGGGGTGCCCGGTCAGGTCGTGGACGTGGACTCGATGCTGCTGAACGCCGTGGGGGTGGCCCTCGCGCATGCCGCGGTGGTGCCGGCGGTGCGCGCGCGGCTGCGCCGCAGGGACGAGCACGGGCCGTCCGCCCCGGTCCGTCAGGAGGACGCGGCTCAGGGTCTGACCCCGAGGATTCCCAGGGTCGGCATCGCCCCCTAGAGCGACGCTTCGTCCCCTTCGTCACCGTAGCGTCGATGTCAGATGGAGCAGCCGCAGGGGCCGCCTCCGACAGACGCTCACGAAGGAGCCGCAGATGTCCAGCCTCGCCCGCCCCACCAACGGCCGCATGATCGGCGGAGTGTGCGCCGCGCTGGCCCGGCGCTTCGGCACCTCCGCTACCACGATGCGCGTGATCTTCGTGCTCTCCTGTCTGCTGCCGGGCCCGCAGTTCCTGCTCTACATAGCGCTGTGGGTGCTGTTCCCCTCGGAGGACAAGGCGGCCCGCACGGCCTGGTGACGACCGCTCGGCCGAGACGCCGTCGGAACGCGCCTGTGACGCCGTCGGGGCGCACCCGGGAGACCGGGTGCGCCCCGACGGCGCGGTGCGTGGAGGGGCGGAGCCGCTCAGCCCAGCGGGATGCCGTTGACCGGCAGGCCGTGGGTGGGCAGGCCCTTCAGCGGCAGTCCGCCGAGCAGACCGGCGACGGGCGCGGTGGGTCCCTCGGAGAGCAGCTTCTCGGCGACCGGCTGGGCGGCGGTCAGGCCCGCGGCGAGCGCCGGCTGGGCCTGCGTCAGCGCCTGACCGGCGCCGGGCAGCGCCTGGGCCACGTTCTCCGCCGGCAGCGTCTTGGTGATGCCGTCCAGGGCCTGGGTGGCGTCCGGGACCGCGGGGGCGGCGTTCGCGGCGCCCGCACCGACGGCGGCGAAGGCGGCGCCGAGAGCGGCGACACCGAGGGTCTTGGCAGCAGACTGCTTCATGATGAATGCGTCCTCGAATGGGATACGGGGAACTGAGCGGTTCTCGACCGTAAACACGTGGAGGGGTCGGCGGCAAACATCGAAATGCGGACGGATGGTGAACACCCGCCCGCATTCCGTACCCGGTAAAACCCGGGCATCAGCCTTCTGCGACCACGGAACCCCTGGTGGAGGCGGTCTGCTGGAACAGCCATTCGGACTTGAGCTCGGCATACCCGGGCTTGATCACGTCATTGATCATGGCCAGTCGTTCATCGAAAGGAATGAATGCTGACTTCATAGCATTGACGGAGAACCACTGCAGATCGTCGAGCGTGTAGCCGAATGCGTCGACCAGGTGCTCGAATTCCCGGCTCATGCTGGTGCCGGACATCAGACGGTTGTCGGTGTTGACCGTGGCCCGGAAGTGCAGGCGGCGCAGCAGTCCGATGGGGTGCTCGGCGTAGGACGCGGCGGCGCCGGTCTGGAGGTTGGAGCTGGGACACAGCTCCAGCGGGATGCGCTTGTCGCGGACGTAGGAGGCGAGCCGGCCGAGCTTCACGCTTCCGTCGGCGGCGACCTCGATGTCGTCGATGATGCGCACCCCGTGTCCGAGCCGGTCGGCGCCGCACCACTGCAGCGCCTGCCAGATGGACGGGAGCCCGAAGGCCTCGCCGGCGTGGATGGTGAAATGGTTGTTCTCGCGCTTGAGGTACTCGAAGGCGTCGAGGTGCCGGGTGGGCGGGAAGCCCGCCTCCGCACCGGCGATGTCGAAGCCCACGACCCCCTGGTCCCGGTAGCGGTTGGCGAGTTCGGCGATCTCCAGGGCGCGGGCCGCGTGCCGCATCGCGGTGAGCAGCGCGCCGACCCGGATCCGGTGGCCGTTGTCCCGGGCCGTCCGTTCGCCTTCCCGGAAGCCCTCGTTGACGGCCTCGACGACCTCTTCGAGGCTCAGCCCGCCGTCGAGGTGCTGCTCGGGCGCGTACCGCACCTCCGCGTAGACGACGCCGTCCTGCGCGAGGTCCTCGGCGCACTCGCGGGCGACCCGCACGAGCGCCGCGCGGGTCTGCATCACGCCGACGGTGTGCGAGAACGTCTCCAAGTACCGTTCCAGGGAACCGGAGTCGGCGGCCTCCCGGAACCAGACTCCGAGTTTGTCGGCGTCGGTCTCGGGGAGTTGGCCGTACCCGGCGTCCCGGGCGAGGTCGACGATCGTGCCGGGGCGCAGCCCGCCGTCGAGGTGGTCGTGCAGCAGAACCTTGGGCGCCCGCCGGATCTGGTCCGGGCTGGGGGCGATGCCCGACTGGATGCTCTGGCTCGTCATTGGCGCACTCTAACTCCTACGCGCGTAGACGGCGCGTTGTACAACTGCGCCGATATGTAACGGTGACCGCACGGACGGGTGGAGTACATCGGCGCTTCTGACACTGTTCTGTCATGGGACAGGAAGTGACGCCGGTTCGGACGGTCCGGCTGGGGCGGGCTCTCGGCCCGGAGCCGACGGCGGTGAGCGGAGCGGTGCTGCTGCTCCCGGGCGGCGAGGAGGTCTCCAGCCGCAGACCGTCCTCCGTGTGGGCCGCCGCCTCCGTCCGGGGTCTCGGGCGCCGGCTCGCGCGGGCCGGGCGCGAGGAAGGCCTGGCCGTCCACGCCGTGCACTACCGCTACCGCGGCTGGAACGGCAGCGAGGCGCACCCGGCGGCCGACGCCGCCTGGGCGGCCGACGAGGTGGTCCGGCGCTACGGGGACGTCCCCGTGTGCCTGGCCGGCGTCGGAATGGGCGCGCGTGCGGCGCTGCGCGCGGGCGGGCACGAGGCCGTCGACTCGGTGCTGGCGATCGCCCCGTGGCTGCCGGAGGAGGACATGGCCGCGCCGCCCGAGCCGGTGAAGCAGCTCGCGGGAAGGCGGGTGCTGATCGTGCACGGCACGAACGACGGGCGCTGCGACCCGGAGCTGTCGTTCCGGCTCGCGGCGCGGGCGAAGAAGGCCAACCGGGACGTGTGCCGGTTCGAAGTGCACTCCGACGGGCACCGGTTGCACCAGTACCGGGGCGAAGTCCACGCCCTGGCCGAGGACTTCGTCATGGGCACGCTGTTCGGGCGGGCGCTGTCCCGGCCGGTGGTGGACGCGCTGGCGGCCCCGCCGCCGCTGGGACTGCGGATGCCGCTGGCGGCCGGGTTCGGCACATCACTGCGCCGGTGACGGCGCCCCGGCCGGCCCTCAGGTCGGCAGCAGGTTGCCCCTCCTCGATAGCAGGAACCTCTTGAACGCCGCCACCGGCGGGGTGTCCGGATGGCCGTCCAGCCAGGCGACGCCGATCTCGCGGGCGGCGCGCGGGGCGGTCACGGTCAGTTCCACGACCCCCGGGCGGGCCACGGCGGGCGGCGGCAGCAGCGCCACCCCCAGACCGGCCGCCACCAGTCCCCTCAGCGTCTCGGCCTCCTCGCCCTCGAAGGCCACCCGGGGCCGGAAGCCGGCCTCCTGGCACAGGTCGTCGGTGATGCGGCGCAGGCCGTAGCCGGGCTCCAGGGTCACGAAGGCCTCGTCGGCGGCCTCGGCGAGGCGGACCCTCCTGCGGGCGGCGAGGCGGTGGTCGGCCGGGACGACCAGGCGCAGCTTCTGCTCGTCGAGCCGGCGGGCCACCAGGTCGGGGGCGTCCGGGACCGGGGAGGTCAGACAGAGGTCCAGCTCACCCGCCCGCAGCCGCTCGATCATCGCCTCGCCGTAGTTCTGGACGAGGCTGAAGCGCACGCGCGGGTGGTCCGCGCGGAAGGCGTGGATCAGGCCCGGGACGGTCTCCGCGCCCATGGTGTGCAGGAAGCCGAACGCGACCTTGCCGGTGGCCGGGTCGGCGTCGGCCCGCACCTCGTCGGCAGCCCGCTCGACCTCGGCGAGGGCCCGCTCGACGGAGGCGAGGAAGGTGCGTCCCGCGGGAGTGAGGGAGACCGTGCGGCCGCGGCGGGCGAACAGGTCGACGCCGAGGTCCTGCTCCAGGCGGACCATGGCCCGCGAGAGCGTCGACTGGGGGACGTTCATCTCCTGGGCGGCCCGCGTGACGTGCTCGGTGCGGGCGACGCCGGCGAAGTACGCGAGCCGGGGCGCCAGCAGCCTCGACATGTCCGTCGTGTCTTCTGTGTCACCGGACCGTGACAGCCGAGCCTGTGACCTCTGCTGATGCTCCATGGGAACGATTATGACGATTCCATGCATTGGACGGATGAGCGGGCGCGTACGTACCTTCGAGGCATGTCTCCCGCCAGTACCGGGGCGTCCACGACCATGGGCGCCGCCTCGTCCGTCCCCGCCGCCTCCACCGTCGTCGCCTCTTCCGCCGCCGGCCCCCGCACGGCCCCCGCCG
>NZ_JAHHIU010000309.1 GCF_024539815.1 Streptomyces hayashii
TACGGCAAGGCGACCCCGGAGGCGCTGGTGGAGTCGGCGCTGTGGGAGGCGTCCCTCTTCGAGGAGCACGACTTCCGCGACATCAAGATCTCGGTCAAGCACAACGACCCGGTCGTCATGATCGAGGCCTACCGGCAGCTCGCCGCCCAGTGCGACTACCCGCTGCACCTGGGCGTCACAGAGGCCGGCCCCGCCTTCCAGGGCACGATCAAGTCGGCCGTCGCCTTCGGCGCGCTGCTCTCCCAGGGCATCGGCGACACCATCCGCGTCTCCCTCTCGGCCCCTCCGGTCGAGGAGGTCAAGGTCGGCAACCAGATCCTCGAATCCCTGAACCTCAAGCAGCGCGGCCTGGAGATCGTCTCCTGCCCGTCCTGCGGCCGCGCCCAGGTCGACGTGTACAAGCTCGCCGAAGAGGTCACCGCCGGCCTCACCGGCATGGAGGTGCCGTTGCGGGTCGCGGTCATGGGCTGCGTCGTCAACGGTCCCGGCGAGGCCCGCGAGGCCGACCTCGGCGTCGCCTCCGGCAACGGCAAGGGCCAGATCTTCGTCAAGGGCGAGGTCATCAAGACGGTCCCCGAGTCGAAGATCGTGGAGACCCTCATCGAGGAGGCCATGAAGCTCGCCGAGCAGATGGAGGCCGCGGGAACCGCCTCCGGCGAGCCCTCGGTGTCGGTCGCCGGCTGACGCCCGCAAACGAGGAGAACCCCTCGACGCCGGTCGGCGTCCCGGCCCGTCCGGCGATCGAGGACCAGGCCCCCTCAGGGCCGAAGCGGGAGTCTGCGGCCGGGCCGGACCCGAGAGGCCGGCCGGCTCCACGCCCCCGGCGAACGCACGCCAACTGAACGCAGGGCGGCACCGCAAAGCTTCCGCAGGTACAGTGCGGAGATCAGCAGACCTGAGTGTGAGGCCCCGCGCGTGTTGACCCAGACCACCTCCCGGGTCCTCGAACCGAGCGACCTGGACGCCGCGCTCGCCGTCCTCGACCGCGAGCCGGTCGCCAACGCCTTCGTCACGTCCCGCGTGCAGGTCGCGGGCCTCGACCCGTGGCGCCTCGGCGGCGAGATGTGGGGCTGGTACGAGGACGGCATGCTGACGTCCCTGTGCTACGCGGGCGCCAACCTCGTCCCGATCTGCGCCACCCCGCGCGCCGTGCGCGCCTTCGCCGACCGCGCCCGCCGGGCCGGCCGCCGCTGCTCCTCCATCGTCGGTCCCACCGAGCCGACGACCCGGCTGTGGCGCCTCCTCGAACCCCACTGGGGCCCCGCCCGGGAGGTCCGCGCCCGTCAGCCCCTCATGGTCACCGACCGCATGCCCGGCGACGTCGCCCCCGACCCCTACGTCCGCCGCATCCGCAAGGACGAGATGGACACGATCATGCCGGCGTGCGTGGCGATGTTCACCGAGGAGGTCGGGGTCTCCCCGATGGCCGGCGACGGCGGACTGCTCTACCAGGCCCGGGTCGCCGAACTCGTCGGCTCCGGCCGCTCGTTCGCCCGTCTCGACGACCGGGGAAGGGTCGCCTTCAAGGCGGAGATCGGCGCGGCGACCTCCCAGGCCTGCCAGATCCAGGGCGTGTGGGTGGCCCCCGAGTACCGCGGGCAGGGTCTTGCGGCCCCCGGCATGGCGGCGGTCCTGCGCTACGCCCTGGCGGACGTGGCCCCCGTGGTGAGCCTCTACGTCAACGACTTCAACACCGCGGCCAGGCGGACGTACAGGAGGGTCGGCTTCGAGGAGGTCGGCGCCTTCACGAGCGTGCTCTTTTGACGCCCCTGTAGGCTCCCCGCCATGGACCTCGTCATCGGCCCCCTGGACCTTCCCGCCCACGTGGACGAGGCCCTGGCCGTCCAGGCCGTCGCGTTCGGTCTCGGCCCCGACGAGGTCGCCGTCAGACGCCAGATCGTCCTGCGCCACATGACGAACCCGGGCGCACGCGCCTTCGGCGCGACGACCTCCGAGGGCCGTGTCGTCGGCTTCGTCTACGGCATGCCCAACGACCGCGCCCACTGGTGGTCCACCGTCGTCCAGCCCTATCTGGCGGCCCAGCACCACGAGCACTGGCTGGACGACTCCTTCGTCATCACCGAACTCCACGTCCACCCCGCGTACCAGAACCGCGGTGCGGGCCGGGCCCTCATCACCACGATCACCGACACCGCGACCGAGCCCCGCTCGATCCTCTCCGCGATCGACGCCGAGAGCCCCGCCCGGGCCCTCTACCGCTCCCTCGGCTACCGGGACCTGGCCCGCCGCGTCCTCTTCCCCAGCGCCCCCCGCCCCTACGCGGTGATGGGCGCCCCGCTTCCGCTCCTGCGCCCGGAATAACGGATTTCCGGGCACGCCGCGCTCCCGGCTAACCTCCTAGCCATCACCCTCCCTCGCTCTCGGCTTCGTTCGAGCGGGGGTACCCCATCGGCAGGAGTACGACAACCATGGCCAACGCACCGGTCCAGCGCATGTCCCAGTTGATGGCGAAGACGCTGCGCGACGACCCGGCGGACGCCGAGGTCCTCAGCCACAAGCTCCTCGTCCGGGCCGGCTACGTCCGCCGTACCGCCGCCGGCATCTGGTCCTGGCTGCCCCTCGGCAAGAAGGTCCTCTCCAACGTCGAGCGCATCGTCCGCGAGGAGATGGACGCGATCGGCGCCCAGGAGGTGCTGCTCCCCGCCATCCTGCCCCGGGAGCCGTACGAGGCGACCGGCCGCTGGGAGGAGTACGGCGCCGAGCTGTTCCGCCTCCAGGACCGCAGGGGCGGCGACTACCTGCTCGGCCCGACCCACGAGGAGATCTTCACCCTGCTGGTGAAGGACCAGGCGTCCTCCTACAAGGACCTGCCGGTGATCCTCTACCAGATCCAGAACAAGTACCGCGACGAGGCCCGCCCCCGCGCCGGCATCCTGCGCGGCCGCGAGTTCCTCATGAAGGACTCCTACTCCTTCGACACCGAGGACGAGGGCCTCGCCCACTCCTACGCCCTGCACCGCCAGGCCTACCAGCGCGTCTTCGAGCGCCTCGGCCTCGACTACCGCATCTGCGCGGCCACCGCCGGCGCGATGGGCGGCTCGAAGTCGGAGGAGTTCCTCGCCCCGGCCGAGGCCGGCGAGGACACCTTCGCGGACTGCCCGAACTGCGACTTCGCGGCGAACACCGAGGCGATCACCTACGACCTCAGGCCGGTGGACGCCGAGGGCGTCGCCGCGCTGGAGGAGATCCCCACCCCGGACACCCCGACCATCGAGACCCTCGCCGCCCATCTCGGCGTCCCGGCCTCCGCCACCCTGAAGAACCTGCTGGTGAAGGTCGACGGCGAGATCGTGGCCGTCGGCGTGCCCGGCGACCGCGAGGTGGACCTCGGCAAGGTCGAGGCGCACTTCGCGCCGGCCGCCGTCGAACTGGTCACGGCCGAGGACTTCGTCGGCCGCCCCGACCTGGTGCGCGGCTACGTCGGCCCGCAGGGCCTCGGGGACAAGGTCACGTACATCGCCGACCCGCGGGTGGCGCCCGGCACCTCCTGGATCACCGGCGCCAACAAGGAGGGCACGCACGCGAAGAACGTCGTCGCGGGCCGTGACTTCGAGGTCGGCGCGTACGTCGACGTCGTCGTCGTCCAGGAGGGCGACCCCTGCCCGAAGTGCGGCACCGGCCTGAAGCTGGACCGCGCCATCGAGATCGGCCACATCTTCCAGCTGGGCCGCAAGTACGCCGACGCCCTCAAGCTCGACGTCCTCGGCCAGCACGGCAAGCCGGTCCGCGTGACCATGGGCTCCTACGGCATCGGCGTCTCCCGCGCGGTGGCCGCCCTCGCCGAGCAGACCGCCGACGACAAGGGCCTGTGCTGGCCCGCCGAGGTCGCCCCGGCCGACGTGCACGTGGTCGCCGCCGGCAAGGCGCTGCAGACCGAGCTCGCGCTGGAGGTCTCCGAGAAGCTGCGCGCGGCCGGACTGCGCGTCCTGGTCGACGACCGGCCCGGCGTCTCCCCGGGCGTGAAGTTCACCGACTCCGAGCTGATCGGCGTTCCGCAGATCCTGGTGGCGGGCCGTCGCTCCGCCGAGGGCGTCCTGGAGCTGAAGGACCGCAGGACCGGCGAGCGCGAGGAGCTCACGGTGGACGAGGCGATCGCCCGCCTCACCGCATGACGCACGAGCCGTGCAAGAGGAGGCCGAGGGGGCGTACGGCCGCCTCGGCGGACCTCTCGCAGGCCGTTCCCCGACCGCGGGCGTGACCGAACGCCGCCACGCAGGGGAACGCCCGCGGCGACCGGCGGGTCCGCCCCGCCGGTAGCGGCAGCGGGAGCGGCGGCGTCAGACGGGCGGACGACACCTCGACGGCGCCGTCCGCCCGGTCCGCAGCCCCCCGCCGGGCGGCGCCGCGCGGCCTGCGCCGCCCGGCTCGCGTCGATGGCCCGCGCCCGCGGCACGGACACTCGCGTCCGGGACCGGCGCCTCCACAGGTCGGCTCAGAGCCACCCGGCGAATTCCAGCAGCAGCTCGGCGTCCCGGGGCCGTCCGACCCGCAGCGCCCGCACCCCCGACTCCACCGCCCGGAAGAGCGTCCACCCCCGCACCCGTTCGCCGTCCAGCTCCAGCGACTCCGCCAGCTTGCGCACCCGCCGCCGCGTGGTCGCCGGGCCCGACGGGGAGCCGACCAGATCCTCCACCCGGTCACGCACCAGCCGTGCCAGGTCGAACGCGCACTCGCCCACCACCGGATCCGGGCCCACCGCGAGCCACGGCGACCGCTCGGCCGCCAGCACCTTGCTCTGCCGGAACGTGCCGTGCAGCAACCGCACCTCCGGCGCCGTGCCCACCAGCTCCTCCCGGGCGGCGAGCGCCTCGTCCACCAGGGCGGTCACCGCCTCGGAGCCCGTCGCAGCGCTCCGCATCGCCGCGGCCTGCCGTCCGGTGCGCTCGGCCACCGTCTCGAAGACCTGACCGGCCGGCGGTTCCACCCACAGCCGTCGCAGCGTCCCCGCCGCCTCCAGCAGCGCCTTCGCCTCCGGCAGCGACCGCACGGACACATCGGGATGCAGCCGTTCCAGGAGCAGGGCCCCCGCCGTCTGCGGCCCGTCCAGCGCTTGCACGGCGCCCAGTCCGTCCCAGCACGCCAGCGCGGCCCGCTCGGCCTCCGGGCGGAACCGGGGCGGGGCCAGCTTCAGCACGGCCGGCGTTCCGTCCGCCCGGCGCACCAGCACGACCAGGCTGGAGCGGCCGCCCGGCACCTGCACCCGGTCGACGGTCAACTCGCGCAGAGCGACGGCCTGCCGAAGGGTCTCCGGCAGCGTCTCCAACCAGCCGTCCCCGTCCGGCGCCGTCTCACCGAGCGCCTTGACCAGACGCGGCGGCGGTGCGAAAGCCATGCGCGAGTCGTCCCCTTCCGTGCTCCCGGCCGAACCGTCGGTCACCCCGCGGCCGATGCCGCTGCCGCCGGGGGCGCGGCGGGCGCCGCCGGCGTGGCGGGCGCCGCGCCCGTGGCCGGATCCGTATCGCCCCGCTCCGCGAGACCAGGGAAGGCTACGCTGCTGCCGCGCCAGCGCACCGCGCGCACCGCCGCCTCCCGCAGCGCCGACGCGGCCTCCCGGCGTCGTGCGTCTCCGGCTGCCCGCACCAGGTCCGAGTACACACCGGCCACGCGCCCCTCCAGCTCGGCGGCGAGCCGCACCGCGGAGGCGGAGTCCGCCACCGCGAACGGCAGCGCGTACCCGGCGCTCGCCGCGACCGGCTCGGCGCCCAGCCCACGGACCTCGCGCACCAGCGCGTCACGGCGAGCCCGGTGCGTGTCGTAGGCGGCCCGCGCCTCGGCGCGCCGTGCCTCGCCGATGCGCCCGCCCACGACCCCGTAGCCGTAGACGGCGGCGTGCTCCGCGGCCAGCGCCGCCTGCAGCGCCGTCAGCTCCGCGCTCTTCTCCGCGCTCGTCTCCCCGCTCATCGCGTCCCCTCCGTCAGCAGATAGGCGTGGGCCGCGCCCGCCGCCGCCACCGAGGCCAGCAGCCGGGCCTGTTCGCCCGGCAGACCCGCCAGCTCCGCGGCCCTGCGGTCGGCCAGCGTCCGCTCGGCGGCGGCCAGCTGCGCGAGGGCGTCCTTCTCCAGCACGGGCGCGGGGGACGGCACGGACGCGGCCGGCGGCGCCGACACGGAGCCGGTCGGCGAACCGGTGGGCGAACCGGTCGGGGATCCGGTGGGGGATCCGGTGGGGGAGGCGGAGCGCGACGGGGTCGTTCGGCGGACGCCGCCGAACGCGTCCACGTGCCGGACGACCTCCGCCCGCAGCGGTGCGAGCAGCCCCGTCAGCCCCGGATGGACGGCCAGGACGGCGTCGTACCGCGCCACCAGCCCGTCGCTGTCCGCGGCAGCACGCGCGCGTGCCCGCTCGGTGACCGCCGGGCTGCCGCTCGCGTCCGCGCCGCCCTCCGCGCCGTCCTCGGCGCCCGACGAACAGGCGGTCAGCAGCGCCGCACCCGCGGCGGACGCGAGCAGGGATCTTCGGCGCGGTCCCGACGGGGTGCGCGAGGGAGGGGGGAACGGCACGGCAGACGTCCTCGGGAAGTCGTACGAAAGAAACACCAAGAAGGGCGGCAGGCCCGTGATCACCGTACCCGCGCGGTCCTCCGCCACCACTCAGCGGCACCGTACGCGCGAGGGTTCGCCACCCTCCGTGCACAGGTGGACGGCAACACACCCTGCGACCGGATACCCTTTGACCAGACACGCGCACCGTCCCACAACAGCACACGCGGCCGAGGAGTCACCCGGATGAGCACCACCCAGAGCGAGAGGCTGCGAGAGCTACTGGAACCGCTCGTCGCCTCCCAGGGACTGGATCTCGAAGAGATCACCGTGGACTCCGTCGGACGCAAGCGGGTGCTGAGCGTGGTCGTCGACTCCGACACCGGAGCGGACCTGGACCAGATCGCCGATGTGAGCCGCGCGCTCTCGGCGAAGCTCGACGAGACGGACGCGATGGGCGAGGGCGAGTACACCCTTGAGGTCGGCACCCCGGGCGCGGAGCGCGCCCTCACCGAGCACCGGCACTACGTGCGCGCCACGGACCGGCTGGTGCGGTTCCAGCTGACCGCGGGCGGCGAGCTGGTCGCCCGGATCGTCGGAGTGGACGACGAGGGACTCGACGTCGAGGTGCCGGGCGTAAAGGGCCGCAAGGCCACCGCCCGCCGGCTCGCCTTCGACGACGTCGACAAGGCGCGCGTGCAGGTCGAGTTCAACCGCAAGGACAAGAACGAGAAGGAAGAGGAGGCGTAGCCGTGGACATCGACATGAGCGCCCTGCGGGGCTTGGTACGGGAGAAGGAGATCTCCTTCGACCTGCTGGTCGAGGCGATCGAGTCGGCCCTCCTCATCGCCTACCACCGCACCGAGGGAAGCCGCCGTCACGCGCGCGTGGAGCTCGACCGGCAGACCGGGCACGTGACCGTCTGGGCGAAGGAGGACCCCGAGGACCTCGACGAGGGGCAGGAGCCCCGCACGTTCGACGACACCCCGTCGGACTTCGGCCGTATCGCCGCCACGACGGCCAAGCAGGTCATCCTGCAACGCCTGCGCGACGCCGAGGACGACGCGACGCTCGGCGAGTACGCCGGCCGTGAGGGCGACATCGTCACCGGCGTGGTCCAGCAGGGCCGCGACCCGAAGAACGTGCTCGTGGACATCGGCAAGCTGGAGGCCATCCTGCCGGTGCAGGAGCAGGTCCCCGGCGAGACGTACTCGCACGGCCTGCGTCTGCGGTCGTACGTCGTCCGGGTGGCGAAGGGCGTGCGCGGCCCGTCCGTGACGCTGTCGCGGACCCACCCCAATCTGGTGAAGAAGCTCTTCGCCCTGGAGGTGCCGGAGATCGCCGACGGCTCGGTCGAGATCGCGGCGATCGCCCGCGAGGCCGGTCACCGCACGAAGATCGCCGTCAGGTCCACCCGTTCGGGTCTGAACGCCAAGGGCGCCTGTATCGGCCCCATGGGCGGCCGGGTGCGCAACGTGATGGGCGAGCTGAACGGTGAGAAGATCGACATCGTCGACTGGTCCGACGACCCGGCCGAGATGGTGGCCAACGCCCTGTCCCCGGCCCGGGTCTCCAAGGTGGAGGTCGTCGACCTCGCGGCCCGCTCCGCGCGCGTGACCGTGCCGGACTACCAGCTGTCCCTGGCGATCGGCAAGGAAGGGCAGAACGCCCGGCTCGCCGCCCGTCTGACCGGCTGGCGGATCGACATCCGTCCGGACACCGAACAGCCGGAGGAATAGATCTCGGCCTGTGGTGGCTGAGATCACGTCAGAGTTCGTCACGGCACGTGTTCGATTCCTGTCCCATTGGGATGAGGTCGGCGCGGGGAGGTAGACTTGACTGTGTCTGGCCGGACGCACACCGGAGCATGCCCTGAACGCACCTGTGTGGGGTGCCGGAAGCGAGCGGCCAAGACGGAGCTGCTGCGCATCGTGGCGATCAAGGACGCCTGCGTCCCCGATCCACGCGGTACGCTGCCCGGCCGGGGTGCGTATCTGCACCCCGCCCCGTTCTGTCTCGACCAGGCGGTGCGCCGCCGGGCGTTCACGAGGGCGTTGCGAGCCCCGGGAACGCTCGACACGAACGCGTTGCGCCAGTACGTCGAGCAGACGACCGTTGCCGAACAGGCGACACCGTAAGAAGGCGTCGCACGGAACCTCCGTGCGGCTCTGGTACCCCGCGAGTTGGAAGTAGGTCGAGATTGCGATGAGCACTCGATGAGCACGCGATGAGTACGCCCATGAAGTAGCGACGGTCCGGACACACCCGGACCTAAAAGGAGCGAAGTGGCTAAGGTCCGGGTATACGAACTCGCCAAGGAGTTCGGGGTTGAGAGCAAGGTCGTCATGGCCAAGCTCCAGGAACTCGGTGAATTCGTCCGTTCGGCGTCTTCGACCATCGAAGCGCCCGTTGTCCGCAAGCTGACAGATGCCTTCCAGGGCGGCGGCAAGCCCGCCCCGCGCAAGGCAGCCCCCAGGCCCGGCGCGCCCTCCCCGGCGCAGGCGGCCCGTCCGGGTCCGGCCGCACCTCGGCCGGCCGCCCCCAAGCCTCCCGCGGCGCAGACGCCCGCGGCTCCGGCGGCTCCCGCCGCCCCTGCCGCCTCGTCGGCCCCCGCGCCGGCGGCCCCCGGCCCGCGTCCGGGCCCCAAGC
>NZ_JAHHIU010000310.1 GCF_024539815.1 Streptomyces hayashii
GCGGGGGTGCTCGCCGCCGTGGGCACGGCGGCCGCGCGGGCCGGCGGCTCACCCGGCGGCCGCACGACGACGTAGGCGCCGCCCGCGGCGAGGGTCGCGCCGGCCGTGACCGCGACGGCCGGCTTGGTGAGCGCCGTCAGCACCTTGGCGGACCAGCCTGCGGAGGAGGCGGAGGCGGAGGCGCCGGCGGCCGCGGCGGCCGTCCTGCCGCCGAGGAGCAGGGAGATCGCGAAGCCGGCCGGGACCGGCACCAGGGCGATCCCGACGAGCAGCCGTTCCGCCGGGACGACCGGCTCGCGGGCGTCGCCGCAGTAGCCGCAGCCGCGGATGTGCCGGGCCAGCCGCTTGCGCCACACCGAGTCCGGTCGCCCGGTCCAGCGGGCGGTGAGTTCCCCCAGCTCGGGACAGGCCCCGTCGAGGGCGCGCACGATGCCCCGGGAGACCTCCAACCGCTCCTTCACGCGCTGGACGCGCACGGCGGCGTGCTGCCGGCTGATGCCGACGGCGGCGGCCAGCTCACGCCGGGTGAGCTCGCCCGCGACCTCCAGCCACCACAGGGACAGCAGCTGCCGGTCCTCGTCGTCCAGCCAGCGCGCCGCCTGCGCGACCTCGCGTCGCTGGCCCTCCAACTGAAGTCGCAGGACGGTGAGCTCCGCGAAGTCGGCGGCCTCGCCGGGCGGCAGACCCTCGTCGGGGCGCGGGTCCGTCCTGCGGCGTGCGCGGTCGCGGATCTGCCGCATGGCGATGGCGACCAGCCAGGAGCGGAAGCTGTCGGGGTCGCGCAGCGAGCCGAGGTGGTCCACGGCGCGCAGCATGGTCTCCTGCACGACGTCGTCGACGTCGGCGTGGCCGTTGAGCGCGCGGCCGACGATGTTGTAGACGAGCGGCAGCCAGCCCGCCACCAGCTCCTCCAGCGCCTGCCGGTCGCCGGCCTGCGCGTCGGCGATGGTGGCCCGCCAGTGCCCGCCGGCCTCGGCATACGTCGTCATGCCCGCACCCTCTCAGCCGGACCCCCGCCGCCGGCAATGTCGCAGATCACACTCGGGAGACGACCTGGACGGCGCGCGGATAACACTTTTCGCGGTCCTGCCCCGCCGTCGGGCCGGCGGCCGTTCCTGCGGACGGTCGGCCTCCGGTCCGACACCCGTAGGGGGCGTCCCGAGTAACTCCCCCATGAATCGCGTCAGTTGCTCGGGGTTTCCCAAGGGTCGGCGCCCTCCTCGGGGAGGACCCGCGCCCCGCGCGTCCCGTCGGAGGATCGAGGCGACACTCCACCCCTTCCTCGGGAGCCCCTCATGCCCGCTCGCCGCCGTACCGTCCTCCTCGCCGCTCCCCTGGCGGCCGTCCTCGCGGCGGGCCCGCTGTCCGCGACCGCCTTCGCGGGGCCCGCGCCGGCCCGGGCGCGTCAGCCGGACGCCCTCGACGCCGACGCGCTCGACACCGAGGCCCTCGCCGCCGCCCTCACGGGCCTGCCCGACGCGGACGCGACGGCCGCCCTCGTCCGGGTCGGCGGCGCCGACGGGTCCTGGCAGGGCAGTGCCGGGGTGCACGACCTGCCGAGCGGGACCGCGGCCGATCCGAACGCCCGCTTCCGGGCCGGTTCGACGACGAAGGCGGTGACGGCGGCGGCCGTGCTGCGCCTCGCGGCCGACGGCCGGATCGGCCTGGACACGCCGGTCCGGCACTGTCTGCCGGGCCTGCTCGGCAGGGACTTCCGCGCGGTCACGGTGCGCCAGCTCCTCGACCACACGAGCGGCATCCCGGCGGGCGACGGTCTCGGGACCTCCTTCGAGGAGCTGTACGCGCACCGCTTCGACACGCTGACCCCACGGCAGGTGGTGGCGTCCGCGGCGGCGAAGGGGCCGGAGTTCCGCCCCGGCGAGCGGCAGCACTACCTGAACATCAACTACACGGTGCTGGGGCTGCTCATCGAGGAGGTGACCGGGCGGTCGTACGCGTCCCAGGTCGACCGGCTGGTCCTGTCCCCGGCCGGCATGCGCGACACCTACTTCCCCGGCGCCGACCCGCGCATCCTGGGCCCGCACAACCGCGGCTACCAGGCGGTGCGCAAGTCCGACGGGACGACGGAGTTCGTGGACGTCACCGAGTGGAACCAGGCGGACCGGTTCGCCGCCGGCGACATGATCTCCACCACCGCCGACCTGGAACGGCTGCTCACCTCCCTCTTCCGGGGCCGGATCGTGCCGGAGCCGCAGCTCCGGGAGATGTTCACGGTCCCGGCGGGCATCGCGGGCGCGACCTACAGCGCGGGCCTGCAGCGCTTCGAGCACCAGGGGCGGGTGTACTGGCTCAAGTCGGGCGGCCGGTACGGCTACAACGCGCTGATCGCCGGCACCCGGGACCTCGGCCGCACCCTCGTGTACTCGGTCAGCTCCACGGACGCCAAGGGCGAGGGGATGAATCCGGTGGCGCAGCGCATCGCCGAGGCCGCGCTCTCGTAGCGGGAGTTCTCATCGCAGCGGTTCCTCCGGCGGCACTTCACGGACGCCGGGGAGGTGGCCGTCCAGCTCGCCCGGCTCGAACCGGCACATGCCCACCGCGTGCCAGAACTCGCCGGTGACGTCCCCTTCGTACTTGTAGCCGCCGGACGGCGCGAGCGCGGCCCAGCCGCCCGGCAGTCCGACCAGGACGGCGCGGAGCGCGACCGGGCCGTCGGCGGGGACCTCCCACAGCCGGACCGTGCCGTCCTCGCCGCCGCTCGCCAGCAGCGAGCCGTCGGGGCTGAACGACACCGCCAGCACCCGGCCGGTGTGGCCGGTCAGGACGGCCGCCTCGCGGCCGGTGCGGGCGTCCCAGAGGCGGACCGTGCGGTCGTCGCCGGCGGTGGCCAGCAGCGGGCGGCGCGGATGGGCCGCGGCCGTCCACAGTCTGCCGCTGTGGCCGGTCAGCCGGTGCACGGCCGCGCCGTCGCGCCAGATCACCGCCCGGCCGTCCCAGGAGGCGCTGGCCAGCCAGGAGCCGTCGGCCGCGAACGTGACGGCGTACACGCGGTCGGCGTGTCCGTCGAGCACGGCGGTGACCCGGCGTTCGGCGACGTCCCAGATCCGGACCTTGCGGTCGTCGCAACCGGTCGCCAGGGCCGCGCCGTCGGGCCGGAAGCCGATGGAGCGGACCCGTCCGAAGTGCTCGCCGATGGTGACGACGTGCGCGCCGGTCGCCCGGTACCACAGACAGACCGTGTCGTCGTCGTTGGCGGTGGCGAGCAGTTCGCCGTCCGGGCTGAACGCCTCGGCCCAGACGTGGTCCGTCTCCACGTCCATCTCCCGCTGGTACTCGCCCGTCTCGGCGTTCCACAGGTACATGTCGCCGTCGCTGCTCGCGGTGGCCAGCAGCGGGCCGCCGGGGCTGAACACGGCCGAGACCAGCCGGTCGCTGTGTCCGGCCAGCTCCCGCAGCCGCCGCCCGGAGGAGGTGTGCCACAGCCGGACGACGCCGTCGTTGCCGCCGGCCGCCAGCATCGAGCCGTCGGCGCTGAAGGACAGGGTGGCGATGCGCCGCCCGTGGCCGCGCAGGATCCGCCGCCCCTGGCCGGTGGCCGGGTCCCAGAGCCGGACGACGCCGTCGTTGCCGCCGGTGACCAGCAGCGAGCCGGTGTCCGGGGCGAGCTGGGGCCCGGCGGACCCCACGGCCCCTTCTCCGGCGGGGCGGAACTTGCACACCCAGACCGAGCCTCGGTGCTCGGGCGGCCGGCGGGTGAGCGGCACGGCGACCGGGTCGCCCTGCGGGTCGACGCGCCACAACCGCACGACGCCCTGGCTGTCCCCGGCGGCGAGCAGGTTCCCCTCGGGGTCGAACAGCACCTGGTAGACGGCGCCGCGGCAGCCGCCGAGCACCCCGGCGCCGGCCCCGGCGGCCAGGTCCCACAGCCGCACCTCCCCCTCGGTGTCCCCGCTCACCAGGAACCGGCCCCCGGGATGGAAGTCCAGGGTGTAGACGCGGCCCGCGTGTCCGTCGAAGGTGTGCACCACCCGCCGCCCGGCCACGTCCCACACCCGCACGGTCCCGGCCCGCCCGTCGCCCATGTCGCCGGTGGCGAGCAGGGCGCCGTCCGGACTGAACCGGGCCCGGAAGACCGCGCCCCGGTGCCCGGGCAGCGCTCCCAGCAGCCGGCCCGCGGCGAGGTCCCACAGGCGGACGGCGGCCGAGGCGTCCCCGGTGACGAGGGTGGAGCCGTCCGCCGCGAAGGCGACGGTGTAGACGGGCGCGGAGTGGCCGGGCAGCCGGTGCAGGGGCCGGCCCGTGGCCGTGTCCCACAGGGTGACCACGCCGTCGGCGTCGCCGGTGGCCAGCAGGTCGCCGTCGGTGTCGAGGGCGACCGGCCAGACTCCGTCGTCATGGATGCGCAGGACGTGTCGGCACGCGCCGGACACCGGGTCCCACAGCCGGACCGTGCCGTCGGCGCCGCCGGTGGCCAGCACGCGCTCGCGGAACTTGACGGCGTAGACCCGGTCGGTGTGGCCCTGGAGGGTGCGCAGGGCCGTGCCGGTGACGGCGTCGCAGACCAGGACCCCGCCGTCCTCGCTGCCGACGGCGAGCAGTTCGCCGTCCGGACTGTACGAGATCGGTTCGGGCAGCCGGCTGGTGCGCATGTCGAAGCCGTAGGGCACGCCGACCGCGGAGGGCCGGAAGCCGGAGTCGACGCCCATGCCGGGGGCGAACGCGGCGGTGGCCAGTTCGGGGGTGTCCGGCAGCCCGGCCCCGGTGGTCGCCGCGATGAGCGCGGCGCGCCGCCAGTTGCCGCCCTCGACCCGGGCGCCGGTGAGGTCGGTGCGGATCAGCCGGGCCCGCCGCAGATCGGCGCCGCGCAGGTCGGCGCCGCTGAGATCGGCCCCGTCGAGCCGCGCGCCGGTCAGCCGGGCGTCGCGCAGGGTCGCGCCGGAGAGGTTCGCGCCGACCAGGCGGGCGTCGGTGAGGTCGGCGCGGGTGAGGTCGACGCCGGAGAAGTCGCGGTAGGAGAGGTCCTCCCCGGCGAGAGCGGCGCCCCGCAGGTCGGTGTGGGCGGGCACCCTCAGCCGGGAGAGGATCTTCACGGCGTTGGCGCGCGACACCTCCGCGCCGCCGGAGTCCTGCTCCTCCAGCACCCGTTCCGCCCACTCCTGGCAGGCTCGGTGGTCGGCCAGATCGCACAGGAACTCGACGGCGAGCCGGCTGAGCTGACGCCGGCCCAGCAGCGCGCTGTCCCCGGCGGCCAGCCGCAGCGCGCACTCGCGGGCGATGAGCCACTCCACCACCGAGCCGTGGATGAACCGGAAGACGCCGTCCTCGCCGCGCACCAGCAGGCTTCCGGAGCCGACGGCGTGCGCGGCCTGCGGGACGGACAGGCGGCTGTCGGCGAGCCCGGTCAGCGTCTCGGCGACGTCCGTCAGCTCGTCGAGGCGCAGGGAGTCCTGGCCGCTCTGCCACAGCCGCAGGGCGAGCGCGGTGACGGCCCGCCACAGCTGGTCCAGGCTGAGTCCGGGGGCCCGGCCGGCGCCGCCGCCGGCCCGCTGCTGCTCGAAGCGCAGCCAGGCGGTGAGCACCTCCTGGTAGAGGCCGGCGGGGCTGAGGGCGCGGCCCGCGCCGGCGACGGCGCGCAGCTGGTCGTCGTCGAGGTCGGCGACGAAACCGAGGAGACGGGGGTTGCGGCACAGGGCGAGCAGGTCGGGGATGGCGTCGAGCTGATGGACCCGGCGGTCGGCGGCGCGGTCGTCGCCGTCGTAGCGGTTGACCAGATAGGCGCGGATCTGCTGCGGGGTGAACTCCTGGACGGCCAGCACCCGGCGGTGCGGGAGCAGGCCCACGCGTTCGCCGAGCGCCGTCAGCACCTGCCCCTGGGAGCGGAAGTGCTGGGTGCGGCTGCTGACGACGATCTTGGCGCTGTCGACGGCGGAGTCGAGCAGCACCTGGAGGCGTTCGGCGGCGCGGTCGTACGTCACCCGGGTGACGAGTTCGTCGAAGCCGTCGAAGAGGAGCACGATGCGCCCCTGCTGGAGCATGTAGCGGAAGGCGCGCAGGTCGATGTTGTCGACGCCGTGGGCGGCGAGGTGGGCGGCGACCAGGCCCTCGAAGGAGTAGGCCCGGTCCAGCGCGTTCAGCTCCACCAGCAGCGGGACCAGGTGCGGCAGTTCCACGGGGATGCGGCGGGCCAGCTCGCGCAGGGCGAACGTCTTGCCGTGGCCGAAGTCGCCCAGCAGGAGCAGGAAGCGGCCCTGGTCGGAGTCGAGGAGGCGGAGCATGTCGTCGACCAGGCCGTCGCGGTCCTCGGCGTCGAGGCGCTCGATCTCGCGGTAGCGCTGGGGCAGGTACATGCCCGGCGGATAGCGCAGGTCGGTGCGCAGCCGTTCGCTCTGGGCGCCGACGTACGCCCGCAGGTCGAGCAGGCCCTGGAACTCGGTGAAACTGCGCACCCGCACGCCCCGGCGGCGGGCCTGGTCGCGCAGTTCCCGGGCGGGCGGCGGGCCGTCGTGGACGAGTTCGGCCTCGGTCTCGGAATCCGCCGCGTGGACGAGGGCGACCACGCGCTCGACGTCCTGGTCGGTGGGCGTCCCGGTGTGCACGGCGACGCGCTGCTGCCGTACGAAGCCCGACTGGGTCCAGGTGACGAGGAGTTGGGGCACAGGTCCGGCCACCGGACGGATCTGCGCGCCCTCGTGCCGGGTCCGGCAGACCTCCGCGACCCGGTCCAGCAGTATCTCGGCGGGGGACTGCACGGCTCGCGGCTCGGGGTCGGCGGCGCCCGCGCCGGGTGCGTCGCCGGGATCGCCGCCGGGGCCGCCGCCGGGATCGCCGGCCGTCCCGTCGAGGGCGAAGACGCGATGGGCCCGCCTCCAGTCGGCCCGGGTGCGGCGCGGCTCGCCCGGGCCCGGCCAGACGGCCAGTCCGTCGCGGCCGATGCGCAGCAGCTGGTGCCGGGCGGGGCCGGCGGCGGCCAGCAGCGGCAGCTCTCCGGCGGCGGTGGGCAGCACGGAGTGCGCGCCGGGGCCGGTCGGACCGTGCAGCAGCAGATGCAGCCGGGGGGCGGTGAGCCGGGCCAGCACGTCGGTGTCGCGCAGCGGCCCCGAGCCGTCCGGGGCGGCGGCGCCGCGCAGCACGCCGGCGCGGGCGGTCCCGGGGGCGTGCCGCAGCGCGCCGATCCGCAGCCAGCCCTCCTCCTCGTAGGGCCGCAGCGCCTGCGCGAACCAGGCGGCCTGCTCGGGCCCGACGAAGCCGTACTGGTCGTCGAGCCGGTGGCTGTACGCCATCGAGGAGTTGAGCCCGGCGACGACGGTGTGCAGTTCGGGCACGGGGAACAGGGTCCACGGCTGATCGCTGTCGAAGACGGCGTCGAGCCCCTGGTAGAGCTCCTGGAAGAGCCGGGCGAAGTGCCGCCACTTGGGCCAGTACGGCGGGCGGGGCGGCATCTCGTCCGCCTCGCAGGTGCTGAAGTAGGCCCGGCAGGCGGCCTGGTTGACGTCGTGACCGCCCGGGACCAGGGCCACCCGGTGCGGTTCGAGGCCCAGCAGCGCGCGCATCCCGGTGAGGAAGGAGAGCGCCTGGTCGAACTCGCGGGGGCTGCCGGAGGCGGTGAGGTCGCCGGTGACCACCAGCAGATCGGGTCCGGGCGCGCCCGCGTCGGCGAGCTCGACGAGATCCCCCCAGATCGCCGCCTGCAGTTCGGCCGGGTCCTGGCCGCGTCCGAAGGCGGGCCCGGCCAGTTGCAGCACGGTGACCGCGTCCCGGGTCGCGGGGGCGCCGGCGACCCGCGGGTAGGCGGGGGGCGCGGCGGGCCTGCGCCGTCCGGCCCAGCCGGGCCGCCCGAGCGGCCTGCCGGTCCGCGGCGTGACCGCCGCCGCCGCGGCGGGCGGACCGGGCTGCCCGTCGCCCGGGTAGCCGGGCCGCAGGGCGGGCCGGGCCCGGCCGTCGAGGGCCTGGCCCACCCGGGTGAGCAGCAGGTCGCGGGCGGCGGACGGGTCGGTCACCGGCACCAGGTCCACGTAGGTGAGCGTGGCGAGCAGCCCCTCCACCGGGATGTCCTCGACCCGGACGGTGATCAGCCGGCGCTCGGGCAGGTCCGGGTCGGCGCGCAGGGCGGCCTGCCACTCCATGCGGCCGTACCGCGAGCGCTCGTAGTTGCGCGAGAGGACGGCGATGACGGCCGCGGACTCGCTCACCCCGCGGTCCATGAAGTCGACGAAGTTGGTCCCCGGCACGAAGTCCCAGGCCTGCAGGACGGTCCGGAATCCGGCCTCCTCCAGCGTCCAGGCGATCCAGGAAGCCCAGCGCTCGTCCGCGGGCGAATAGCTGACGAAGAAGTCCAACGGCTCGGTGTCACCGGTCATCTGACGGCCCCCCATGTCTTCATGATGCAGTGAACGAGCGTCGGCATGAACGGTTTTCGCAGCCCCGGGGCCGGCTGGAACGCCCCTGGGGCGAATCTGTCCCAAAGCAGCCCCTGGTCACACGGGCGCACAATTGTGCGACCCTTCCTCTCGTGCGTGTCCTACGGCGTCTGCATGTACTGGACCGGGTGGCGATCGCCCTCCTGGCGACCGGACTGGCGTGCGTGGCCACGGGGTTGCTCCCCACCGGCGCCGCGTCGGACGCGATGACCCGGATCGCCCCGCTGCTCGCGTTCCTGGGCACGGTGATCGTGCTCGCCGAACTCACCAGCAGGGCCGAGGTGTTCGACGTGGTGGCGGCACGGATGGCGCGGGCGGGCCGCGGCAGCCGACCGCTGCTGTTCCTGCTGTGCGTGGTCTTCGCGTCGGTCACGACGATCTCGCTGAACCTGGACACCACGGCGGTGCTCCTGACGCCCGTGATGCTGGCGCTGGCCTCCAGGGTGGGGATCGCGGCGGTCCCGCTGGCGATGACGACGGTCTGGCTCGCCAACACGGCGAGCCTGCTGCTGCCCGTCTCGAACCTGACCAACCTGCTGGCCGCGGACCGGGTCGCGCTGTCCTCGCTGGGCCTGGCGGGCCGGATGTGGGCTCCGCAGCTGGCGGCGATCTCCGTGACCACGGCCTGTCTGTGGGTCTTCTTCTGGCGTCCCGCGCGCCGCACGGCCGACGGGGCGGGGCGCACGGCCGAAGGGGCGGGGCGGCAGGAGCTGGGC
>NZ_JAHHIU010000311.1 GCF_024539815.1 Streptomyces hayashii
GAGCGGGGAGCCGGGGAGTGGGGGCGATGGCGGCGTACGCCGTCCTGGCGTACGCCGTCCGGGCGTACGCCGTCCGGGCGCACCGGGCCTGGCATCCGCCGGCCCGGCGCTCGGCCTCGTCGATTTGATCGGTGCGGGTCCGACCTGCGCCCTTGTCGGACCCGCACCGCGGCCGACCGCTCTCCCGTCGCGACCGGCGCCCGCCAGATGGTCGGCGCCCGCTCGGTGACCGGCGTCGGCTCGGCGGTCGGCCCCGGACCGGGTGGCGGCGGTCGGCTCAGCGGTCGGAGTAGCTGAAGTCGCCGGCGGTCCAGGCGCTGACGTCCTCGATCGCGACGCGGTACATGCCCCCTGTCTCCGGAATGCCCACCGTGCCCTGGAGGATCCGGGCGACATGGAAGTGCAGATGCGTAGGTGGCCCCTCCGGCGCGGGTGTGGCGAAGACGGCGGAGAACTCGCCCAGGCGATCCGAATCCGTCAGCACCTCCGACACCCGCTGTCTCCACACCGCCTCGGGGGCCAAGCGACCGGTGATGACAGCGCCACCGGTGACCACGGTCAGGGACATCTGGTTGCTCTGCTCGGACTCCACCAGGGCGGCGACGGCGACCAGCAGTTCGTCAGGCTTCGACACGAGACAGAGTGTATTCACCGGCCGTCCGGCTGGTTGAGCGGTAGGCGCCACCGGGCCGGACGGACCTCCGCGATCCCGCCGTCGGCGGGCTGCCCCTCCGGGCCTCGGCCCGGTGAAGCGGTCCGATCATCAGTGGGCTGGGCGCGGCGGGTTACCTCATCTTCCAGCGCGCAGAAATCTGTACCCGTCGGAGTAGACATTGTGCAGGGGGGTGGTTATGGTTTCACTCGTAGCCGAGATCGAGCAGGGCCCGGCAGACATGAACTGCCGGGGAGCAGTACACGTAGTCGGTAGTTCGCAGGACGGTGCGGTGGTGGAGTGTCGAAGCCAGAGTTCTCGCAGGGCGGCGACGGGACTGACCACCGCACTGGGTGGCCCGCAGTGATCAGGGGCCGCCGAGAGCAGTACCGCAGGAGCAGTGACCAGCAGCAAGGAACATGAGCAGCACCTCGGTGAAGGCGTCGGCTGCGGGCGCGCGCACCGGGAGGTTCGGCAGTGGGGTTCCAAGCCAGAGCGGATGCACGACGGGCGACGGGGCTGGCTGCCGAAGGCGGCGCTTCATCGAGGCCGCCGGCAGTTCGCAGTATCGGTGGTGCGGCAGGTCGTAGCGGTACGCACCGCCTGTTCGGTAAGTGATCGGTTCAGAGGGAAGAGCGGAGGACGTCAGCGCCATCAGGATCGCCCGGGCGGAAACGTGGAGCCCGGGTACCGCAGGACATCGACAGTGAGGTGGTCTCCGGTCAAGCAATCGCGATCCCCGCGCCCCCGACAGCGTCTGTGTCGGGTCAGCGGAAACAGAAGGCCGGTGCAGCAGTAGGCCGGCAGATGGTGTAGCAGCTCCTTCGGGGCCCCGGTGTCAGGACGACGCCGGGGCCCCTCGACTGTCTCCCCGCCCCCGCCCCGGCTCGGGCTCCGGCTCCGGCTCGGGCTCCGGCGCCAGGTGCGGGTTCCCGGCCGCTTCCGGGAGCAGTCCGCTCAGGGCGGCGCACTGCTCGGGTCCCATGACGTGGGCCAGCGCCTCCGTGACCGTCTCGGAGAGCGCCGCGGAGGCCTCCCGCAGCAACCGGCGGGCCTTGTCGGTGAGGGCGACCTCGACGCCGCGCCTGTCACCGCAGGCCGTCTTACGGGTCACGAGCCCGGCGTGCTGGAGGCAGGCGACCTGATAGGTCAGACGGGTCTTGGGGCGGCCCAGCAGCTCCGCGACGCGTGTCATGCGCAGGCCCTCGCGGGGCTGTTCGGCGAGCAGGCACAGCACCAGGAACTCGTCGTGCGAGACGTCCAGCCGCTCCTTGACCACGGAGCGCAGCCGCTGTTCCACCGCCCCCGTCGCCGCGAGCAGCAGCATCCAGCCGCGCAGTTCGGGGGGGAGCAGGCCGGTGCCCGGTGCGGACGGGCAGGGGGGCAGGTCGGCGGGGGTGTCAGCGGGGTCTGCCATGGCGTCGATTGTATCGGTGGTCCAAATTTGCACGACTTGGTTGTTCAGAATTGGATTACCCGCTAGCGTGGTCGCGACAGCATCATCCAAATTTGGACTACCAGGCGATCAACGCCCAGGGAGGACGGTCATGACCGTCGCCGTGCAGACCGGACTGTGGAATCTCGACGCGGGTGCCTCCACCGTCGCCCTGAAGCACAAGACGATGTGGAACCTCGTCACCGTCAAGGGCGCCTTCACCGCCGTCTCCGGCGGCGGCGAGGTCGGTCCGGACGGGTCGGTCACCGGCGTCCTGACCCTCGACGTGGCCTCCCTCGACACGAAGAACGCCAAACGCGACGCCCACCTGCGCGGGGCCGACTTCTTCGACGCCGACAACCACCCCGAGATCACCTTCGTGGTGCGCACCGCCGAACTCGGCGCCGACGCGACCGCGAAGATCTCCGGTCAGCTGACCGTGCGCGGCATCAGCCGGCCTCAGTCCTTCATCGCGCGCATAGCCGGGGCGGACGCCGACGCGATCACCCTGGAAGCCGAATTCACCGTCGACCGCGGCGAGTTCGGCCTGGGCTGGAACCAGATGGGCATGATCCGCGGGCTGACCGCCGTCACCGCCACGCTCCGCTTCACCCGCACGGCGGCCTGACGCCCCGTCCTCGACGAGTGTTCCACCGCCGGGTCGTTCCCGCGCGCGTCCGCCCCGACGGCGTCCGGCGCGAGAAACGGCCGTGGCCCCGGCCTCGGGGAATCGGCGACCAGTCCCGCGACCGGCGCGCAGCGACCGGCTTCCGCGTCCGTCCTCACGGGCGGCTTCTCTGCCGCATCCACGGTTCCGCACCGTAATCAGGGCTGGTGGACGCGGTGTGCTCGGAGGAGGCGGTTCCGGTGTGCCGACGGTGAGCGACGGCCGTCCTGCGACCAGGTCGGTGGCGGACCGTGTCGCTGTTGGGCCGAACGGGTGACTTGGCGTAAGAATTGACTGGTGCATGCATTGAAGGCGAGTCAGTTCGGGGGGTGCCGGTGAACCGTTATGACGTCACCGATGAACAGTGGGAAGGGCTCGCTCAAGTCGTTCCGTTGCGCGGCCGGGACGCGTGGCCGTCGGCGGTGGACCACCGCTCGCTCCCGGACGCCGAGACGGAGACCAGGCGCCGCTTCGTCGTGTTGCGGGTCAACGTCTTCGCGGACGCCCGCGAGGTCGCCGAGACGCTGATGGCGGGCATCCCGGTGCTGCTCGACCTGACGGGTGCGGAGACCGACACCGCCAAGCGCGTCCTGGACTTCTCCACCGGGGTCGTCTTCGGGCTGGCCAGCGGTATGCACCGGGTCGACCGCAACGTGTTCCTCCTGACCCCGCCGGGCACCGAGGTGAGCGGACTCATGGAAGGGGCCGGAGCGCCCGGCGTCTGAGACGGGACAGGGACGCGCGGCCGCCGTCGGGCAGCCGTTCGCCGGTGCACGCTGTCCGGCACCGGCAGGCGGCTCCCCGGCGCCCGGCGCGAAGACTCGTCGCCCCCTCGCGGTCGCCCGATCGTAGGAAGCTCGCCCGGGCGGAACGGTTCGCCCGGCAGCGGAGTCCTACGGTCCGCATATGCCCTCCCCACGGTCCTCTTCCGCACCGCCCCCGCCGGCCTCCTCGCCGTCCTCGCCGCAGCGCTCTTCCGCGCCTGCCCCTCGGTCGCCCTCAGCGCCCTCCGCGCCGACTTCCCGCGCGTCCTCATCACCGCCCTCACTCCCGTCCGCGTCCGACGGTCCGCCGTCCGGGCAGGCTTCTCCCACGGTGCCCGGACAGGCGCCGCCCACCCAGGGCCGACGGCTCCCGCCCGGCGGCCCCCTCGGCCCGACGCCCCCCGGTCGCACGCCGTCCACCCCGGTGCGATGCGCCTCGTGCGGGGCCGACCAGCGGGTGACGCCCGGCTCCGAACCGCACCGGGAGGCGGGGCCCGCCATGCCGACCGGCCCCGCTGACCCGACGACCGCGCCGGCGTCGCCACCCGATGCACTCCCCTCGACGGCCGCCCTGGCCTCGCCGTCCGATGCCCTTCCCGCGGCGGACGCGTCCGTCCGCTCCGTCTCCTCACCGGACTCCGTCGCGCCGCTCCGCCCCCTTCCGGCGGTCCGCTCCGTCTCTTCGGCCCGTTCCGCGCCGACCCGTTCGACGTCCGGGGGAGTCCCGTCCGCCGTGTCCGAGCGGACGCCGGCCACGGCAGAGGAGCGGTCCCTTGCCCGGGAGGGCCCACGCGCTGTCCTCGTTCCCGCGCGCCATGTCCGCCCGTGCGTGACGGAGTTGAGGCTGTCGGCGTTCGCGGGACACCGCCGGGCCCGCTTCCCGCTGGGCGCGGTCACGCTGTTCGCCGGGGCCAGCGGCAGCGGCAAGAGCAGTGCGCTGCGTGCCTACGAGGCGCTGGCGCGGCTCGGCGGCGGGGCCCTGCTGGGCGAAGTGTTCCCCGATCCGGTCGCGTGCGTGCCGCAGAGCGCGCGGCCCGACGCCCAGCGCCGCCGGGGATTCCGCATCGGGTGCACGGCCGACGGACCCGGAGGCCCGGTCCGGCTGGACGTCGCCGTGCAGGCCGAACCCGAACTGCGCATCGTGGGGGAGCGGTTGAGCGCGGGAGGCGTCGTCCTGCTGGAGACGGCCCTGCGCGACCCCGGGCGCCGCACGGTGCAGGCCGCCTGGCACACCGGCGGTCCCGCACCGGTGACGCGCGCCCCACTGCCCGACGACCGGCTCGGCACCGCGCTGCTGCCGCTGCGCGTGGCCGGGAAGACCGACGGGCAGCGGCGGGTGCTGGCGGCCGCCGAGCAGATGGTGGTCGCGCTGCGGTCGGTGTTCGCCTGCGATCCCCAGCCGGAATGGATGGGCGCCCCCGTGCCCACCGGCACCGGCCGGCTGCTCACCGGCTGCGACAACCTCGCCGACGTCGTGTGGCGCACCCGGGAGGAGTGCGGCCGACGGCATGCCCAACTGGTCGCCGCGCTGTCCGCCGGGTCCACCGCACCGGTCGTGGACCTGCGCGCGGAGCCGCTCGGCGACGGCACGGTCCGGGCGGTGCTCGACCGTGCCGACGGCGTCCCGACGGAGCTCGCCCGGCTGGGATACGGCGAACTGCGCTACCTCGCCCTCGCGCTGGTGCTGCTCACCGGGCCGGGCGTCCTCGACGTCGACCCGGCCGGCGAGGTGCCGGCCGCCATGCAGACCCTGACCCTGCTCGCCGACGGCCTCGACCGCGGCCTGGACGCACGCCAGGGCGCCGAACTGCTGCGGCTCGCCGTGCGGATGGCCGAGCGCGGACACATCCGCTGCGTCGGCGCGGTCGGCGACGGAACCCGGGCCGCCCGGACGGACGGGGTGACGGTGGTAGACCTGGGGCCGTGACAGAACAACACCTCGATGTGGCGAAGCTGCAGCGCAGACTGGCCGAGTTCGCGGCGGCGCGGAACTGGCAGCCCTTCCACACCCCCAAGAACCTCGTCGCGGCGCTCAGCGTGGAGGCGTCCGAACTGGTCGAGATCTTCCAGTGGTTGACGCCGGAGGAGTCCGCGCGCGTGATGGACGACCCGGACACCGCGCACCGGGTGACGGACGAGGTCGCCGACGTCCTCGCCTACCTGCTGCAACTGTGCGAGGTGCTCGGCGTCGATCCGCTGACGGCGCTGGCCGCGAAGATCGACCGCAACGAACTCAGGTTCCCGGCTCCCTAGTCGCCCCCGCCGGGGCGGCCGCCGAACGGGAGCCACTCGATCCGCTTTCACTCTCCGCAGTCGAAGAGCGGACCGAAATCGATTTGTTGTCCACAGATTTCGGTCTACCTCTGGCTTTTCGCCCCGCACGCCCTCACTCTGGGTAGTGAACAGTCATGTTCGGGCGACGTGCCGGCGGCACGCCGGAGCAGACGGGGGCGGCGCATGGACGCAGTGCGGCTCATCCTGACGAGCAGGCGCGCGCTCGCCGGCAGCGGCGGGCGCGCGGAGATTCTCACCGAGGTCTGGCAGGCGCAGGCCCTGGCGCAGGCGATCGGCAGCCGCCTGGCCGTCTCGGGCCCGCCCGAACTGCGGGGCGAGGCGTTGGGACTCACGGAGCTGGCGGGCAGAGGATGCGGTGTCCTGGGCGCGCCGGACCTCGACCCCGGGGACCTGCTGGCCGCCCGGCTCACCGAACTGGACGACGCCCGCCGGGCTCTGCTCGACCTGGGCGGCCTGCTCGGCGAGGTGGGCATCGCCCTGGTCGGCCTGGCGAGCTCGGTGGACGACCAGGGCACCTACTGGCAGTGCATGGAGGCCATCGACGCGGCGGACGAGTCCAGGGACCGGGTCCTGGAGATGCTCCGCAAGCTGGCGGCGAGAGAGGAACGCGAGGAGAGGGAGGGCGCGTTGCCCGAGAGATGAGCGGGCGCTCAGCCCGCCGTGCCCTCGTCGCCCGCCGTCCGCTGCGACGTCCCGGTCGCCTGCAGATCGGCGTCCAGCGCCGAGAGATCCGCGTTCAGGGCCGCCATCAACTCCTCCATCTGCTGCAACAACCCCTTCGGCGGGGCGGCGGCGGCCCCGCCCTGCTGTGGCACGGTTTCTTCGGACATGACGGCCTCCTGAGCCCGGGCCCCGTGACCAGGGCCGATACGGTGACGTCCCGGCGTCGACCTGCCGGGAAGGGAGCCGGGCGGTCCGGCTCCGACCCGGCCAACGATCACCGCGGGGGCGGGTCACTGGCCCGGGCAACCCCCCACGCCGGGCACGGACGTTTTTCACCCGCCCGGGGACACGCGGGGGCCGGGGACCGGTGGGATCGACGGACGGGCCGGCGTGCAGGATGGAGGCATGGACCTTCGTATCTTCACCGAGCCCCAGCAGGGGGCGACCTACGACACCCTCCTCACCGTGGCCAAGGCCACCGAGGACCTCGGTTTTGACGCCTTCTTCCGGTCCGACCACTATCTGAAGATGGGGGACGTGAGCGGTCTTCCGGGCCCCACGGACGCCTGGATCACGCTCGCCGGCCTCGCCCGCGAGACCAAGCGCATCCGCCTCGGCACGCTGATGACCGCCGGCACCTTCCGGCTCCCCGGCGTCCTCGCGATCCAGGTCGCGCAGGTGGACCAGATGTCCGGCGGACGGGTCGAACTGGGCCTGGGCGCGGGCTGGTACGAGGAGGAGCACAAGGCGTACGGCATCCCCTTCCCCAAGGAGAAGATCGGCCGCCTGGAGGAGCAGCTGGAGATCGTCACCGGTCTGTGGGCCACCGGGCCCGGAAAGACCTTCGACTTCCGCGGGTCGTACTACGAGCTCACGGACTCGCCCGCGCTGCCCAAGCCCGCACAGGCGAAGATCCCCGTGCTGATCGGCGGCACGGGCGCGACCCGCACGCCGCGGCTGGCCGCCCGGTTCGCCGACGAGTTCAACATGCCGTTCGGCTCGGTCGAGGACAGCGGACGCCAGTTCGCCCGGGTGCGGGACGCGGCGGCGGAGATCGGCCGCGAGGCCGACGCGATCACCTTCTCCACCGCTCTCGTCGTCTGCGTCGGCAAGGACGACCAGGAACTCGCCCGGCGCGCCGCCGCGATCGGCCGCGAGGTCGACGAGCTGAAGGCCAACGGGCTGGCGGGCTCCCCGGCGGAGGTCGTCGACAGGATCGGCCGCTACGCCGAGGTCGGCGCCGAACGGCTCTACCTCCAGGTCCTCGACCTGCACGACCTGGACCACCTGGAGCTCATCTCCACCCAGGTGCAGGCGCAGCTGTCGTAAGGGCGGCGGGCGCGGCGCGACGTCCGCCGGCGGTCGCGTGACGGACTGCTGTGACACGGCTGTGACCGGAAGTGTGGCCTCCGCCACAGTCGTGCGAGCGGGGCCCTGATGAGGTGGCCGGATGCGTAGAACCACCCCCCTCCTCCCGGCCTTCGCCGCCGCCGTCCTGCTCACGGCGTGCGGATCGGAACGCGCCGGCACCCATGACGGTGGTGCCGGCGCAAGCGGTTCGACGCCGCGGACCGCGGTCGCCGAGCCCGCGGTGGACGGGGTGCGTATCACCTCCGTGACCATCCCGTCCGCCTCCCCCTCCGCGAGCCCCGGCGCCGCGGACGGGCTCGTCGGGGCCGGATCCCTCCCCACCGGAGGCCCGGCAGACGCCGGAGGTTCGGCAGATCCCGGAGGTTCGGCAGATCCCGGGGGTTCGGCCGGCTCAGGGGTCTCGGCGGTCTACGAGGTCACCAACTCCGCCGCCGAGGCGCTGACTTACACCGTCCTCATCGACTTCACGACGAGCGGGGGCGGGGCCGTGACCAACCAGAAGATCACCGTGGGCCCGGTCGGGCCGGGCCGGACGACGCGCGGAACCGTACGGATGGCGCCGCTGCCGCCGGGAGCGCCACCGGTGACGGGGGTGAAGGTCGCCGAGGTGACCAAGGTCCCCGCGGCCGAAGCGCAGGACGCGTCGGGCGTCTGCCCGCCCTCCGGGTTCCGTGTCACGGCCGACGACGGCGACGCCGCGATGGGGCTGCGCGTGGTGGGACTGACCCTGGAGAACTGCGGCGACCGCGACCGCACCGTCAAGGGCTACCCGCAGGTGACCCTGCTGGACGAGGACCGGCAGCCGGTCGACGGCGTCAAGGTCCTGCACGGCAGCGGCGGCATCGCCACCGTCACCGGGTTCGACGACCCGCCCCGGAACGTGACCCTCAAGCCCGGCGAGCGGGCGAGCGCCGGCCTGATGTGGCGCAACACCACCGGCTTCGGCACGGCCGTCGACGTCCCGTACGTCAGGGTGCGCGCCACGCCGGGCGCCGCACCCGTGACGATCACCCCGCATCTCGATCTGGGGACCACCGGAAAGCTCGGGGTCAGCGCCTGGCACCGACCGGCGCAGCCGCAGGGCGCACCCGGCGACGGCTGACGGCGCGGGCCCGCCGCCCCCGCCCAGCGGTCCGGCCCGTGGCGTCCCCTCACC
>NZ_JAHHIU010000312.1 GCF_024539815.1 Streptomyces hayashii
CCCCTGCCCCGGCTCCCCCGGCCGCCGCGTCCCCGCAGGCCGTCCCGGCGCCGCAGGTGTTCCAGGCCGATCACGCCTGGGTCGACGGCTACGAGCCCGGCAACCCCTGGCAGGCCCGGCTGTGCGTGCAGACGCCGTACGGGATCTTCGTCCACCCCCTCACTCCGAACACGATTCCCGAACTCCTGGAGCAGATGGTCCTGGTGGCCCAGGAGCAGCAAGGGCTGCCCGTCGGCTTCGAGGAGACCGCCGAGCCGGAGCCGGTCGAGCCGGGGCGGGAGGACGGGGAGCAGCAGGGCGCCGCCCCCGGCATCCATGAGGGCCGTGCCGCTCGCCTGACCGGCTGGGCCGTCGTCCATGACCTGTGGGAACGCGAGGATCCGACGGCGCGCATCGTGATGGGCGCGATCGTGGCGGCGCTTCTGCTGCTCGGCGTCATCCTCACCTGACCACGCGGCCAGGCGGGCCACGCAGGCCGTGCAGGTCATGCAGGCCGCCCGACCGCCCCTGGCCGCCCCTGGCCGCCTGGCCGCCTGGCCATGCAGACCCGGACCACCCGACCACGCGACCACCCGACCACCCGACCACGCGACCGTCCGACGACGGTCGGCGCAGGGGAATCCGACGGCCGAAAGCCCGCAGACCCATCCATGGAGGGACCGATGCCCGGCTCCGAAGAAGCCTCCAGCGCACCGGAGTTCTACTTCGCGGACGTCTTCGTCTTCGTCTCCGACTATCTCGCCCAGCTGATCCGCCGCCGCGTGAACGGCACTTCGGCCACCTGGTGCCCCACATGGTGGGAGCACCCCGAGGCCGGCGCTCGGCTGTCCGCCCTGTGGCTGGCCTGGGAGCATCTGCGCCAGGACCCGGCGCTCGGCATGTCGACGTGGTGGCTGCATCACGCGGACCCGCATCTTCGGGTGCTGATGGACGCGGACTCCGGTCCGTTCGCCGCCTGTTCGCCCAAGGAGGGACACACGGCCTACCCGTTCGACCCGCTGCCGGTGGATCCGCGGCCGCAGCCGGAGTCCTAGACGCGCCGGACGTCGCCCGGGGCCCGGCACACGGGTCGCCCTTTCCTCCGCTGTCCCGACGACTCCTGCGCGCCTTTCCCCGTCGGGAAAACCCGGGCCGTCCTCCTGCCCGGTCCTTCTACGGTGTCCCGGTCACTCGTCGATCGGATCTACCGGCTCAGCACAAGAGAGGCGCGGGAACGTGGAGTTGCCTGCCGACAACAAGCGCACGGCACTGCTGCCCCTGGTCGTGCTCGGCGCCCTGCTGGTCATCGTGCTGACGGTGTTCACCGTCTTCGACGGCGACGGCGACGACGGCGGCGCGGCGCCCGTCGCCACCGCCGAGGGCAAGAACGGCGCCGGCGCGGGCACGGGGTCGCGCTCCGCCGCGCCCGGAGGCGGGGCGACGCCGATCGTCGAGGGCTCCGAGGTCGCCGAGGCCCATGCCGTCATGGTCAGGTACATGGCCGGGCTCACCACCTACGACCACACCAGCACCGCGCCTGCCTGGAGCGCCCCGCTGCTCGGACTCACCTCCGGAGACCCGCGGATGAAGCAGGCGACCGTGCTGCCCTCCGGCAAGGAGTGGGCCACCTGCCAGGCCGAGGAGTGCTCCTCGAAGGGCACGGCCGTCGTGGAGCGCGACGCGCTGATGGCCGACGACCTGGTGCGCGACAGCGGCCGGACGATCTCCACCCTGGTGAAGGTGACCGCCGAGCACACCGCCGGCGGCCGGTCCTCCACCGAGGAGAACGAGTGGCTGGTGACCGTCAAGGAGGACGGCGCCGGGTGGAAGGTCTCCGGATTCGACGTCTTCGGCCTCGGCGACGTCGGCGCCTCCGACGACTCGGGGGAGTGAGCCGTCCGTGGTGGCGCCCGCTGTACTCGCGGCCGCGGCGAAGGCCGCGAAGGTCGCCAAGTCCGCCAAGAAGGCCGGCAAGCTCGCGGCCGGCCCCGCGGGGGACCAGAACGGCGACGACGGCAAGAAGAAGGACAAGACCCTCAAGTGGTCGTTGCTCATCGGCGGCGGAGGCGGGCTGGCCGCCGCGTCCGTGATCTTCCTGGTCCTGCTGCTCATCGGGAGCATGGTCGGCGGCGTCGGCAACGGCGCCTCCAACGCGGCCTGCGGTGACTATGCCGACAACGCCGCGGCCGGCAACTCCGGGGACGCCGCCGCCACCAACCCGATCATGCCGGCGGGCAAGATGTACATGCCGAGTGAGACCGCTCGTGCCGAGATACCGCCGAAGATGATCCTCGCCGCGATGCGCGCCGCCGCCAACTACGACGGCCTCGACTGGACGCTCATCGCCGGACAGATGTACCAGGAGACCAAGTTCGGCCAGGACGGGTCGGCTGCGCCCGGCGGCGCGAACTCCCTCGGCTACATGGGCATTCTCCAGTTCGGCAAGCCCGCCTGGACGGACTACGGCGCCGACGGCAACGGCGACGGCAAGAAGGACCTGTACAACATCGACGACGCGGCCTGGGCGGCCGCCAACTTCCTGCACGCCCAGAAGGCGGAGACCGCTCCCTTCAAGGCGTTGCAGACCTACTCCGGGTCCACGGCCTCCAACACGATCTACCCGCGCGTCGTCCTGACGCAGGCCGCCCGCTACCGCGGGGTGCTCACCGGCGACCAGGACCTCATCAAGCGCTGGTACGCGCATCTGAAGGAGACCGTCGAGAAGAACCCCGGATTCCCGACCCTGGGACAGCAGTCGGACATCCCGGAGCCGGTCGGGAACGACGCCCAGCCCACGAAGGCCTTGAGCATCGCGGCCTCCGCGGCCCGCTCGTGGTCGACCCCGCCCCTGTCCGGCGACGACGGCTCCACCACCACCGCCATGGCCCCGGCGGCGTACTCCACGGCCGTCGCGGGCACGGGCGGCGCGACGCACTCCGCAGGCGTGACCACCGTTGGCTTCCCCGAAGCCAAGACGCCTCTCGCCGGCGGCAAGGACTGGCAGTGGCCCATGCGGTCGGGCTCCTACACGGAGGGCACCCCCTACCACCAGAACGGAAGCATGTGGAGCCTCGGCTACCACACGGGGCTCGACCTGGTGGCGGACAGCGGCACCCCGATCTACGCCCCGGCCGACGGCAAGGTCGTCCACGCGGGCCCCGGCGGCTCGTACGGCAATGAGACCGAGATCCAGCACGCGGACGGCGTCATCACGCTCTACGCGCACCAGACGTCGATCCACGTCACCGTCGGCCAGCAGGTCAAGCGGGGCCAGCAGATCGGCACGGTCGGCGCGACCGGCAACGTCACCGGGCCCCATCTGCACTGGGAGGTCCGTCTCCCGGGCGTCGACAACCCGTTCGTCGGAGGGCAGGACCAGGGCCCCGGCATGGTCGACCCGAAGGCCTGGATGGACGGCCGGGTCACGGCCGACCCGGACTACGGCAACGTCCCCGGCTCCGACGAGGACAGCAGGGACGCCCAGTACGCCCAGTGCGCGGCGGGCAACGGGGGCGCCGCCGTCGCCCCGGACGGCGCGGGCGCCTCCGGCGTCCTGCCCGACTCCGACGATCCGGTGATCCGCGCGGTGCTCGGCTGGGCCCAGCGGGGCATCGGCGTCCCGTACGTGTTCGGCGCGCCGCGGCTCCAGGGGCAGAACCCCACCAGCTTCGACTGCTCCAGCTTCACGCAGTGGGCGTACTACATGGCCAGCGGCGGGAAGATCGACATCGGCACCACGACGTATACCCAGGAGCCGTACCTCAAGAAGTACGAGGTGCCGCTCTCCCAGGCCCAGCCGGGCGACGTGATCTTCTTCCGGCCGGAGGGCGATCACTCGGGGCATGTGGGCCTGGTGTGGGACCCCAAGGGTCACAAGATCATCCACGCGCCGCGGCCGGGCAAGTCGGTCGAGTTCAGCAACTGGGACTACCAGGACAAGATCACCGGCGTCTACCGGGTCCCGATCCCCGCGGGCACGAACGCGGTCGAGGGCGACGGCGCGGGCAGGACGGCGGGCGCGTGACGTCTGCGCCGCGTCACCCGCCCCGCGTCCTTCCCCGAGCCCCTGTTTCCCCAGGACGGAAGAGCTGTTCGGCCTGCTTCCCCAGGGGGCGGACGTGCCCGAGGAGTTCACCCCGGACGGCTGCACGCCGATCCGGACCGGCGGCGCCTGCTTCGCCTCCGCGGCGGAGGAGGCCTGACCGGTCCGGCACCGGCGCTCCTCCCTCCGGCGTCACTCCGCTCTCCCTCCGGCGTCACTCCGCTCTCCCTCTCCTGTACGCAGCTTCCCACGTCCAGAAAGGACGGACCCGCGGGTGACCGCAGAACAGCAGAAGAAGCCCCGCGCCGAGGACGACTGGACGTTCGAGATCGTCATCGCCGTCGTGGTCGTGCTCGTCGTCGGCGCCGGCGCCTGGCTGGCCGCGAAGATAGGGGCCGGGTACGCCGACGCGCCCGAGCCGGCCGGCAACCCGCTGACGTTCCTGGTGGACGTGATCAAGGGCGACTACAGCTGGCCGGGTTCCGCGGCCAGCGCCGTCGCGGCCGCGGAGGCGGTGGTGGCCGGGATTCTCGGCCTGGCCGCCTACCGGGTGCGCGAGCGGTTCAGGAACAGGCCGAAGGTGGACGGCGCCGCCCGGCACCTCGCGAAGGGCGAGGAGCTCGGCAGGCTGACCATGAAGGGCGCGGCCGCCATCGCCGAGCGCCTCGGCGTGCAGTCGCGCACGCCCGGCGTGTTCATCGGACGGTCCGTGAAGGGCCGTCAGCCCCTGTTCGGCTCCTACGAGGACATGCACATCGACATCTGGGGGCCCCGGACCGGCAAGACGACCCGGCGGGCCGTCCCCGCCATCCTCGACGGGCCCGGCGCCGTCCTCGTCACCTCCAACAAGCGTGACATCGTCGACGCGACCCGAGGGCCGCGCACCGCCCGCGGCCCGGTGTGGGTGTTCGACCCGCAGCAGGTCGCGCAGGAGGAGCCGAGCTGGTGGTGGAACCCGCTGTCGTACGTCACCGACGTCGCCAAGGCCCGCAAGATGGCCGACCACTTCGCCAGCGGCTCGCGTGACGCCAGTGCCTCCACCGACGCCTTCTTCGACCCGGCCGGGCAGGACCTGCTCGCCAACCTGCTGCTGGCCGCCGCCTGCGCCGAGGCGCCGGTCACCCAGATCTACACCTGGCTGTCCAACCCCAGGGACGACACCCCGGAGCGGATCCTGCGCGGCGCCGGGCACGCCATGTCCGCGGACGGCGTGGCCGGTGTCGTCAACGCTCCCGACAAGCAGCGCAGCGGTATCTACGGCGTCGCCCAGCAGATGGCGTCCTGCCTGGTCGATCCCGAGGTCAACCGGTGGGTCACGCCGCCCGCCGACCCGTACGCGGGGGAGTTCGACCCGCACGCGTTCGTCCGGGGCGGCGGCACCCTGTACTCCCTGAGCCGGGAGGGGCGCGACTCCGCCGGGCCGCTGGTGACCGCGCTCACCGTGGCCGTCGTCGAGGCCGCCGAGGAGTACGCCACCACCCAGCGCGGCGGCCGCCTGCCGCTGCCCCTCGTCGGCGTCCTCGACGAGGCCGCCAACGTGTGCCGTTGGCGGACCCTGCCCGACCTGTACTCGCACTACGGCTCGCGCGGGATCATCCTGATGACGATCCTGCAGTCCTGGGCGCAGGGCGTCGAGGTGTGGGGCGAGCGCGGCATGGAGAAGCTGTGGTCCGCCGCGAACGTCCGCGTCTACGGCGGCGGCGTCTCCGACACCCGCTTCCTGGGCGATCTGAGCGAACTGGCCGGTGAGTTCGAGCTGCGCGAGTACCAGACCAGCCGGGAGTCGGAGTTCGGCGGCTGGTCCGGCAACCGTGCCATCAGCGAGTCCACGCGCCGCGAGCGCGTCCTGCACGTCTCCGACCTCGGGGCGATGCCGCCCGGCCGGGCCCTCGTCCTCGCCTCCGGCACCAAGCCCGTGCTGGTGGAGACGGTCCCCTGGTGGGAGGGGGCGTACGCCGCCGAGGTCCAGGCCTCGTTGAGGAAGTACGACCCCGGGGCGCGCTGACGTCCCTGCCGCGACCTCGTGCCGCGACTGCGCCGAGGGCCCGCAGGCGTACGTCTGCGGGCAGCCGGCCAAAGCCTGCCGTGGTCAGGACCCGCGGCCGGCACCGTTGTTCGCACCGCTTCCCGGGCGCTTCGCCGGACGGGTCTTCGCCGGACGGGCCTTCGCCGGGTTCTCGCAAGGTCTCCGCTTCGTCTCCATGCGTCTTCACCTGCTGAGCGGAGCGTGATGTTGCTACTTCGTTAAGTAGTTCCGCTTGACGTCGGCAGTCGCCGCCGCGTTGTCTTTTCAGACACCTGGGTCACCATCTCGCACCCATGTCCGTACTGCATCGATTGCACCGAATGCACCGAACGCACCTGAAGTGAGCCCCCGAATGCGTCGTATCGCCATAGCCGTGGTCGCCTCCACGATGTCCCTCTCGCTCGCCGGGTGCGGGATGCTCGGGGCTTCTGAGGACGGCGCCAGCGCGACACCGACCCGGAGCGACGACATCACGGTGGGCGTGCTGATGCCGGAGGAGACGAACACGCGGTACGCCGAGTTCGACTACCCCATCATCAAGCGGAAGGTCGCCGAACTCACCGACGGCAAGGGCAAGACCGAGTACGCGAACGCCGCCGCGTCCACCGACAAGCAGAACACCCAGATGCAGGGAATGATCGACGACAAGGTCGACATCATCCTCCTGGACGCGGTCGACGCGAAGGCCATCGCGCCCATGGTGCAGAAGGCCAAGGACGCCGACATCCCCGTCATCGCCTACGACCGGCTGGCCCAGGGCCCGATCGAGGGCTACGTCTCGTTCGACAACGAGCTGGTCGGCGAGGTTCAGGGCCGCACCCTCGCCGAGGCCATCGGCACCGTCAGTCTCGCCGACAAGATCATCATGATGAACGGGTCGCCCACCGACCCCAACGCCGCGCAGTTCAAGCAGGGCGCGCTCAGCGAGCTCAGCGGCCGGGTCACGATCGCGAAGTCGTACGACACCGACAAGTGGAGCCCCGAGGTCGCCCAGGCCAACATGACGAAGGCGATCGAGGCGGTCGGCAAGAACAACATCGCCGGCGTCTACTCCGCCAACGACGCCATGGCCGGCGGCATCATCAAGGCCCTGGAGTCGGCGGGGGTCAGCGCCAACGACCTGCCCCCGATCACCGGCCAGGACGCGGAACTCGCGGCCGTGCAGCGCATCATCGCCGGCGAGCAGTTCATGAGCGTGTACAAGCCGTACCCCGCCATGGCGGAGGCCGCCGCCCAGGCGGCCGTCGCCAAGGTCCAGGGCCGCGACCTCCAGTTCGACGCCCTCACCCGCGACAAGGTCGACAGCCCGACGACCAAGGGCATTCCGGCCAAGCTGGTGACCGTGGTCGCGCTGACGAAGAGCAACATCAAGCAGACCGTGGTCGCCGACGGCATCTACAAGGTCTCCGACATCTGCACCGCCAAGTTCAAGGCCGACTGCCAGGCCCTGAAGCTCACCTGATCCCCCGCCGCCGCGCCGTCCGGCCGCCTGCCGCCGCCACGTCGTCCGACCGGCACGGTTCCCCGAGACGGCCGCGCGCGGTCCCCGGCGTCGCCGTGCGGAACCGGCGGCACGCGCACCCCGCTGCCCACCGTCGACGGCCCGGAGCCCGGCCGGACTCCCCCGTGGTCCGGCCGGGTTGGCTCCCCTCGTCCCGGTGAAGAGCCCCGGGCGGTGAGCGGAACCAACCATGCACTCCGCGAGGGCCCCGCACCACCGTCAGCTTGTTGCAGTGCTGGGGGAGGAGGCCGGGAGGAACTCCCGCATAAGAGTGGATTTCGACGGCCCCGGCCGGAGGAGCCGTGTTGCGGAGCCGGTCCGGGCCGCGCATAGTTGCGCTCCGGAAGAGGCGTACGGCGGGGGTGGGATGGGCGATGGCCGGGCACGGGACGGAGGAGCATCCACACGGTGCCGACCGACTGTGCGAGGCGGGGGATCGCGTGTACTCCCGGGCCGTACGACGCGGTCGGGTGGCGCGGACCGACGCCGAGCCGGTCCCGTGCCTGCTTGAGCTGGCCCTCCTGCACCCCGACCCCGACGACATGGACTGGCTGGTGCCGACCTCCCCGCAGGAGGTCATGACCCGGCTGCTGCGCGGCCTGCACGACGAGGTCAGCGCGAGCCAGCGCCGCGTGGGCTCGGCGGTCGCCGCCTTCGAGTGGTACGCGGGTCTGGGCGGGCCGGAGCGGGCCGCGACGGCCGGCGAGGGCGCGGCGATCCGCGTCCTGGACGGCCCCTCCCGCATCCAGGCCGCGCTGGACGCGGCGACCGAGGCGTGCACCACCGAGGTCCTCACCGTGCAGCCCGGCGGCATCCGGCGTGAGCACGAGCTGTCGGAGGGCCTGCACCGCGCGCTGGAGCTGCGCGGCCGGGGCGTGCGCATGCGAGACCTCTACAACCATGTCGCCCGGCACGGCCAGGGCCTGCTCAACTACCTGGAGCTGATGGGCGACACGGTGGAGGCGCGCACGCTGGACGAGGTCATCGACCGGCTGATGCTCTTCGACCGCAAGGTCGCCTTCGTCCCGGCCAACGCCGACCGCACGATGGCGCTGGAGCTGCGTCACCCGGCCCTGGTCTCCTACCTGGTGACGGTCTTCGAGCGCCTGTGGCGGCTGGCGATCCCGCTCACCGCCCCGCTTCCCGACCCGCGCGTCGAGGGCGTCTCCCATCGCGAGCAGTCCATCGCGGCGCTGCTGGCGGAGGGCCACCAGGACGCGGTCATCGCCGAGCGCCTGGGCATCAGCGTGCGCACCTGCCGCGCACACATCGCCCGGCTGTCGGAGACCCTGGGCGCGGCCAGCCGCACGCAGTTGGGGGTGCGCATCGCCCAGGTCGGCCTCGACCGGCCGTCCGACGAGGAGGCGCCGCAAGCCACGGTGGACGTCCCGGTCCAGGCGCACGCTGATGCCCAGGCGCTCGGCGATGACCGCGTCCTGGTGGC
>NZ_JAHHIU010000313.1 GCF_024539815.1 Streptomyces hayashii
GGCGCCGCCCCCGTGTTCACCTACCACCGCTTCTGGGCCCAGGCGGACATCGCCCTGGCCATGGGCTCGTACGCGGAACTCCTCGAATAAACCCCCGCCGAGGCTCCGTGTGCGCGACCCCGTCGCAGGGAGACGGGGTCACCCCACCGCTCCAAGACACCGACGTCCATCATCTTGTCAGGGGCATGATCCTCTCCTACAGTCCCAGCGGAGAACGGATTGGGAGCGCTCCCAAACTCTGGTGTGCACCCTTTGCCCCCCACATCCCACGCGGAGGACCCGCATGCAAACCTCACGTCTCCAAGCCCGCAGGGTGCGCGCCCTGACAGGTGCGCTGCTCACCTCACTCGTCGCGCTGGCCGCGCTTCTCACCGGGGCTTCGGCGTCCCACGCCGACACGTCGATCTGTGAGGAGTTCGGCTCCACCACGATCAAGGGCCGTTACGTCGTGCAGAACAACCGCTGGGGCACGAGCGCCACCCAGTGCATCACCGTCACGGACTCGGGCTTCAGGATCGCCCAGGCCGACGGCTCCGTCCCGACGAACGGCGCCCCGAAGTCCTACCCCTCCGTGTACAACGGCTGCCACTACACCAACTGTTCGCCCGGCACGAACCTCCCGGCCCGGCTCAACACCATCTCCGGCGCCCCTACGAGCATCTCCTACAGCTACGTGAGCGGTGCGGCCTATGACGCCGCCTACGACATCTGGCTGGACCCGACGCCCCGCACGGACGGCGTGAACCGCACCGAGATCATGATCTGGTTCAACCGCGTGGGGGCGGTGCAGCCGGTGGGCTCGCCGGTCGGTTCCGCCACCGTCGCCGGACGCCAGTGGCAGGTGTGGTCGGGCAACAACGGCACCAACGACGTCCTGTCCTTCGTGGCGCCGTCGGCGATCGACAGCTGGAGCTTCGACGTCATGGACTTCGCCCGCAACGCCGTCTCGCGCGGACTCGCGCAGAACGACTGGTATCTGACGAGCATTCAGGCCGGCTTCGAGCCGTGGCAGAACGGCGCCGGGCTCGCCGTGACCTCCTTCTCCTCCACCGTGAACCTCGGCGGCAGCACCCCCGGCGACCCGGGCGGCCCCAGCGGTCCCGGGGCGTGCAGGGTGACCTATGGCACCAGTGTGTGGCAGGGCGGCTTCACCGCCGACGTCACCGTGGCCAATACGGGCTCCTCCCCGATCAACGGCTGGAACCTCGCCTTCACGTTGCCCGGCGGGCAGCGGATCACCAACGCGTGGAACGCCGGCATCTCGCCGTCGTCGGGCGCGGTGACGGCAGCCAACGCGGCGCACAACGCGTACATCGCGCCGGGCGGCCAGGCGTCCTTCGGATTCCAGGCTTCGTACGACGGCAGTTTCGTGAAGCCGACCGCCTTCACCCTGAACGGCACTCCCTGCGCCACCGCCTGACGGATTCGCGGCCGGCCCGCCCGAGCGGGTACGCCGGACCGCCGACCGGTCGACCGCTGCGCACCCACCGGACTTGAGTCGCGTCGTATCCCCCCACCCGGGACCCGCCCCTACGGCCTCCGCGCCGACAGGGCGGGTCCAGCTCTCTTCGCCCTGGACTCACTCCGGACGTCGACCGCGGGAAGGTGGCGGTGGACGTGGCACTGCCGCAAGGCCCGAACCAGGCAATGAGCGTGCAGCGCAATCACTCATGAACCACGCGAACCAGACGCCCTCTTGGCCGACATTGCGCGGGGCACATGCTGAAGCCGTGTACCCGGTTCCGTCGGCCCGTAAGATCGGTGATCTCTTGGGGGAGGTGGTCATGGGCAGGCGACGCCCCGGCACTCCGACGCTGGAAGAGGTGGCCGCTCACGCCGGAGTGGGGCGAGGCACGGTCTCCCGCGTCATCAACAACGCGGCCGGCGTGAAGGACTCGACGCGCCGGTCCGTGCAGCGAGCCATCGAGGAACTGGGGTACGTGCCCAATCTCGCGGCCCGCTCCCTGGCCGGCCGGCGAACCGATGCCGTCGCTCTCGTGCTGACGGAGCCCGACTGGAGGCTCTTCGCCGAGCCGTTCTTCTCGGAGATCGTGGGTTCGCTGGGCGATGCGCTGGCGGATACGGGCATGCAGTTGATGCTGACCCTGGTCCGCTCGGACGACGAGCGCCAGCGCTTCCTTGAGTACGCGCGCGGCGGCCGGGTCGACGGAGTCCTGCTGATGTCCGTGCACGCCGGGGACCCGTTGCCGGACATGCTCGCCGAGGCGCGGGTGCCGACCGTGATGCTGGGGCGCCGCTCGGGCGACGAATACGTCAGCTACGTGGACGCGGACAACGTGGGCGGTGCGCGCAGCGCCGTCTCCCACCTGCTGTCACGGGGGCGCGCCGTGATCGCCACCGTCACGGGCCCGCTGGACATGTACGCCGCCCGATGCCGGCTGCGCGGCTACCAGGACGCTCTGGCGCTGGCCGGTCTGAACGGCAAGCCGTCCCTGGTCGCGGAAAGCGACTTCACGCAGGACGGCGGGCGTCGCGCCATGGCCCACCTGCTCGAACGGCACCCGGAGATCGACGGCGTCCTCGCCGCGTCGGACACCACGGCGGCCGGAGCGCTGCAAGCGCTGCGCGCCGCGGGCCGGCGGGTGCCGGAGGACGTGGCCGTGATCGGTTTCGACGACTTTCCGCTGGCTCAGCGCACCGAGCCACGCCTGACCACCGTGCGCCAGCCGCTGGAGGAGATGGGCCGGGCCATGATCCGACTCCTGCTGGAGGACATGGAGGAGCCATCGGTAGCCTACCGTCACGTCATCCTCAGGACGGAACTGGCCGTGCGTGAATCAGCCTGACGCGGCAGGACCGGACACGCGGCGTGAGCGTGCCGGGAGCGCTCCCAAGGACGGGTGATCCAGCAGCGGCGGGCGGTCGGGTGGCGGGCGGACGACGCAGTATGCGCCGCCCGACCGCCGTCGACCACCGTCCGTTCTCTCAGCTCATCCCGGCCGTCGGGTTCGACGGCGACGGTAAGCCGCCCGCCGGGCCGGGGACTTGCGGCCCGGTGCAGGTTCACGCGCCCCCGGGTCCGGGCGAGCGCGGATCCTGTCGTCGGCGCCGGGCGGCTCTGCCTGCCCTCTTCGAGGGCAGGCAGGCGTCGCGGGCGTCTCGCCGCCGGGCTATCGCGGCGCGGTCACCGCGGCGCCGCGCGTGAACTGCCACCAGTTGACGTTGAACAGGTAGCCGCTGCCGCCGGTGAACCGCAGATAGAGGTCCTGGGTCCCCGTCGCGCCGCTGACCGGGCAGGTCACCGTGGTCCAGGTCTGCCAGCCGCCGGTGTTCGGAACGCCGCACCGTCCCACGACCGTCCCGCTCGGTGAACCCAGGCGCAGTTCGACGGCGCCGCCGCTGTTGGCCGAGGACACGCGGGCAGCGAAGGAGGACGCGCCCGCCCCGAAGGCGACGCCCTTGACCTTGACGTAGTCACCGTTGTCGATCCAGCCGACGTCCATGCCGCCTTCGCCCGACGGTTCGGTCTCGATCCCGGACTCCCAGGCGACCGTCTCGGCCTCCTGGCGCACGTACGGGTCGAGGGGGCCGGACTGGGGCGCGCCCGTGCTCGTCATGTTGATCGTCGGGATCGTGCCGTCCGCGTTGTAGGAGAACTTCTCCACCGCGACCGAGCGGGTGAAGCCGCCGCCTCCCGGCAGCGCGCCGTTGTGGTAGAAGAAGTAGGAGCTCCCCTTGAAGTCCACGATCCCCGGATGGTTGGTGAAGCTGCCCCCCTGGGTGGGCATGACCGTCCCCCGGTAGGTCCAGGGCCCGGTGGGGCCCGGCGACGTGGAGTAGGCGATGAACTCCGAGCAGCACTTGGCCGCGAACACCATGTAGTACAGGCCGTTGCGCTTGTAGAACCAGGGGCCTTCCTCGAACAGCGTGGGCCGGTTGGCGTCGCCGGTGCGGGCGCCGAACCCGGCGGTGGTGAGCGGGATTTTGGTGGGGCTGCCCGAGTAGGACGTCATGTCGGCGTTCAGCCGGACGTACCAGAGGTTCGGGTTTCCCCAGTACAGGTAGGCCTGGCCGTCGTCGTCGACGAAGACCGTCGGGTCGAACTCGCCGTTCTCCACCAGCGGGTGGCCGAGGGCGTCGTGGAACGGGCCGGTGGGGCTGTCCGCCACCGCGACGCCGATGGCCATGCGGCCGGTCGCCCGGTCCGTCACCGGCACGTACCAGTAGAAGCGGTTGTTGCGCTGCACGGCCTGTCCCGCCCATGCGTCCTTGGACGCCCAGCTGAAGGTGGTCAGGCTGAGCGGTGAGCCGTGGTCGGTCCAGTTGACCATGTCGGACGAGGACCACACCCGCCAGTCCTTCATGGTGAAGTAGGTGGAGCCGTCCTCGTCGTGTCCGGTGTACAGATAGACCCGGCCGTTGTGGACCAGCGGGGCCGGGTCCGCGGTGTAGACGTGCTGCACGATCGGGTTGTCGGCCCTGGCCGCGGTGGGGTGCAGCGCGGCGGGGACCACGGCGAACGCCAGCAGGAGGCACGTCACCCAGGCGACCGCCCGGGCGAGCCTCGTGCGTGCGCCGGCCGGCGGCCTGGTGGGCGTCGTCATGTTGACCTCCGGGGGACGGTGGGCGGCGGACGAGTCGACGGCCTGTGCGACGTCGCTCATGCGCGGCTCCACTTCTGGCCGGCCCGTCCGTCGCAGCTCCACAGGACCAGCGGGGTGCCGTTCGCGGTGCCGGCCCGGTCGACGTCGAGGCACAGGCCCGCGTGGACGTTGCGGATCGAGCCGTCGGAGCCGACGGTCCACTTCTGGTTGTCCTGACCGTTGCAGGACCACGTGATGACCCGGGTGCCGTTGGCGGTTCCCCGGTCGTAGGCGTCGAGGCACTTGTCGCCGAAGACACGGATCTCGCCGCCGGCCCATGTGGTCCACAGCTGGTTGGCTGCCGTGTGGCAGTCCCAGAGCAGTACCGTCGCTCCGGCGGCGGTCGAGGCGTTGTCCACGTCCACGCAGCGGCCGGAGCCGTTGCCGCGCAGCCGCGAGGTGGTGGCGGCCAGGGGGCTGCCGCCGCTCACCCTGAACACGGCCACCCCGTGCGCGGGAACGCTCGCCGAGATCTGCCCGGACGTGCTCGACGTGCCGCCGGTCCACAGGTCCGTGAGCGTGAACTGCCCTCCGGAAAGACCGACTTGTGCCGCAGTGGCGGCGACCGTCGCGGTGCCTGCTCCCCTGTTGAACAGGCCCACCGCGACCGAGCCGTCGGACAGGGGCTTGGCGAACACCTCGGTGTTTCCGTCGTCACGCACTCTGCGCCCGCCCGCGCCCAGCGGATCCTGGTCCACCGCCAGCAGCCGCGGGTTGCGCAGGATGGCGCTCACGTCGGCGGACATGGTGCGGATGTCGTTGCCGGCCATGAGCGGGGCGCCCATCAGGGACCAGAGGGCGAAGTGGGAACGGGACTCGGTCAGTGACAGGCCGGGGCGCCCGACGACCAGCATGTCGGGGTCGTTCCAGTGGCCCGGGCCCGACTGGGCCGCCAGCGGGGCGGTGACGTCGAGGACGTTTCCGACACCCATCGGGTAGCTGTTGGTGTTGCCGTTCTGCCAGATGTCGAGCAGGTCCTCGGTCGTCCGCCACAGGTCGGCGACCTCGCCCCAGTTGTACGTGGCGCCCGTGATGGCGTGGAAGCTGTTGGGGTTGATGCTGTAGACGATCGGCCGTCCGGTGGCGCGCAGGGCGTCGCGCATGAGCGTGAAACGGCTGACCTGTTCGTCACGGGTGCCGCTGGAGGAGCACCAGTCGTACTTCAGGTAGTCGACGCCCCACGAGGCGAACGTGGCGGCGTCCTGGGCCTCGTGACCCCTGCTGCCCGTCGATCCGGGATAGGCGCCGCTGGTCTGCGCGCAGGTGCGTTCCCCCGGCACCTGGTAGATGCCGAACTTCAGGCCCTTGCCGTGGATGTAGTCCCCGAGTGCCTTCATCCCGCTCGGGAACTTGGCGGAATTCGCCCGCAGGTTGCCCGCCGCGTCTCGCTGCGGGTCGAACCAGCAGTCGTCGACCACCACGTACCGGTAGCCGGAGTCCCGCATGCCCGAGGACGCCATCGCGTCGGCGGCCTGGCGGACCTGCGCCTCGGTGACCCCGCACCCGAAGCTGTTCCAGCTGTTCCAGCCGAGCGGCGGGGTGAGCGCCGGACTGCCGGGCGCGGCCGTGGCGGGGGCCGTGGAGTGGGCGACGGCCGTGAAGGACGCGGTGAGCGTCAGCGCGGCGGCGGCCAGGAGGTCGAGCAGTCGTCTGCCTGTTCTGGGCACTCGGCTTTCCTTCCGGGGGTGGGGGCGCCGAGGGTGGTCACCGACGACGCCGGGAGGAGCGGTGGGAGACGGTGGGAGCCAGTGAGAGGAGCAGGGAGCAGGAAGCGGCGAGCAGGGAAGGACAGGGGGAAACAGGGGATGACCAACCGCGCGTCCCGTGCATGTCATGCATATGACATCCAGTTGGTCGTTCGAAATTTCGATTGGGTTTCGGAATGCTGCCATCACGGATGGTAGAGAGACTGCCGAGCGTGTCAACACGATCGTCGAGCCAATCGCCTCACTCACCCCACGAGGAGCGCCCACGACTACGTCGGATCCCGAAAGATTTCGACGACAGTCCCGAATCATGCGAGCCGCATTGACCGGATGTTGCCCCGCAGGATCCACATGCACCGTGCGGCACCCGGCGATGCCAGGTCGAGCCGGGATCTTCCCGCGCCGAGGCTGGAGCGCCGGCAGCCCTGGAGCCCGGCGGGAGCGAGGCGGGCGCGTGATCAGCTGAGCGCAGTCCGCCAGGCTGGGCCTTGCCCACGGAGACGCGGCGGACGGGGCCGCCGCCCTCCACCGGACTTGTCTGGACCGGATGCAGTATCGGCTGCTTGCTCGTTCGCTCTTCGGGTAGTGCGTTTGAATGAGCATTGCATGTGAATTGCCTCGGGCTTACTGAAAGAGACTCGTTCGTGACGCACCTCGACGGCGCCGACAACGATCAGGCGGAGGGGCCGGGCCAGGGCCCTCGGGCCGTCGCCCGGGAGATCGCCGACGCCGTGGAGAGCCTGACGGATCTGTGGACGGTGGCCGCCCAGGAGGCGACGCTGCGGTTGTCCCTGCACCAGCTCAAGGCGTTGCGGGCCGTCGCGCAGGCGCCGGGCCTGAATCTCACGGCGCTGGCGGAACGGCTGGACATCGGGATGCCGACGGCCAGCCGGCTCTGTGACCGCCTCGAAGCGGCCGGCCTGCTGGAACGCGGGACCCATCCGTTCAGCCGCCGCGAGGTGCAACTGCGCCTGACGCTCCCTGGCCGGCAGGTGCTGACCGATGTGGCCGGACGTCGCGCGCAGGCCCTGACCACGGTGTTGGGGGTAATGGAACCGGCCGACAGGGTCGCGTTGCATCGGGGCCTGCAGGCGCTGCACACCGCGCGCGATGCCACACGGTCGCGCCCCCCGGATCCCGACGGTCGGTGACGGGAGCCACCGACGCACGCCTCCTCGGCTGCTACGCCCGGCCGTTCCGGCCGTTCCAGTCCAGGCAGACGACCGCGGCGTCGGCAGCGAGCTCTCTGCTGCCGAAGTGTTCGATCAGACCGGCCACGATGGCGCGCGCGGCCTCGTGCGGGGACTCCCGGCGGGTGGCGCTCAGCGTCTGCCGCAGGGCTCGCTCGCCGAAGGATCCGCCGTCGGCGGCACGCGCGCCGTGCACGCCGCTGCTGACCACGATCAGCCGGTCGCCCGGTTCCACGTGGAAGGTCTGCTCTTCGTAGAGGGTCTCCTCGAACATGCCCAACGGGAGCTGCGCTTCGAGTTCGATCTGTTCGACGGTGTCGTCGCGCTGACGGTAGAGCTGGGGCGAGCCGGCGTCGACGGCGCGGACGGCGCCGGTGCCCAGGTCGAACCGCAGCAGCAGGGTCGAGGCGTACGACTTGCCGCCGTACTGGGCGAAGAGAGCCTGGTCCGCGAGGCAGGCCTGGTCCGCGAGCCCTATGCCGGCGCGGCGTGCGTTGCGCAGGGCGCCGACGGCGAGGCTGGTGAGCAGAGAGGCGTCTATGCCCTGGCCCATGCCGTCGGTGACGGTGAGTGTGAGGTGGTCGGCACTGGTCGACCAGTCGAAGTTGTCGCCGCCGATGGTGTAGGCGGGCTCCAGATGGGCGCCGATCACGTACTCGTCGCGGGCGCAGCCCCGGCCGGGCAGAAGCTGCCACTGCATCTCGGCGGCCAGGGTCAGGCGCCGGGTGCGGCGGGCCTGGAGGTACAGGTCGGTGTCGCGGCCGGCGGCGGCGACCTCGTGGGCGAGGGCGGTGGCGAAGTCGGTGAGCCGGAGCACGGTGGCCGGGTCGGTGACGCTGCTGGGCAGGCGGACGGACAGGACTCCCAGCCGGTCGCCGCGGACGGTGAGCGGCAGATGGACGACGTGCGTGGACGGTGATCCGTCGGGCACCTCGACGACCGGCGTCTGGCTGATGAAGGCGCGTCCGGCCGGCCCGTCGTGGGCGGCGACCGGTTCCTCGGTGTGCGGCAGGTGGGTGACCGCTTGCAGGACGCTCAGCCCGTAGTCGGCCATGAGCAGGGTCACCTCCACGGCGCCGACCCGGTCGGTCAGGAGGCGGCGGGCGGTGGCGACCAGTTCATGGGGCGCGGCGGCGCGAAGCAGGCTTTCCGCGGACGGAACTGGTTCAGACATGTTCACGGCATCCACTCTCTCCCCCTGCTACCTCCACACTATCGCCATGCCCGCCTCTCCCCGGCTGCGGTGAAGCGACGACGGCGGGCCTCGCGGGACGGGTGTTCCCGCCCGCTCGCGTCGGCGCGGCCCGCGCTGCGCGAACTGCCCCCGGCCCCCTGTCGGGGAACGCGCC
>NZ_JAHHIU010000314.1 GCF_024539815.1 Streptomyces hayashii
ACCCCCGGCCCCGCACACCGACCACGCCCCCCGGGCGATCGGAGACTGCCGCCATGCTCGACGACTCGCTGCTCGACACGCCGGAGGCCCTCGCCGAGGCCGACCACCGGGCACTCCTGCGCGGCGCGGCCGAAGCCGGCGCCCGCGTCCGCACCGCCGCCCGGTACGCGACCGAGGCCGGCGTCCGCGCCCTCGAACCGGACGGCCGCCCCCGCGCCATCCTCATCGCCGGCCCCGGCGCCGCCGCCGTCAGCGTCGCCGACCTCCTCGGCACCCTCGCCGGCGCCGCCTGCCCCGTCGTCCACCTGTCGCCCACCGGCGTCGCCCCCGACGCGGGCGCCCTGCGCTGGGAACTCCCGGGCTGGGCCGGGTCCGTCGACCTCCTCCTGATCGCCACCCCCGACGGCGGCGAACCCGGCCTCGCCCTCCTCGCCGAGCACGCCTACCGCCGCGGCTGCACCGTCGTCGCCGTCGCCCCCGCGAACACCCCCGTCGCCGAAACGGCCACCACGGCCCACAGCCTCTTCGTCCCCATGGCGACCGCACCGTACGAACAGGACGAACAACCCCCCGTCGCCGCCTCCGCCCCCGGCGTCCTGTGGGCCCTCCTGACCCCGCTGCTCGCCCTGCTGGACCGCATCGCCCTGCTCTCCGCCCCACCCGAGGCGCTGGAGGCGGTCGCCGACCGGCTCGACCAGGTCGCCGAGCGCTGCGGCCCCGCCGTCGCGACCTACAGCAACCCGGCGAAGACCCTGGCCGGCGAACTCGCCGACGCCCTCCCCGTGATCTGGACCGAAGGCACCTCCGCCGGCCCCGCCGGCCGCCGCTTCGCAGCCGCCCTCGCCGAACTCGCCGGCCGCCCGGCCCTCGTAGCCGAGCTCCCCGAGGCCCTCGCCGAGCACAGCGCCCTCCTCGCCGGCCCCCTCGCCGCGAGCGCAGACCCCGACGACTTCTTCCGCGACCGCGTCGAGGAAGCCCCGGCCCTGCACGCGCGCGTGGTGCTGCTGCGCGACCGCCCCATCGGCGGCCTCACCGCCGCCCCCGCCGCCCGCGACCTGGCCCTCGGCCACGACACTCCCGTCAGCGAACTCGAACCCGAGGAGGGCGACGCACTCGTCACCCTCGCCGAGCTGATCGCCACCACCGACTTCGCCGCCGTCTACCTGGCGCTCGCCTCAGGATCCTGATCCCCCCGCGACCGTCCGCCGACCGCGGCCGGACGCCCGACGACCGACCCCCGGGGCAGACAGCGGCGCCCAGGGCAGGCAGAGAGAACCGCATGGACCGCCTCGACAACACCGTCCGCCCCTACGCCTGGGGTTCCCCCACCGCGATCCCGCACCTGCTCGGCACCCGGCCGACCGGCGAACCGCAGGCGGAGCTGTGGATGGGCGCCCACCCGGGCGCACCCTCCCGCACCGGCCGGGGCACCCTCGCCGAGGTGATCGCCGCCGACCCGGCACGCGAACTCGGCGAGCGCACCGTCGCCGCGTTCGGCCCCCGCCTGCCCTTCCTCCTCAAACTCCTCGCCGCCGACGCCCCCCTCTCCCTCCAGGTCCACCCCGACCTCACCCAGGCCGAACAGGGCTTCGCGGACGAGGAGCGCCGCGGCATCCCCGTCGACGCCCCGCACCGCAACTACAAGGACGCCAACCACAAGCCCGAACTCATCTGCGCCCTCACCGAGTTCGACGGCCTCTGCGGCTTCCGTCCCCCCGCACAGGCCGCCGACCTCCTCGACGGCCTCGGCGTCGACTCCCTCAAGCCGTACGTCGACCTCCTGCACGCCCACCCCGAGGACGCCGCCCTGCGCGAGGTCCTCACGGCGATCCTCACCGCCGACCGCGAGGAGACGGCCCGCACCGTCGCCGAGGCGGCCGCCGCCTGCGACCGCCTCGGCGGCGACCACGCCCCCTACGCCGGAATCGCCCACCACTACCCCGGCGACCCCGGCGTCATCGCCGCCATGCTGCTCAACCACGTCCGACTGCAGCCCGGCGAAGCCCTGTTCCTCGGCGCCGGCATCCCGCACGCCTACCTCAACGGACTCGGCGTCGAGATCATGGCCAACTCCGACAACGTGCTGCGCTGCGGCCTCACCCCCAAACACGTCGACGTCCCCGAACTGCTGCGCGTGGTCCGCTTCGAACCCGGCGACCCCGGCATCCTGCGCCCCGAGGCCGCACCCGACGGCGAAGAGGTCTACGAGACCCCCATCGACGAGTTCCGCCTCTCCCGCCACGTCCTCGCGGAGGGCGGCGCCGCCCACGACCTCACCCGCGACACCCCGCAGATCCTGCTCTGCACCGCGGGGACCGTACGGGCGGGCGAACACGAACTCACCCCCGGTCAGTCCGTGTTCGTGCCCGCCGCGGACAAGGCCGTGGCGTCCGGCACAGGCACCCTCTTCCGCGCCACGGTGATTGTCTGACCGCGCTTGTGGATACCTGAACAGCCGGCGCCGGAACGGGCTGCAAGAATGACCCACCGGCAAAGGACGGGCAAAGGGCCTGAACGGCGAACCGCATGTACAAAGGCGAAGGGACAACGCGAAAACATGAGCGCGTCAGGCGGCAGTAGGGCGATCGTGGCGGCACTCGGCGCCAACCTCGCGATCGCGGCATCGAAGTTCGTGGCGTTCGCCTTCAGCGGCTCGTCGTCCATGCTCGCCGAGGGCGTGCACTCCCTCGCCGACTCCGGAAACCAGGCCCTGCTCCTCATCGGCGGCAAGAAGGCCCAGCGCGAGGCGACCCCCCAACACCCCTTCGGTTACGGCCGCGAGCGCTACATCTACGCCTTCCTCGTCTCCATCGTCCTCTTCTCCGTCGGCGGCATGTTCGCCATCTACGAGGGCTACGAGAAGATCAAGCACCCGCACGAGATCGAGCACTGGTACTGGCCGGTCGGCGTGCTCGTCTTCGCGATCATCGCCGAGGGCTTCTCCTTCCGCACCGCCATCAAGGAATCCAACGAACTGCGCGGCAAGCTCTCCTGGTCGCAGTTCATCCGCCGCGCCAAAGCCCCCGAACTCCCCGTCGTCCTCCTGGAGGACTTCGGCGCGCTGATCGGCCTCGTCCTCGCTCTCGGCGGCGTCGGTCTGGCCCTCCTCACCGGCGACGGCATCTGGGACGGCATCGGCACCGTCTGCATCGGCGTCCTCCTCGTCCTCATCGCCCTCGTCCTCGCCGGAGAGACCAAGTCCCTGCTCCTCGGCGAGTCCGCCGGCCTGGAAGACGTCCAGAAGATCGAGGCCGCCGTCGTCGACGGACACACCGTCACCGGCGTCATCCACATGCGCACCCTCCACCTCGGCCCCGAGGAACTCCTGGTCGCCGCCAAGATCGCCGTCCAGCACGACGACACCGCCGCCCAGGTCGCCACCGCCATCAACGCCGCCGAGGCCCGCATCCGCGCCGCCGTCCCCATCGCCCGCGTGATCTACCTCGAACCGGACATCTACAGCGAGTCCGAGGCCGCCAAGGGCCCCGACCGCGAGGCCACCCCGGGCGGCCCCGCCCAGCAGCCCACCGAGCACTGAGCCCGGCCCTCCCCGCCCCGCCGACAGGGCCCGCCGCACACCACCGGCCGGCCCTGTCGCCGTTCCCGGCGGCCCCGAACGGCTCGATCCGACCGGACGCGGACTGGGGCGGCCCGCGCCCGCGGTGTAGCTTGGAACGGAGCCAGACGTCGCTGCTGATGGCGGTCGGGCGGTCCGAGCGGACCGGCCGAGGGAGAGAGGGCCTCCGACGGACTGCGCCACGCGTACGCAGGCATGCCCGCGCACCTTTGGGGTGCCCCTGTGTCCGCCGGCGCGAAAACCAGCCGTATCCACCCTCTCGATCCCCAACCCACAGGAGCAGCTCACCATGACGACTGTCGACAGCCGACAGGACTTCAAGGTCGCCGATCTCTCCCTGGCCGCTTTCGGCCGTAAGGAGATCACTCTTGCCGAGCACGAGATGCCGGGCCTGATGGCGATCCGCCGGGAGTACGCCGAGGCGCAGCCGTTGGCCGGCGCCCGTGTGACCGGTTCCCTTCACATGACGGTGCAGACCGCCGTCCTCATCGAGACGCTGGTCGCGCTGGGGGCCCGGGTCCGCTGGGCGTCCTGCAACATCTTCTCCACTCAGGACCATGCGGCGGCGGCGATCGCGGTGGGCCCCGACGGCACGGTGGACGAGCCGCGGGGTGTGCCGGTCTTCGCGTGGAAGGGCGAGACGCTGGAGGAGTACTGGTGGTGCACGGAGCAGGCGCTGACCTGGCCGGACAGCCCCACCGGCGGCCCGAACATGATTTTGGACGACGGCGGTGACGCCACGCTCCTGGTCCACAAGGGTGTGGAGTACGAGAAGGACGGCAAGGTCCCCTCGGTCGAGACGGCCGAGAACGACGAGCACCGTGTCGTCCTGGAACTCCTGAACCGCACCATCGCCGACGGGTCGCAGAAGTGGACCCGGCTGGCTTCGGAGATCCGCGGTGTGACGGAGGAGACCACGACGGGGGTGCACCGCCTGTACGAGATGCAGCGCGACGGGGTTCTCCTGTTCCCCGCGATCAACGTCAACGACGCGGTGACGAAGTCGAAGTTCGACAACAAGTACGGCTGCCGCCACTCGCTGATCGACGGCATCAACCGTGCCACCGACGTCCTCATCGGCGGCAAGACGGCGGTCGTGTGCGGGTACGGCGACGTCGGCAAGGGCTGCGCGGAGTCGCTGCGCGGCCAGGGCGCGCGGGTGATCGTGACGGAGATCGACCCGATCTGCGCGCTGCAGGCGGCGATGGACGGTTACCAGGTCACGACGCTGGACGAGGTCGTCGACCGGGCGGACATCTTCGTCACCACGACCGGGAACAAGGACATCGTCATGGCCTCGGACATGGCCAGGATGAAGCACCAGGCCATCGTGGGGAACATCGGTCATTTCGACAACGAGATCGACATGGCCGGTCTGGCGAGGATCCCGGGCATCGTCAAGGACGAGGTGAAGCCGCAGGTCCACACGTGGACGTTCCCCGACGGCAAGGTGATCATCGTGCTGTCGGAGGGCCGCCTGCTGAACCTGGGCAACGCCACCGGCCACCCCTCGTTCGTGATGTCCAACTCCTTCGCGGACCAGACCCTGGCCCAGATCGAGCTGTTCACCAAGCCCGGTGAGTACCCGACCGGGGTCTACACGCTGCCCAAGCACCTGGACGAGAAGGTCGCCCGCCTCCACCTGGACGCCCTCGGCGTGAAGCTGACCACCCTGCGCCCGGAGCAGGCCGCCTACATCGGCGTCGACGTCGACGGGCCCTACAAGACGGACCAGTACCGCTACTGAGCCCCCACCCCACCCGCTGAAGGGCGCGTCCGTGCACTGACGCGCCCCTCAGCACCAGGCAGGCCCAGACAGGTCCTCCGAGGCAGGCCCCCGCACCCCCGTGACGGGGGCCTGCCCCTTCGGCCCACGGCCGGAACCGGCCGTCAGCCCGCCCGACCCGCCCGCCGAGACGACGCAACGGACCCGACCAGCCGGCCCGTCACACCCCAGGACCCCGATGCCCCGCGGCCGCTATTCGCTCCACGATCCGCACGATCACACCCCCTTCGCGATCGAACACTTCCACTGCGCCCCCGGCCCCTCCGGCTGGCGCTACGTCTCCCAGCTGACCACCCCCGCCGGCGAGCACACCGGTTCCGTCGACCTCACCCTCGACGACCTCGGCCGGCCCCTGCGCCTCGAACTCCACGCGAACAGCTGGCAGGTACGCGGCGCTGCCCTGGACGGCGTCACCTGGGTCCGCACCGACCCCACCGGCGCCGAAGCCACGGAAGGCAACGTCCCCGCCCACGCCTTCACCGGCACCTCCCCCGCGTTTCTCGTCGCGACCGCCCGGCTCCTGCGCCTCACCCCCTCCTCCGCGGCCACCCGCGTACGCCTCGTCGCCTTCACGGATCCGGTCCTCGCCCCGCGCACCGTGGACCAGTCCTGGGCCTTGGTGAGAAGAGAAACACACGCCACTGACAACGGCCCCCTGACCGTGGACGAATACCAGGTCACAGCCCTGGACACCGGCGAACAGCACGCCGTCCACATCACCGGGGACGTCGTCCTCGCCGCCCCCGGCACAGAGCTGGAAGACCTGGAGACACCCCCGTCCGCTTTCGCCTGACCCTGCCTCCCGACAGCCGGACCGGCCGACAACCGGGCCCTCGGCAGGCAGTCCTACGCAGGCGGCACGAACCCCGTGCCGGTCCCCTCGGGCCGATCACCGACCTCCCGCACCGGAGCAGCCTCGTACGGCACGGGCTGTGCGGAGGCCGCCGACCGTCCGTACGACGGCATCGCAGGCCCGATCGGGGACGGCGCCGACGACCCGAAGGACCTCGGCGGTTCGAAGGGCGTCGGCGGCCGGTACGGATCAGACGGACTGTAGGAGCCGCCCGAGAAAGCCCGCCTCGCCTCCCGGACCTGCCGTTCCTGAAGCACCGCCGCCAGAAAAGCGGCCGCCGGCACCCCCTGCGGGGCCGGCACCCCCGTACGCGCCGCCAGATCACCCGCCAACCGCTGCGCCATCGCCGAGCCGACCTGCGGATCCAGCTGATTCATCCGCCCCAGGTACTGGCGCACCGCCAGCCACAGCCCGTCCGGCACCGCGGACAGATCGAGCCCCTGAAAACGCCCCGCCAACCAGGGCGGAGGCGGCGGCACGAAACCGGAGCGCGTCACCGGGACCCGCTCACGCACCACCAGCGTCCCGGCGAAGACATCACCCAGACGTCGCCCCCGCGCGGACACGAGCGAGGCGATACAGGCCACCACCCCGAACGTCAGCAGAATCTCCACCACACCGATCGCACCCCGCACCAGCGCGTGCCGGAACCGGATCGGCCCGCCGTCGTCCCGCACCACCCGCAGCCCGCACGCCGCCTTGCCGAGCGAACGACCGTGGCTGAGCGTCTCCACCGCGATCGGCCCACCCACCGGCACCAGCAGAAACGTGGCGATCGACAACGCGATCCGCGCCGCGTCGTCCAAAGAAGCCGTCGCAGCCAACAACGCGACGCTCACGACGAGGTAGGCCACCAGAGCCACGACCAGGTCCAGCAACGTGGCCAACGCCCGGCTGGGCAGCCTGGCAGGCCGCAGCTCCAACGCCACCGCCTCACCCGTCACCAGCTCACTCACGCCCGTAGTCCCTTCCCTGGCCGGCCCTGTGAACGGCCAGTCTGCCAAGCTGAAGGCGCATCGCGCCGCGGTAGGACAAGCTGACATCACCACCGGCCGCTGAAGAACAGCCGAGGAGCAGGCACACCGATGGACCTCGACGTCTTCGTCTCAGCCCACCGAGCGGAATGGGAACGCCTCGACGCGCTCCTGCGCCGCCAGCGCCGTCTCACCGGCGCAGAGACCGACGAACTCGTCACCCTCTATCAGCGCACCGCCACCCACCTCTCCCTCATCCAGTCCAGCGCCCCCGACCCCCAGCTCACGGGCCGACTCACCCAGCTCGTGGCACGCGCGCGCAGCGCCGTGACGGGAACCCGTCGCGCTTCCTGGCGCGACGTGACGCGCTTCCTGACGCAGAGCTTCCCGGCTGCGGTCTACCGGTCGCGCCACTGGTGGGTACCGACCGCGCTGCTCTCCACCGCCGTCGCCGTCCTCCTCGGGTGGTGGATCGGAACCCACCCGGAGGTCCAGTCCTCCATAGCGGCTCCCGGCGAACTGCGTGAGCTCACCCGGCCCGGCGGCCTCTACGAGACGTACTACTCAAGCCACCAGGCTGCGGCCTTCGCCGCCCAGGTCTGGACGAACAACGCTCAGGCCGCCGCGATGTGTCTCGTCCTGGGCGTCTTCCTGGGTCTGCCGGTCCTCTGGATCCTCTTCCAGAACATGCTCAACCTCGGCATCGGCGCCGGCCTCATGTCCTCCGCGGGCCGACTCGACACCTTCCTCGGACTGGTCCTGCCGCACGGACTGCTCGAACTCACCGCGGTCTTCGTTGCGGCCGGCACCGGACTCCGCCTGGGCTGGACCGTGATCGACCCCGGCCCCCGCACCCGCCGCAACGCCCTGGCCGAAGAGGGCCGAGCCGCCGTCGGCATGGCTGTCGGACTCGCCCTGGTCCTGTTCGTCTCCGGAGCCATCGAAGGGTTCGTCACCCCTTCGGGCCTGCCCACCTGGGCCCGCATCACCATCGGCGTCGCGGCCGAACTGGCTTTCCTGGCCTACGTCTACGTCGTCGGCGGCAGGGCCGCCCGCGCCGGCGACACAGGCGATGTCGAGGAGGCGGAACGCAGCGCCACGGTGCCGACGGCCGCCTGATGTGCGACCGGCCTCGTTCAACTGCTAGTCTCCTCTTCGCCCCACAAAAGCCGTTGACACGGAGCACGTGGGGAGGTAGATTCGAACAGTTGCCTGGAACTGGACAGCGTCCGGTCGGCAGCGGTTAGTATCTAGTCGGCCTCTCGAATCGCAGATTCCATCGAGGCCCTCCCGATAAGTCGGAAAACGAACGGCCGGTCAAAACGGCCTGAGACTTCTGATAAAGTCGGAACCGCCGGAAAGGGAAACCGCGAAGCAAAAGCGGGAACCTGGAAAGCACCGAGGAAATCGGATCGAGAAAAGATCTGATAGAGTCGGAAACGCAAGACCGAAGGGAAGCGCCCGGAGGAAAGCCCGAGAAGTTCGGGTGAGTA
>NZ_JAHHIU010000315.1 GCF_024539815.1 Streptomyces hayashii
CCGGGGCCGGGGAGATCGGTTCGCGGTGGCGGGGCAGCGTGCGGGTCGGACACGCTGTGCCGCCGTTCCCGGACGGGTTCGGGGCCGACCCCTGAGGGGACCGCGCGCACCGATGGGTGCCGGGCGCCCTGGACAGGCCGAACTTCAGGTGGGGGAGAGGTGCTCGCCGCGGCGGATCCGCCCGGCGGGCTCGAAGACGCGCGCGGGGCTGCCGAGGTCCTCGGCGGCCGTGGCGTGCCGTGCTTCACGGGCGGTGGACGAGCGGGGGATCCCGCTGGAACGACCGGAGGTCGTACCGGCCTGCTCGGTGCGCGAGCCGGCGCTCAAGCGCCTCGGGGCCGCGCGGATCGGCGGACGGCGCGTCGGTGTGGCCTGGCGGCCGGCTCCTGCCGGCTCTCATGGTCGCTTTGCCGGGGTGCGCCTGTAAGCACGCCGGGGTGCGCCACGGCGCTCCCACCACGCGTGTGCTGATTCCGTTGGCGCGCAAGGCACTTGCCCTTCAAGCGTTCGAAATACCGTCACGTGGTCGGCATGTTGGCGTGACAGTAAGAGGGGTTGCGCATGGTGTCAACGGGACGAACGGCAACAGTTCGAAAAACGGTTCGATGAACGGCTGGAGAAACGGGTCGGGAGCGAGCCGGCACGGGCTACGCGGCGGCCAGGCGGCCGACCCCCGGCGGGCCGGAAGCCGGGCCTGGGGCGCGGACGGCGAACCGGAACGGAACGGAAAGACGTCGAAACATTCGGAATTCTTGATCCAGTAATGGGATCTTCGAATCCTGGGGTCCGCCCATCACTATCGATGGACTTGACCTCATCACCTCATTGAGCAGGGAAAACGCCCGCACATAAGACCGAATTCCTTTGCGAATGTTTCGAAATAGATGCCGAAACTATTGACAGTCGGCAGGGCCCTACCAAAACTGTCGGTCAATCCGAGGGACCGCCTCCGCCTGCCGGGCGGGATCGGCCTCACGAGGACGAGGAGGAAACACGTACATGAACGCACCCGCACGTTTCAGGCTGTTCCTCAGCGGCGTCTGCACCACGATCCTGGTCGCCCTCGCGGCGCTGACGACTCCCGGCGTCGCGTACGCCGACACCGTCGTCACCAGCAATCAGACCGGCACCAACAACGGTTACTACTACTCGTTCTGGACCGACTCGCCCGGCTCGGTGTCCATGAACCTGGGATCCGGCGGCTCCTACGGCACGTCCTGGCGCAACACCGGCAACTTCGTCGCCGGCAAGGGCTGGAGCAACGGCGGCCGCCGGAGCGTGACGTACTCGGGCTCCTTCAACCCGTCCGGCAACGCCTATCTGTCCCTGTACGGGTGGACGTCGAATCCGCTCGTCGAGTACTACATCGTCGACAACTGGGGCACCTACCGGCCCACGGGAACGTACAAGGGCACCGTCACCAGCGACGGCGGCACGTACGACATCTACAAGACGACGCGGTACAACGCCCCCTCCGTCGAGGGCAACCGGACCTTCGACCAGTACTGGAGCGTGCGGCAGTCCAAGCGCACGGGCGGCACCATCACCACAGGGAACCACTTCGACGCATGGGCCCGGGCAGGCATGCCGCTCGGCAGCTTCAACTACTACATGATCCTCGCGACCGAGGGCTACCAGAGCAGCGGCAGCTCCAACATCACCGTGGGCGGCACCGGTTCGGGCGGCGGTGGCGGCGGGGGCGGTGGAAGTGCGTGCTCCGCGACGCTCTCCGCCGGTCAGCAGTGGGGCGACCGCTACAACCTCAACGTCGCCGTCAGCGGATCCAGCAACTGGACCGTCACCATGAACATCCCCTCCCCCGCCAAGATCCTCTCCACCTGGAACACCACCGCCAGTTACCCCAGCGCCCAGGTGCTGACCGCCAAACCCAACGGCAGCGGCAACACCTTCGGAGTCACCGTCCAGCCCAACGGCAACTGGACCTGGCCCACGGTCTCCTGCAGCGCGAGCTGACCCGTCCGATCCACGAGGCGGTGTCGCGGCGGAGCCGCGCCCGCCCGCCCTCGGCTCAAGGGCGGGCGGGAGTCGTTTCGCTCGTCCGGCTCACGGCGTCTGCGGGTGCAGCAGCCGTGCGAGCAGGTCGTCCAGGGTGACCAGGCCGGTGAGCCGGCCGTGGTCGTCGCGGACGACGGCGAGGCTCGCACGGCGGCGGCGCAACCGCTCGATGGCCTCGCCGACGGTGTCCTGGGCCGCCAGCTCGGGCACCGGCCGGGCGAGGTCGCGGGCGGTGACCGCCCGGCCCCGGGCGCGGGCGACCAGGGCGTCGCGCGCGTGGACTGAGCCGACGACGGTCTCCGCGTCGCGGACCAGCAGCCGGCTGTGGTCGTGTGCGGCCGCGACGGCGAGGATCTCCGCCACGTCCGCCTCCGCCCGCACCGTGGTGATCTGCTCGACCGGGATCAGCAGGGCGGCGACCGGAGTCTGCGGCTCCGTCAGCGAGTTGGTGATCAGCTCGGAGTCGTCCTTGCTGATCAGCCCGAGCCGCTCGGACTCCTCGACGAGATGGGCGAGCTGCTCGCGGTTGTGGACGGACGTCAGCTCGTCGCGCGGGGTGACGCGGCACAGCCGTACCAGCGCGTTGCTCATCGCGTCGAGCACCCGGATCAGCGGCCGCACGGCGTTGACCGCCGCGCGGAAGGACGGGGAGAGCAGCATCGCCGAGCGTTCGGGGTGCGCGATGGCCCAGGACTTCGGGGCCATCTCGCCGACGACCATGTGCAGGAACACGACGACGATCATCGCCACGGCGAACGCGACGCCGTAGCTGAGCGCGCTGGGCAGTCCGAGGTCGTGCAGCAGCGGGTCGAGTTCGTGGGAGATGGCGGGCTTGGAGACGGAGCCGAGGCCCAGGGTGCAGACGGTGATGCCGAGTTGGGCCCCGGCGAGCGTCAGCGACAGCTCGCGCATGCCGGCGAGCGCCGCGCCCGCCCCGCGCCGTCCCTCGGCGGCCGCCTTCTCCATACGGTGGCGTCGGGCCGCGACGAGGGCGAACTCGGCGGCGACGAAGAACCCGCTGCCGATCAGCAGCAGCACGGTGACGAAGAGCGCCGTCGGGAAACTCATGACCGCTCCTCTTCCTGCAGCTCGATGCGCACCCGCTCGGGCACGTGCCGGTCGAGGGCGTGGACGTCGATCAGCGCCCGGCCGCCACCGGAGAGGTCGACGGCGAGACGGTCCCCGATGGTCGGGAAGCGGCCCAGCCGGTCGACGACCAGGCCTGCCACGGTGTCGTAGTCGTCCTCCTCGGGCAGTTCGACGCCGGTGGCCTCCGCGACCTCGTCGAGCCGTCGCCCGGCGTCCACCAGCCAGCCGTCGCCGTCGGCGACCGCGACGGCGGTGACGTGGTCGGACTCGTCGGCGATGTCCCCGACGAGCTCCTCGGCGATGTCCTCGTAGGTGACGATGCCGGCGACCCCGCCGTGTTCGTCCAGGACGACCGCGAACTCGTCGCCCAGGGCGCGCATGTGCTCCACCGCGTCCGGCAGCGGGAGCGTGTCGGGCAGCAACAGGGGGCGGCGGGCGGCCGCGGCGGCGGTGGTGCCGGGGAAGCGGTCGGCGGGCAGCGCCGTCAGTTCGCGCACGCCGAGGACGCCGGTGACGTCGTCGGGGTGGTCGCCGAGGACGGGGTACGTGGAGTGGCCGTGCACGGCGATCAGTTCGACGGCGTCGGCGAGGCTCGCGTCCTTGCGGACGAAGACGCAGTCCGCGCGGGGCACCATGACCTCGTCGAGGGTGCGCTCGGAGAACTCCAGGGCGTGGTCGAGCAGTTGGGCGGTGCCGCTGGGGAGCCGGCCCTGCTCGTGGGACTCGCCGATGAGGTGGCCGAGCTCCTCCAGGGTCGCGCCGTGGTGCAGTTCCTCGACGGGTTCGATGCCCGCCTTGCGCAGCAGCCGGTCGGCCGCCCCGTCGAAGACCCGCACGACGGGCCCCACGATGCGCAGATACGCCAGGGTGGAGCCGGCCAGGGACTTGGCCAGCCGCTCGGGGACGGCGATGGCGAGGTTCTTGGGGGCCAGCTCGCCGATCACCATCTGCACGACCGTGGCCAGCACGAAGGCGAGCACGACGGACACCGCGGCGACGGCCCCGACGGGGAGGCCGAGAGCCGACAGAGCGGGTTCGAGCAGCGCGGACACCGACGGTGCGGCGACGAAGCCGACGATCAGGCCGGTGACGGTGATGCCGAGCTGCGCGCCGGACAGCATGAACGACAGCCGCTCCAGCACCTTCAGGGCACGGGCGGCCCCGCGGTCCCCGGCCTCGGCCTGACGGGCCAGGGCGAGCCGGTCGGCGGACACGTATGCGAACTCCTGGGCGACGAAGTAGCCCGTGCCCAGGGTCAGGACCAGGACGGCCAGCAGGCCGAGAACGGCACTCGTCATCGAACACCACCCCGCCGTGTGCCGTGCGTGCCGTACTCGGAGGGAATGCGGCGGGATGGTCGGGGACTGTGCCCCGGGGAGTCCGTCGATCTGGCGGACAAGGGTGACTCCTTCACTGGAACGTTCACCTTGGCAACGAGCGCGACCGGGTCCGTGTTCCCGGTGCGGTCACAGGGGCGTCGCGGCGTGCAGGATGACGAGCATGGTCACGGCCGCGTTCGCCGACGACATCGCCGACACGGCCGTCCCGGCGGCGGCCCCCCACACCGCCAGGCCGGCGGCCGTGAAGAACGACGGTCGGCGTCGCGCCGTCGGGGCGGGCCCGAGCAGGGCCGTCACCCGGCGCGGCACGGGCCCCGGGGCGGCGAAGCCCGCGAGCGTGGCGTGAGGCGCGCGGCGGGAGACCAGCGCGGCCCTGCCGATCGCCCGCGCCACGGTACGACGGCTGCCGACGGCCCGGGCGGCGTCCTCGTCGGCCCAGCGCTCGGCCGTGTAGGCGACGGCCGTCCGCAGCGGCCGCAGGAACGGGTTGGCCTGCGCGGCCAGCCGCACGGCGAGCAGGTGGCGGTGGTGGCCGGCGGCCAGATGGGCGCGCTCGTGGGCGAACAGCGCACGGCGCTCGGCCGCATGGAGGCGGTCCAGCAGGGCCGTGGTCACGACGATCCGGTCCCGGCGGCCGCCGGGCAGAGCGTACGCGTACGGCGTCCCGTCGGGCAGGACCGCGACCTCGGTGAGCGGCAGCCCGGCGAGGGCCCGGTGTGCCAGGCGACGCACCCTGCGGTGCCGCCACAGCGTGCGGCCGCAGTTCGAAGCCACCGCCAGCAGCAAGGGGATGGCCGCCTTGCCGGCGAACTCGTCGTAGGGGACGGCCTCGCGCACCTCAGGGTCCGACCAGCCGTCGGGAAGCGGGTTGCCGGGCAGTTGCGCCGTGCCGACCACCATCAGCAGCCCCAGGCACACCGTGCTGCACACGGCCATCACGGCCGCCACACCGGTGAGGAGCCGGGTCGCGGTGCGGGGATGCAGATGGTGTTCGGCGAGCCGCGTGACGGGCCAGGCCGTGAGCGGGAGCACCAGCGGCAGGAAGACGAAGAGCCCCATGCGGCGTCAGTCTTCCGGGGACGGGGAGGGGGCGTCGTCGTGGGGGTGCCGGCCGAGCAGTTCGCGCAACAGCCGTTCGTCGTCGGGGCCGAGGCCGGTGACGAAGCTGGCGAGCACCGCCTCGCGGTCGTGTTCGGCGTCCAGGACCCTGCGCATCCGGTGGGCGGCCAGGCCCGCCTCGTCCGAGGCGGGCAGCCAGGCGAAGGAGCGGCCGCTGCGTTCGCGGGTGACCGCGCCCTTGGCGAGCAGCCTGGTCAGGATCGTGATCACCGTGGTGTAGGCGAGGCCGCCGCCCAGGCGTTCCTGCACCCATCCGGCCGTCGCCGGCCCGTCCGCCTCCCGCAGCGCCGACAGGACCGACGCCTCCAGCTCGCCCTGCGCCCGCCGCGGGGGACGCCGCCGGTGATCCGTCACGCCCAGTCTCCTCTTCGCCGCCGTCCGTTTTCCGGTCGGACATCGTATGGACGCCGCCCGTCCGCGGACCTCTGCCGGGACGCCTTCTCTACAGCATTGTAGAAGCATCGCGGCCGAGCGGGCCGGACGGCGTTCGGCCACGTCGTCGGTCCGCGTTCAGCCTGCGTCGTCGGCCCGCGTTCAGCCCTCGCCGTCAGCCCGCTCGTTCAGCGCGCGCCGTCACCTCGTCCTCGCCGTCATTGCCGTCATGGCCGCTACGGCTGGTACGGCTGGTACGGCCGCCGGGGTTGCTGGGGCCGCTACGGCCGCTACGGCTGTCATGCTGCGGCGCAGGCCGCGTGTGCGGAGCGACGTCAGGGATTTCGCGCGCCCCGGCGCGGGCGGCCCGCCACAACGTCAGGGTCACCGCGACCGACATGCCCGCCATCACGGCCATCGCCGTCGCCGGCGAGGTGAGTTGGGCCGCGCCGCCCGCGAGGGCCGCGCTCACGCCCTGCAGGGTGAGCATCCCCGCCGAGTGCAACCCCAGGGCGTGCCCGCTGAGTTCGGGCGGGGTGAGGGACATCAGCCGCTCCTGCTGCACCAGGCTCGCGCCGAAGCCGACGGAGGCGAGAGCGGCGCAGGCCGCGGCGAGCGGGACGGCGGGGTGCAGGGCGAACAGCGTGTAGGGAGCGGCCAGAAGCAGCAGCAGCGGGGTGGCGAGGCGGGCGCGCAGACCCGGTGGGAGGAGACGGCCCACGAGCACGTCCCCGGCCAGCATGCCCAGGGCGGCGCACGCGAACAGCGTGCCCGCCGCCCCCGGGTCGTAGGGCACGAAGAGGGCTTCGCAGCCGACGACCAGACCGTTGGGCAGCCACAGCCCCAGGTAGGTCAGGCGGCGGGGGCGGGAGGACCACAGGGCGGCGTTGGCGCGCCGGGTCGCCGCGGCCGACAGCCGGCCCGCGGCCCGCGGCGGACGGGCGCTCAGCCCCAGCCGGGCCACGACGGCCGAGGTCGCGTACAGCAGCGCGGCGAGCAGGAGGACGGGGCGCGGGGAGAGGGCGGTCACCAGCGCGCCGCCGGTGGCGTAGCCGGTGATCTGCGTCAGCCCGCTCATCATGTTGAACAGCGAACGCCCCGGCAGATAGCCGCCCTCGGCGCCGCCGAGGATCTCGTTCAGCAGCCCCCAGCGGACGCCGCCGCCGAGCGAGGCCACCAGCCCCTGGACGAGGACGACGGCGAAGACGCCCCAGGTCGGCAGTCCCGGCAGCGCCATGAGGGCCGCCGCGCCGGCGAAGGCCAGCGAGAGGCCGGTCAGCGCCGACCGCGGCGGCAGCCGATCGGACCCCGAGAGCAGGACGGTCGCGCCGAGCACCTGCGCGAGCGACGGTCCGAACATGCTCAGCGCCGACAGCAGCGGTGAGCCCGTGGCCCGGTAGACGAGGGTGCCGAGGGCGAGCCCGCTGACCGTCTGGGCGGCGGTCTGGGCGGCCGCGGACAGGAACAGGGGGGTGAACTCGGGGACGCGGAAGAGCTGACGGTAGGAGAGGCCGGTCATGGCCGGAGTCTGGGGCGGGCCCGGGGAGGTCGGTTATTGTTTCGCCGGCCCGCGAAACGTCGCGAGCCGCGGGGGACGGCCGTGGGGGCGCGGGCATGGGCTGGTGGCAGCTGAACGCCGACACGCTCGCCCGCAGCCGCTTCGTGCTCTCGCCGCTCGCCGAGACCTTCGCGAGCCTGAGGCTGCTGCACGCGGGGGCGGGCACGCACCCCGGCGAGCACGACTGGCTGCGCGCCCACCTCCCCGGCCATCGGGCGGCGCTGGCGGCCGACCCGGTGACCGCGCTGCTCGTGCGGGCGGGGCTGGGGCGCTGTGGATTCCCCGCCGCGAGCGCATCCGAGCGGGGCGGATGGATCGCGGACTTCCTCACGCCGACGCCGAGGGACGGCGAGAGCTTCGAGGAGGGCGTGGCCCGGGTGCGGGCGGCGGACCCGGCGGCGGCCCGGGCCCATCTGCGGACGTCCCTGGCCGGTCCGCTGCCCGCCGCCCTGGACCGGGACGACCTGCCCGAGCGGGCGGCCGCGTTGCTGGAGCGGGTGTGGGAGACGGACGTGCGGCCGTACTGGGACCGGCGCCGGCGTGTCCTGGAGGCCGACGTCGTGGCGCGGACCGCGCTGGTCAGCCGGGGCGGCTGGGCCGCCGTGCTGGACTCGCTGCGGCCGGGGACGCGCTGGCTCGGCGACAGCCGCTTCCAGGTCAACCTGCACGAGTACCCGCCGCGCGAGGTCTCTGGCGCGGAGCTGCTGTTCGTGCCGGTCACGCCGGGGACCGGCTGGGTGGCCTGGGAGGGGCGGGAGCGGTACGCCGTGGTCTACCCGTGCTCCGGTGTGCTCGCCGAAGACCGCCGGGACCGTGCCCGTGCCGTCCCGGCCGCCCTGAGCACGCTCCTGGGCCCCGCCCGGGCCACGGTGCTGGTTCTTCTCGCCGCGCCCCTGAGCACCACCCAGCTGGTGGCCCTGACGGGCCAGGGCCTGGGCTCGGTCGGCCGCCACCTACGGGTCCTCCTGGACGCGGGCCTGGTGGAACGCCGTCGCGCGGGCCGCTCGGTGCTGTACTCCCGGACCCCGGCGGGCCGAACCCTGACCGAGGCGGCCGTCTCCCGCCCATGACCCCGCCCATGACCC
>NZ_JAHHIU010000316.1 GCF_024539815.1 Streptomyces hayashii
CCCGAGACCCCGGTGTTCCCCCCGGCTCCCCCCGCGGGGTCCTGCACTCTTAGGAGCGGGCTCCCCGGCTCCTGATACACCCTTTCGGAGAAAAGAATCCCCCGGACCGCGGTCCGGGGGATTCTTCGGGACTGCCGACGGCGTCCGGGGAGGTCAGCCGGTGAAGCCCGCCGTGATGGACGTGAACTGCCAGGTGCTCTGGCTGATTCCGGAGCAGTTGCTCACCACGCCGCCCCCCGGGCACGGCCGGTCGCGGTTGACGGCCCAGTAGGCGAGCCGGGCGATGTGGTGGGAGTCGGCCCAGTCGCGGATGGAGGTCCAGATGGCCGGGGTGGTGTTCTCCTGCTGGTCGGAGAGGCCGTTCATGCCGGAGATGCCGATGTGGCCGTAGGCGGTGGCGTCGTCCCAGCCGAACGTGGACTTCAGCTTGTTCTTCAACCCCTCCGTGGCGTTAACGGTGTTGCCGTACATGTCCGAGCCGCCGCCGAAGTCGAACGGCATGATGGTGAACACGTCGACGTCGGCGCCGAGCGACTTGGCCTGCTCGATCAACCGGTTGCCGTAGTAGGTCGGCCCGGTCGTCGACGTCCCGAAGGTGACGACGGTCTTCAGACCGGGGTTGTTCGCCTTCACGGTCTTCAGCGCGGTGAGGATCCGCGCCTGGACGGCCTCGTTCTCGAACTCGTCCGAGTTCTCGATGTCCATGTCGATCGCCTTGAGCGAGTAGGCGTCGATCACCTTCTGCAGGGCGCCCGCGAGAGCGCTCGCGGAGGAGCAGCCGGCGCCGAGCTTGCTGCCCTGCCAGCCGCCGAACGAGGGCACGACGTCCCCGCCCGCCGAGCGGACCTGGTTGATGACGCTCTGGTCGACCCCGCCGGTCAGCGGCCTGTTGCCGTCCCACATCGGGTTGCAGCCGCCGCCGTCGAGCACGAACGCCATCGTGAACCACTTGACGCCGGTCGCGTTCATCACCGTGGTCACGTTCGGGGGATCGCCCCAGCCCTCGAACAGATAGGGCGCGGCCTGCTTGAACCCGGTACCGCCCCCGCCGCCCGCGCCGGTCGTGACGCTCACGGAGTTCGAGGCCCCGGAGGTGTTCCCGGCGGCGTCGCGTGCCTTCACGGTGAAGGAGTACGCCGTGCTCGCGGACAGCCCGCCGACCGTGGCGGAGGTCCCGGATACCGTGAGCACCTTCGACGATCCGCTGTAGACGTCGTAGGCCGTGACGCCGACGTTGTCGGTCGAGGCCTTCCAGGCCAGCGACACGCTGGAGGAGGTCCTGCCGGTCGAGGTCAGCCCGGCGGGCGCGGTCGGCGCCTGCGTGTCCGAGCCGCCTCCGCCGCCCGGTCCGTCGAGGCTGACGTCGTCGGCCTGGTAGGCGCCCTGGGCATACCAGCCGTGGACGTAGATCGTGGCGCTGGTCTGTGAGGCCCCGGTGGTGAAGGAGACCGACAGCCGGCTGTACGCCGACGGTGACGTCGTCCAGGTGGAGGCCCCACCGTCGACGCCGAGGTAGACGTAGGAGCCGCGTACCCAGCCGGTCAGCGCGTACGCGGTGTTCGGCCGGACGGAGACGGTCTGGCTGCACTGGGCGATGTCACTCGAACTCACCGCCCCCGCGAGGGCCTTGGAGCCGCTGTGGACGGGGGAGGAGACGACGGAGCCGAGGTTGCCGGTGCAGGACCAGGGCGAGACGGAGCCCGACTCGAACCCGGGGTTGGTGAGGACGTTGGCGGCCTGAGCGGTGCCCGGCAGGGCCACGGCTCCGGCCAGGGCGAGGCCGGCGGTGCCGACCAGGGCGAGGAAACGACGCCATGGGCGTCCGAGGGGTGTGGTGCGCACGCGATCTCCCTGAAGGAATGGGGGTGTTCGGGAGTGCAGGGGGAGTGCAGAGCGGTGCAGGGGGTGCGCAACAAAGTTGGTATGGACCAATCCGCCTGTCAAGAAGGGTGACGGGATTGGTCCATACCGGTGAGGTGATTTTCTGTTCTCCGCGAGCCGCGGCCGGGCTACAGCGGCAGGGCCTGCGCCGCGTCGGCGGACGTCACGGCGACCGACGCCGCCGTGGCGACCGACTCCGTGGACGCGGTGGGTGCCGGCACGGCCGGCAGCAACGGCTCGGCCTCCTCCAGCCGCTGGTGCGGCAGCGCGACGGCGCGCAGCGGCCGGGGGCCCGACACGACCGTGTAGTCCTGCCCCAGGAACGGCGGCACGATCTCGCCCGGGTCCTCGCCGAGCGCCAACTGCACGGCTGCCCACGGCGCGTTGACGCCGCACAGCGCCAGCTGGTGCAGCCCGCCGGCCGGACGGGTGTTGACGTCCATCAGGACCGGCCGGTCGCCGAACATCCGGAACTGGATGTTGGACAGGTAGTTCAGCCCGAAGCCCTCGGCGATGAGACGCGCGGGCTCCAGCCACTGCTCGTGCAGGGTGAAGCCCCGGCGGCGGCCGTTCTTGGTCCGGCCGATGGCCATCCGCAGGACGTTGTCGGGGCCGGTGAGGCAGTCGACCGACACCTCCGGCTGTTCGAGTCGCGGCATGACCAGCCAGTCGACCTGGTCCTCGCCCTGTTCTTCGGCCTGTCGCAACGCCTCGACCACCATGTCGAGTTGGACGTAGGGGCTGGGGAAGCCGGTCAGGTGTGCGAGGGAGAACGGCTTGCGGGTGATCACGCGGAAGCCCACCCCGCCGGCGCCGGACGCCGGCTTGAAGCAGGCCCTGTGCCCCGCCTCCTCCAACTCCTCGACAGCGGCGACGAGTTCACCCGCCGAGCGGACCCGGTACCACGGCGGCACCGGCACCCCGATCGCCTGCACGGCCTCGTACGCGATCACCTTGTCGTGGAAGACGGCGACCGCCTCCGGCGGCGGCGCCAGCAGCGCCGTGCCGACCGCCTCGAAGTCGGCGCGGTGCGCCACGACGGCCGCCTGGTGCAGCCGCGGCACGAACACGTCGATGCCGCGACGCCGGCACTGGGCGAGCGCGTACTCGACGTACGCGGCCGGGGACAGGCCCTCCGGCTCCAGCTCCGCGGTGTCGGCGGCGGCCAGCACGGGGGAGTCGGCGTCACCGTGCGTGGCATGGATCTCGACGGCCCGGTCGCTGGGATTTCGTCGCAGCTGATCCGTGAAGAACACGTTCTCCGCGTACGTGCGGTTGAGCCAGACGCGTACGCGAGAGACCATGCGAGGCCGCCTTTCACGGTGTGCGGGCAGGGCGAAGCAGGCCCGGCCCGGGCAGGGGAAATGGTGGGTCACCAAACCGCCCTGCGTGAAGGGACGTCCATGGCGGTGGTGTTGGGGCGATCATACGGCTTCTCGGGGGTGCCGCGTGCAACACGCGTGTTACGGATTTTCCGATCTTGTTCCCGTACGGGCCCCGGTCGGGTAGAGGCGTGCTGCGACGCAGGTGGGGGCGGGTGTCGCAGCGGGGACGACCGGATTCGACCTTGTCCCGCGGGTCCGGATGTGTTCTTGTGGGGGCGTGTGTGTGTTCGCGGGAACGCGGAGCGTGGTCTAGTGAGCGGGGGCTCAAGGTGACGACGACGGCCGGTGACGCCGGACGACTGCTGGCCATCAGCGATCTTCACATCGGCTATCCGGAGAACCGGGCCCTGGTCGAGGCGATGGTCCCTGAGACGGACGAGGACTGGCTGCTGGTCGCGGGCGACGTCTCGGAGAACGTGGCCGACATCCGCTGGGTCCTGAAGACGCTCGCGAGCCGCTTCCGCAAGGTCGTGTGGGCCCCCGGGAACCATGAGCTGTGGTCCCATCCCAGCGACCCGGTCCCGCTGCGCGGGGTCGCCCGCTACGAGCACCTCGTCGAGGTCTGCCGCGACCTGGGCGTGACGACGCCCGAGGACCCCTACCCGGTGTGGGAGGGCCCCGGCGGCCCGGTGGTCGTCGCGCCGCTGTTCCTGCTGTACGACTACTCCTTCCTCCCGGCCGGCTGTACGACCAAGGCGGAGGGGCTGGCCTACGCGGAGAGCACCGGCATCGTCTGCAACGACGAGTACCTGCTGCACCCCGACCCGTATCCGTCCCGCGAGGCCTGGTGCCGGGCCCGGGTCGCCGAGACCGAGCGCCGGCTCGCCGAGATCCCGGACGACCTGCCCGTCGTCCCCGTCAACCACTATCCGCTGCACCGGCACCCGATGGACGTGCTGTGGCATCCGGAGTTCGCCATGTGGTGCGGCACCGAGCTGACCGCGGACTGGCATCGCCGCTTCCGCGTCGCCGCCATGGTCTACGGCCACCTGCACATCCCGCGGACCACCTGGCAGGACGGCGTCCGCTTCGAGGAGGTGTCGGTGGGCTACCCCCGCGAATGGCGGAAACGTTCCCGGCCGCCGGGCCGGCTGCGACGCATCCTGCCCGCCGACCCCGCGGATCCCGGGCAGTCCGGGGAGCCCGCGAAAGGCGCCGGGGAGTCCCGGGAGCCCGGAGAGAGGACGGACGCCCGGTGATCGAGGATCTGTTGCCCGGGACGGCCGTGGTGGTGGAGGCCTTCGGCGAGGAGGGCGTGCGCGAGTTCGGGGACGCGCCGCTGTACCCGCAGGAGGAGGCGCTGCTGACGCGTGCGGTGGCCAAGCGCCGCCGCGAGTTCACCGTCGTGCGCGGCTGCGCCCGGCGGGCCATGGAGAAGCTCGGCGTGCCCCCGCAGCCCGTGCTGCCCGGTGAGCGCGGCGCGCCGCAGTGGCCCGACGGTCTGACCGGCAGCATGACCCACTGCGAGGGCTACTGCGCCGCCGCGCTGGTCCGGGCCGAGGACCTCGCCTCGCTCGGCATCGACGCGGAACCGCACGCCCCCCTTCCCGAGGGCGTGCTGGCCGCCGTCGCCCTGCCCGCCGAGGCGGCCCGGCACGAACGCCTGGCCGCCGAGCGTCCCGAGGTGCACTGGGACCGGTTGCTGTTCAGCGCCAAGGAGTCCGTCTACAAGGCGTGGTTCCCCCTCACCCGTAAGTGGCTGGACTTCAGCGAGGCCGACATCGACCTCACGGCCGCGGCCGCCGGCCCCGACGCGGGCGCGCAGGGGACCTTCCGGGCCCGGCTGCTCGTGCCCGGGCCGCTGGTGGGCGGCCGGCGGGTCGGGCACTTCGAGGGCCTCTGGAGCGTCCGCCGGGGCCTGGTGGCGACAGCCGTGACGGTCGGGCACGACTGACGCCGCCGGCCCGGCGGTCACGCGCGGGGCAACCAGTTGTGCAGGAGCCGGAAGAACTCCTCCTCGTTGCCCGTGAGGCCGGCGTCCGCCAGCGCCCGCTCCGCCTCGGCCAGCACCCCGGGCGGGACCACGGGAGGCAGCCGGTCGTGCGCCGGTCCGGACAGGCGGGCGCCCTCGCCGCCCCCCTCGTCGCCGAAAGCCGCTCGTACCGTGTGCAGCAGCCTCAGGTAGGCCTGCACGGCGGTGCGCTCGCGGTCGGTCAGTACGGCTGTGGGCATCGGTCGGCTCTCCCCGTGTCGGCGTCGTCTCCCACGCGCCCCTGCGGCGCGCGCGCCCCCGTGCGGCGGCGCATTCCCCAGCTTGCCGCCCACCACTGACAATCCGGCCGCGCACCGCGTCGGTTCGCCCGCTCAGCCGAGGGGGAATCCGCGCGGAACCCCCGGGGGAAACGGCACCTGCGCCGGTGTGAAGGACGTTCGCCCGATGCCGGCGGACGGCGGGAACAGGAGACGAGCTGGTGATCGACGTCCGGGTGATCGACGTCCCCCGGCGGCACGCGGCACGCGGCACGCGGCACGCGGCACGCGGCGCACACCGCGCCATCGCGTCCGGCGGCCGACGGAGAACCGGAGTTGCGCCACCGGGCCCCGCATGCGCGCAGGCGGGCCTTCCGCCCTTCCGCATGGCCGGCGAGGGGCCGGCGCCGGTGCTCGTCCACGGCATCGGCGACTCCTCGGCGCCCCGGGCTCATGGCCGCCACGGGCCCGGTGCACGGCACGGCGCGGGAGCTGCGCGAGGCGAGCGGACGCGGCGGGGCCCGACCGCCGCCGCGCGCTGGAGCCCGTTCGGTCAGTTCTGCGGTCCGAGGTATCCGAGCGACGCCTCGATCCGGCCCGCCAGGTGGTCGCGCTGCCCGCGCCCGCGGGGCGCCGAACCCGGCAGCCACGCCCGGCACTTGCTCGCCAGCAGCAGGCCGAACGTCTCGGCCTGCCGCTCGTCGGCGAGATCGAAACGGGTGCGCGCGGCGACGCTGCGCACGGTCGCCTGGAGATCCGCCCCGTCGTCGAGTAAACGGGCCGCGACCGCCGCGCCCGCGACGTGATGGCTGCAGTGGCCCGCCTTCATGTGCCACAGCTCGTGCCCCAGGATCACCAACTGGTGGTCGGGGGCGGTGCGTTCCTCGATGACGACCAGGTCCTGATCGGCCATGTCCAGCCACAGCCCGCTCGCGGTGTCGGCGGGGAAGGACGCCATGCGGAAGTGGACCGGGCGGCCGCGCCGTCTGCTCATCCCGTCGCACAGGGCGGTGTACAGGGCGGCCGGCGCCGAGGGGGCCGGGAGGGTCAGCTCCGAGACCAGCTCGCCGCTGAGGCGGCGCATTTCCTTGGCGATGTTCACGCTTCTCCCCCGGATCACGACTCGGGCCGCTTCACGCTCTCCAGGAGCATGTCCAGCCACTCGGCGACCTTGTCGCGGTGCTGGTCGGTGGGCAGCTGGGCCGCCCGCCATGCGATCCCGCGCACGCCGTGGTCCTGCAGCAGCCGCTCCAGCGGGTCCTCGGCGGCCGCGGCCGCCTCACGCGCGGCGAGCTTCTGCAGCAGCTCCTGTTCGGTGTGCTGGAGGGCTCCCGCGAGCGCCTCCGGGTCCTCGGCCGTCAGGAACCCGGCGTGCACGCGGAAGAACCGCTGGAGGGCGTCGCAGTGCTCCATCGTGGGGCGCCGGTCGCCGTTGATGAGGGCGCCCGCCTGCTGGCGCGACATGCCGGCGCCGTCGGCGATCTCCTGCTGGGTGTACTTGCGGCCGTTGGGCTTGAGCCGCGTACGGCGCAACAGGTCCAGGCGCTGCAGGAAGCGGGCCTGGACGTCGGGCTCCCCGGCGGGCCGGCCGCTCAGCAGGGCCTTGACCACGGACTCCGGGACCCCGGAGGCGACGGACAGCCGCCCCGTGGCGAAGACCTCCGCGTGCGGCACGCCCAGCCGGTCGGCGAGCGCGGCGACACGGGCGACGACGGCCGACAGCAGCACCGTCGCCGCGGCGCCCGGAACCTCGAAGCCATCCTCCGACACCGACAGGTCTCCTAGGTCTCTCACGTCCCTCTCACAGGCACACGATCACCGACACGGACGGTCGCCGTGAACTGCGTGGAGAGTAGCCGGTCTTTCGAACTCACATCCAGGTCTCGCCACAACTGTGGCCAATTTCAGCCGTCAACGACCGCGGAATGCCACGATAGTTGACATGCCTCGCGTCCGGGCAGCAGGATCGGGGCGCCGCGTGAAGGCCGCATAGGCAAGAGGGGTGACCTCCCGATGGCATATCAGGCAGGAGGGCAGCGGTCCGTACCGCGGCCCGTCCCCGAGAGTCCCGAGGCCCAGGCGTATCTGCAGGACTACGCCGCTTATCTGGAGGCCGTCCCCTTCCCGTCCGTCGTTCTCGACCACCGCTGGGACGTGGTGCTGTCCAACGCCGCTTTCGCGTCACTTTTCCGTGACGTGGGCCCGCATCCGACGGCTCTGCCGACTGACAACTTCCTGCGGTTCGTCCTGTTCCATCCCGACGCGCCCTCGGTCCTCGGCGACCACGAGGCCGGCTGGTGCCTGCCGATGCTCGCCGGTTTCGCCGCGGCCGTGGAACGGCACGGGCACGACCACGCACTCCAGGCGATCCGCCGCGAGATCGCCCAGGACCCCATCATGGAGGCCGCCTACCGGCACGGGCTGCCGCACTGGATCCGGGCGGTCGGCGAGTGCGCCGTCGAGCACGACGGGGCGGTCCGCCCGCTCCGGCATCCCGACCCGCGCTGGGGCGCGACGGAGTGCCGCATCGTCGGGGAGACGCCCCGGACCCTGCGCGAGATGGGATACACGCGGCTGACCATGGTGCTGCGCGAGGCCCGGCCGGCGGCCGCGCCCCGCAGAGCGCGCGGCGCCCGCCGCGGCGCGAGTCACCTCAGCGTGGTCCCGGCCCCGGAGAGCTGACCGCCGCCGACGTCCGCCTCGCCGGGGCCTCCCGACGCCGATCCGGCCGTCGGCGCACACGCCGTCCGCCGGAGGACGTCCGGCGGGCGTTCGCCGGACGTCCCCGAGCAAGCCGTCCCTTCCGGGCTTCCCTCCGAGAACTCCCCGCGCGGTCGGCTCTCCCGGTCGGCTCTCCCGATCGGCCCCCGTCGGCGGTGGTTTCTCCACGGAGCGGCCTTCGGGGCCCGCGTTTCGCCCCCGTTATGTTTTTCGCGGTCCTGCAATGGGGCCGCTGGCCTCCGGGCCCGGTATGACTGTGTCCCCTCTGTCG
>NZ_JAHHIU010000317.1 GCF_024539815.1 Streptomyces hayashii
CGCGAAACGTTGGCGCTCGTCCTGAGGGTCCAAGGCCTGGCGATCCTGCTCAGCGATCAAGTCCGAAAGCTCGCGCTGCTGCTGCTCTTCGGTTCCTTGATGGTTAAGTGATGGATTGGGTGCAGCCGCTGCACCCCGTTCTGTTCCAGACTGCACCCCGTTCTGTTGTGAGCTGCACCCCGTTGCGTCATCTGCACCCCGTTTTGAGCGGGGTGCAGGATTTGCACCCCGCAATATCTGAAGGTCGTAAACGACTGGGCGGCGGTCGTGGCGATCAATGTGAACGGCCGCGATGGCCTGATTACCCTTTTTGATCAGCCCGGACTGCTCCAAATCATCGAGCTTGTACCGGACAGTGCGCTCGGAAAGACCGGTGTCCTGGGCCAGGGTAGAGGCGGACGGGAAGGCACCTGTACCGTTCGAACCGGCGTAGTTGGCAAGGCACAGCAGCACGTGACGCGCGCTTGAGTCTTTCAGGGTTTCAGTGGGCAGAGAGAGCGCCCAGGACATTGCTTGAACACTCACAGCGAGGCTCCGATATTCTTTTCGGCCAGGTAGGCCAGGCCTTTCGGCGTAACAAGAGGTTGGAAGGCAGCACGGTCCCCACCGGTCTCCGGGTCGCTCTTCAGCGCGGTGACCTTGTGAACCAGATAGCCCGAAGTAATGCGCGGCTGGTAGGCGGTCCAGCGCTTGGAGCCGCCACGGTGAAAGATCCACCGATTTTTCTCCAACCACTGAAAAAGCTTTGAGGGTGGAACCTGAAGTTGTTTGGCAGCATCACTGATACAGATCGCGCCACCGGCGGCCGCCAAGCGTTTGATGGCGGAAACCTTCGGTTCTTGATCTAGGATCACCAAGCGAAGGGTTTGATTTTCCTTGGCCTGGTCGGCTGCCGCTTGCAGAGCCTCGGCATAGGTGACTGGAATCTGGAACTGTTCCGCCCTCGCCTCCAACTCCTGCCACCGGTCAATGATCCGAGCGCGCAGTTCGACGTTGTAGCCGGAGACCACCACCAGGGTGTCGCGCTGGGAAAGCAGGAACTCCCGATAGACCTGACCGTTCTGCGGGTGAATATAGGGGGTGTCGTTTGAAGAAACGACACCCTTGGCAACCAAGGCCCGGACGGTTTTCAGCACGTTGTCGTGCGTGCTGCCGGTCAGTTCGGCGATTTCGCGTGACGACATCGTGTGTCGCGACACGTTTTGTTCATGCCGAAAAAGTGTCGCGGCATGGGGGGTGTTGCCTGGAGCGGTATTGGTGTTCATAATGGCCCCACTGTGTTTTACAAGTTGTCGAAAGAGCCGGGTTGCAGCCCGGCTTTTTTGTGCCCGCGATTCAGGCGTTATGGGTGTCCGGCGCATCCGTGATAGCTTTCTGCTTCCAAACGAAAAGGCCATTGGAGGCCGGACATGAGCGAAGAAAAAGTAATCACCCCTTTCGAAATCGGTGTTCTTGCAGCGCTGACTCTTGTTGGGAAGGCTGTCGCGATGAATCCTGGGCTGGATGTCGATCAACTGAAGATCGATGCAAAAAGCGTGATGGACTTATTGCCGCGCGAACCGAAGTGGGCAGGCGATTCGCCATCCATTCACCAAGCCGCGATAGAAAGCCTCTTGGCCGGCATTGAGAAAGTGAGCAGCTAGATATCTGTTTGGTGAGGTAGGCGAGCTTCTCGCTTGCCCCACCACTGACTGGATAGGAAGATTCACAGCCATGGCTAGAATCAATCCGAAAGGACCCGTCCTTAAGCAATTCCCAGCACGGCTGACCTGCATCATTCGTGGTTACGCTTTGGATCGATGATTCAACGTTCTTGTCTGCCATCTCTATTCCCTTCCTATGCACTGTATGAATTAACAGCTGATCCAGAATCTCTATCTGCCCTACCCGCTTAGAGGGAAAATGGGCGCATCAAGCGATCAGGCTACTGATCGCTGCGATGGAAACGGGCGCTGCTCTTTCGCCTGGAAGCTGCCGTCGGGAAGCTCAAGCACTCGAATGTCCCGCTTCGCTGTTAGCGCCTTGTGAATTGCTGGAGCCGTGACACGAAGAAGCCGCGCCGCCTCGGACTGGCCCTTTTTCGCAACAAACTCGTCGAGAGGGGTCTCGCTCATGATTTGAGCCTCGGTTGTAGATGAGGCCGATATTAACCATCTGTTAATTTTTAATCAATACCGATGGTTTCTTCTTATTTTTAACCATTGGTATACATTCGCGCGATGACCAAGAAACGAATACTCCCGCCCGAGCTGATTGCCGAGTGCGCAGCTGCGCATGATTTGTTCCTCTCAAAGAAGAACGAGCTAAAGCTCAGTCAGAAGAAAATCGCCGATGCAGCGGGCATGACACCGGCTGCCGTGAATCTTTACTTCAAGGGCATCAACCCGCTGAACACTAAGTTCGCCGCCGTGCTTGCGCGCATGCTTGATGAGCCTGTATCGGCTTTCAGTCCGCGCCTTGCTGAGGAAATATCATTACTGACCACCGGCCCAGCTAAAACGACTGCAGTACCTGGAGTAAGCGCTGCCGAAAAGGTAATGGAGATGATCCGGAAGCATGCAGGCAAGAGTCTCGATGCCGATGCCCAAGAGAAGATTGCCGCGGCGGCGCTCACAGCTGCCAGCGAGGCCCAGGGAAAGGTGATACAGGCGGACTTTTCTGGGTTGAAAGCGAGGTCGGATGAGCTCGTGATTCGCCAGTACGATGTACGCGCCTCAATGGGGCATGGCCAAGTACCGAATGACTACAACGAGGTAATCAGGAATCTGATTATTCGTGAGGACGTGCTCCGCGAGAAGGGTGTGTCATACACCTCCCCTCACGCACTGGCCATGATCACCGGCTGGGGCCAGAGCATGGAAGGCACGATCAACGACAAAGATCCGCTGATTGTGGATAAGGGTGTCAACGAGTTTGCTGGTGATGGCATATACGTTCTGACCTGGCTTGAGCATCTGTACATAAAGCGGATTCAGTTTTTGGACGCGGAGCGCTTCTTGCTCATATCCGACAATCCAAAACATAAAGACCAGGAAGCCAGGATGGAGGATGTAACCATTCACGCCAAAGTGCTGATGATCTGGAATGCGCGAAAGGCTTGAATTTAAGCCCGGCTATGCGCCGGGCCTAAGTTGAATATCAGAATGGCGCAGCTTCCTCTTCGACAGCTTCCACCTCGCCTACCTCCAGCACCCTATCCTCTTCGCTGGGCGCCTCCCACTCCAGAAGCACCCCCCCGTCGTCCTGAAAGACCATATTGACCCCGTCAACTTCAGCAATTCTTCCCATTACCTCATCCCACTCTGCATCCTCATCCGTATCCAAGCGGTGAATTACGGCTGAGCACCGATCCTGCGCCCTTGGCGAATTGATCATTGACGATACGCGCAGCCCCAAGCGCTCTACCGCGGACATCTCAATTCGTAAAGCTGGCTTAACCTTCTGCGTCTTACTCATTTCCCAACCCTTTAACTGTATATCCATCCAGTTTAAGCCAGAGGATAACGCACGCCCATGAAAAATAAATTAACCATCGGTATTGACGATAAAATATACCGATGGTTAACTACGTCCATCGAGTCTCCCAACACGGGCTCGCCAGGGCCTCATCGCCCGCCACACGACTGGTGAAGCCGCCAGATAGCAAGGGATCAGCGAAGTGATCTCCCAGCCCCGGAAAACGGGACCGACTGGAACAAGTTCTTTAAGCAGAACGGAAGATTTCACTGGCTGGCCTTGGCGACAGGGTCAGACGGGAAACCAACCGGGAGTCACCACGATGGAAGCAACAATCATCAGCGGCGCATGGAAGGGTCATCTCGGACGAGGTCTTGCGCCAAAAGAATTGCAGTACCTACTCGGCACCGCCCAGGGCATGACGGCCAAAGAAATTGCCCGGCAGTTCGACGTGGCGGCCTGCACGGTAGCCAAGCGCTTGTCCTGCGCGATGTTCAAGCTTGGCGTGACCCGCCAAACCGCTGCAGTTGCCGAGGCAATGCGCCGCCAGATCATCTCGCCGATGTGCATTGCCCTGGCTGCGCTGATCGCCATGCACTCAATGATCGGCGATGACGCTATGCGTCGTGACCGCCGGGTGCCCGAGCGCCGCACCGCGCAAGTCAGGATGGTGCGCCGCGCCGAGCAGCCAGTACTGCTCGCCTAATTCACAAGGTGGCCACTGCCTGCCCAGTGAGCGAACAACGGAGGATTGGCAGCCATGTAAACGCTCAGATACCTGCACGGCCCAAAAGGGCTCTGCTGGCTTGTCACTTACGGAGGCGTTTGTGACAGAACGAAAAGCCCGGTTTCGACTGGGCTTTTTTACGCCTCGCCTTTACCCGTCAGCACCCTCCCCTGCGCCCACCGGCACACCCAGGCGGTCAGGCTGCTGACGAATAAACGCAACCCACCGAGGTATTCACCATGCACGCATCAATTCAACAGCGCGTAGACGGGGTTGCGGCCCTGAGCATTCGCTCCCGCATTGCCACCGCCGAGTTCTACGCCTTGATCGGAAAGGAGGAGCCTGTGCAGAAGATCCGATTCCAGATCGTTACCCGCGGCAACGCTTACCACATCGTTGAAGTGGCAACCCGAAAGGTTAAGGGCTTCCGCTGGACCTGGAAGGAAGCAAGCAACCTGGCTCAGGCGCTGGAATCGCGCGCCGACGGCGTCAAGGTGACGCTCTCAGGCGGTGCGCAATGATCGGCGTGCCAATGCCCAACCCACGGGACTCGATCATCGACAACCTGAACCAGCAGCTGGACGCTTACTTCGGCGCCGGTAAATCAGTTCAGGTCATCCCGAACGGCGTCGGAGTCGACGGGCCATTCAACGGGACCACTGCGCACCACGAACGTCTGCGGAAAGAACGCGACAAGCTGGCACCGGCCGTGCGCGCCGAAGCGGCCAAGGGCGTCGTAGCCAGCGTGGCAGCAAAGAACCTGTGCATGCACATCAAGCGCGTCACGCTGATAGCCCAAGAGAACGGCTTTAAATTTGCCGACACCCCATGAAGCGCATCAGCAAGATAACCGCCGCGCGGCGCCGGGCGACATGGCTGGCAATTCAGGTAAGTGGAATCGAAGAGGTAGGCCATGGCCGAGGAAGAGCTGACGGCGGAAGCCAAGAAGCAGCGCCGCAAGCGCGAGAAGGCGAACGAAAAGAATGCTGCATTGGGCGTCGAGAAGTTTACGGTTGAGGTCGCCGGCGTGTTCAAGGCCGACCTCAAGCGCCTGATGAAGCAGCACGAATTCAACAACCAGCAGGAAGTGTTCCAGAACCTGCTGCGCAACGTGATAGCCGCCGACTTCGAAACGGCGGCGCAGATGCTCAAGTGTGTCACGACACCTTTTGTTGTTACGGAAAAGGTGTCGAGGATAATAAGGGCCGCCGGCCTGAAGTCGCTCGCAGACGACCCGCCCGAGCCTGACGACGAAATCGAAAGACCAGCATAACCCACCATACTCGCTGCAGCCGGTAACCGGAGGGCAGCGCTTAACCAGGAAACATGCCCGCAATTGTTTTGGCAGCGCCTACAAGGGCTGTCATTACTGATGACACGTCCTTGACTCGCGACAGGTAAGCCCAAATTGGCAAGCCTTGTAGCGTGCGCTTCTGCTCTTCAGCGTTGCCGGCCCGGCCGTTAATAGCCCGGGCGGCCTCAATTATCATCTCCTGTGGCGTGTCCAGCGGAAGCCCTAGCTTTGCCGCTAAGGACTGCGGGTCTCGCTGCACGATGCCTTCTCCACAGCCTGTCGCGGTTGCGTCAGCAATGATTACCTCGCCACTAAGCTCCGCCGGTAGAGAAATGGCCACATTGCAGCCCCGGGCCGCAAAGTTTGTTATTTGAAGTTTTCCAGCCATGTCGATCTCCAGATTGGCCCTATGCCGAACACTCGTAATACCCCAACCCAAACCAAATTGCCACCACCGGTCACCGGAGGGCGGCGCCTGACTGGAGATAATCCATGGACAAAAACACCAAGATCCTGATCACGGAGATCCCGGGTGAGTGGACCCAGCGCCAGCGTAACGGCAGCCTCAACGTCTGGAACGGGGCGGATCATCACAGATTTCACCGTACAACTACTGACCTGCCCGAAGTCAGCCTGCGCCCCCCGGAAAACGGCCTGTACGCCGAGCGGATCGATGGCGCATGGTACTGGGTTTCTGGTTGCGCCAAGTGCAACGGAACCGGTGAGAAGTACAGCTACGTGGTGTGCGATAAGCACAACGTTTGCCGCCTGTGCAGCACTCACCGCTCGAAGCTCACGGAAACACCGTGGGGCCATCCTGACGGCTTCACCTGCAAACCTTGCAAGGACGCAGAAGACGCCGTTGCGAAGGCCGCAGCGCTGGCCAAGGTCGCCGAGACCGACTATGACGAGTGGGATTATCGCAACCTGGACGAATGCAAATGCCCGCACTGCGCCACCGTGATCCACATTGAAGCCGAGGACTACGGCGACAAGAACATGGAGTGCGACACCTGCAAGGGCCTGTTCGAACTGACAACCGAGTACTCGGTAAGCTTCACCACCAAGGTGATTGGCGAGCGCATCACGGCCTGACTCGCCCTAACCTGTCGCGATTAGCCCATCTCGGGCATTAAAAACGTGAAGCTACCAGTCAGGCCTTTGCGCAAAGCCACAGGCATCTGGTATCCGAAATAGATGAGCCATCGACCGTCAGGCCTCAGATCGGAGTTGACACGATAGGTGCCAACCTCGTTCTCGGTTATGCCGATCAGCTTCGCCACTTCTCTGTCTGAAGGCTTCTCGCTCATCTCGCTCTCCTTGATCCGGCTCCATGCCGGTCACCCGTAATACCCCATATCACAGACTTTCACTACCCCAATCGGTGACGGGATGCCTGATATCTTTTCGGCGCAGCGAACGACGGCCCAAATACAAAACAGCAAACCACTCAGAGACCGGGTTGTTGACCTAAATGTGGAGCAACACCGTCACAAGGCAGGCGAAGCGTCGGATTTATAAAGGAGGCTATTGCCGTAGCCTTACACGACAACAATCTCATATTCTCTGGCAATATCCTGAATAACCTTTCCTCCTTTTGGAGTAAGGCGATACTGATTATCAACCAGGTCTTTTGCTTGAAGTCCATTTAAACTCCCTAAAGATATCTCACCACGACTCACAAGCCCATTGAATAACAGTGCCACCTCATCAAATGAAGCCTTATCAATATGGGTGCGTGCCATCCTAATAATTGCATCTTTAAATATTTCAATCCTACCCGGAGTCATGTCGTATACCAATGTTAAACGATTAGCAAAAGCCACTTCATCAATATTGAATTTTGGTTTCATATATCGATGTTCAATACCAAACTCATCGCCATTGATTTGCGCATAAACGACGGCTTGAAAAGCCAGGTTAATCCAGCCAGTTCCGAGTAACAAACGCCCGCCTTGGCTAACAGACGCTGTAGGTGTACCGCCCAAATTAGAGTCTGAATCAACGAAATCAACATTATCTAAGAGGCGACCCTCATGTATAAGTGAGCAGCGAAAGTGCGTATATATTATGTTTTCTATTTGTTGCTGCTCACCCTCAAACTCAATACATATTCCTGACGAACCATAATCGCTCTGAGCGAGAGGATTTAGCAGGAGTTTGTGTAACCTTCCACCCAAGAAGTAATTGAAAGCCTCTGCGTCTTGCATGGTGCCTTTTTGAAAGTTAGACTTGGTGACTTTTTTAGGAAAGGCCTTTCTTGAAGATGCAGAAATCGCAACGAGCAAATTGGCAAACGCTCCGACATAGCGGCCCCCGTCCAAAAGAACCTTTGCATCCTCAACTCTGTCTTTAATGCTCATCGTAACCTCACGTTTCTTATGTGGAAAATCGATGCCAACAGATCAAATAATACAACGCACAAAAAAACGAATTTATATTAGCAGGTCTATGCCCGACCTGCCGGAACTCAACTTCTTCGGCTTGCGCGCCATGACAAACAATTTGTGCATCGGCGGCCACACTGCCAGCTGGCAGCATTCAAAGGGTGCACGACTGGAAGTCCTGATCGCCGAACGCCTCGGCATGACGGTTGTGAATGCCCATGATCTGGTAACGAGGGAGGCTGTATGAGCCGATTCTGTTTTTGTAACTGCCCCGCCGGCTTCTCCGCTGAGCCTGAGCGCCACGCACCTGATTGTCCTGGGCGATCCGGAGCGGGCAAGGCGCGGACTCCAGTGCCTGCCACACTTACCACTTCCCAGGCGGTGGAAAGTGGCGTGGACTTCGGATTCGAAGGGCGATCGGTGCGCGTATCGCAGGAGGCTTACTCGATTTTCCTGGCGCGCGAAGCGGCCGGACGAAAAAAGATCGCGGACCTGCAACAGCGCCTGACCGCAGCGGATCAGCAGATAGATGATTTGCGGGCTGAACTTGCCGCTGTACGCCTGGGCCCCTGCAAGAT
>NZ_JAHHIU010000318.1 GCF_024539815.1 Streptomyces hayashii
CCCCCCAAGGCGTACCCCAATCCCCGGCCGTCGCACCCCCGCCATCCGCACCGGCTCCCGGCCGTACCCGCTGAGAGCGCATCAGGAGCCCATGCCCACGTCCGCCGCCGACCTGTCCGCCTTCGCCGCCGCTCTCGCCGAACGCCTGCCCGGTACATGGCGCAGCGAAGACCAGACGTATCCCACTTTCGAGGACCAGTGGCCGGCCGCCGACCGGCTCTGGGACTGCGACCCCGCCCACACCGCGTTGTTCAACTACGACCTCCATCACGGTGCGCTGCTCCACGGCCCCGACGACGCGCAGCTGTCCGTCATCGACCGGCCGCGCAACCCGCACCAGTTCCTGGTAGCCCCGCTGAAACCCCTAGGCGTCAAGCGGCACAACGTCAGCGCGGCGGCCGACTTGTTGATGGGTATCAGCGTCACCAACGATCCGGTCCGTGCCGCCGCCGCGATCGCGCACCGCCTGCTGCCCCGCTACCACGCAGCCCTCGAAGCCGTACGCGAGGACGCCCGTGCCCGGCCCGAGCCGCCGCACCGCCGGCCCGCGCCGGAGGTAGCCCAGAGCGTCACCCTCATCTGGTACCCCGACGGAGTCGTGGGCGCACCGTACGACAGCGTGCCCCAGGACGCCCGCATGACGCTGTTCGGCTGCCACTTCTCCTACAGCCTGAACCAGTACGCGTTCGTGCTGGACGCCACCTGCACCGACACCCAGCGCGCCCTGCTGCTCCAGACCGTTGTCCGGCTGCTCACCGCCCAGGGCATCGGCGTCAACTTCCGCCACGCCGCGCCGGCTGTCCCCGCCAAGCCGTCCCGCCCCTCCGCAGCCGGGCCCGGCGTACCGCCTGCGCCCGCGAACCCGCCGCCCTCGGCGCGACGGTAGCCCTTCCCGCCTCTGTCATCCCGGAGTTGTCACTGTCCGGTCTTGAGCCTTCCGATCTCGACCAGCGGGCGCTGCTGCACGACCTGGCCGACCGGCTGGGCAGTGTGGCCGACCACCTCCCGCTGCCCGACCAGATCCGCCTGGATCCCGCACTGAGCGAGGTCCTGGACGACGAAGTACGTCACCTGGCCGTTCTGCTGGGCTACCTGGCCGGGGAGCACGCCCTCCGCCACCGGGCCGCCGCCAACTATCCCGGCCGACTCACGGCTACCGGCCGCCGCACCGCTCTCGCGCTCGCCTCGGCCGCCGAGCCCACTGGTGCCGCGCTCGCTGCCCTCGGCTCGGCCGTCCACCATCTCGGTCACCTGGCCGACCTCACCCACCAGACCCCCGGTCCCGCCCGCGCCCGGGCGATGGCCGCCGCGCACCAAGGACTCGTGGACCGCATGGGCGAGGTCCGTGCGCATCTGGCCCGCGCCTCGAAGCAGCTGCGTGCCGCCGCCGACCCCGCGTCGGCGCCGCACACGGCCCCGACGCGCCCCGCACCCTCAGCCTCCGCCACCACGTCCCGTACCCGCTAATCCCGAACTTCCCCGGAGCATCCTCATTCCGCTGCACGCCTCCGCCCGCCGTACCGCCCTCCTGCTCACCGCCGTCGTGACGACCACGCTGACCGCGTCTGCCTGCACCACCTCGGGCAGCACCGACACCGACACCACGGCCAAGGCCGGCCGCACTGCTTCGCCCGCTTCTTCCGCGCCGACCGCCGAACCGGCCCTGACGAAGCAGCAGGCCCTCGCCCAGATCGCCCACTATTCCAAGATCAACAACCAGTCGAACGCCCCCCACAACCGCCGACTGCTCGACACCATCGAGGACGGCCCGCTGTACGCGATGTCCATCGCCGACTACAAGCAGGACGAGGGCCTGCCCAAGGCTGAACGCGGAACGTACAAGCCGTGGTCCTACAACCTCGCCTCCACCACCGTCTACATTCCGCGGTTCACCGTCGGCCAACAGCGGTGGTTCGCCGCCGTCGCCTACAGCGGCAAGGCTGACAAGTACCCGCGTCTCCTGGTCATGGTCGAGCAGGCGACGACGAAGCGGTGGGAGATGGTCTCCTCCACCGATCTCGACGACAGGAAGCAGCTCCCGAAGATCGCCCTCGACGCGGACGGCTACGCCACCGCTCTCGACGCGACCTCGACCAAGAACGTCGCCGCCCCGGTCGATGTCCTGCGTGCCGCTGTCGGCGACAACTTCGCCACCGGGGGCGACCTGAGCGGCAAGAAGGTCTTCGCCACGGCCAAGGCGTCCACGCGGCAGATCACGGTGCACGACAAGACGATCCGCAAGTTCGGCACCCGGGGCAGCACCGCGTTCTCCGCCGTCGGCCCGGAGTTCACCGACAGTTACGCGCTCAGGACCACCACCGGCAGCGCCCTCGTCGTCTTCGCGCACACGCACACCCAGCGCGACGCCGTCGCCACCGGGCTGGAGATCATTCCGGACAAGGACGACCGCGCCTGGCTCGGCACCACCAACTCCCCGTACTTCACCTACACGTTCACCTGCTCCGACGTCGCCACCGTCCCCACCACTCCGGGCAAGTCCACGCTGCTCGGCTACACCTGCCGCCGCACCGCCGCCAACGGCATGGCCACCTCCTCGTGACCAGCACCATCCAGACAAACCGCCGCACGAGGAACCGCTCTTGCACGTAACCGAGTTCACCCACGCGCTCGCCGACCGGATGCCCGGCTGGCAGCCCGCCGCCACCGCCGTACTCATCGCCGACGACCCGGCCAGCAACCGGATCTGGGACAGCGGCCCCCTGCCCTACAGCGCCTTCCAGACGGACAACGTCCAGCGCAGCGTGCTGACGCACCACTTCGGCCTGCAGCTGTACGTCATGCCCCGCCCCCACCGCCCGGACGAGTACCTCGTCCTGCCGATGCTGCCGGCCAACACAAGCCACCAGCACGTCCAGGGCCTCAGGGCCCCGCGCGGCATCGCCGTCCCCGCCGACCCCGCCCGGGCCGCAGCCCTCCTGCACCGCCGGCTGCTGATCGACTACCGTCTCGCCTCTGCCACCCCGATCCGGCGCAGCAGTCCCGGACACTTTCAGGTCCACGTCACTCTCGACACGCAGCAGCGTCCGCGGATCCGCACCGGCTACATCCCCGTCTTCATCGAGCTGCTCGCGCGCGGCGGCTTCCTCCTCGACCCCGCCACCGGCGAATGCCACCTGCCCGACGCCCTCACCCCCGAGCAGACCAGGCGTCAGCTGATCAAAAGCCTGCAGCGGCTGCGGCATCGCGACTTCCACATCACCGTGCACTCCTTGGACGGACCGCGCTCCCATCCGCCCCTTCCACCGGGCAACCCGCGCCAGGGGCGCCGCCGATGAGCACCGCCGCCGACGCCGTCATCCAAACTCAGCTCGCCACCTGGCAGCGCCGTATCCGGCAGACCGCTGCCGGCCTGACCCCACCGCAGACCGGCAGCCCGCAGTCGGCCCTCGCACCCCTGCTCCATCAGCTTGTCTCCGTGTACAACGTCGCCTCCGGCCTCATAGGCGAGATACTCCGGTCGGCTGACAGCCCCCTCGCCACCACCGACACGGGACGCGCCTACCTCGTCCAGCTGGCCACCGCGCTCGAACACACCAACCGGACGGCTGCCCACCTGAGCACGGCCGTGACCGGCCTCGCCGATACCCACCGGCTCACACCCCGCCCCGCCACCGCCGCTCCGGGCGAGAGCCAGCTGAGCATCACCCTCGGCCACGCCGCCGCCCTGCGCAGCCTTCAACGCGCGCTTGCCGCCGTGACCAGCCCACTCTCCGACGCCCCGCCCGCCTCAAGTGCCTCTCCGATGCCCGTCGCGGGCGAGCAGCACCGCCGGGCCGCCGCCCCCTCCGGCGCCCGTCCTGTACGCCGCCGCCCCTGAGCCGCGGCGTCAACGACCCGCCGTCCGGGCCTCTCCCGTCCCGGGCGACTCTAGGTTCCGCGGTTTCGTGAGAAATTCCGCGTGATCATGAGCAGGGGTTACGTTCAGTAGTTGCCAGTTGTCTGATGGCTGGCCGTCATGGCGGCGGTGAGCCGTACAACGGGGTCACCTACGACGTGGTGTTGGGACTGCTGGGTCGGCCAGGTCGAGAATCCGTCATCCGGCCAGCGGGGAACCACATGAAAGTGAAGATGAGGCACCGACTGCTCAGAGCCGGGACCGCTGGCGCTGAGGATGTTCACACCTCCAGCCGCCAATGTGGTTCGCATCTCCACGGCAACTCGTTGGACGAGCGCCATGATCTCGGGCAGGACCTCCGACGGCGTATCGAAGATGTCTGTGTAGTGCGACGTAGGAATCACCAGGGTGTGGCCTGGCGCGAGCGGGTTCAGCGGAGCAAATGCGCTGGCCAGCCGCCCACGGAACACCCAGCGAGCGGTGTCCTCGTGGATCAGGCGGCAGAATGTGCAGCTCATGTGCCCCGACCCTGCCAGATCCGGCACGGCGGCTGCCAGCCGTTTCACGGTCAGCTGTGGTTCCTGAGACCCGACGGCGAAACCGCGGGCCAGAGCCCTGCGGCCCGGCAACGCATCGCGAAAGCAGTCACTGGCGCCAATGAACTCCGCTCTCCACAGTCGGCGTTCACCAAGGCCATCGGCTCAAACGCACAGTCACCGACCTCCCCATAGAGAGGCTACCGATTGCCCAAGAGGTACCAACACCGTCACTGTTCACCAAGCCCGGATCGCAACGTTTCCGCAGGAGCCAGTGCTCACGAGGTCGTGTTCCCTACAACGACGAACGAGACGGCCGGGGTGGTGTGATGTCGTCCTCCGTCTCCCAGACCACGCTCGATTACCTGGCCCGGCGCCTGGACGAGTTGGCCGCCGAGTTTCCCACCAGCCCCGAGGCCGTCGACCTCGTCGCACTCGCCGACGACATCGGCATGCTGACCCAGCATCTGCAACAGGCCACCGAACGCGCACAGGAACGGTTCACCGCCCCGGCCACCGTCCACGCCCCGGAACGCCTCGTCCTGGTCCGGCTCTCCAAGGCCGCCGCGGGCATCGCGCGAGCTCTGGATACCCTGGCCGAGGCGTTGACCTACGCCACGACCGGCTTCCAGCGTGAGGCCGTGCCGGACTTCGCCCACTCGCATCTGCGCAACGACCCCCAGGTTCTGCGGATGCTGACGGCCGAGAAGTACGTCGCGGCCCGAGCCCGACTGCGCAACACCGCCGCCGACCTACGCATGACAGGGCCCTCGACGCCGCGCACGACCCGCCCGGCCCCCCGGCCGGCCGCCGTCCCGCAGCGGACCCGTCCCTGAAATCCCCTGAAGGAAAGCCGCGTTGCCGCCGAACCCTCCCGCCCAGATCACCCTCGCCTACAGCCGCCATGCCGGTCTGATCGCCATCGCCCACGGCGAGCAATGGCGCTGGGCACACACCGCCCTCGCAGAAGCAGGCTTCACCAAGCGGGACGACGGCAGCTTCCGCGCGCCCGGCGGCAGCGTGCCCATGGCTGCCGCGAGGCTGCTGCCGATCACGCACCGTCACCGGGCCAGGGTCCAGGTGAGCGGGCGCCCGTATCTCGGCGATGTCGCCGACCAGATCGCCGCACGGCTACCCGGCAGGTGGACGGCCCAGGTGGAGATCTACAGCAACCCCCTCTGGCAGGAAGACCTCCTGCCCTACCTGTGGGAGCGCGGCGAACTCGTACGGGCCGTGGAAGCACGGCGGGTGCCGTACGCGGCGAAACTCAGCAGCGACACGGGCATCGAGCTGCTGCTCTCCGAACACGGCCCGGAGCCCGAACACGGGTACCTGATCGGGGCGTTCGCTCCCGCCGAGGAGTTCGAGGACAGTTACGACAATCCGCACGCACCCGTCGGCATCGTCCTTCCCTCAAGACCGTGCCCGGCCGTGCGAGTCATCACCGGCACGTTCCTGCCCGCCTACCACCGTGCCCTGCACCAACGCCGTACGGACGCCGTCCTCGCGGCCCTCGACACGATCGGCGCCGAGTACAACGCCCTGAGGGCCATGCACGCCTCCGGCCGGTTCAGCGACGGCATCCCCCTGAGCTCACCCGAGGTGCTGCCGGAGGCGGAGAGGGGGTTCGCCGACCGCGTCTGGCTGGAGTTCCTGCCCGTTCTCACCCACGCGCCCGGGGTGCTGGACAACTGCGCCACCGCGGTCGCCCACCACCCCGCCGATGCCGGCGTCGTGCGCCGTCTGACCGACGCCCTCGCCTTCTGCGCGCCCGCCATGAAGGTGTGGCAGGACCGCCTCAGAGACCTACGGCTGCTGCCGCACAGCGCCCTGGAGCCGCCCGGGCAGATGCGTACCCGGCTCGGACGACAGGTGATGCCGGCCCTCGGCATCTGGCTCGCCGAAACCGACACTTTCGCGCGCATCGCCCACGCCGCCGGCCCCTCTCCCACCCCAGCGGCTGCCGTGGCGCCCGCTCCCGCCGCCCGGCCTGTCCTGCCGCCTCCCTCTCCGTCCGCGCATCGCTGACCAGAAGAAAGGCCCCCTTCCTGTCCGACCATTTCCGCTTCGCCGCCCATCCCGAACACGGCTACGTCGCCGCAGTCAGCCCGCAGATTCCCGCCCACCAGGCCGACTGGATCCTCACCCGCGAGCAGTTCGAACCGATCCCCGGCGCCTCGGGCCTGTACCGGCTCACCGCACCGGAACGCGACGGACAGCGCCGCACCCGCCAACCAGTCCACGACCTGCGCGCGCTCGGCTACCGCGTACACGCCGGCGCCGCCCTTGATCCCCCTGCTCCACCCCGCCCACTCCGGGACCACGGGATGCACGAACGGCACAGCCGTCTCGCCCGGGCAGCCGCCCGCCCCTCCCCCCAGAGCGGCTCGGCTCCGGCCGCCTCTGCGCCGCCTGTACGACCGAACCCGCCCGCGCACGCGCCCGCCGGTCACCGGCCCAGCGTCAGGCGGTCACGATGACACCCGGCACCCAGCCGATCCGTATCCTGCGCGGGCACGGCGGCGAGGTCGAAGTCACCGGCCATGTCGACGCGTTCGCGTCCGACGTGCTGCGCAGGGCCGGCTTCCTCTTCGAACCCACCCTGCGCAGCGTCTGGATCCGTCTCCCGTTCGACCTGGGCCGAACCTGGGAGAACGAACACGCCACCTGGGCAGCCGAGATGCTCACCGCCGCCCGCTACCGAGTCGACCTCGGCCCCGACCTGCGCGCAGGCGCCCCGAAACCGGCCGCACCCGCCGGTCCGACGCGCCCGCCGGCCATGACCGCTGCCGCCCCGCCCGGCCGTCCATCGCCCGGTCGGCCATAACTCCCAGGAGAATCCCCATCCCCGACGCCCCCGCACCGAACACGGCGGACCTCGTCTCCCGGGCACGCGGCTTCCGGCTGCGCATGGCCGTCATCGACCGCGAGATCCAGACCGCCCTCGACACCACCCGGGACCGCTACGGCCGCACCGTCCACCACCACGCCGCGGCAACCGCCCGCGCCCGCCGCAACGAGGCAGCCGTGAGCGAATACGCCGCCCATCTCGCCCCGCACGGCGGCCATTTGCTGGACGCGGCCCGACGCTCCCTGGACACACTGCCACCGGCCCGGCACATCACCGCCTGGCGCGAACTGCTCGACGCTCTCGACGCCTCGCACGCCGAGATCCTCCGTGCTCTGGAGCGTCCCGCCGGGCCCGGTTCGGACGCCGAGCGGGAGCAGCACTCCGACCTGTGGCCGCACCTCGCCTTCTGGGCGGAGCACGGCTCCCTCGCTGCGGACCTCGCCGACCAGCACCACCAGCCCGACGCCCAGCTGACCGCCGGGGAGCGTCAGGTGTGGACCGAAAGGGCCCAAGCTGCGCGACGGCGGGGCGAGTTGGATCTGATCGAGTCCTGGTACGTGGCCGACGGCCGGCGCATCACCCTCGCCTATCTCATCGAGGACGACACCGACACCGTGATCGCCTTCGCCGGGGATCCGGACGCTCCGGGCTGGGAAGTGATCGGTCACTTCGGCAACGAGTACGCGGCCGGCCAGGCACTGCCCCGGCCCGTCCCGCCCGGTGTCCTGCGCGCGGACACCGCGTCCCGGTTCAACCGCCCCGAGCCCGCGCCCGAACGGCCCCTGCAGGAACTGCTGAGGGACGTCGTCGAGGCCCGAACCGCCGGCGACGTCTCCGAGGCCCTGCTCAGCGCCACGCAGACCGGCTACGACGCCGGTCCGATGGTCCGCCTGGAGCACCTCCTCGACGCCGCCGCCGCGTTCTCCCACGCTCTCGACACCGTGCAGGGCCAACGGCTCGGCGCCCGGCTCAGCGCGCTCGGCAGGCAGCTCGCCTTCCTCGTGGCCGAGGTCCACGAGGCGGCCGAGGACCTCGGTGCCACCGTCGCCGTCCTGCCACCGCACCGCACCCCCAAGCCGCCGCGGATCCGGTCGCGTCCCGCCCTGGACACCACACCCCCCGCAC
>NZ_JAHHIU010000319.1 GCF_024539815.1 Streptomyces hayashii
GGCCGGGCGGACGGGCGGGAAAGAGGGGACGTGACGGACCCGACAGTGCGGCGGCCGCGGCGGCGAGAGGGCACGTGGGACGGCGCGGCGGCACAACTGCGCGCGGGCGTGCGGGGCGCAGGTGCCCCGCATCCACCCGATCCCACCCCGTAACCTGTCCCCCATGGCAGAGCCAGTCGTGCGGATCCCGGATGCGAAGGTCGCCCTGTCGACTGCCTCGGTCTATCCGGAGTCGACGGCGACGGCCTTCGAGATCGCCGCACGCCTCGGGTACGACGGCGTCGAGGTCATGGTCTGGAACGATCCCGTCAGCCAGGACATCGACGCGCTGCGCAGGCTCAGCGACTTCCACCGCATCCCGATCCTCGCCGTGCACGCCCCCTGTCTGCTCATCACGCAGCGGGTGTGGTCGACCGACCCGTGGACCAAGCTCCAGCGGGCCCGCGCGGCCGCGGAGAGGCTCGGCGCGAGCACCGTCGTCGTCCACCCGCCGTTCCGGTGGCAGCGCCAGTACGCGCGCGACTTCGTCACCGGCATCTGGCGGATGGCGGACGAGACCGATGTGCGGTTCGCCGTCGAGAACATGTACCCGTGGCGCTACCGCGACCGCGAGATGCTCGCGTACGCGCCCGACTGGGACGTCACGAAGGACGACTACCGGCACTTCACCATCGACCTCAGCCACGCCTCGACGTCCCGCACGGACGCGATGCAGATGGTCGACCGCATGGCCGACCGCCTGGGCCACGTCCATCTCGCCGACGGAAACGGTTCGGCGAAGGACGAGCACCTGGTGCCCGGCCGCGGCTCCCAGCCCTGTGCCGAACTGCTGGAACGGCTCGCGCTGACCGGTTTCGACGGGCACGTCGTCATCGAGGTCAACACCCGGCGTGCGATGTCCGGCGCCGAACGCGAGGCCGACCTGGCGGAGGCCCTGGCCTTCACCCGCCTGCACCTGGCGTCCGCCTCGTCGCCGTCGTCGCTCTCGCCCCGGTCCTCCGCCCCGGCGTCGCCCGGGTCCCACTCCTCCGTCTCGTCCCCGTCGTCCCCGTCGTCAGCGTCGTCAGCGCCGTCCGCCCCCGCGGCCCGGTCGTCGCGCCGGTCGTCGGCGAAGGCGCGCCGCCGATGACCGGCGTCACCGCCCGCGGGCGCGGCCGGCCCCCGCGGGCCGAGTCGGCCGACACCCGCGACCTCATCCTGACCGCCGCCCGCGAGGAGTTCGCCGAGCGGGGCTACGACAAGACGTCCGTGCGGGGGATCGCCAAGGCGGCCGGCGTGGACCCGGCGCTGGTCCACCACTACTTCGGCACCAAGGAGCAGGTCTTCGAGGCCGCGATCGAGGTGGCCTTCGCGCCCGCGCTGAACGCGCCGACAGCGGTCGCCGACGGGCCGCTGGACCAGGTCGGCGAACGCCTCGCCCGCTTCATCCTCGGCGTGTGGGAGAACCCCACCACCCGCAAGCCGCTGCTGGCGATCGTGCGCTCCGCCGTGAACAACGACACCGCGGCCGCCGTCTTCCGCCGCCTGGTCGCCTCCCAGCTGCTGCGCCGCATCGCCTCCCAGCTCGATCTGCCGGACGCCGAGCTGCGCGCCGAGCTGGCCGCGGCGCAGCTGGTGGGCTGCGCGATGCTGCGGTACGTGATCAAGGTGGAGCCGCTGGCCTCGGCCGACCTGGAGCAGATCATCGCGCGCGTGGCGCCGGTCGTGCAGGGACACCTGACCGGACCGTGACGGCGGCCGTCGCCGAGACATGCGTCCCGCATTCCGGACACCTCGTCCCGCCCCCTGGATGACCGGCGTACGCTCGTAACAGCCCCATCCGTCTGAAGGAGCGAGCGACGATGCCCGAGCTGAGGTCCCGCACAGTCACCCACGGACGCAACATGGCGGGCGCCCGCGCCCTTATGCGCGCCTCCGGTGTACCCGGTGCGGACATCGGCCGGAAGCCGATCATCGCGGTGGCGAACAGCTTCACCGAGTTCGTACCCGGTCACACGCACCTCCAGCCGGTCGGCCGGATCGTCAGCGAGGCGATCCGCGAGGCCGGCGGCATCCCGCGCGAGTTCAACACGATCGCCGTCGACGACGGCATCGCGATGGGCCACGGCGGCATGCTCTACAGCCTGCCCTCCCGCGACCTGATCGCGGACAGCGTGGAGTACATGGTCGAGGCGCACTGCGCGGACGCCCTGATCTGCATCTCCAACTGCGACAAGATCACCCCGGGCATGCTGAACGCGGCCCTGCGCCTGAACATCCCCACGGTGTTCGTGTCCGGCGGCCCGATGGAGTCCGGCCGCGCCACGCTCGTCGACGGCACGGTCCGCACGCTCGACCTGGTCGACGCGATGTCCGAGGCCGTGAACGAGAAGATCTCGGACGAGGACATCCTCCGTATCGAGGAGAACGCCTGCCCGACCTGCGGCAGCTGTTCCGGCATGTTCACCGCCAACTCGATGAACTGCCTGACCGAGGCCATCGGCCTCTCCCTCCCCGGCAACGGCTCGGTCCTGGCCACCCACACCGCCCGCAAGGCGCTGTACGAGGGCGCCGGCCGCACGGTGATGGACATCACCCGCCGCTACTACGAGCAGGACGACGAGACGGTCCTGCCGCGCAACATCGCCACCATCGCGGCCTTCGAGAACGCGATGGCCCTCGACATCGCGATGGGCGGTTCCACCAACACGATCCTGCACCTGCTGGCCGCCGCCCAGGAGGCGGGCGTCCCGTTCGGCCTGGAGGAGATCAACGAGGTCTCGCGCCGCGTGCCCTGCCTCGCGAAGGTCGCGCCCAACGTCGCGAAGAACCGCACGTACTACATGGAGGACGTGCACCGCGCCGGCGGCATCCCCGCCCTGCTCGGCGAACTGCACCGCGCGGGCCTGCTCAACGAGGACGTGCACGCGGTCCACAGCCCGTCCCTCGGGGACTGGCTGAAGACGTGGGACGTCCGCGCCGGCTCGCCGTCCCCCGAGGCCCTGGAACTCTGGCACGCGGCCCCCGGCTGCGTCCGCTCCGCCGAGGCCTTCTCCCAGTCCGAGCGCTGGGAGGCCCTGGACGAGGACGCCGAGGGCGGCTGCATCCGCTCCGCCGAGCACGCCTACAGCAAGGACGGCGGCCTCGCCGTCCTGCGCGGCAACCTCGCCGTCGACGGCTGCGTGGTCAAGACGGCCGGCGTCGACGAGTCGATCTGGACCTTCGAGGGCCCGGCGGTCGTCTGCGAGTCGCAGGAGGAGGCCGTCGAGAAGATCCTCAACAAGCAGGTGACGCACGGCGACGTCGTCGTCATCCGCTACGAGGGACCCAAGGGCGGCCCGGGCATGCAGGAGATGCTCTACCCGACCTCCTTCCTCAAGGGCCGCGGCCTCGGCAAGACCTGCGCGCTGGTCACCGACGGCCGCTTCTCCGGCGGCACCTCGGGCCTGTCGATCGGTCACGCCTCGCCCGAGGCGGCGTCCGGCGGCACGATCGCCCTGGTCGAGGACGGCGACCGCATCCGCATCGACATCCCGAACCGCACGATCGAGCTCCTCGTCGACGACGCCGAGCTGGCCCGGCGCGAGGCGGCCCTCGGCGGCGTCTACGCCCCGAAGGGCCGCGAGCGCAAGGTGTCCGCCGCGCTGCGCGCCTACGCCGCGATGGCGACGAGCGCCGACAAGGGCGCGGTGCGGGACGTGTCGAAGCTCGGCTGACGCCCGCCCTGTGTTCCCGTGAGGGCCGTCTCCGCACCCCGGAGGCGGCCCTCGGCGCGTCGTCCGCCGTCACGGGCGGCCCGACGGCCGACGTCGACGCCACGGCCGACGCCGGCACGGGTGCCCGACGGACGAGCGCGACACAACGGCCGTCGGGCCGCCGGGTCGATGCGGCGGCCTCTCACCAGCGTGCCGGATCCCGCCCGTCCACCGCGAAGACGGTTCCGTCCGGAGCGCCGGCGTAGACCCGGCCGCCGACCGCCTCGGGTGCGGGCAGTGTGGCCACCACCCGGTCCGAGTGCGCGCCGAGCCGCAGCGCCGTCTGCCCGACGAGTCTGCCGTCCTTCGCGTCCACGGCGAGGAGACGGCCGTCTGCGGCGCTGAAGTAGACGTGCCCGCCGTCGGCGGCCGGCGCCGAACCCCGGCTCACGGCCGTCTGCAAGGACCACACCTGCTTCGCGGCGGCGGTGTCGACGGCCGCCAGCGTCCCGTCGAAGGCCAGCAGATACACGCGGTCCCCGCGCACCGCGGCCTGCGCCTCCTGCAACGCGACGCCGAGCCGGACCCGCCGTGCCGCCCGGTGCGCCGGGTCGTAGCGGACGACGGCCTCGACCGTGCCGTCGCCGTCGCCCTGGGACAACAGGATCGCGCTGCCGGCGGTGGTGCCGACCAGTTTGAGCGCGCCGCTGAGCCGTTCCTTCCACCGCACCTCGCCGGTCGCGGGATCCACGGCCGTGATCTTGGTGTGGCCGTCGTCCGAGACGCTCGACGCATACGCCAGCGGATCGCCGGGGAACGACGTGAAGTACGGCTCGCCGAGCCCCGGGATCCGGCGGCTCCAGGTCTTCTCGCCCGTCGCCGCGGCCACACCGGTGACCGTTCCGTCGGCCGCGGTCAGCAGCAGGGAGCTCCCGACGGCGCGCACACTCCGGTACCCCGACAGGTCCCGCTGCCAGCGCGTGGCGCCCGAGGCCGTGTCCAGCGCCTCGACGCGCCTGCCCGAGTGCGTGACCACCAGGGCCACGCCGTCCGCGAGCACGGGCGCCCCGCCCGGCCGGTCGCCGGCGGCGAGCGCATGCCGCCACAGCACGCGCCCGTCCTCGGCGGCCAACGCGGACACCAGCCCCGACTGAGCGCAGAGCAGCCGTCTCGCGTCGGACGCGCACAGCGGCATGCCGCCCGTACCGGCGCCCGGCCCGGTTCCGGCCTTGGCCGGCCGGGTGCTCCAGGGGCTGAAGGCGGACGACGCGGAGGGCGAGCCGGCCGCGCCTCCCCGTGCGTCACGGCCCGCGTCGCCGTCGCCGAGCAGCCGCGCGACGCCGAACGCGCCGCCCGCGAGGACGACGACCAGCGCGCCCGCCGCGAGAGCGACCCGCCTGCGCCGCGCCCGGCCCCGGACCGACGGCTCACCGGGAGCCCCCGGAGCAGCCGAAACCCCCGAAACCCCCGGAGCGGCCGACGCGGCCGAAGCCGGTGGAGCAGCCGGAGCCGGAGCCGGAGCCGCTGGCCCGGCCGGGCCTCCCACTCCCGCCGGATCGGTCTCGTCGTCCCCCAGGGTCCGCTGCGACGGTATGAACGACTGCGTGTCGTACGAGGCCGCCACCGACCGCAGCTCGCGCATCAACTCGTCCGGAGTGGGCCGCTCCTCGGGCTCCTTGGCGAGGCAGCGCGAGACCAGCGGCGCGAGGTTGTCCGGCACGCCGGTCAGATCCGGCTCGTCGTGGACGACCTGGTAGGCGACGACATAGGGGCTGTCGGAGTCGAACGGCCCGCGCCCGGTCGCCGCGTGCACCATCACCGACCCGAGCGCGAAGACGTCGGCGGCCGGTCCGACCTCGCGCGGCCGCCGGAACTGCTCCGGCGCCATGAAGGGCGGCGTGCCGATCAACTTGCCGGTCTCCGTGCGCAGTTCGCTGTCCTTCGGCCGGGAGATGCCGAAGTCGATCACCTTCGGGCCGTCCTCGGCGAGCAGCACGTTGCTCGGCTTGAGATCCCGGTGGACGACCCCCACGCGGTGGATGTCCCGCAGCGCCTCGGCGAGCCCGGCCATCAGCCGCCGCAACTCCCCGGACCTCATGGGCCCATTCCGCTTCACCTGTTCGGCGAGGGTCGCTCCGGGAATGAACAGGGTCGCCATCCACGGCCGTTCGGCCTCCGGGTCGGCGTCGACGACGGGCGCGGTGAACGCTCCGCTCACTCGCCGAGCCGCGGCCACCTCCTGCCGGAAACGGCCCCTGAACTCGGGATCCCGTGCGAACCGGGCATGCACGACCTTCACCGCGACCTTCATCCCGGAGGTGCTGTGGGCCAGGTGCACCACGCCCATGCCACCGGAGCCCAGGCATTCCCGCAGGCGGTAGTGGCCGGCGTATTCCGGAAGTTCCGCTTCCGCGCCCGCCCCGGTGTTGCGCTGTGGCGACATGGACCACCCCCGTGCTGTTCAACCGCGCGCGCGACGCACGGAGCCTAGTCGATGACGCGTGGAGGACAGAGGCGGCTTGCTAGCCTGCACGTGCGAATTCTGCACATGTGTTTCATTGCGGGTTTCGGGGGAATCAACGTGACCCCATGGCAGTCATGGGGTCCGACGGGGGAGGTTTTTTCATGTCTGTGGACCGTGTGGAAGAGGTCGAAAGCGCCGAGACAGCGGTGGCCGTCACGGCGGCGGACCTCACGACGCTGGCCCTCACCTACTACCCGGTCGCCCCGGGCGTCCGGCTGAACGTGCGCAGCGGCCCGGGCACCGGATACTCGGTCGTCAAGGTCCTGGCCGAGGGCGTCAAGGTCCCGATCTTCTGCCAGACGCCGGGCACCTCGGTCTCCGGCCCGTACGGCACGACCAACATCTGGGACAACATCGGGGACGGCCAGTTCGTCTCGGACGCGTATGTGCGCACGGGCAGCGACGGCTACGTCACCTCGCGCTGCGCCTGATCCGACGCCGACGCGCTGCCCGGAGCCCCCTCGCGGGAGGCATCCGGGCAGCCCGCCCCGAACCCCGCGCCCGCCCAGCGTCATAATCGTCCCGTGAGCGACGAAAACGGCACCCCGGACACTTCGGCGGGCTCCCCGAGCGCCCCGACCGGCCGGGCGGCCGGAACCCCCGCCGCCGGCGCCGACCCGGGGACCGGTCCCCGCCCGGAGCCCCTCCGCTTCTTCGGCACCACCTGGGTGGACCACGACCCCGGCCCCCGCGGCTACGCGGTCCGGCGGGTCGCCGCGGCCGCCGGCTCCCTCGTCGCCGCAGCGGTCTCCTGCCTCGTCCTGCGCTTCGCCTACCAGGGCATCGCCATCGCCGACCTCGGCGGCTTCGTGACCGTCCTGATCGTCGTGATGTTCGCGGTGTGCAGCGCCCTCGCCTTCCGCCACACCTGGGACGGCTTCGCCGAGCGCCCCGACCCCGCCCGCCAGGCCTCCCTGCGCGGCCTGCTGGCCATCGGCTTCGTGGGCTCACTGCTCGCCTACTTCTTCCGCGCCCTCACCGAGGCCCCCGGCGAGAGCCTGCACCGCAAGGAACTCGAAGAGGCCCGCCGCCGCCACACCCAGCGCACCGCCCGCCGCACGGGCAACCCGTCGAAGAAGCGCCGCACCCGCTGACACCGCCGCACCCGCCCCTCCGGCCCTCAGGCCCACACCCTCGGGCAGCACGGGCAGCACGGGCAGCACGGGCAGCCCGGGCAGCGCCTCGGCCGGGCCCGGCGTCCCGAACCCCCGACGCGTTCACGGACTCGTAAACCCGTTCCCCTCCCGGCCCGCTCCCGGCGAGCATGGGCCCATGACGGTCTCCTCCCACGCAGCCCGAGCCCACTCCTTCAACTCCGCGGCCGCCCAGTACGCCGCAAACCGCCCCTCCTATCCGAGCGCCCTCCTGGACGCGATCGAGGAGCTGGCCGGCCGCCCCCTCGCCGGTGCGCGGGTCGCGGACGTCGGGGCCGGCACCGGCATCTCGACCGCTCTCCTGCACGCTCGCGGCGCCGACGTCGTCGCGGTCGAGCCCGGGGAGGGCATGGCCGCGCAGTTCCGCCGCGTCCTGCCCGAGGTGACGGTCGTCCGGGGCGACGGCAACCACCTCCCGCTGGCCGACCACTCCCTCGACTTCCTCACCTACGCCCAGTCCTGGCACTGGACCGACCCGGCCCGCGCGGTCCCGGAGGCCCTGCGCGTGCTGCGTCCGGGCGGGGCGCTGGCGCTCTGGTGGAACACCGACGCCCCGGACGTGCCCTGGCTCGCCGAGCAGGGCAGGCGCATCGCACAAGTCTTCGGTGAGGGCGTCCCCGTCGCCGACAGGAACGTGAGCGCCCGTGCCGTCGACCCCTCGGGCCGCCTCGATCTGGTCCGCCGCGAGGTCCGCTGGAGCCGACGCGTCCCGGTCGACACGCACCTGGCCAACATCGGCAGCCACTCGATCTTCCTGGTCCAGGGCGAGGAGACGACCGCGGCCTTCCTCGCCGAGGAGCGCGAGCACCTGATGCGGGCCTTCCCCGAGGGACTCGTCGAAGAGGTCTACGACGTCGTCCTGCTGCTCGCGACCAACACCGGCGCCTGATCCCCACCCGAACCGGCCGCCCCCGCCCGAAC
>NZ_JAHHIU010000320.1 GCF_024539815.1 Streptomyces hayashii
GTGCGCGGGGGTGCGCCGGCGGGGCGGCGGGTGTCACGACGGCCGGGTGGGCGGGCGCCCCCGGGACGGACGGCGGTCGGGCGGGAGCCGGGGTGGTGCTGCGTCCTCGTCATGACCTTTTCCATGGGGGTCCCCGTTCGGCGGGCCCGGCTTCTACCGGGCGGTAACTTTCTGTTGTGGATCTTGTACGGGATCCCGGCCGGCGACGGCAAGCGGGCCGTGCGACCGTGCCGAGGGACCGCGAAGTTCACCCATCAGGGGCGGTCCGGGGCGCCTGGAGGCCGGTTTCACGGGGGCGGGCCGGGTGAGTTCCGGGGCGTCGGGTTGACGTCCGCGCGGGTGTGGGCGGGGGCCCGAAAGGGGACGCCCGCACGTATCCTGAAGGCCCCCGGGAGGCGCGGAGCCGTCATGCCGGGAGCACCGAGTCCGAGCGTCACCGACCACGAAATGAGCGGCCCGCCATGCGCGTCTACGTCCCCCTGACCCTCCCCGGTCTCGCCGAGGCGCACAAGACGGGTGAGCTGGGGGCCGAGCCGATCGTCGCCTACGCCGTCACGCCCGCGCTGCGCGAGTGGTACCTCTCCGACGACATCGAGGAGCTGGAGTACGCGGCGCTCAGCAGGGCCGCCCTCGCCTCGCTGCGGCTGCTGGCGGCGGCGGACCCGGGCGTCCCGCGGCGCCGCGTCGTGGTCGCCGTGGACGTCCCCGACCGCGCGGCCGCCGCCGACCCCGACCGGGGACTCGACCCGGCGGCGCTGGGCGAGGTGCGCGTGACGGGCGCCGTGCGGCTGGCCAAGGCGGCCGCGGTGCATGTCGACGCCGGCGACGCGGAGGCGGACGTCACCGCGGCGGTGGAGGCCCTGGCGGCGGCGGACGGCGGGGACGACGACGCGCAGTTCGTCGTCGACGGGGCGGAGGACCACGAACTGCTGTGGTTCGCCCCGCAGGAGATCCCGAACCTGGTGGGCTCGGGCGGCTGAGAACGCCGTCTGCGCGGTCCCTCACTTGACTGTCGGTGGCGGCGGGTACGTTTGCGGGTATGGGGAAGCACGAAGCGGCGCACATCGTCTGGGACTGGAACGGGACGCTGTTCCACGACAACGACGCGATCGTCGGGGCCACGAACGCGGCGTTCGTCGAGCTGGGACTGGCACCGATCACGCTGGAGCAGTACCGGGCGCTGTACTGCGTGCCGGTGCCGAAGTTCTACGAGCGGCTGATGGGACGGCTGCCCACCGACGCCGAGTGGGAGGCCATGGACGGCGTCTTCCACCGGTACTACGCCGAGCACCGGGTGCGGTGCAAGCTGACCGAGGGCGCGGTCGAGCTGCTCGCGGGGTGGCGCTCGGCGGGGCACAGCCAGTCCTTGCTGAGCATGTACGTCCACGATGAACTCGTCCCGCTGGTGCGCGGGTTCGGGATCGAGCCGCACTTCGTACGGGTGGACGGGCGGACCGGGCCCTCCGGAGGCAGCAAGGCCGAGCACATGGTGCGGCACCTGCGGGAGCTGTCCGGGGTCGAGCCGGCGCGCACCGTCGTGATCGGGGACGCCGCCGACGACGCGGTGGCCGCGTTGCACGTCGGGGCCCGGGCCGTGCTGTACACCGGCGGGTCGCACAGCCGCGCCAGCCTGGAGGGGGTCGGGGTGCCGGTGGTGGACACGCTGGGCGAGGCCGTGGAGCTCGCGGGCCGCCTGGCCACGGCCGCGTAGGTCACGTCGAGCGGCTGCGGGCCGCCCCGGCCGGACGGCCCACACCGGATCGGCCGGACCGGGCCCATGTCGGACCGGGCCCATGTCGGACGGGGCCCATGTCGGACGGGGCCCATGTCGGACGGGGCCCATGTCGGACGGGATCGGCCTCACCCCGCCCGGCCTCACCCCGCCCGGCCCGGGTCGGGCCGGCCCGTCGGCTCAGGTCGCCGGGGCCTTCGCGCGCAGTACCGTCAGGAACTCGCGCATCCAGGCCGGGTGGTCGGGCCAGGCCCGCGCGGACACGAGGGCGCCGTCCACCACCGCCTCGGCGTCCTGGAAGGTGGCCCCGGCCGACTGCATGTCGATCTCCAGCGCCGGATAGGCGGTGACGCGTCGGCCGCGGAGGGCGTCGGCGGCCGCGGTGAGCAGGGGGCCGTGGCAGATCTGGGCGACGGGTTTGTCGGCGTCGAAGAACGACTTGAGGATCTTGCGCAGTTCGGGGTCGTTGCGCAGGTACTCGGGCGCGCGGCCGCCGGGGATCACGACGGCGGCGTACGCGCCGGGGTCGACCTCGGAGAAGGCGAGGTCGGCGGGCCAGGTGTAACCGGGTTTCTCGGTGTAGGTGTCGAAGCCGGGTTCGAAGTCGTGGACCACGAACCGGAGCTTCTTGCGGGCGGGCGCGGCGATGTGGACCTCGTAGCCCTCCTCGCGCAGGCGTTGGTAGGGGTAGAGGACCTCCAGGGATTCCGCCGCGTCGCCGGTGACGATGAGGATCTTCTCGGTCATGGTGGACGGCTCCTCTCGGGCGGGCGTCGTCAGGGACGACGTGCCTCCGGCGGGCGGGGCTGCCCGGCGGGGGCGTTCCCAGCCTCCCGCGGGCCGGGTCCGGCGTCGACTTTTCCCGGCGGCCCACCTTCTCCCCTCTCGCTTTCGCCTCCCGTTTCACCTTCGCCCCGCCCTCCGCGTCGGCCCCTCGGGCCCCATAGCCGTCCGATCGGCTCCGCAAGCTGTGCAGAACGTCAAAGTTCCGACCCGCCTTTTGTACACATACAGCTCATGACGGCGGCCCGGTGAGGGGCGATAGCCTTGTGGCGTGATCAGCGCGATATCTCGCGGGGGCACTGTCGCCCCTGCCCTGCGCCCGGTGTGTGCGGACCATCTCCGCGACCGGGCGGCGGTCGCTGATCGGCGCGGGCGGGACGGGGTCGCAAGGGACCCCCGGGCGGCGCGCACACCCCGGAGGCAGGCGACGCGGAGAGCAGCGTCACACCCCGGAGTGGTGTCGAGAATGGCTGATAACCCCCCGCTCGTCTCACCTTGCGGCATAGCGTCGGAGCAGTCCGGAGATCCCGGGCCGTGGCGTCGAGTCGCAGGGGAAGAGCCCGTACTTCCTTCTACGTCACGCAACGGCGCGCGACAGGAGTCAGAGGACAATGCAGACCAAGCTGGACGAAGCCAAGGCCGAGCTGCTCGAAAGGGCGGCGCGGGTCGCTGAGAACAGCCCGGTCGGGGGGCATCTACCGACTGGGACGACGGGCGAGGGCACTCCGGGAACCCCGGACCACGCCGCCCTCCTCGCGTTCCTCCATCGCTACTACCTGCACACCGCGCCGGAGGACCTGAGCGGCCGCGACCCGGTCGACGTCTTCGGAGCCGCGCTGTCGCACTACCGGCTGGCCGAGAGCCGCCCGCAGGGCACCGCCAACGTGCGGGTCCACACGCCCACCGTCGAGGAGAACGGGTGGACGTGCAGCCACTCCGTCGTCGAGGTGGTCACCGACGACATGCCGTTCCTGGTCGACTCGGTCACCAACGAGCTGACCCGCCAGGGCCGGGGCATCCACGTCGTCATCCATCCGCAGGTCGTCGTGCGGCGCGATGTGGCGGGCAGGCTGATCGAGGTGCTCAGCGTCCCGCCCGCGGCCGCGGACCTGCCGCACGACGGGCACGTCGAGTCCTGGATCCACGTCGAGATCGACCGGGAGACCGACCGGGCCGACCTGAAGCAGATCACCGCCGACCTGCTGCGCGTCCTGTCCGACGTCCGGGAGGCCGTCGAGGACTGGGAGAAGATGCGGGACACGGCGCTGCGGGTCGCCGACGAGCTCCCGCAGGAGCCCGTCCCCGGCGATCTGGCGCAGCCCGACGTCGACGAGGCCCGCGAGCTGCTGCGCTGGCTGGCCGCCGACCACTTCACCTTCCTCGGCTACCGGGAGTACCAGCTGCGCGGGGACGACTCCCTCGCCGCCGTCCCGGGGACCGGGCTCGGCATCCTGCGTTCCGACCCGCACCACGCCGACGGCGACGCCCACCCCGTCAGCCCCTCCTTCGAGCGGCTTCCGGCCGACGCCCGCGCCAAGGCGCGTGAGCACAAGCTGCTGGTGCTGACCAAGGCGAACAGCCGGGCCACCGTGCACCGGCCCTCCTACCTCGACTACGTCGGCGTCAAGAAGTTCGACGCCGACGGGAACGTCGTCGGCGAGCGGCGCTTCCTGGGGCTCTTCTCCTCCGCCGCGTACACCGAGTCCGTGTCACGCGTGCCGGTGGTGCGGCGCAAGGTCCAGGCCGTGCTGAAGGGCGCCGGGTTCTCGCCCAACAGCCACGACGGACGCGACCTGGTCCAGATCATGGAGACCTACCCGCGCGACGAGCTCTTCCAGACGCCGGTGGACGAACTGCGCTCCATCGTCACCAGCGTGCTGTACCTGCAGGAGCGGCGGCGGCTGCGGCTCTACCTGCGGCAGGACGAGTACGGGCGCTACTACTCCGCGCTCGTCTACCTGCCCCGCGACCGCTACACCACGGGCGTGCGGCTGCGGATCATCGACATCCTCAAGGAGGAGCTCGGCGGGACGAGCGTCGACTTCACGGCCTGGAACACCGAGTCGATCCTGTCGCGGCTGCACTTCGTGGTCCGCGTCCCGCAGGGCACCGAGCTGCCGGAGCTGTCCGACGCCGACAAGGAGCGCATCGAGGCGCGACTGGTGGAGGCGGCACGGTCCTGGGCGGACGCGTTCTCCGAGGCGCTCAACGCCGAACTCGGCGAGGAGCGGGCGGCGGAGCTGTCGCGCCGCTACGGAGGCGCCTTCCCCGAGGGCTACAAGGCCGACCACACCCCGCGTGCCGCGGTCTCCGACCTGGTCCACCTGGAGCGGCTGAGCGAGGAGCAGAGCTTCTCGCTCAGCCTGTACGAGCCGGTGGGCGCCGCTCCCGACGAGCGCCGCTTCAAGATCTACCGCAAGGGCGACGCGATCTCCCTGTCGGCGGTGCTGCCGGTGCTGAACCGGCTCGGCGTCGAGGTGATCGACGAGCGGCCCTACGAGCTGCGCTGCTCGGACCGCACCCATGCCTGGATCTACGACTTCGGCCTGCGCATCCCCAAGGCGCTGGCCGGGCCCGGCGGCGACTTCCTCGGCGACGACGGGCGTGAGCGGTTCCAGGAGGCGTTCTCCGCGACCTGGACCGGCAAGGCGGAGAACGACGGGTTCAACGCGCTGGTGCTGGGCGCCGGGCTGGACTGGCGGCAGGCGACGGTGCTGCGCGCGTACGCCAAGTACCTGCGGCAGGCCGGGTCCACCTTCAGCCAGGACTACATGGAGGACACCCTCCGCACGAACGTCCACACCACGCGGCTGCTCGTGTCGTTGTTCGAGGCGCGGATGTCGCCCGACCGGCAGCGCGCCGGGCTCGAAATCGTCGACGCCCTGCTGGAGGAGCTGGAAGCCGCGCTCGACCAGGTCGCCTCGCTCGACGAGGACCGGATCCTGCGCTCGTTCCTGACGGTCATCAAGGCGACGCTGCGCACGAACTTCTTCCAGCGGCGCGCGGACGGACGGCCGCACGACTACGTGTCGATGAAGTTCGACCCGCAGGCCATCCCCGACCTGCCGGCGCCGCGGCCCGCGTTCGAGATCTGGGTGTACTCGCCGCAGGTGGAGGGCGTGCACCTGCGGTTCGGGAAGGTCGCGCGCGGCGGTCTGCGCTGGTCCGACCGGCGTGAGGACTTCCGCACCGAGGTCCTCGGCCTGGTCAAGGCGCAGATGGTGAAGAACACCGTCATCGTGCCGGTCGGCGCCAAGGGCGGCTTCGTCGCCAAGCAGCTGCCCGACCCGGCGGTGGACCGCGACGCGTGGCTCGCCGAGGGCATCGCCAGCTACAGGACGTTCATCTCGGCCCTGCTCGACATCACCGACAACATGGTGGGCGGGGAGGTCGTGCCGCCGGCCGACGTCGTGCGGCACGACGAGGACGACACCTACCTGGTGGTCGCCGCCGACAAGGGCACGGCGACGTTCTCCGACATCGCCAACGAGGTCGCCCAGTCCTACGACTTCTGGCTCGGGGACGCCTTCGCGTCCGGCGGTTCGGCCGGCTACGACCACAAGGGCATGGGGATCACCGCCCGCGGCGCCTGGGAGTCGGTGAAGCGCCACTTCAAGGAGCTGGGCGTGAACACGCAGGCCGAGGACTTCACGGTCGTCGGCATCGGCGACATGTCCGGTGACGTGTTCGGCAACGGCATGCTGCTCAGCGAGCACATCCGGCTGGTCGCCGCGTTCGACCACCGGCACATCTTCATCGACCCCGAGCCCGACGCGGCGACCTCCTACGCCGAGCGCCGCCGGCTGTTCGAGCTGCCCCGCTCCAGCTGGGCCGACTACGACACCGCGCTGCTGTCGTCCGGCGGCGGGATCTTCCCCCGTACGGCCAAGGCGATCCCCGTCAACGCGCACATCCGCGCGGCTCTCGGCATCGAGGCGGGCGTCGCCAAGCTGACCCCGGCCGATCTGATGAAGGCGATCCTGCGGGCGCCGGTGGACCTGCTGTGGAACGGCGGCATCGGCACGTACGTGAAGTCGTCCACGGAGTCGAACGCGGACGTCGGCGACAAGGCCAACGACCCGATCCGGGTGGACGGCGCCGATCTGCGCGTCAAGGTCGTCGGCGAGGGCGGCAACCTGGGCCTGACCCAGCTCGGCCGGATCGAGTTCGCCCGGCTCGGCGGGAGGATCAACACCGACGCCATCGACAACAGCGCGGGCGTGGACACCTCCGACCACGAGGTGAACATCAAGATCCTGCTCAACGGCCTGGTGACCGAGGGCGACATGACCGTCAAGCAGCGCAACAAGCTGCTCGCGGAGATGACCGACGAGGTCGGCGCGCTCGTCCTGCGCAACAACTACGCGCAGAACACCGCGATCGCCAACGCCCTCGCCCAGTCCAAGGACATGCTCCACGCCCAGCAGCGCTTCATGCGCCACCTGGTCCGGGAAGGACACCTGGACCGCGCCCTGGAGTTCCTGCCCACCGACCGGCAGATCCGTGAGCGGCTGAGCGCCGGCCAGGGCCTGACCGGCCCGGAGACGGCCGTCCTGCTGGCGTACACGAAGATCACGGTGTCGGACGAGCTGCTGCACACCTCGCTGCCCGACGACGACTATCTGCGCGGTCTGCTGCACACGTACTTCCCGACGGCGCTGCGCGAGCGGTTCCCCGAGGGCATCGACAGCCACCCGCTGCGCCGTGAGATCACCACGACCGTCCTGGTCAACGACACGGTCAACACGGGCGGGACGACGTATCTGCACCGGCTGCGCGAGGAGACGGGCGCCTCGCTGGAGGAGATCGTGCGGGCGCAGACCGCGGCCCGGGCGATCTTCCGCGCGGCGCCGGTGTGGGACGCGGTGGAGGCCCTCGACAACCAGGTCGAGGCCGATGTGCAGACCCGGATCCGGCTGCACTCGCGGCGGCTCGTCGAGCGCGGGACGCGGTGGCTGCTGAACAACCGGCCGCAGCCGCTGCAACTGGCGGAGACGGTCGAGTTCTTCGCCGAGCGGGTCGAGCTGGTGTGGTCGCAGCTGACGAAGCTGATGCGGGGCGCGGACCTGGAGTGGTGGCAGCGCATCTACGACGAGCTGACCGCCGCGGGAGTCCCGGACGAGCTGGCGACCCGGGTGGCGGGGTTCTCCTCGGCGTTCCCGGCGCTGGACATCGTCTCGGTGGCCGACCGCATGGACAGGGACCCGCTGGACGTCGCCGAGGTCTACTACGACCTCGCGGACCGGCTGCGCATCACCCAGCTGATGGACCGCATCATCGAGCTTCCGCGCGCCGACCGCTGGCAGTCCATGGCCCGCGCGTCCATCCGCGAGGACCTGTACGCGGCGCACGCGGCGCTGACGGCCGACGTCCTGGCGGTCGGCAACGGGACCTCGACGCCCGAGCAGCGCTTCAAGGCGTGGGAGGAGAAGAACGCGGCGATCCTGGGCCGGGCGCGCACCACCCTGGAGGAGATCCAGACGTCGGAGACGTTCGACCTGGCCAACCTGTCGGTGGCCATGCGGACCATGCGCACCCTGCTGCGGACGCACTCGTAGGCCGGGGGACGCGTACGCATCCGTACGCGTCCACACCCGGACGAACACGCGTCCTCACGCGGACGCACGAGAAGGGCGCTCACCCGAGCTTGGGTTCTAGGAGTCGTTGCAACACCCCAGTTCAGGGGATGCGATGGACTTCGAGATCCGTAAGATCCGGACGG
>NZ_JAHHIU010000321.1 GCF_024539815.1 Streptomyces hayashii
GCGTCAGCCGGCCAGCGCCTCCGCGCCGTCCAGCTGCGCGACGATGGGCCGGCCGCCGCGGGCGGGCGGGCTGACGCTGCCCTCCTTGCGGCGGACGCGTCCCTCCTGGCCGCCTCTGTCGCTCTCCGGCTGCCGTTGCGCCGGGACTGCCGCGGGCCGGGCGCGCTCCCCGTGGAGCACCCGGCCGAGCAGGACCAGACGGGCGACCGTCTCGTCGGACAGGTGCCGCAGGGCGAGCAGGGCACGTCCCGTGACGGACTCCGCGCGCGCGCCGGCGTCGAAGTAGAGCGGCGACGCCCAGGGAGCGGCGGCGGGGTCGCCTCCGGCTGCCCTGCGGCTGATCTCGGCCGTGATGTCCTCCAGGTACCGGGCATCGTGCTCCAGCCACTCCTGGGGAGTGGGCGGAGCGGCATGGTCGATCAGACGCGCCTTGCGGCGGTACGCCGTCTGATGGGTCATGGCTTCTCCTTCCTTCTGTGGATCTCCACGTCGAAGAAGCCCCTCTGGAGCTCCTCCACACAGACGCCGGCGGATGCCAGACGGGCCCTGGCCCGGCTCATGGCCTTGCTGCTCCAGCCCTGGGAGCGGCCCAGCACCTCGGCGGTCCTGGCGTTGGTCCACCCGTGGAAGGCGATGAGCCGGTAGACCGCCCGCTCCGGCTGCGGGAGGGCGTCCACCGCGGCCAGCCACGGCTGGAACCCGTCGTCCACCTCGCCGAACCGGAAGCCGTAGAGCGAGACCAGCGGGATGAGGTGGATCTCGCACGGACCGCAGCAGTTCCGACGAGCACTCAGGTCGTCGGCCGCGAGCTGCATGCTCACGTCCATCAACCGCTCGTACGCCTCCTGCACGCCGATCCCGGCGGGCAGGAGGGGCAGCGTCCTGGCGAACGCCTCCTGGGTGAGGGCCGTGACGTTGCAGCGAGGGTCGTCGTAGGCCTCGAACGTGTCGAACTGCACCTTGTGGAACAGACTGCGTATCAGTTCCGTGTGGTGGGACGGGTCGAGTGTCAAAGTAGGACTCATTTTGTTCAGGGCCCTTCGGACAAAACGATGGCGCCGCCGGCGCCTCGGTGCAGGAGCGCATCGGCTCGCATCGATGGGTCACATCATCAGGGGGGTGTCCTGGGACCCTTTCCCGGGCGCCCGGAACCCATCTGACGACGCGTTACTTATCAGTAGCAACGTTCCCGCCGCACTGTTGAACGGGGATAGTACTGATGCTCGTAGCCACCCCTTTCCGCTCGTCGAATTCGCCATAGCGAACGAACGTGATCTCCAGTCGGCCGAACCTGACCGCCGCTGATCGAAGACGCCCTCTCCGCGTGCCTCCGCAGCCCCGGACACCCGTCGTCGCCGCACGTCACCGGCCGGAAGCGTCGTGGACCCGGCCCGGACGGAAGTGGTCCCGAGCGGGACGAAGCGTGCGTTTGCGCGGCCTTCCCGGCAGACGGCGGCACGGGTCGTGCGCCCGGTTGTGCTCCCGTGCGCCGCTACGCGCCGTACGGCCCCGGGGCCTGTCCTAGGCTCGGCACATGGACGAAGAGTTGCGATCCCTCACGGAGCGCTTACGGCGCGAGTCCGGCGCGACCGCCGTGTACGAGCGGCTGGCGGCCGCCGCGGGCCCCGACGAACTGGCGGCCCTGCTCACCGAGCCGGGGCAGCCCCTGTGGGCCAGGGAACTGGCCGCGTTCCGGCTCGGACTCGCCGGGGACCGACGCGCCTTCGAGACGCTCGTTCTGCTGCTCAACCACCGGGACCCCCCGCGCTGCGCCTCCGCCGCCCACGCGCTCGCCCGCCTCGGCGACCCCCGCACCGCCCGCGCCGCGGCCGCCCTGGCCACCAACGAACTGCGCGTCGCCTACGCCCTGCATCCCGTCCGGCTGCTGGTGGAGCTGCGTGCGCCCGAGTCGGTGCCCGCGCTGATCACGACGCTGCAGCGGCGGCTGCGGCCGCACGACCCCTACCGGCGGGTGGCCCTCGCCTGCGTCGAGGGGCTCGGCACGCTGGGCGACGGCCGGGCCCGCCCGGTGCTGAACGACGCCCTCGCCCACCCGGTCCTCGCGCAGGCTGCCGTGCACGCCCTCGCGCGGATCCCCCGGCAGCGGTGACGAGCCCTCAGGAGGCCGAGCGGAAGGGGCTCCGCAGGGGCAGGCGTCCCCGGTGGCGTACCTCGGGCACGGCGACGCCCGCCACCTCGAAGGGCTCCTCGGCTCCGTCCGCGTGAAACCCGGCACGGGCGTAGAAACGGCGGGCCGGGACGTTGTCCCTGAGCACCCAGAGCCGCATGCCGGGGTGCCCCAGGGCCTCGGCCCGTCGTGCGGCCTCCTCCAGCAGAGCGCGTCCGACGCCGGTGCCGATGTGCTCGACGGCCACATAGAGCGCGTACAACTCGGCGTCGCCCGTGAGGACTTCGCCGTCCCGGTCAGGGCCCTGGGCGGCCCAGCCCACCACCGTACCGGCTCGCTCCGCGACCAGGTTCACCACGGCGGGCCCGCCCTGACCGAAACCGGCCCGGCGGCGCTCGGCGTCCTCGGCGACGCTCATCGCGTCCAGGTACGACTGCGGCATCAACCCCCGGTAGGCCCACTGCCAGCCGCGCACGCGGATCTCCGAGACGCGATCGACGTCCGCGAGCGTCATCTCCCGCACCAGCGGGTCGGCCGCCGACGTCATTCGCCCAGCACCGCGAACGCCTCGATCTCCCTCGGCAACTCCGGGCGGACCGGCGCCGCTGCCTCTACGGCCGGGACGGCGGGGAGGCGGTCGTCGGGCATGCACGCGGCCCGGGCCTTGCGGACGGCGGGCGGACGGGCCATGTCCGTGACGCAACAGGGGAGTTCGACGACGACGTCGTCGAAGGCGGCGTCGACGGCGGCCGGACGGTACCGGGTGGCGAGGGCGAAGCCGTCGGGGGCGGCCGGCCTGATCGGTTCGCTCATGCGTCCATGGTGGACCATGCGTCCGACGGCGTCCCCGACGGCTCCAGCACTCCGCTGGGCGGACGGGCGCCGCTCAGCCGCGGAAGCCCAGCAGCCCGTGCAGCGTCGAGCCGTGGGCCGAGCGCTGCGCGACCTTCGACGTCGGCGGCTCGGGGTCGGGCTGGGCCGGGCACACCGCGTCGGCCTCGCCGCTCCCGCGCGGCACGACGCCGTGGGCCAGGTACGCCGCCAGGTGCTTGTCCAGGCAGGCGTTCCCGCTCAGCGTGATGCCGTGGTTCTGCCCGCCCTCCTCGACCACCAGACTGGAGCCGCGCAGCAGGGCGTGGACCGTCGCGCCGCCCTCGAACGGGGTGGCCGCGTCGTTCGTCGCCTGGAACAGCAGGACCGGCGGCAGGTCGCCGTTGACGACGTTCACCGGAGCCAGGGACCGGGTCGGCCAGAACGCGCACGGCGCGTTGTACCAGGCGTTGTTCCAGGTCATGAAGGGCGCCTTGGCGTACGTCGACCAGTTGTCCGAGCGCCACTCGTCCCAGTCGCGGGGCCAGGCCGAGTCCCGGCACTGCACCGAGGTATAGACGCTGTAGCCGTTGTCGCCCGCCGCGTCGACCGCGGCGAAGTTCTCGTACGCCTCGACCAGCGGGGCGGTGTCCGAGGCGTTCACGTACGCCGCGAACGCCTCGGCGAGGTGGGGCCAGTAACCGTTGTAGTAACCGCCCGGCATGAAGGTGTCCTCCAGCTCGGAGGCGCCCACCTTGCCGCCGGCCGGCTTCTTCGCCAGGGCCGCCCGCATGGCGTACCACTTCGCCTCGACCTGCTCCGGGTCGGAGCCCAGCCTGTAGGTCTTGTCGTACTTGGCGATCCACGCCATGAGGGCGCGGTGGCGGTCGTTGAAGGCGAGGTCCTGGGTGAGGTTGTCCTCGTACCAGACGCCGGTCGGGTCGACGATCGAGTCCAGGACCAGTCGCCGCACCCGCTGCGGATAGAGCTTGGCGTACACCGCGCCCAGGTAGGTGCCGTACGAGTAGCCGAAGTAGTTCAGCCGCTCGGCGCCGACCGCGGCGCGGATCGCGTCCATGTCCCGCACCGCGTCGAGCGTGTCGATGTACGGCAGGACGTCGGCGTACTTCTTGCCGCAGGCCTCGGCGAAGGACCGGGCGCGCCGGAGGTCGGCCCGCTCGATCGCCTCGGTGAGCGGCACGGAGTCCGGGCGGACGGGGGCGAAGTGACCGGGCTTGCAGTTCAGGGCGGGGGTGCTCCTGCCCACCCCGCGCGGGTCGAAGCCGATGACGTCGTACTGCGCCGAGACGGCCTTGGGCAGTGCCGAGGCGACGAACCCGGCGAGGCTCAGCCCCTGGCCGCCGGGCCCGCCGGGGTTGACCAGCAGGGGGCCCTGGTACGTCTTCGCGGTGTGCGGGACCCGGGACAGCGCGAGAGTGATCTGCTTCCCGGCGGGCCGGGCGTGGTCGAGCGGCACCTTCAGCGACGCGCACTGCAGCGTCGGCCGGGCGGAGACGCCGCAGCTCTTCCAGGCGAGCTTCGCCGTGGAGGCGGAGGCGGGGTGCGACGAACTCGCGCCGGCGGGCACGGCCGTGACCGTCCCGGCCACGACTGCGGCGGCGGCGCACAGCACGGCTGCACGTTTGTTCATGGACTGCTCCCGGGACGAGAGGGGCCGGCGAAGGCGGACCGCGCAGGTCACGGCCCTTGCCGGATCGTCCCGGAAAGATCGTCCGGAAATACCTGTTCTGGGGTTTATTGACCCGTTCGAGTAGCCGGATGCGCTCGAACGCGCTCAGAGCAGCGTGAGCTGGGTGGGTCCCGATGCGGCGGGCTCCTCGGCCGGGGCGGGCGGCCGGATCCGGCGGGGCGTCCCCGCACGCGTGGGACCGATGCCGTACTCCTCGGCGAGCTCGTGCACCTGACGGGTGATCCGGCGCTGGTACCACTTCGGGGCGTAGGCGCCGTCCGCGTACAGCCGCTCGTAGCGGCGCACCAGACGGGGGTGGTGCTGCCCGAGCCAGGCCATGAACCACTCCCGTGCGCCGGGGCGCAGATGCAGTGCGAGCGGGGTGACGGAGGTGGCTCCGGCGGCCGCGATCGCCCGGACGGTGGCGCGCAGTTGCGCCGGTTCGTCGCCCAGGAAGGGGATCACCGGCGCCATCAGCACCCCGCAGCCGATGCCGTGGTCGGTGAGGGTGCGCACCACGTCCAGGCGGCGCTGCGGGGCCGGGGTGCCCGGCTCGACGGTGCGCCACAGCTCGGTGTCGGTGAAGCCCACCGAGACGGAGACCCCGACGTCGGTCACCTCGGCGGACTGCCGCAGCAGGTCGAGGTCGCGCAGGATCAGGGTGCCCTTGGTCAGGATGGAGAAGGGGTTCGCCCGGTCGCGCAGGGCGGACAGGATGCCCGGCATGAGCCGGTAGCGGCCCTCGGCGCGCTGGTAGCAGTCGACGTTCGTGCCCATCGCTACGTGTTCGCCCTGCCAGCGGGGCGAGGCGAGCTGGCGGCGCAGCAGCTCCGGCGCGTTCACCTTGACGACGATCTGGGTGTCGAAGCCGATCCCGGTGTCGAGGTCGAGATAACTGTGCGTCCGGCGGGCGAAACAGTAGACGCACGCGTGCGTGCAGCCGCGGTAGGGGTTCACCGTCCACTCGAACGGCATCCGGGAGGCGCCCGGCACCCGGTTGAGGATCGAACGGGCGCGGATCTCGTGGAAGGTGATGCCGGCGAACTCGGGCGTGTCGAACGTCCTGGTCGTGACCGTGTCCGCCTCGAACAGCGCGGCGTCCGCCGGCCGGTCGTGACGGGTCTCCACGGTGAGGTTCTCCCAGCGCATGACGCCTCCTCGGTAGCACTGCCCACATAATAGAACATCTGTTCCCATGATCGTGCGGCGGCCCTTTCGGGACCGGTTTCCGATCGGCCGGCGATCGCTTCGGCGACCCCGATTTGGGCGGCCGTGGACCGGGGTGGTTGGCTTGCCCCGAACCTGAGGCACCCCTGAGCAACCCTGAGCAACACGGACCTGGAGGAACCCCATGGCGCAGGTCGAGGCCACCACCGAGCGGGTCGTCGCGGCGGACCCGGACAAGGTGTTCGACACGATCGCCGACTACAGCGGCACGCGCGGGAATCTGCTGACCGAGCACTTCAGCGAGTACGAGGTGCGCGAGGGCGGCGACGGCGAGGGCACCCTCGTCCACTGGAAGCTCCAGGCCACCAGCAAGCGCGTCCGCGACTGCCTCCTGGAGGTCGCCGAACCGACCGACGGCGAGCTCGTGGAGAAGGACCGCAACTCCTCGATGGTCACCGTCTGGCGCGTCACCCCGGCCGGCGAGGGCAGGTCCCGCGTCGTCGTCACCACCACGTGGAACGGCGCCGGCGGCATCGGCGGCTTCTTCGAGAAGACCTTCGCCCCCAAGGGGCTGGGCCGGATCTACGACGGCGTCCTCGCCAACCTCGCCGCCGAGGTCGAGAAGTAGGTCAACGCCCCTGCGTTCCGGGGTGTGTTGATCGCCGTCACCGGATCGAGTGGTTCTGCCTTGTGACCGGGACGGCCCCGTAACTCGTCGCACTTGCTCGTGGTTGTCGCTTTACGCGACAACTGTGTGGCGGGTGCGACGAGGGGAACGGCAGATGGGCGCAACCACTCTGGTGCAGGACGAGCCGGTCACGGCGACTCCCGCGAAGGCCCCGCCGCCGGCGCCCGCCGACACGACGGGACCGGCCCGCCGCCGGGTACGGCTGGTCTTCTTCGCCCTCATGCTCGCGCTGCTCCTCGCGGCGCTGGAGCAGATGATCGTCGCCACCGCCCTGCCGAGGATCGTCGGCGAACTGCACGGCCTGGACCGGATGTCCTGGGCGATCACCGCCTACCTGCTCACCGCGACGGTCACCCTCCCGGTGTACGGCAAGCTCGGCGACCTCCTGGGCCGCAAGGGCGTCTTCCAGTTCGCGATCGTCGTCTTCGTCATCGGTTCCGCGCTCGCCGGACGGGCGCACACCATGGACCAGTTGATCGCGTTCCGCGCCGTTCAGGGCGTCGGCGCGGGCGGACTGCTGATCGGGGTGCAGGCGATCATCGCGGACATCGTGCCGCCCCGGCAGCGCGGCCGCTACATGGGCCTGATCGGCGCCGCGTTCGGCCTCGCCTCGGTCGCGGGCCCCCTGCTCGGCGGCTACTTCACCGACCACCTCTCCTGGCGCTGGTGCTTCTACGTCAACGTCCCCTTCGGGCTGCTGACCCTCGCCGTCGTCACCCTCGTGCTGAAACTGCCCAGGCCGGCCGCGAAACCCCGGTTCGACGTCCTCGGCGCCCTGCTGCTCGCCGCCGCATCCGTCTGTCTGGTGCTGCTGACCGGTTGGGGCGGCACCCGATACGCCTGGGACTCCGGCGTCGTCCTCGGGCTCGGCGCCGGAGCGGCCGCCGCCGCCGTCGGCTTCGTCCTCGTCGAGGGCCTGACCGCCGAACCCCTCATCCCCCTGCGGCTGTTCAGGGACGCCGTCTTCGACGTCACCGCCCTGGTCGGCCTGGTGACCGGCGTCGCCCTGTTCGGCGCGGCGAGCTATCTGCCCACCTTCCTGCAGATGGTCGACGGGGCCAGCGCCACCGAGTCCGGCCTGCTGATGCTGCCCATGACGGGAGGCGTCGTCTGCGCCTCGATCCTCTCCGGACAGCTCATCACCCACACCGGCCGCTACCGGATCTACCCTGTTCTCGGCAGCGCCCTGTCCGTGTTGGGCATGTGGCTGCTCTCCCGGCTGGAGGCCGACACCCCCAGGCTCCAGTACAGCCTCTGGATGACCGTCCTCGGCGCCGGCATCGGCCTGGTGATGCCCGTCCTCGTCCTGGCCGTGCAGAACTCCGTGCGCCCCGCCGACCTCGGCGCCGCCACCAGCGCCCACACCTACTTCCGTCAGATCGGGGGCAGCGTCGGCGCGGCGGTCTTCGGCACCCTGTTCGCCGACCGGCTCGCCGACGCCCTGCGCGCCCGCCTGCCCGCCGGCTCCGGCGCCGCGCTGCCCGACCCCGAGTCGCTCACCCCGCAGCTCGTCCACGCGCTGCCCGCCCCGCTGCGCGACGCCTACGTCCAGGCCTACGCCGACGCCATGCCGAGGATCTTCCTCTGCCTCGTGCCGGTGCTCGTTCTCGGGCTGGTCATCGCCTTCTTCCTCAAGGAGAAACCGCTGGTGTCCCACCACGACGCCGAGACGGATCCCGCGCCCGCCCCGCCGCGCGC
>NZ_JAHHIU010000322.1 GCF_024539815.1 Streptomyces hayashii
AGGAACGGACGCTTCCTTTGTACTCACCCGAACTTCTCGGGCTTTCCTCCGGGCGCTTCCCTTCGGTCTTGCGTTTCAAACTCTATCAGGGTTTTTCCGGCCTCCTGACCACCGTTCCGCAGGCATGCGGAAGATGATCCAGAGATAGGATCTGACAAGTTTGGGTGCTGCCCGACGAACGCGCTTGATCGCGTCGCTCGCCCTGAGCAGGAGTACGACTGTACACGGGGCCGCAGAGCTGCTGCAAATCGACTAGGCTAGTGGTCTAGACCACGGATCGGTTGTTCTCGTGCGGAACCGGTACTTCATATGACATACCCTGCTGCACAGTGCGCCGTCCTGGACAGGCAGTAACGGCCCATATACATCTCCACCCCTGGGAGGTTTCCCATGACCACCGTGACGTCCCCGCTTGCAGGACGCGCCCTCGGACTGGCTGCGGTGCCGGATCCGGTCTTCTCCGGAGCCATGGTCGGCCCGGGCACGGCGATCGACCCGGTGCGCGAACCCTCCGAGGCCATCGCGCCGGTGGACGGAGTCATCGTCTCCCTCCACCCGCACGCCTTCGTCGTCGTCGACTCCGAGGGGCACGGCGTGCTCACCCACCTCGGGATCGACACCGTGCAGCTCAACGGCGAGGGCTTCGAGCTCCTCGTGAACAAGGGGGACACCGTCACGCGCGGGCAGGGCATCGTGCGCTGGGACCCGAGCGCGGTGGAAGCGGCCGGCAAGTCCCCGGTGTGCCCGATCGTCGCTCTGGAAGCCACGGCCGACTCTCTCGGCGACCTCCGTGAGGACGGCGATGTGAAGGCCGGCGACGCTCTGTTTTCCTGGCAGTGACGCCGCCGCCGTCCCGGTCGGCGGCACGCAGGACAACCACCGCGGCGGCAGGACCCGCCGCACTATGGGAGACGGGTGAGATGGTGACAACGCTGCGAGGCGTCGGCGTGAGCCACGGTGTGGCGATCGGCGAGGTTCGGCACATGGGGACGGCGGTGCTCGAACCGCCTGCCAAGCAGGTCCCGGCGCAGGACGCGGAGCGCGAACAGGGGCGCGCCCGCAAGGCCGTGGAGGCTGTGGCAGCCGACTTGACGGCACGCGGAAATCTGGCGGGGGGCGAAGCCCAGGCGGTGCTTGAGGCGCAGGCCATGATGGCTCAGGACCCCGAGCTGATGGTCGACGTGGACCGGCGCATCGCCGTCGGCAGCACGGCCGAGCGCGCCGTGTACGACGCCTTCGCCGCCTACCGCGAGCTGCTGGCCGGCGCCGGTGAGTACCTGGCGGGTCGCGTGGCCGACCTCGACGATGTGCGGAATCGTATCGTCGCCCGTCTGCTGGGCGTCCCGATGCCGGGGGTGCCGGACAGCGACGAGCCGTACGTGCTGGTCGCCCGGGATCTGGCCCCGGCTGACACCGCGCTGCTGGACCCGACTCTGGTGCTCGGCTTCGTGACCGAGGAGGGCGGGCCGACGAGTCACAGCGCGATCCTCGCCCGCGCTCTCGGGGTGCCGGCCGTCGTGGCACTGCCCGGGGCCGGCGAACTCGCGGAGGGCACGGTGATCGCCGTCGACGGCAGCACCGGCGATGTCTTCGTGGACCCCAGCGACGAGAAGAAGGCGCAGCTCGAAGCGGCCGCCGCCGAGCGCAGGGCGGCGCTGGCCGCCTCGACCGGTCCGGGCGCCACCGCCGATGGTCACAAGGTGCCGCTGCTGGCGAACGTCGGCGGGCCGGCCGACGTGCCGGCTGCCCTCGACGCCGGGGCGGAAGGCGTCGGGCTCTTCCGTACCGAGTTCCTCTTCCTCGACGACAGCAAGAACGCGCCGTCCGAGAAGAAGCAGGTCGAGGCCTACCGGCAGGTGCTGGAGGCGTTCCCGGAGGGCCGCGTCGTCGTACGGGTGCTGGATGCGGGAGCGGACAAGCCGCTCGACTTCCTGACCCCGGCCGACGAGCCCAACCCTGCGCTGGGAGTGCGGGGGCTTCGGACGCTTCTGGACCATCCCGACGTGCTGCGGACGCAGCTGACGGCACTGGCGAAGGCTGCCGAAGGGCTGCCCGTCCACCTTGAGGTGATGGCGCCCATGGTGGCGGACCGCACCGATGCCAAGGCCTTCGCGGACGCGTGCCGCGAGGCGGGGCTGCGGGCGAAGTTCGGCGCGATGGTCGAGATTCCGTCGGCGGCTCTGCGGGCGCGTTCGATCCTGCAGGAGGTGGAGTTCCTGTCTCTCGGCACGAACGACCTCGCGCAGTACACGTTCGCGGCCGATCGGCAGGTGGGTGCGGTGTCGCGTCTTCAGGATCCGTGGCAGCCCGCGCTGCTGGACCTCGTCGCCCTGTCCGCCGAGGCGGCCAGGGCCGAGGGCAAGAGCTGCGGTGTGTGCGGCGAGGCCGCCGCCGATCCGCTTCTCGCCTGCGTGCTGACGGGTCTGGGGGTCACCTCTCTTTCCATGGGGTCGGCGTCGATTCCGTATGTGCGCGGGACGCTGGCGAAGTACACGCTGGCTCAGTGCGAGCGGGCCGCGGCCGCCGCGCGTGCGTGCGACAGCGCGGAGGAAGCGCGCGACGCGGCGCAGGCCGTGCTGTCCGGCGAGTAGCGGGGGCCGGCCGGCGGCCGACCGGCCGGTGATGCAGGGGCGCTCCGCCTTCGGGTGGGGCGCCCTTCGCGTGGGCGGGTGTTCTCCGTGGGTCAGTGGGCGTGGCCCGAGGGCCGTCCTCGGGGGCCGAGATCCGGTGGGAAGCAGTAGTCGACGCCGGACTCGGGTGAGATGAGGTCGCCGGATTCGACGTCGGTGCAGTAGGCGTCGAAGACCTCCCCCGCGGTGAGGGGTTCGAGGCCCTCGCCGCGCAGGCGCCATCCGTAGATCTGGTCCGGGACGCCCGCCGCGGTGGTGCGCATGACCAGTCCGCCCGGGCTCTGCGTGGCGAGTCCGAGGGCCAGGACGGTCGTGAACTCCAGGGCCTCGGCGTCGTCGAGCAGTGGACCGGTGGCGTCGGCTTCGTCGTCGGCGTGGAGGACCGCGAGGAGCGTTTCGGGGGTGCCGGTGACGCTGCAGACGAGATGCCGGTCGCCCGGTGGCGCTGTGTCGAGGATGCGGCTGACGAGGTCCGAGGCGTGGGTGAAGGCAGCGCGGCCGATGTCCTCGCCGCAGGTGGCGCAGGGCCCGAGACGGGCGAGGAGCGTGGCCGCGTATTCCCAGGCGGCTCGTCGGACGGCTTCGTCGACGAGGGTGGGCAGGAGGTCGGCGAGGGGCTGGCCCTCGTAGGCGACGGTGGGGCCGGTGGTGGCGAGTTCGGCCGTGAAGCGGGTGCGGTTGGCCGGGTCGTCGGCGTCGAGGCCCCTGGCGGTGCAGTAGGCGGCGTATTCCTGCGGGTCGAAGAGGGCCAGCGTGGTGTGGCTGCCGTGCAGGGCGCGGGTCCTGAGCAGGCTTTCGACCTGCTGGAGGTAGGTGGCGTGGTCGTCGAACGTGAAGGTGCGATAGCGCCGCATGGCGCGGAAGTCGTGTTCGTCGGTGAGGACGCCGATGGTGCCGGCGATCTCCCGGCGCAGGACGCGCCGCATGGTCTGCTGGTCGGTGTCTGCCACGTTTTCCCCCTGGTGTGCACGTCGATCAATGCTCACTCACAGTAATCGACGGCACTGACAGTGAGGATCGGGTTGGCTCGACTGCCTGCCCTGTACAGCACGAAACCGCTGTTCACCTGAGGTGGCGCAGGTGGCCGGGCCGCCGCGGTGCTGCTCGGCGAGGGCCCGGACCACCTGCACTCAACGGGTGGTCCGGCGGGGGGCATCCTCAGGATCGCTTGCGGGCGAGGTCCTCGTAGAAGCGCAGGAGGTCGAGGTCGTCGACCGCGCCGGGGTTGACGGCCTTCTCCAGCGGAGTGCCCTGGAGGAGGCGTTTGACCGGGACCTCGATGCGCTTTCCGGTGAGGGTGTGCGGGACCCCGGGCACCTCGATGACCTCGTCGGGGACGTGGCGTGGGGAGAGCTGTCGGCGGATGGCCTGTTTGACCCGGTCCAGGAGCGCCTCGTCGAGGACCGCTCCGGGAGCCAGGTGCACGAAGAGCGGCATCCAGTAACCGCCGTCGGGCTGCTCGATGCCGATGACCAGGGATTCCTTGATCTCGGGGATGCGCTCGACGACCTCGTAGATGTCCGCGGAGCCCATGCGCACGCCTTGGCGGTTGAGCGTGGAGTCGGATCGGCCGTGGATGACGACGGAGCCGCGCGAGGTGACGGTGATCCAGTCTCCGTGTCGCCATACGCCGGGATAGGTGTCGAAATAGCTGTCGTGGTAGCGGCTGCCGTCCGGGTCGTTCCAGAAGCGGACCGGCATGGAGGGCATGGGGTTGGTGACGACGAGCTCGCCGACCTCGTCGATCACGGGCCGGCCTTCGGGGTCCCAGGCCTGCAGATCGGTGCCGAGGCCGGGCGCCTGGAGTTCGCCGGTGTACACCGGGAGGGTGGGGACGGCTCCGGCGAAGCAGGAGCACACGTCCGTGCCGCCGCTGACCGAGGCGATCCACAGGTCGTCGCGGACCTCGTCGTGCAGCCAGCGGAAGCCGTCGGGCGGGAGCGGGGACCCCGTGGTGGCGACGCACTGCACCTTGGAGAGGTCGAAGTCGCGGGAGGGGTGCACCTCCGCCTTGCGGCAGGCCATCACGTACGCCGCCGAGGTGCCGTACAGGGTGGTGCCGGTGCGTTCGGCGACACGCCACTGCGCGCCTGTGTCGGGGTACCCGGGGCTGCCGTCGTAGAGGACGATCGTCGTCCCCGTCAGGAGGCCGGAGACGAGGAAGTTCCACATCATCCAGCCGGTCGAGGTGTACCAGAAGAAGCGGTCCTCGGGCCCGAGGTCGCAGTGCAGGCCGAGCTGCTTGAGGTGTTCGACGAGGATGCCGCCCTGGGACTGGACGATGGCCTTCGGCAGGCCGGTCGTGCCGGAGGAGTAGAGCACCCAGAGGGGGTGGTCGAAGGGGACCTGTTCGAAGACGGGTTCCTCGTCGGCGGCCGTGAGGGCCGACCACTCCAGGGCTCCCTCGGGCGGTTCGGTGCCGAGGAGGGGGATGTGGACCACGGCGCGCAGGGTGGGAAGCTCGGCTCGGAGTTCGGCGACGACGGCGCGGCGGTCGTGTTCCTTGCCGCCGTAGCGGTAGCCGTCGACGGTGAACAGGACGACCGGTTCGACCTGCTGGAACCGGTCGAGGACGCTGCGGGCGCCGAAGTCGGGGGCGCAGGAGGTCCACACGCCGCCCACGGCGGCCGTGGCGAGAAGGGCGACGACGGCCTGCGGGATGTTCGGAAGGTACCCGCTGACCCGGTCGCCGGGACGGACGCCGAGCGCGCGCAGCTCGCCGGCCAGCGAGCCGACCTGGCGGCGCAGCTCGGCCCAGGTCACCGGGCTGGGTTCGTGGATCTCGTCGACGTACAGCAGGGCCGGTTCGTCCGGTCGGGTGGCGGCCGCGCGCAGCGCGTGCTCGGCGTAGTTCAGCGTCCCGCCGGGGAACCACACCGCGCCGGGCATGGTGCGCTCGCCCAGCACGCGCGTGTACGGCGTCGAGAACCGCACGTCGAACCACTGTGTGACGGCTTCCCAGAACGTCTCCAGCTCGTCGACGGACCAACGGTGCAGCGCCGGATATCCGCCTTCGGCGGGGGCTCCGTGGTGCTGGGCCGCCCAGGTCTGGAATCTGGTGACCTGGGCCCGCGCCGTTCGCTGCGGGTCTGGCCGCCAGAGCGGCTCGGGGTTCAGGGTGGGCATGAAGCGGCTCCCGGACTGTGCGCGTCGTGTGCGTCGCCCGCGCACGAGCAGGGGGTGGTGCGCGTGACGCGGCTGACACGGACGATGCCATGTGATCGACTTCCGCACCAGGGTGGGCGTCCCACAGTCCGTGTCGTGAAGATGTGCTCCCGCCACAGGTGAACGGCAGTTGAACGACCCGCGCGCGTGACGCGGTCAGTGACAGGGTGAGCAGCATGAGCGGTCGTGACCTGGTGCGTTCGATGAAGGCGGTCGGTTCCGCGGGGGCTGCCCAGGGGTTGCGCACCGTGCGGGCGTCGTGGCGCAGGAGGCGGGCCGACGCCTCGGGGCTGCCGGCGCGGGGTCCCGAGCGCGCGCGGGTGCCCGGCCTGGTGCAGGAGGCGCTGCCGGGCCCCGGAGGGGGGACGCTTCGGTTCAGCCGTTCGGAGCTGAGGATCCGGGTCGCCGTGAACGGGGCCGTGTTCTGGGGTTGGGACGGGGCGGAGCCGGAGCCGTCGTACGCGCTGGCCGGTGCGTGTCCCGAGCCGGACCCGCGCGCGGTGCTGGAGCCGGACAAGGACGGCGGCTGGCGGGTGGTGGCGGAGCGGGTGACGGTCGTGGTCTCCCGGCACGGCGCTGTCGAGGTGTGCACGCCGGGAGGAGTCATGCTGCGTCGTGATCTGCCGCCCCGGTGGTGGGAGCAGCGAGAGGGCGGGGCGGCGCGGTGGATGCAGCGCTCGGAGGTGGCGGCGGACGCGCGGTTCTTCGGCCTCGGCGGCCGGGCGTCCGGGCCGCGGCTGCGCGACGGGGCGTACCGGCTGTGGAACACCGATCCCGGGCGCGCGTTCGGTTCCGGGGACGATCCGCTGCATCTGACGATGCCGGTGCAGTTGGTGGTGGCCGACGCGGGAACGCACCTGGCGTTCCACGACACGTCCTGGGACGGCACGGTCGTACTGCGGGAGGGCGAGGAGGGGGCGGGCTCCGGGCACGACCGGCCGGGGGCGTGCGAGGTGCGGATGGACGGCGGGCCGTTGCGGCGGTGGGTGATGGTGGGCACTCCCGCGCGCGTGCTCCTCGCCTGGGCCTCGCTCACCGGGGCGCCGGCGGTGCCGCCCGCGTGGGCGCTCGGCCACCATCACGCGCGGCGGGGGTTCGACGGCGAGAGGGAGGTCCGTCGGATCGTCGCGGGCTATCAGGAGCACGGTCTGCCGCTGGACGCGGTCCACCTGGACGTCGACCACTACGACGAGCACCAGGTCTTCACCGTCGACGAGGACCGTTTCCCGAAACTCTCGCTGCTGGCCGAGGAGCTGCGGCGGGACGGGATCCGTCTGGTGTCGGTCGTGGATCCGGCGGTCAAGGCCGCGCCGGGCAGCGCCGTGTACGACGGCGGGGTCGCCGAGGACGCGTTCGTGCGGGACGCGTCGGGGCGGATCGTCGGGGGCGTGGGGCGCCCCGGGGAGACCGTGTTCCCGGATTTCACGCACGCGCGTGTGCGGCAGTGGTGGGGTGGTCTCCATGCCGAGCGGCTCGAACAGGGCTTTGCCGGCTTCTGGCACGACAGGGACGAGCCGACGTCGTTCGCCGCCTTCGGGGAGCCGACGTTGCCCAGGTCGGCCCGGCACGCCCTGGAGGGACGCGGAGGCGATCATCGCGAGGCGCACAACGTGTACGGGCTGTGCATGGCCCGGGCGGCGTACGAGGGCCTGCACAGGCTGGAGCCGCGGCAGCGTCCGTTCGTCGTCTCCCGGTCCGGCTGGGCGGGTCTGCAGCGCTACGGAGGAGCCTGGTCCGGGGAGGTCGGCGCGGGGTGGCCGGGGCTGCGGGCCTCGTTGTCGCTGGTGATGGGCCTCGGGCTGTGCGGGGTGCCGTATGCGGGGACGGACGTGGGTGGTTTCGACGGCAGCCCGTCGCCCGAGCTGTATCTGCGCCGGCTCCAGTTGGGGGCCTATCTGCCGTTGTTCCGCACGCACGCGAGTGGGCGTGGGGGCGGGCGGGAGCCGTGGGAATTCGGGACCGAGGTGCTGGAGCACGCGCGTGGGGCGCTCGTGGAGCGTCGGCGGCTGATGCCGTACTTCATGACGATGGCCCATCTGGCGAGCCGTACGGGCGCTCCCTATGTCCGTCCGGTGTGGTGGGGATCGCCTCGGAACCGGGCGTTGCGGGACTGCGAGGACGCCTTCCTGCTGGGCGACTGTCTGCTGGTGGCGCCCGTGCTGGAGCCGGGCGTCGACCGGCGCACGGTGCGGCTTCCGCGGGGGCGCTGGTACGACACGGCGACGGGGCGGGCGTACGAGGGGCCCGGGCAGGTGCTCGTGGACGCCCCGGCGTCGCGTATTCCGGTGCTCGCGCGCGCGGGCGCCGTGCTGCCGGTACGCGGCCGTGACGGCGGGCTGGAACTGGAGGTGGGGGCACCGGTCCGCGGGCGGGCGG
>NZ_JAHHIU010000323.1 GCF_024539815.1 Streptomyces hayashii
AGGCAGGGGCGGGGACGGGAAGGGCGCCGGCGGAGGTGCCCGTCCTGGTGGACAACGACGCGAACCTGATGGCGTACGGCGAACAGCGCACCGGCTTCCCCGACTGCTCCGCGTTCGTGCTGGTCAAGGTGTCCACCGGCATCGGTGCCGGGGTGGTGGTCGGCGGCTCGATCTTCCGGGGCGTCGACGGCGGGGCGGGCGACATCGGGCACATCCGCGTGGGTGCGGACGCGCTGTGCCGCTGCGGGTCGCACGGCTGCCTGGCGGCCGTCGCCAGCGGCGGGGCCGTGGCGCGCCGACTGGCGGAGTCGGGGATACCGGCGTCCTCCGGCTCGGATGTGCGCGACCTGCTGGCCGCCGGGCACCCCGAGGCGGCCGCGCTGGCCCGGGAGGCGGGGCGCAGGGTCGGCGACGTCCTGGCGACGGTCGTGACGCTGCTCAACCCCGGGGTCCTGATGATCGCCGGAGATCTGGCCGGAACCGCCTTCCTCACGGGCGTGCGCGAGCTGCTCTACCAGCGGGCGCTGCCCCGCTCCACGGCCCGCCTCGACGTCGTGACCTCACGGCTGGGGGAACGGGCGGGCCTGGTGGGGGCGGGTGCGCTGGTCGTGGAGCACCTGTACGCGCCGGAGCGCGCGGAGGAGCGGTTGCTGGCGCTCGGGGTGTGAGGGACGCTCGGGTGAGGACGGTCGTGCGGGCACGCGTGTGACAGGCGGGTTCCTGTCGCTCACGTGTGTCGGCGGAGGCGTCCGCATGGTGAACCCGGGCCGGGTGTGGGAGCGTGATTCTCGCCACCCCTGAGGGGGTGAGTGCTCAGATGAGCGATTCGGCGACGGCTGCACTTCTCCAAGGGGTGGCACTCAGTGCCATGCCTTGATCGTTCATCGATCGAAATCAACCGTGCCGCGTATCGCTCATACGAGCGCCAGTGAGGCTTGTGGAGCGCGCTTCCGTTCAACAAGTGAAAACATCCAGGGCTCCGCGCTTGCCAAGCCTTGACTTTCGATCCGCTGGCTGACGGCGGGTTACGGGCGTATGACGCGCAAGTGGACGTACCCAGGAGCCTTCGATCTGGGTATGTTCCTGGCCGTCAGGGCAGCCACCGCGTCCTCTAGGAGTCGAGACCCGTGTCGGAAAACAAAGATCTCCATGGAGCCGAGCCGGCCACGAGCGTTGAGGGCGTGAAGTACGTCTACGACTTCACCGAGGGCAACAGGGACCTCAAGGACCTCCTCGGTGGCAAGGGCGCGAACCTCGCCGAGATGACCAACCTGGGCCTTCCCGTCCCCCCCGGCTTCACGATCACCACCGAGGCCTGCAAGGTCTACCTCGACAGCGGCGAGGAGCCGGCGGCACTGCGTGACGAGGTGAGTGCGCACCTCGTCGCCCTGGAAGAGCAGATGGGCAAGAAGCTCGGCCAGCCGGACAACCCCCTCCTCGTGTCCGTCCGCTCGGGCGCGAAGTTCTCCATGCCGGGCATGATGGACACCGTCCTGAACATCGGCCTCTCCGACAAGTCGGTCCAGGGCCTGGCCGAGCAGGCCGGCGACGCCCGCTTCGCCTGGGACTCCTACCGCCGTCTGATCCAGATGTTCGGCAAGACGGTCCTCGGCGTCGACGGCGAGCTCTTCGAGGACGCGCTGGAGTCGGCCAAGGCCGCGAAGAAGGTCTCCGTCGACACCGAACTGGAGGCGGCGGACCTGAAGAAGCTGGTCACCCGCTTCAAGAAGATCGTCAAGACCGAGGCCGGCCGCGACTTCCCGCAGGACCCGCGCGAGCAGATGGACCTCGCCGTCAAGGCCGTCTTCGAGTCCTGGAACGGCGACCGCGCCAAGCTCTACCGCCGCCAGGAGCGCATCCCCGGCGACCTGGGCACCGCCGTCAACATCTGCTCGATGGTCTTCGGCAACCTCGGCCCCGACTCGGGCACCGGCGTCGCCTTCACCCGCGACCCCGCCTCCGGCCACCAGGGCGTCTACGGCGACTACCTGCAGAACGCCCAGGGCGAGGACGTCGTCGCGGGCATCCGCAACACGGTCCCGCTGGCCGAGCTGGAGCAGATCGACAAGAAGTCCTACGACCAGCTGATGCAGATCATGGAGACGCTGGAGAACCACTACAAGGACCTCTGCGACATCGAGTTCACCATCGAGCGCGGCCAGCTGTGGATGCTCCAGACCCGCGTCGGCAAGCGCACGGCGGGAGCGGCCTTCCGCATCGCCACCCAGCTCGTCGACCAGGGCCTCATCGACGAGACGGAGGCGCTGCAACGCGTCACCGGAGCCCAGCTCGCCCAGCTGATGTTCCCCCGCTTCGACGAGGACGCGAAGGTCGAGAAGGTCGGCCGGGGCATCGCGGCCTCGCCCGGCGCGGCCGTCGGCAAAGCCGTCTTCGACTCCTACACCGCCGTCAAGTGGTCCCGCTCGGGCGAGAAGGTCATCCTCGTCCGCCGCGAGACCAACCCCGACGACCTCGACGGCATGATCGCCGCCGAGGGCATCCTGACCAGCCGCGGCGGCAAGACCTCCCACGCGGCGGTCGTGGCCCGGGGCATGGGCAAGACCTGCGTGTGCGGCGCGGAGGAGCTGGAGGTCGACACCAAGCGCCGCCGGATGATCGTGCCGGGCGGCCACGTGGTGGAAGAGGGCGACGTCATCTCCATCGACGGCTCCTCCGGCAAGGTCTACCTGGGCGAGGTACCCGTCGTCCCGTCCCCGGTCGTCGAGTACTTCGAGGGCCGCATGCACGCGGGCGCCGACGACGCCGACGAGCTCGTCGAAGCCGTCCACCGCATCATGGCCTTCGCCGACCGCAAGCGCCGTCTGCGCGTCCGCGCCAACGCCGACAACGCCGAGGACGCGCTGCGCGCCCGCCGCTTCGGCGCGCAGGGCATCGGCCTGTGCCGCACCGAGCACATGTTCCTCGGCGACCGCCGCGAGCAGGTGGAACGCCTGATCCTGGCGGACACGCAGGAGGAGCGCGAGGAGTCGCTCAAGCAACTGCTCCCGCTCCAGAAGAAGGACTTCGTCGAACTCTTCGAGGCCATGGACGGCCTCCCGGTGACGGTCCGTCTCCTGGACCCGCCGCTGCACGAGTTCCTGCCCGACATCACCGAACTGTCGGTGCGCGTGGCGCTGGCGGAGTCCCGTCAGGAGTCCCACGAGAACGACCTGCGCCTGCTGCAGGCCGTGCACCGCCTGCACGAGCAGAACCCCATGCTGGGTCTGCGCGGCGTACGCCTCGGGCTGGTCATCCCCGGTCTGTTCACCATGCAGGTCCGCGCCATCGCCGAGGCGGCGGCGGAGCGCCGCAACGCCAAGGGCGACCCGCGCGCCGAGATCATGATCCCGCTGGTCGGCACCGTGCAGGAGCTGGAGATCGTCCGCGAGGAGGCCGACCAGGTCATCGCGGAGGTCGAGGCGGCCACCGGCGTCGAGCTGAAGCTCGCGATCGGCACGATGATCGAACTCCCGCGGGCGGCCCTCACCGCCGGCCAGATCGCCGAGGCGGCGGAGTTCTTCTCCTTCGGCACGAACGACCTCACCCAGACCGTGTGGGGCTTCAGCCGGGACGACGTGGAGGCCTCCTTCTTCACCGCGTACCTGGAGAAGGGCATCTTCGGAGTCAGCCCCTTCGAGACGATCGACCGGGACGGCGTCGGTTCCCTGGTCAAGTCCGCGGCCGAGGCGGGCCGCCGCACCCGCCCCGACCTGAAGCTCGGCGTGTGCGGCGAGCACGGCGGCGACCCGGAGTCGGTGCACTTCTTCCACGAGGTGGGCCTGGACTACGTCTCCTGCTCCCCGTTCCGCATCCCGGTCGCCCGCCTGGAGGCGGGCCGGGCGGCGACCCAGTCGGCAGGCAGCGACCACCGCTGAGCCGCGCCCCCGTGGTCCGGGCCCCGGCCCCCGACCACGCCTGAACCCCGGAGCCGCCGCCGGTCCCCGACCCTCACCGATCGACAGCGGCCCCGGCCCACGAAGAGACGGCACCCCTGTGCGGGGGGTGCCGTCTTCTTTTTGTTGTGGTGGCTGGAAGTCGATCACCTGATGTGGTGGATATGGCCTGCTAGATCGTTTCTGTCAACTTTCGCACCGCTACAGTCCGTTACTCATGGCGATGACGGCGTCGCCATCGGTCACGGAGGTGCGTGTGAAGAAGGCAGTGCTTGGCCTGGCGGCGCTTGGTCTGGTGTTCAGCGGGGCGGTGGCGGCGTTTGCTTCGCCGGTTAAGGGGGAGATCCCGACGCTTGAGACCACGGGAGTGGCGTTCACCGAAGGGAAGTACGTCTTCAATAGGCCGGGCGTCAATCACGGCGCATTCGAGTGGTCTGGATGGCTACGGGACACGATCGGTACGGACCGACACAACGTCTACGTCGAACTGAGGGTTCAGGGTCACGACTGGGTGCGCTACTACGGAAAGCAGCGGAGTTCAGTAAAGCTTCACCAGTCCAACTGGAATGGTGCCCAGCGCTACACGGGCGAGGCTCGGTTCCGGGTTTGTCGTGACCGTGGCACCTTGCGGCCGGACAACTGCATGCAATCCAGGATGCTCAGCTACAACTGGGATCGCGGCTGAGGACTTCCTGACATTCCGAGCCCAGGGAAAACAACTGGGCTCGGGCTCCGGATTGGAGATTGAAATCAATACGTCAGAAGTTCTGTCAGCCAGAGGGGTCGATCTCCTCTACGGTGAGACACTGGCTGTCCGCAACGCGGAGATTGCCCTCGGTCGGGGAGAAGTCGTAGCGATCACCGGGCAAAGCGGTTCCGGAAAGTCGTCGCTGCTTTACTGTCTCGCCGGCGTGCTTCCAGTTGCTCGTGGAGAGGTTTGCTTTGCGGGTCGTTCTCTCGCGGATCTCGACGATGAGGAACTCAGTACCCTCCGCCGAGAGAAGTTCGGCTTCGTCTTCCAGTACGGGGAGCTTCTTCCAGAACTGACCGTGGAGGAGAATGCTGCACTGCCGCTGCGCCTGGCCGGGCAGCGGAAAACTCCAGCTCTGGCTGCGGCTGGCGAGGTACTGGATAGGCTTGGTCTCGCAGAATTGCGGCAGCGCCGTCCTTCGGAGGTCTCGGGTGGCCAGTGTCAGCGTGTTGCCGTTGCCAGGGCGTTGGTGCACAAACCTGCCGTTGTCTTTGCTGATGAGCCCACAGGGTCGCTGGATAGCGGCAATGCGGCGGCGGTGTTGGATGAGTTCCTCGGCTTGGCGCGCTCCCAGGGAACGGCTGTCGTACTCGTGACTCACGACTCTCAGGTGGCAGCCCGCGCTGACAATCGCTACGTCATGCGCGATGGTGAGCTGACGGAACAGGTACGTGAAGCCTCGTGAACGAATTCCTTTTGGGGCTAAGGCTCCTGCTGGGCAGCGGTCGAGGAAATCGTGCGCGGTTCCTGCTTATGACGGTAGGCAGCGCCATCGGTGTATGTTGCCTTGCCGTTATCCTCGCGATTCCCGGCATTTTGTCCGCGCAAGATGCCCGTAAGGCGGCTCGTGAACCGGATTGCGCGAACGGGTTGGGCAGTTGTATGTCACAGTCCGGGAGCGGCCTAGCCCTCACCAGGGTAGATCCGTACGGACTGGAGCCCCTCACTCGGATTTTCGTGGCAACGGGAGGGACTAATATCGCTCCACCGCCGGGCCTGCATGCGCTTCCTCGTCCCGGTGAGTTGATTGTGTCCCCGCGACTGCACGAGCTTCTTCCCGGTAGTCCAGGGTTGGCCCAGCTGTTGCCGGGCCGTGAAACAGGTGTAATCCGTCCGCAGGGGCTAGCGCATCCCGATGAGCTGTATGCGTACGTGGGTGCCAGTCGAGAAGTGCTCAAGGGGGGTGGTCATCTGTCCGAATTCGGGAAAAAGGAAACCCGTTTTCCGACAGTGGAACCCTCGACCCTCGACATCCTCCGCTTCACACTGGCAGGCGTCGTCCTGCTTCCGCTCGCGGTGTTTCTGTCCGTGTGCGCCCGGCTGTCGGCCGCTTCTCGCATGAGGCGGTTGGCTGCGTTGCGTCTGCTGGGATTGAGCAGGAAAGGCGTTCAGCGTGTCAACGCCGCCGAGACCGTCGCCGCCGCCCTGCTGGGTGCTGCCCTCGGGCTAAACGCTTACTGGGTCGTCAACCAGTTGGTTTCACGGGTGGGGCTTCCCGGGTTCAAGTGGTACCCGGAGGACGGTTCGCTCTCCGTCAAAACCCTCCTCATCTGCTTGATCGGCTGTCCGACGCTGGCCTGGTTCGTGGGTAGGGCCAGCGCAAGGAAAGCGGCCGGCAATCCTCTGGCCGTGCGGCGCAGCGCTGTGGAGAAGGCGCCTCGACTGTGGGGTCTGCTGCCGCTCGTACCAGGGATGGGCATCATCATCGGGTACTGCGTCGCGGGAGCTACGGGGCACGTGCCCGCGGACACATCGTTCTCCGCGATTCTCATGCCGCTCGCTGTCGTCCTGGTAGGCGCAGGTCTCGTGCTGTCCTTGCCGCTAATCTCACGCCTCCTGGCACGCAGAGTGGCGCAGGCCGCGCGTTCGCTCTCGCTAGGGCTGGCCATGCGCCGCAACGAGGTGGAACCCGGGGGAGCTCTTCGCGTAGCGACCGGGCTGGTGCTGCTGGTCTACGCTGCCTCGCTCACTCAGGGCGTGCTCATCGAACTGGATCAGGTTTCCAAGAACACCGCGCCTGTTCAGCTGTACACGATGACGCTCGACGGCATGAGCCGTGAGAAAGAAGAAGCCGTGTCGAAGGTCTCCGGGGTTCGAGGGCATGCCATTCTCGCGGACTCGTGGACCGATCCCGACAGGGACGACTTCCCGGGGAGCGTCAGCGCAGTGATCGCGACCTGCGAACAGCTGCGCAGGATGGCATCGGTGGTCAAGAACTGCGTGGAAGGTCGCCCCGCGCGGCTGCTGATTCCGAACTTCACCTATGACGAGTTCAGCAAGCCGGGGAAGAGCTACCCGTTTCGTGTGCGCGACTCGGCGGGGAAGAGCCGCTTCGTCACTGTTCGGGTGCCGGCCAGCACCATCCAGTACCACGACGACACACCCGCGCAGATTCCCGGCAGTGGCACGGTGCTGCTTCCGCCCTCTGTGTTCCCGCCGGGCTTTCGGCCTGAGGGGCGGGCTACTCTCGCCCTTGTCAGCAGTTCCGCTCCCGAGGCCGTGCGGTCCGTGCTCGAAGGCATCGCGGGAGTCGATCCCACGATCGAGGTCGAAACGGACGGCCTCGATGCCACAGCGCTCCAGCAGATCACCGTCATCAAAACCCTCCTCGCCGTGGGCATGATCCTCGGGCTGATCATTGGTCTGGCCGCCTATCTCGTCGCCGCGACCGACCGCGCGGTGGAACGACGTCCGCAGGTCACCGCCCTGTCGCTGCTCGGGGCGAAGCCGCGGACGCTGCGGACCGTTCAAGTCGCCCAAGTCGTTCTTCCGTTGGCCATCGGACTCGTGCTCGCTGTGGTGACAGGGAAGATGGCCGAGTCCAGTTACCTGGTCACCGGTGGTGGGGCCGTGTTCTGGGACGGGGAGGGGCTGCCGTTGCTGCTCGTCAGCGCCCTTGGGGTCGTCGTCGTTGCTGCTCTCGGTTCGTTGCCGTTGATCGGGCGGCGGATCGATCCCGAGTTGATTCGGCGGGACTGACCTGCTGCGGCGGGTGTGGGCTGGGGCGGCATCCTGGGGGGCGGGATGCCGCCCCGTTTCGTGGGTGTGGTGGAGGGTCGTCTCGGACGTGTTTGATGTGACCGCCGGTCACCAGCCTTCCGCCCCCTCCGAGGCGCGGCGGTGCCACCAGGGGCCTGAGCGGACGCGGGGGTCGGGCAGGGTGCGGAGGCGGTAGGCGCGGTCCAACGGGGCCAGTGCGCGGGTCAGTTCCGACCGTGCCCCGGGCGGGGCGAGGAGGCGCAGGGTTTCGCTCAGGACGTCGCGTGCGTGCCGGACGTCGTCCAGGCCGCAGCCGGGGCAGGCGGGGCACACGGACGTGCGGGGGTAGAGGATGCCGCGTCCGGGGGTCGTCCCGAACGTGCGGTAGCGGTGCAGCGCGCTTCGCGTGGCGCCCGGCAGGAGAAGGGGGCCGTCGTCCTCGTCCTCCAGGCGGTGGACGGCGAGGCTGGTGCGGGCGGACAGGCCGGGGATGCGGGCCGGCGGGAGGGCCGTGCGGGGG
>NZ_JAHHIU010000324.1 GCF_024539815.1 Streptomyces hayashii
CGCACCCGGCCGACGCCTCCCCCCACGCCTCTCCCCACCTCGCAGACTCCCGCAGCACCCGATCCACCGCCCGAGCGGGCCCCCTTGACACCCGCTCAGGCCTTCGACGCGCTCTACGCGTTCTGCGCCCCCGCGCTGGTCCGACAGGCCTATCTGCTCTGCGGCCGTCGCGAACTGGCGCGCGAGTCGGTCGAGCGAGCGTTCCAAGTGGCCTGGGAGCGCTGGCCCGAGGTGGCCGTGGACCGCGACCCGGCGGGCTGGGTGCGGGCCACGGCGTACGAGTACGCGCTCTCCCCCTGGCATCGGTTCCGCCCCCGCTACCGCCACCCGGAGCCGCCCCCGGCCGACGCGTCCGACCGCGCGCTGCTGGACGCCCTCCTGGCCCTCCCCGCGCCGTGCCGCCGCACGCTCCTGCTCTACGACGGCGTCGGCCTCGACCTGCCCGAGACCGCCGCCGAGACCGAGGCGAGCACACCGGCGACGGCGAACCGGCTGCTGCGCGCGCGGGAGTCGGTCGCCGCGCGGCTGCCCGAACTGGCCGACCCCGCCGCACTGCACCGGCGGCTCGCGGAGGTGGCCTCCGTCGAGCGACTGCGCGCCGCCGGACCGCCCGCGGTGCGGACGGGCAGCGAACGACGGGCCCGCTTCTGGACGCGCGCCGCGATCGCGTTCACGGTCGCGATCATCGGCGCGACCGCGCTGACCCTGCGCACGGCCCCCACGCGATACGAGCCTCCGGTCCCCCCGGGCGAGACCGTGCGGGGAGTCCCGCCGAGGGCGGCGCCGGGCGCGCTCTCGGGCCCGGAACTGCGGCTGCGGGCCAAGCTGCGCTCGGCGACGGGTCACGGTCCGCAGCGGATGCTGCCGGAACCGAGATGACCGTGCCGCGCGGATCCGGCTGAACGTCAGTGGGCCCGCCCCCACGAAGGGGGCGGGCCCACTGACGTTCAGCCGTACGTGCTCGGTCCGCGAAATCAGCCCGCGGATGAGCCCGCGATTCAGCCCGCGGTTCAGCCCGCGGCGAGGATCTCGCGCGCCAGCTTCGCCGTCTCGGTCGGCGTCTTGCCGACCTTGACGCCGGCGGCCTCCAGGGCCTCCTTCTTCGCGGCGGCCGTGCCGGAGGAGCCCGAGACGATGGCGCCGGCGTGGCCCATGGTCTTGCCCTCGGGCGCGGTGAAGCCCGCGACGTAGCCGACGACCGGCTTCTTCACGTTCTCCTTGATGAAGGCCGCGGCCCGCTCCTCGGCGTCGCCGCCGATCTCACCGATCATGACGATCAGGTCGGTGTCGGGGTCGGCCTCGAACGCGGCGAGCGCGTCGATGTGCGTCGTGCCGATGACCGGGTCGCCACCGATGCCGACGGCGGACGAGAAGCCGATGTCACGCAGCTCGTACATCATCTGGTAGGTCAGCGTGCCGGACTTCGAGACCAGACCGATACGGCCCGGCTTCGTGATGTCGCCCGGGATGATGCCGGCGTTCGACTGGCCCGGCGTGATGAGACCGGGGCAGTTCGGGCCGATGATCCGGGTCTTGTCGCCCTTGGACACGGCGTACGCGTAGAACGCGGCCGAGTCGTGGACGGCGATGCCCTCGGTGATGACGACCGCGAGCGGGATCTCGGCGTCGATCGCCTCGACGACGGCGGCCTTCGCGAACGCCGGCGGCACGAAGAGGACGGACACGTTCGCGCCCGTCTTCTCGATCGCCTCGGCGACCGTGCCGAACACCGGGATCTCGGTGCCGTCGATGTCGACGGACGTGCCCGCCTTGCGGGGGTTCACGCCACCGACGATGTTGGTGCCGTCCGCCAGCATGAGCTTGGTGTGCTTCATGCCCGTGGCGCCGGTCATGCCCTGGACGATGACCTTGCTGTCCTTGTTCAGGAAGATAGCCATGGCTGTTTCTGTCCCTCTTCCCTTACTTCGCAGCCGCGAGCTCGGCGGCCTTGTCGGCCGCGCCGTCCATGGTGTCCACGCGCTGGACCAGCGGGTGGTTGGCGTCGGAGAGGATCTTGCGACCCAGCTCGGCGTTGTTGCCGTCCAGACGGACGACCAGGGGCTTGGTGACTTCCTCGCCCTTGTCCGCGAGCAGCTGCAGCGCCTGGACGATGCCGTTGGCGACCTCGTCACAGGCAGTGATGCCGCCGAAGACGTTGACGAACACGGACTTGACGTCCGGGTCGCCCAGGATGATCTCCAGGCCGTTCGCCATGACGGCCGCGGAGGCGCCGCCGCCGATGTCGAGGAAGTTGGCGGGCTTGACGCCGCCGTGCGCCTCACCGGCGTACGCGACGACGTCCAGGGTGCTCATGACGAGACCCGCGCCGTTGCCGATGATGCCGACCTCGCCGTCGAGCTTGACGTAGTTGAGGTTCTTCGCCTTCGCGGCGGCCTCAAGCGGGTTGGCCGACGCGTGGTCGACGAACTCCTCGTGCCCCGGCTGACGGAACTCGGCGTTCTCGTCCAGCGACACCTTGCCGTCGAGGGCGATGACGTCGCCGGAGGCGACCTTCGCCAGCGGGTTGACCTCGACGAGGAGGGCGTCCTCCTCGATGAAGGTCTTCCACAGCGTCACGAGGACGTCGGCGACCTTGTCGGCGACCTCGGCCGGGAACTTCGCGGCCGCGACGATCTCGCGGGCCTTCTCGGGGGTCACACCCACGTTGGCGTCGATCGGCGTCTTGGCGACGGCCTCCGGACGGGTGGCCGCCACCTCCTCGATCTCCATGCCGCCCTCGACGGACGCGATGGAGAGGAAGGTGCGGTTGGCACGGTCCAGGAGGAAGGAGACGTAGTACTCCTCCAGGATCTCCGGGGCCGTCTCGGCGATCATCACCTTGTGGACCGTGTGGCCCTTGATGTCCATGCCGAGGATGTTGGTCGCGTGCTCCACGGCCTCGTCGGCGGAGGCGGCGAGCTTGACGCCGCCGGCCTTGCCGCGGCCGCCGACCTTCACCTGGGCCTTGACGACGGACTTGCCACCGAGACGCTCGGTGGCTGCGCGGGCCGCCTCAGGCGTGTCGATGACTTCACCGGCCAGCACCGGTACATCGTGCTTGGCGAAGAGGTCCCTCGCCTGGTACTCGAACAGGTCCACGCGCTTCCGTCCCTATCAGTGATCTCGCGGTTCGTTGTCTGCGTGGGCGTGCCGCGAGGGCAACGTGACGTCCGACCGGTGTCTGTCACAAGGGAGGCGCACACGGTGTCCGAGCGCGCGGCATGTCCGTCTCGCAGGTTATCGCTGCTTGCAGGAGGCCCCTAAATCGAGGGTCACACCTGAGCGGTGATACCTGTCACATGATGCCGACATCACTGACACCCCGTGCCGGATGTGAGGCGGTCCCGAGGCCGCGGGAAAGGGCCTCACCGGGTTGGGGTTGGCCCGGTGAGGCCCCTGAACAGCCCCTTAGGGGCTCAGGGCGTCCGGTCCCCACCCCAATGGGGACCGGTGCACCCTGACCGTGAGGGTTCGGCCGGACGGACCGAAAGGCTTTCGGCCGTCCGAGAACCGGTCACCCCACGGAGTCGTCGGGTCGACCGCCGCAGTCGAACAACAGACGGAGACGGAGACAGGACAGGAACGGAGACGGAGACGGAGACAGGGACAGGGACAGAAATAGGGACGAGGACGGAGACGGGGCCGGGACGAGGGGGTCCGCCATGATCGAGCGGGCGCGGAGCGCCGCTCCGTCTAACCGGGGAAGACGGGGACGTCCCGGTACCTGTCCTGCGTCTCCACGACGTCGGAGTCCGCCGCAGCGCCGAGCGCCTGCCACAGCACCTGCCGGTGGCAGGGCGTGACGACGGCATGCGCGTCACCGTGCCGCGCGACACCGCTGTCGGACGCCGGGCCGCCGGCCGGATCGCCGGTCGGCCCCTGGTGCGCTGGAGTGGATGTGGGGGAGGGATCGGCCGGAGGCCCGTTACGCGCGGGTCCGGCCCGGTGAGTGGCACGCGAAGGGCCGCCGGCCACGGAGCCCGCAGGCCCGTACGCCGACCCGTCCGCCGCCGCGACGGCCGCAGGCGCCTCGCCCGTCCGTACGCGGGCCGCCCCCCGGGCCACGGGCCCACGCCCGTCCGCCGCCGGCAATGAGGGTGCCGACGGCGTCGGCGACGACACGTCCACGACGGTTCCGTCCGCGCCCTCGGCAGAGGGCCGCACCAGCCCCTCCGCCCGCACGAGCCTCTCCACCCGCACCCGCCCCTCCGTGCGCACCCGCTCCTCCGTGCGGACCGGCGTCCGGAGCCGGGTCGAAGCTCGGCCCGTCTGCTCGCTCACTGATCTCACCGTCGTCACGGCGTCGGACGACCCGACGGTCTGGGCCGGCCCCGAGACCTCGGCGATGAGCACGGTCGGCGCCGGAGCGCCCTCCACCGCATGCGCCTTCCCGTCGCAGAGGAACCCGAGCGCGGACAACCCGGCGACCAGCAGCACGAGTTGCAGCGCGCGCCGCCCGGCCGCGGTGCGCAGGACGCGCAGGGCGGCGACAGGCAGGGCGGTGGGCCAGGTCAAGGGGGGAGGTTCTTCCCGTGCGGCGGCAGCGTGGCCCCGATCCTCGCACGCGGGTACGGCGGTTGCGCAAGCCCCCGTTACCGATGGGTAGCCGATTGCGCGGTCGGCCGCCGAGGCTCCCTCCGCCACGCGTCCGACCCCGTCACGTCGTCCGGCCCGCGCGCCCTCACCCCTTGTCCGGCACGGGCAGCGGACGCTTCTCTATCGCCGCCGCCATGACCTCCGGGAACAGATCGGGGGTGCACGCGAACGCCGGTGCGCCGAGCGCCGCGAGCGCGGCCGCGTGCTCCCGGTCGTAGGCAGGCGCCCCTTCGTCCGACAGCGCCAGCAGCGCCACGAACTGCACGCCCGACGCCTTCATCGCCGCGACCCGCTTGAGCATCTCGTCGCGTATGCCTCCCTCGTACAGGTCGCTGATGAGCACCACCACCGTCTCCGCAGGCCGGGCGATCTGCGACTGGCAGTAGGCGAGCGCCCGGTTGATGTCGGTGCCGCCGCCGAGCTGGGTGCCGAACAGGACGTCCACCGGGTCGTCGAGCCGGTCGGTGAGGTCGGCGACCGCCGTGTCGAAGACGACGAGCCGGGTGCTGATCGACCGCATCGAGGCGAGCACCGCCCCGAACACCGAGGCGTACACGACCGACGACGCCATCGACCCCGACTGGTCGATGCAGAGGATCACCTCCTTCTTCATGGACTGCGAAGCCCGCCCGTATCCCACGAGCCGCTCAGGCACGACCGTCCCGTACTCGGGCAGATAATGCTTGAGGTTGGCCGCGATCGTGCGGTTCCAGTCGATGTCGTGGTGCCGGGGTCTGCTGACCCGCGCGCTGCGGTCCAGCGCACCGGTGAGGGCGGCCCGGGTGCGGGTGGCGAGCCGCTTCTCCAGGTCCTCGACGACCTTGCGGACGACGGCTCTCGCCGTCTCCCTCGTCGTCTCCGGCATCGCCTTGTTGAGGGAGAGCAGCGTGCCGACGAGATGCACGTCGGCCTCCACCGCCTCCAGCATCTCCGGCTCCAGCAGCAGCGCGGACAGGCCCAGCCGCTCGATGGCGTCGCGCTGCATGACCTGCACGACGGTGGAGGGGAAGTAGGTGCGGATGTCCCCGAGCCAGCGGACCACGGACGGGGCCGAGGCCCCCAGCCCCGCCGTGCGGTCGCGCCCGGCCTGCTTTCCCTCCCCCTTGCCGTAGAGGGCGGTGAGCGCCCCGTCCATCGCCGCGTCCCGGCCGGAGAGCGCGTGCCCGGTGCCGTCCGCCGCGTCGCCGCCGAGCACCAGCCGCCAGCGCCGCAGCCGCTCCTGCCCGGCATCCGTCGCGGTCGCGTCGTTCACCGTCATGCCTTCACCTCCGCAAGCGCGCTCTCGCCCGTCTCACCGGCAGCTTTCACGCCGGCGGTCCCTTCTCCTTCCGTGTCGGGGCCGAGGCCCAGCAGCAGCCGTACCGCCGGGAGGACGGCGTCGGCCCGTCTCCCGTCGAGTCCGGTGGCGAACCCGGGGGTCCCGGCCTGCGACCCCGGGACGCTCCCCCGCTTCCCCAGGCCGCGCCGGACCAGCTCGCCCAGCGTTCTGCGCACCCCGGGCTCGTACGCGGAGAACGTCCGCCGCAGCAAGGGCAGCACGTCCGTGAACGCCTCCGCGGGCACCGTCGTCAGCCATCCGTCGACGAGCGCGAGGAGCCGTTCGTCGTGCACGAGGAGGAGTCCGCCCCCGGACCCGCCGCCCACGAACCCCTCGATCCAGGCGGCCGCGTCGCCCGGTGGCGTCCCGGGTGACAGAGCGAGCCCCATGAGCCGCGCCGCCTCGCCGGGGTCCAGCTCCCCCTCGTCCAGGAGAAGCCGCACGGCGCGGCCCCGCACGACGCCCGGCACGCTGTCCCGCCCGGACAGCACCCGCAGCACGGCCCGCCAGCGGGCCGGGAGGCCCGCGTGCCGGTCCAGCATTCCCACAGCCCCGTGCACCGCGTCCACATGACGGCGCATCCGGTCCGCCGCGTCCGCGTCCAGCGAGACGCAGGCCGGCGGAAGGCCGACGAAGATCCGCTCCGCGAGGCCCGCCGCCACCTCCGCCAGCGCGCCGGTGTCGGTTCCGCGCACGTCGCCGTAGCGCAGGGAGCGGGCCAGGGCGGGCAGGGCCTGCGCGAGGTGGCCGACGTCCGTGTCGAGGGCCGCCCGGTCGGCGAGGACGCGCATCACCGTCGGCAGCGCGTCCGGCAGCGCGGCCAGCAGGCAGTGCTCGGCGAGCGCGGTGACCTGGGCGAGCCCGCCCGCGGCGACGGCGTCCGTCTCCGCCTTGGCGGTCGCCGCGGCGAGCACGGTCGTCCCCCACACCCCCGCCTCGGCCACCCGCACGGCCAGCTCCGGTTCCCACCGCAGCCGCCAGGTCTCCCTGAACGTTCCCGTGCTGCCGTGCGAGGCGGCGGGCTCGCCCCACCCGACGCCCAGCAGCCGCAGCCGGTGCAGCAGCCTGCTGCGCTCGGCGTCGTTCTCCTTGCGCAGATCGAGCGCGAGCTCCCGCTCCGCCGCCTCCGGTCTGAGGCGCAGCCGACGCTGGAGCCGGTCGAGGTCGCGCTGCAACGGCACCGCGGGCGCGCCCGCCGGGACCTGGCCCAGCACGTCCCCGACGACGAGCCGGTCGCGCACCAGGGCCAGCGGGACGTCCGAGCCCTCGCACAGCACCGCGCGCACGGCGTCGGTGGTCTCGGTCAGACCGGGCAGCGGCCGGCCGCGCAGCGCGGCCAGCGTCTCGGCGAGCCGGACCGACTCGATGACGTGCGCCGGGGACACGATCCGGTCCTCCTCACGCAGCAGGACCGCCACTCTCGTCAGCCAGCGCTCGACGGGCCGGTCCGGCGACGCGAACAGATGGGCGTACCAGCCGGGCGCGTCGATTCCCGCGCCGTATCCGCCCGCCCGGGCCAGCCTGCGGTGGGTCCAGGGCACCCAGGTCAGATCGGCCCTGATCTTCGGCAGGCCCTTGAGGAGCGCGCGGTCGGCGGCGAGGGCGGCCTTCCGGCGCAGGGCGGGCACATGCCACGCCCCGCACACCACGGCCACCCCGTCCGGCCCGAACTCCTTCTGTGCCGACCTCAGTTGGATGCGCATGTACGCCTCCCGAACGAGGTCCCGCCCGTCCTCGTGCCCCGCCGCGTCGCGGTCGTACGTCTCGCGCAGGGCCTCCATCGCCTCCTCCAGCGCGGCGAACGGCGCGAACGGGTCCTTCGTCCCGGCGGCCCGGTGTTCGACGACGTCCTCCCACCAGCGCTCGGGATCGTCGTACCCGGCGACCTCGGCGAGCGCCCCCAGCGGATCCCTCCGCAGCCCGTCACGCCCCCCGGCGGCCACACCCCCGCCCCCACAGCC
>NZ_JAHHIU010000325.1 GCF_024539815.1 Streptomyces hayashii
CCCCTGCCTCGGTCCCTGCCCCCATGACGGCCCCCGCGCCGGCCCCGGCGCGCGCACCTGCGTCCGCGCTCCCGCCCGTGTCGGCGCGTTCCCTGAAGGCCCGCGCGAGGCGTCCTCTTATGTCGTAGCCGTCCCAGCCGGGCATGATCGGCGGCTGGACGACCCGGCCCGTCTCGCTGTCGACCGGTCCGGGGACGGCGAGTCCGATGCCGCAGACCTCGTCCGGCCGGTGCCCCGCCTTCACCAGCAGTTCGGCGAACCAGCCGCCCAGTTCGCCGAGGACGACGTCCGGGCCGTCCTCGACGGCCAGTGTGCCGCCGTGCTCGGCGAGGATCTCCCCGGTCAGGGTGAGCACGGCCGCGCGCGCGTGCCGCGTGTCCAGGTCCGCCGCCAGGACGACAGCGTGGGCGTCGTCGAACTCCAGGGTGATCGAAGGGCGGCCGCCCAGCGGCGAGCCGACCGGTCCGCCGGCGCCCTCGCGCAGCCAGCCCGCCCGGAAGAGGCGGTCCAGGCGTTGGCCCACGGTCGCCCGGGAGAGGCCGGTGGCCTCCTGGAGGGCGCCGCGTGTCGTCGCACGGCCCTTGCGCACCAGTTCGAGCAGATCACCGGCGCTGGCCTGACCTCGCCCCGTCATGCGCACCCCCTTGTGTTTCCCAAGCCTGCATTACATATTGGGTTTTGCGTGTTAAATAGACGTAACTCTACGGTAGCCGCTGCCGAACCTGGCGGCCTCGTCGTCTTCGGGGAGCCCCGAGTGGATCGCACCGCCCAGCTCAGCGCCCGTGCGGCGAAGGTCGCCGTCGCATACGATCCGGCGGCTCCGCCGGTTCCCTCGGCTCCATCGGGTCCGGCGGCTCCGCCGGTTCCCTCGGCTCCATCGGGTCCGGCGGCTCCGCCGGTTCCCTCAGGTCCGCAGGTTCCGCCGGCTCCGTCTGTTCCGTCGGGGCCACCGGCCGTCCGGGCTCCGCGTCTCCAGGGTGCGCACGCCGAAACACTGCGCCGCGGGGCGGTCGCCGTGCTGGAGGCCAACTGGACGGGGACGTCCACGGTCCCCTCGCGTGGTCTGTACCCCCACCAGTGGTCCTGGGACTCGGCCTTCGTCGCCATCGGGCTGCGGCACGTCTCGCCGCGCCGGGCGCAGACGGAGCTGGAGACGCTGCTGGCCGCCCAGTGGGGCGACGGACGCGTCCCGCACATCGTGTTCAACCCCTCCGTGCCGCTCGACGCGTACTTCCCGAGCCCCGACTTCTGGCGCTCCTCGACCGCGGGGCGCGCTGCGGGCGCCCCGCGCACCGTACAGACCTCCGGCATCGTGCAGCCACCGGTGCACGCGCTCGCGGCCTGGCTGGTGCACCGCGCCGACCCCGGGCTGTCCCGCGCGCGCGGCTTCCTGGCCCGGGTGTATCCCCGGCTGGCCGCCTGGCACCGCTATCTGCTGCACCGGCGGGACCTGGGCGGCGGCGGGCTGGTGTCCGTCGTCCATCCGTGGGAGCAGGGCATGGACAACGCCCCGAGCTGGGACGCCCCGCTCGCCCGGATCGCCCCCGCCCCGGCCCGCTCCTTCCGCCGTGCCGACCTCGACCACGGGTCCGCCGAGGACCGGCCCACGGATCTGGACTACGGGCGGTACGTGCGGCTGGCGGCGGAGTACCGGGACGGCGGATACGCCGACGGGGGCGGGGAGTTCGCCGTCGAGGACCCGTCGTTCAACGCGCTGCTCATCGCCTCCGAGCACGCGCTCGCGCACATCGCGCACGAGCTGGGCGCGCCGGGCACGGCCCGCCACGCCCGTGCGGAACGGCTCACGGCGGCCCTCGTCGAGCGCCTGTGGGATCCGGCGGAGGGCATGTTCTTCTGCCGGGACGTGCGCGGCGCGGAGCTGGTGCCCGAGCGCGGGGTGTCCGGTCTGGTGCCGCTGCTGCTGCCCGGCCTGCCGGGCGAGGTGGTCGACTCCCTGGTGGGGACTCTGCGCGGCCCGCACTTCGGCCTGGGCGGCGTGACCCGGCTGGCGCCCAGCTACGACCTGCTGGGCGAGGCCTTCGACCCGCACCGCTACTGGCGCGGTCCCGCCTGGTTCAACACGAGCTGGCTGCTGGAACGGGGCCTGCGGCTGCACGGCCGCCGGTCCGAGGCCGAGGCGCTGCGCCGGGCGGTCCTCGACATCGCGGGCGGCTCGGGCTTCGCGGAGTACGTCGACCCGTACACCGGTGAGGCCTGTGGCGCGACGGGGTTCAGCTGGACGGCCGCGCTCACGCTCGACCTCATCCACCAGGACATGTCAGGCAGTGGTACCGAGGGAGGGGACCTGGGATGACGGACCGGCATCATCTGCTCGTGTTCGGCGGGACGTTCGCGGCCGTGGGCGAGAACGGGGACATCAGCGGCGTACGGGGGCCGGGGCCGGCCTCCGGGTCGCCCGAGGGGCTGTTCGTGCGGGACGCCCGCCACCTCAGCCGCTGGCAGCTGACCGTCGACGGCGCCGTCCCGGAGACGCTCTCGCCGGTCGCGGACGGGGACACCACTCACTGCGTGCTCGTCCCGCGCGGCGGCCGCGACGAGCCGCCGTCCTGCACGCTCTTCCGTGAACAGGCCGTCGGCGACAGCTCGTTCGTGGAGTCGCTGCGGATCGTGTGCAACCGCCCGGTGCCGACGACGGTCCGTCTCGCGCTCACCGCCGACGCCGACTTCACCGACCAGTTCGAACTGCGCTCCGACCACCGCACCTACGCCAAGGCCGGTGCGGTCCGGCGCCGCGAGATCCTCGACGACGGCGTGGAGTTCACCTACCGGCGCGGCGAGTGGACGTCCCGTACGACGGTGACGGCCGAGCCCGCGCCGGACGCCGTCGAGGAGACCGGCACCGGCGCCCGCCGGCTGGTGTGGAGGCTGGAACTGGAACCGCACGGGTCGGCCGAGCTGACCCTGCGGGTGACGGCCCGGCCGCACGGCGAGCGGCGGGCCCTGCGGGTGCCCCGCTCCCCGGCCTCGGTCACCGGGCGACTCCGCGCGCGGGAGGCCGAGTTCGGGGAGGGCGTGGCCCTGCCGACCGGCTGGCCGGAGCTGACGGCCGCCTGTGCGCGCGGTCTCTCGGACCTGGCCGCGCTACAGGTCCAGGCGACCGGCCCGGACGGCGAGGACCTGCGCGTCCCCGCGGCGGGCGCCCCCTGGTTCCTCACCCTGCTGGGCCGCGACGCACTCCTCGCCTCCCTGTTCGCGCTGCCCTTCCATCCCGGTCCGGCCGCCGCCACGCTCCTCGCGCTGGCCGCGGCCCAGGCCACTGATTCGGACACGCGGACGGTGGCCCAGCCCGGCAAGATCGTGCACGAGGTGCGGCACGGCGAGCTCGCCCACTTCGGGCAGGTCCCGTACGGCCGTTACTACGGCTCGGTGGACGCGACCCCGCTCTTCCTCGTCGTCCTCGGCGCGTATGTCGAGCAGACCGGCGACGCGGCGCTGGCCCGCCGGCTGGAGCCGCACGCGAGGGCGGCCGTCGGCTGGATGCTGGACCACGGCGGGCTCACCTCCCGCGGCTATCTGGTCTACCGGGCCGACCAGGGCGGGCTGGCCAACCAGAACTGGAAGGACTCCCCCGGCGCCATCTGCTCGGCGGACGGCGCCCGTCCGACCGGGGCGGTGATGGCGGCGGGCGCCCAGGGGTACGCGTACGACGCGCTGCGCCGCACGGCGTGGACGGCGCGCACGGTGTGGGAGGACGAGAAGTACGCGGCCCTGCTCGAACAGGCCGCCGCCGATCTGCGCGACCGCTTCCAGCGCGACTTCTGGATGCCGGACCGCGCCTTCCCGGCGCTCGCGCTGGACGGCGAGGGCCGGCAGGTCGACGCGCTGGCCTCGGACGCCGGTCACCTCCTCTGGTCCGGGCTGCTGGACAAGGAGTACGGGGAGATCGTCGGCCGGCGTCTGCTGGAGGCGGACTTCTTCTCCGGCTGGGGCGTGCGCACCCTCGCGGCGGGACAGCCCGCGTACCACCCGCTCTCCTACCACCGGGGCTCGGTCTGGCCGCACGACAACGCGCTGATCGCCCTGGGTCTCGCACGTTACGGACTGCACGACGAGGCCCGTACGGTCGCCCGGGGGCTCGTCGACGCGGCGGCCGCGACCGGTCACCGTCTCCCGGAGGTCCTCGCGGGCTACGGCCGCGACACCCACGGGCAGCCGGTGCCGTACCCGCACGCTTGCGTACGGGAATCCCGCTCGGCGGCGGCCCCGTTGGCGCTGCTCACGGCGGTCGGGGGCGCGTAGCCGACCCGTCAGCCCGGCCCGTCCGCCCAGCCCGGCGGACGACTCGGCCAACGCCCGGCGGACGCTTGGCGCACGGCTTGGCAGGCGCTCGGCGGACGCCCGGCGGACGGCTTGGCATGACGTTTGCGCGGTGTTTGCCGAGCACTGGCCCGGGGGGCTGAACGCGGGCCGGGAGGAGGCCGTACGAAACTGTGGCGGATCCGGCCCGCACCGGAACCGCCGAACCGCCGGGCTTCGTACGGAAGGACCCTCGGGTGCCAGTCACCACTCGCTCATCCCAGCAGCCTGAATCGAAGGACCCCGAGGACGACAGCGTAGGCACTACGGAAACCGCGGAAACCGCGGAAACCACGGAAACCGCTGAGGCCACGGAAACCGCGGAAACCACGGAAACCGCTGAGGCCACCGCAGATCCCGAAGACGAAGCTGAAGCCGGGCCCACCGCCCAAACCGAAGCCGAAGCCGGGCCCGCCGCCGAAGCCGCTCCCGCGGGTTTCCGGGCGCGCGTCGCGCATCTGCGGGCGTGGCGGGACAGGCATCCGCGTGCCGCGCGGGCGGTGTGGTGGACGGCGACGGCCCTGTCGCTGATCCTGGTGCTCGGCGCCCTGCTGCTGCCGAACCGGCTGGAGAGCCTCCAGTTCAACAGGTTCACGCGGCTGCCCGTCGAGGCGGTCCTGGGCGCGTCCCTGCTGCTGGCGCTGCCCCGACGGCCCCGGATCGTCGTCGCGGCGCTGGGCGGGATCATCCTCGGCGCGCTGACCGTGGTCGACCTGCTCGACATGGGCTTCATGGAGTACCTGGGACGGGACTTCAACCTCGTGCTGGACTGGGGGCTGCTGGACGACGCGCAGTCCTACGTCGCGGACTCGATGGGCCGGGCGACGGCCGTCGGGGCCGCGATCGGGCTCGTCGTGCTGATCGTCGCGGTGTTCGCGGTGATGGCGCTGGCGACGGTCCGGCTGAGCAACCTGCTGACCCTGGACAGCCAGCGGTCGACCCGGGTGACGCTGATCGCGGCCACCGTCTGGGTCACCTGCTCCGTGACGGGCCTGCAGAACGCCGGGGTGCCCGTCGCCTCCTACCGGGCCGGGGACGCGCTGCTCAACGAGGGGCGGCAGGTCCGGCAGACCCTCGCGGACGAGTCCTCGTTCGGCCGGGAGGCCCGCTACGACACGTTCGGGGCGACGCCGCCCGACCAGCTCGTGCCGGATCTGCGCGGCAAGGACATGATCTTCACGTTCATCGAGAGCTACGGCCGCAGCGCCATCGAGGACCCGATCATGTCGCCGGGCGTCGACGAGACCCTCGCCGCCCGGACGCAGGCCCTGGCGAAGGCGGGTTTCCACGCCAAGAGCGGCTGGCTGACCTCGGCGACCTACGGCGGCAGCAGCTGGCTCGGCCACTCCACCACCCTGTCCGGCCTGTGGGTCGACAACCAGCAGCGCTACCGCACGGTGATGGCGAGCGACCACCTGTCCCTGACCAAGGCGTTCCGCAAGACCGGCGCATGGGACACGGTCGGCGTCATGCCGGGTGTGCAGAAGGGCTGGCCGGAGGCGAAGTTCTACGGCCTCGACAAGGTCTACAACGCCTTCCAGATGGGCTACGAGGGCCCGAAGTTCAGCTGGTCGACCATGCCCGACCAGTACGCCCTCGAAGCGTTCCAGCGGCTGGAGCACGGACGCACCGACCGCGACAAGCCGCTGATGTCGGAGATCATCCTGACCTCCAGCCACCAGCCGTGGGCGCCGATACCGAAGATGGTCGGCTGGGACGAGGTCGGCGACGGCTCGGTCTTCAAGGGCATCGAGGCGGAGGGCAAGAAGGCGGCCGACGTCATCGCGGACGGCACCGCGTCCAAGCAGGAGTACGGCAAGTCCATCTCGTACTCGGTGACCGCGCTCACCCAGTGGCTGGAGCGCTACGGCTCCGACGACACCGTCCTGGTCTTCCTCGGCGACCACCAGCCCATCGCCCGGGTCAGCGGCGACCACGCCAGCCGGGACGTGCCGATCTCGATCGTCGCCAAGGACCCGAAGGTGCTCGACAAGATCTCCGGGTGGAAGTGGACCGACGGTCTGAGGCCGGCCCACAACGCCCCGGTGTGGAAGATGAGTTCGTTCCGCGACAAGTTCCTGACGGCCTACGGTTCGACCCCGCACCCGTCGAAGGGGTGACGGTCACGCGGGTTCCGCCGCCGTGCGCGCCGCTTCGACGAAGCGTTCCGGACGGGGCACGAAGCCCCGTCGGCCTTCGTCGGAGCGCGCGGGCCCGGCGGGCCCTTCGCGGACCACGACCCTGACCGCACGGCGCGCACGAGCGGTCGTACGCGCCCCGCAGCTCCGTGCGCAGGCCGTGGATCAGCCGCCGGAGGTGTCCTGTTCCGCTTCCTCGTCGACGCCCGCGCAGTCGTAGGGGTCCTTCAGCCAGCCGTCGGGCAGGACGACCCTGTTGTTGCCGGAGGTGCGGCCGCGGGGGCCGTCGGCGCCGACCGGCCAGGGCTGGTCGAGGTCCAGTTCGTCGAGCCCGGCGCGGAGGTCGGCGAGCGAGGAGGTGATCGCGAGGCGCTTGCGCATCTCGCTGCCGACCGCGAAGCCCTTGAGGTACCAGGCGACGTGCTTGCGGAAGTCGACGACGCCCTTGGACTCGTCGCCGCTCCACTCGCCGAGGAGGGTGGCGTGGCGGACCATGACGTCGGCGACCTCGCGCAGGGAGGGCTGCGCGACGTCGTCGGGGCGGCCCTCGAAGGCGGCGACGAGATCGGCGAACAGCCACGGCCGGCCGAGGCAGCCGCGGCCGACGACGACCCCGTCGCAGCCGGTCTCGCGCACCATCCGCAGCGCGTCCTGGGCCGACCAGATGTCGCCGTTGCCGAGGACGGGGATCTCCGGGACGTGTTCCTTGAGGCGGGCGATCGCGTCCCAGTCCGCCGTGCCGCCGTAGTGCTGGGCGGCGGTGCGGCCGTGCAGGGCGATGGACGTCACGCCCTCCTCGACGGCGATGCGACCGGCGTCGAGGTAGGTGATGTGGTCGTCGTCGATGCCCTTGCGCATCTTCATCGTCACCGGGAGGTCGCCGGCGCCGCTCACCGCCTCGCGCAGGATGGCGCGCAGCAGGTGGCGCTTGTAGGGCAGGGCGGAGCCGCCGCCCTTGCGCGTCACCTTGGGGACCGGGCAGCCGAAGTTCAGGTCGATGTGGTCGGCGAGGCCCTCCTCCGCGATCATGCGGACGGCCTTGCCGACGGTGGCCGGGTCGACGCCGTACAGCTGGATCGAGCGCGGCTTCTCGCTCGCGTCGAAGCGGATCAGCTGCATGGTCTTCTCGTTGCGCTCGACCAGCGCCCGGGTCGTGATCATCTCGCTGACGAAGAGACCCTTGCCGCCGCTGAACTCCCTGCACAGGGTGCGGAAGGGCGCGTTCGTGATCCCGGCCATGGGGGCCAGGACGACGGGCGGCTGGACGGTGTGCGGGCCGATCTGCAAGGGGGACACGGGCGTGGACATTGCTCCATTGTCGCGTATGCGCGGGGGTACTCGGCCGCGTCCCCCCGGCTTCCGGCCCCGCGCGGTCCACAGCACTCCCCCGGCTCCCCCTGCTC
>NZ_JAHHIU010000326.1 GCF_024539815.1 Streptomyces hayashii
GGCGGAGGGTGGGATGTGTGGTGGTGGCGCCGGGGCCGTGTACGGAGGTGTGACTCGGGAAGGCAGAAGGGTGAAGCCGCCCGGTGCGAGGGAGGAAGGCAGAGGCGGCACCCCGGCGGGGGCGTCGGGTTCACACGGGTCAGGCGGTTCGGGCTGTCCGGGTGACGTGCTGTTCGCGGCGGTGGTCGCTGCATCGCCGGACTCATTCGAAATAAACCGGAACTGATGGAGAACTTGCGTCGTTGCAGGTAATGAGAGAGTCAATTCACCTGAACGGAGGTACGCCGCAGTAGAGGGTGACGACATCCGTCCGGGCGAGATATGTTCGGTTGTGAGGGAAAGCCGCAGGCCACACCTCTCAAATCCGAATGCCGTGCTGCGGGTTTTTCGTAATCCCCTGCAGCACCTGGGGTGTAGATCTCGCCCATGGGGGAGGAGGAGGTGGAAGTCACCAAGTCGGAGGTTCCGGTACTCACCGGAGCCTGGTGCAAAAGGGAGACGCTCCGCCCGCGAAGCGGAGTGATCCGGGAACGGAGTTCTGCGTGGACATCGTCGTCAAGGGCCGCAAGACCGAGGTGCCCGAGCGGTTCCGCAAGCACGTGGCCGAGAAGCTGAACCTGGAGAAGATCCAGAAGCTCGACGGCAAGGTGATCAGCCTCGACGTCGAGGTGTCCAAGGAGCCCAACCCCCGACAAGCCGACCGGTGCGACCGAGTGGAGATCACGCTCCGCTCCCGCGGCCCTGTGATCCGGGCGGAGGCGTCGGCCAGCGACGCGTACGCGGCACTCGACCTGGCGGCGGAGAAGCTGGACGCGCAACTGCGCAAGCAGCACGACAAGCGATACACGCGCCGCGGTTCCCGCAGGCTGTCCGCGGCTGAGGTTTCCGACCACGTCCCGGGCGTGGCGACGCTCAACGGCGACGGGCGGCCGGTCCCGTCCGGTGAGTCGAACAGTGTGCCGACGAAGAAGATCGGCTCCCTTGAGGTGCAGGGCGACGGCCCCCTCGTGGTGCGCGAGAAGACCCACGTGGCCGCTCCGATGACACTCGACCAGGCCCTCTACGAGATGGAACTGGTCGGACACGACTTCTACCTGTTCGTCGACTCCGAGACGAAGCAGCCCAGCGTCGTCTACCGGCGCCACGCCTACGACTACGGCGTGATCTACCTCGACACCGACCCGATGGTGGCCCAGGCGCACGCTCCCGAGGCGGGGGGCACGCTGGGCGGCTGACCCTGCCCGGCGACGATCGAGCGGTGTGCCCCTGGAGCGCGTGTGCGCCCCCAGGGGCACCCGTGCGCGACCCTGGGGGCCTCGCTCTGTCGCCGCGTTGTCGTCCGGGCATGGAATCATGGCAGGGCGGCTCAACCGGTGGGTCGTTGCCTTGGGTTGGCGATGGCTCAGGACCACGGCCACAGCCTTCAGGGGGAGGAACGATGGCGGACACCTTCGGACCGATGCGGGACGACCATGCCGACGACGGCGTCGTCGGCATGGGCCCGGACGGGGGCACTTCACGCAAGGAGCCGATCAGGGTTCTTGTCGTGGACGACCATGCTCTGTTCCGCCGGGGACTGGAGATCGTGCTCGCGGCCGAGGAGGACATCCAGGTCGTCGGTGAGGCGGGTGACGGGGCCGAGGCGGTGGACAAGGCCGCCGATCTGCTGCCCGACATCGTGCTGATGGACGTCCGGATGCCCAAGCGGGGCGGCATCGAGGCCTGCACCTCCATCAAGGAGGTGGCCCCCAGCGCGAAGATCATCATGCTGACGATCAGCGACGAGGAGGCCGACCTCTACGAGGCGATCAAGGCGGGCGCGACCGGTTATCTCCTCAAGGAGATCTCCACGGACGAGGTCGCCACCGCGATCCGCGCGGTCGCCGACGGGCAGTCGCAGATCAGCCCCTCCATGGCGTCGAAGCTGCTCACCGAGTTCAAGTCGATGATCCAGCGCACGGACGAACGCAGGCTCGTTCCCGCGCCGCGGTTGACGGACCGTGAGCTGGAGGTGCTGAAGCTGGTGGCGACGGGGATGAACAACCGTGACATCGCCAAGGAGTTGTTCATCTCCGAGAACACCGTGAAGAACCATGTCCGCAACATCCTGGAGAAGTTGCAGTTGCACTCCAGGATGGAAGCGGTGGTGTACGCGATGCGGGAGAAGATCCTGGAGATCCGCTGACTCCGGTCCGAGCGGGTTGAGGACTGGTCGGGGCGACGGTCGGGTGGTCGGGGAACTCTGCCCGGCCAGTTCTTCGCTCGGGCGGTCAGTCCTTCGGTCGCTCGGTCAGTCCTTCCGTCGGGCGGTCAGTCCTTCGGTCGCTCGGTCAGTCCTTCCGTCGGGCGGTCAGCCCTTCGGTCGCTCGGGCGGTCCTTCGGCGGTCGGTCAGGCGAGTGCGCGGGCGAGTTCCCGGGTGAGCGGCTCGCGCAGCTCCGGGGCGTCCACGCGTTCCACGCGCACGTCCGTGCAGTCCACCCAGGTCGCCGCTTCGCGCAGGGCCTGCGCCACCGCCGGGACCGCCTTGGGGCCGTCCAGGGTGACCTGCTTGGCGACCAGGGTGCGGCCCTCGCGCGCCGGGTCCACGCGCCCGACGAGCCGGCCGCCGGCCAGGACGGGCATCGCGAAGTAGCCGTACACCCGCTTGGGTTTGGGGACGTAGGCCTCCAGACGGTGGGTGAAGCCGAAGATCCGCTCCGTGCGTGCGCGTTCCCAGACGAGGGAGTCGAAGGGAGACAGGAGCGTGGTGCGGTGGCGGCCGCGCGGGGGTGTGTCCAGGGCCGCCGGGTCGGCCCATGCGGGCTTGCCCCAGCCTTCGACGGTGACCGGCACGAGGCCCGAGTCGGCGATCACCGCGTCGACCTGTTCGCCCTTGAGCCGGTGGTAGTCGGCGATGTCCGCGCGCGTGCCCACGCCCAGGGACCGGCCGGCCAGGTGGACGAGGCGGCGCAGGCACTCGGCGTCGTCCAGCTCGTCGTGCAGCAGGTCGGCGGGGACGGCGCGTTCGGCGAGGTCGTAGACGCGCTTCCAGCCGCGCCGTTCGACGCAGACGACCTCGCCGTACATCAGGGCGCGTTCCACGGCGACCTTGGTGCCGGACCAGTCCCACCACTCGCTGGTCTTCTTCGCTCCGCCCAGGTCGGTGGCGGTGAGGGGGCCCTCGGCGCGGAGCTGTTTGACGACCTGCTCGTACGTGCCCTCCGGGAGGGTGTGGTTCCAGTGCGGGCGGTTGCGGTAGGCGCGGCGGCGGAAGGCGAAGTGGGGCCATTCCTCGATGGGGAGGATGCAGGCGGCGTGGGACCAGTACTCGAAGGCGTGGGTGTCCTGCCAGTAGGCGTCCTCGACGGTGGTGCGGCCGACGGCTCCCAGGCGGGCGTAGGGGATCAGCTCGTGGGAGCGGGCCAGGACGGAGATGGTGTCGAGCTGGACCGCGCCGAGGTGGCGGAGGACGCCGCGGACGCCGGCCTTGCGGTCGGGCGTGCCGAGGAAGCCTTGTGCCCGTAGGGCGATGCGGCGGGCTTCGTCTGCGGAGAGCTCGGTGGCGGGGCGCGGGGTCGTCATGGCTCGCACGATAGGGGGTGGGTCTGACAGTGCGCAGAGCCCGGGGGCCGTCAGCTTTCGGACGGGTCGGCGGGCGGGCGCGCGGGGAGATACGGCGCGGTGGAGGGCAGTCCGAGGTCCGACGGGAGCAGGGCGGCCAGCCAGCAGTCCCGTCGGACGCCCCTGTTGTCGATGGCGGAGCGCAGGGTGCCTTCCAGGGTGAAGCCGGCGTTCTCCGCGACGGCGCGGGAGGCTTCGTTGCCGACCTCGGCCCGCCATTCGACGCGGTCGACGCCGAGGCCGGTGAACGCCCAGCGGGCGGCGGTGAGGGTGGCCTCGGTGGTGTAGCCGTGGCCGCGGTGCTCCTTGGCCGTCCAGAAGCCGACCTCGGCGGTGCCGGGGGCGCGCATGGTGAGGCTGAGGACGCCGGTGAGGGGGCCGTCGGGGAGGAAGACGCCGAAGGTGAACATGGAGTCGGTGGCCCAGCCCTCGGGGGCGAGCAGTTCGATGAAGCTGCGGGCGTGCTCGTAAAGGTAGGGAGAGGGGATGGTGGTCCAGCGCTGGACGTCGGGGTCCTGGGCCGCGGTGTGGACGGCGTCGGTGTCCCGTGGGTCGAGGGGGCGCAGGACCAGGCGGGCGCTGGTGAGGGTGAGAGGGGCGGGCTCCATCGGCCGATTCTGCTCGGGGGCCGTGTCGGACGCCAATTTTTTTGCGGTGGGTGAGTGGGTGATCACAATTCGCGCAATTCGTCCGGCGGGGGCGGCACCATCGGCGGCGTCCGGCCGTTGTCCCCTGTGAAGAAGATTTTAGGAGCAGTGCGCAGCAGTGTTCGGTCCTCGTCCCGGCAGGCCTCCCGGCGTGGTGGGGTCCTCGCATACGATGGCCGTTGCTCAGTAAGTCAAAGGAAACCGACCGGCCCAGGCCCGACCGGCAAGGAGACCAACCCCCGTGTCCGTCCTCTCGAAGATCATGCGTGCAGGCGAAGGCAAGATCCTGCGCAAGCTGCACCGCATCGCGGACCAGGTCAACTCCATCGAAGAGGACTTCGTCGACCTCTCCGACGCCGAGCTGCGGGCCCTCACCGAGGAGTACAAGCAGCGGTACGCCGATGGCGAGACCCTGGACGACCTGCTGCCCGAGGCGTTCGCCACGGTGCGCGAGGCCGCCAAGCGCGTGCTCGGCCAGCGTCACTACGACGTGCAGATCATGGGTGGCGCTGCGCTGCACCTCGGCTATGTGTCCGAGATGAAGACCGGTGAGGGCAAGACGCTCGTCGGCACGTTGCCCGCGTATCTGAACGCGCTGTCCGGCAAGGGCGTGCATCTGATCACGGTCAACGACTACCTGGCCGAGCGCGACTCCGAGATGATGGGGCGCGTTCACAAGTTCCTGGGTCTGGAAGTCGGCTGCATCCTCGCCAACATGACGCCGGCCCAGCGGCGTGAGCAGTACGCGTGCGACATCACGTACGGCACCAACAACGAGTTCGGTTTCGACTACCTGCGCGACAACATGGCGTGGGCGCAGGACGAGCTGGTGCAGCGCGGTCACAACTTCGCCATCGTCGACGAGGTGGACTCGATCCTGGTCGACGAGGCGCGTACGCCGTTGATCATCTCGGGTCCGGCCGACCAGGCCACGAAGTGGTACGGCGACTTCGCCAAGCTGGTGACGCGGCTGAAGAAGGGTGAGGCCGGCAACCCGCTCAAGGGCATCGAGGAGACCGGCGACTACGAGGTCGACGAGAAGAAGCGCACGGTCGCCATTCACGAGGTGGGTGTCAGCAAGGTCGAGGACTGGCTGGGCATCGACAACCTCTACGAGTCGGTGAACACTCCTCTGGTGGGCTACCTGAACAACGCCATCAAGGCGAAGGAGCTCTTCAAGAAGGACAAGGACTACGTCGTCATGGACGGCGAAGTCATGATCGTCGACGAGCACACCGGTCGTATCCTCGCCGGCCGCCGCTACAACGAGGGCATGCACCAGGCGATCGAGGCGAAGGAAGGGGTGGACATCAAGGACGAGAACCAGACGCTCGCGACGATCACCCTGCAGAACTTCTTCCGCCTCTACAAGCGCCACGACCATGACGGCAAGGAGCAGCCCGGCCTCTGCGGCATGACCGGTACGGCCATGACCGAGGCCGCGGAGTTCCACCAGATCTACAAGCTCGGCGTGGTGCCGATCCCGACGAACCGGCCTATGGTCCGCAAGGACCAGTCGGACCTGATCTACCGCACCGAGGTCGCGAAGTTCGAGGCGGTCGTGGACGACATCGCCGAGAAGCACGAGAAGGGCCAGCCGATCCTCGTCGGCACGACGTCGGTCGAGAAGTCCGAGTACCTGTCGCAGCAGCTGTCCAAGCGGGGCATCCAGCACGAGGTGCTGAACGCCAAGCACCATGAGCGTGAGGCGTCGATCGTCGCCCAGGCGGGTCGCAAGGGCGCCGTGACGGTGGCGACCAACATGGCGGGTCGCGGTACGGACATCAAGCTCGGCGGCAACCCGGACGACCTCGCCGAGGCGGAGCTGCGCCAGCGGGGTCTGGACCCCGAGGAGCACATCGAGGAGTGGGCGCAGGCTCTGCCCGCCGCTCTGGAGAAGGCCGAGCAGGCGGTCAAGGCCGAGTTCGAGGAGGTCAAGGAGCTCGGCGGTCTCTACGTCCTCGGCACCGAGCGGCACGAGTCGCGTCGTATCGACAACCAGCTGCGCGGTCGTTCCGGCCGTCAGGGCGACCCGGGGGAGTCCCGGTTCTACCTGTCGCTGGGTGACGACCTGATGCGGTTGTTCAAGGCGCAGATGGTCGAGCGCGTGATGTCGATGGCGAACGTGCCGGACGACGTGCCGATCGAGAACAAGATGGTCACGCGGGCGATCGCGTCCGCGCAGTCGCAGGTGGAGCAGCAGAACTTCGAGACGCGTAAGAACGTCCTGAAGTACGACGAGGTTCTCAACCGGCAGCGTGAGGTCATCTACGGCGAGCGCCGTCGCGTCCTGGAGGGTGAGGACCTGCAGGAGCAGATCCACCACTTCATGGACGACACGATCGACGCGTACGTCGGTGCGGAGACCGCCGAGGGCTTCCCCGAGGACTGGGACCTGGACCGGCTGTGGGGCGCTTTCAAGCAGCTCTACCCGGTGAAGGTCACCGTGGAGGAGCTGGAGGAGGCGGCCGGCGACCGGGCGGGGCTGACGGCCGAGTTCATCTCCGAGTCCATCAAGGACGACATCCGCGAGCAGTACGAGTCGCGGGAGTCGCAGCTCGGCTCCGAGATCATGCGTGAGCTGGAGCGCCGGGTCGTGCTGTCGGTGCTGGACCGCAAGTGGCGTGAGCACCTCTACGAGATGGACTACCTCCAGGAGGGCATCGGTCTGCGCGCGATGGCGCAGAAGGACCCGTTGGTGGAGTACCAGCGTGAGGGCTTCGACATGTTCTCCGCGATGATGGACGGCATCAAGGAGGAGTCCGTCGGCTATCTGTTCAACCTGGAGGTCCAGGTCGAGCAGCAGGTCGAGGAGGTTCCGGTCCAGGACGCCGAGCCGGTCGACATGGACAAGCAGGACGTGGTGCCGGCGCAGGCGGGTTCGCGTCCGGAGATCCGCGCCAAGGGGCTGGACGCTCCGCAGCGTCGCCAGCTGCACTTCTCCGCGCCGACGGTGGACGGAGAGGGCGGCACGATCGAGGGCGACTTCGAGGACGACGAGGAGCCGGTGCGCTCGGAGGCCGACGGTCTCACGCGTGCGGAGCGTCGCAAGCAGGCGAAGGCCGGGCGGCGTCGTAAGAAGTAGTCGTGGAGTGCCTGCCCGGGGCGTTGTCGCCGGGTGGTGTGTGAGGCGTCGCGCAGCGGCTTGAGGGGCCGGGTCACCTTGGGGTGGCCCGGCCCTTCGGCGTGCGGGTCCGCTCGGTCGTCCGGGGTGTCGTCCGGGCGGCTCAGTCGGCTCAGTCGGCTTGGGCGGTGGGTCGGCGGTGGCCGTCGAGTTCGACGGCGGTGCAGCGCCAGCGGCGGTCCCTGCCGAGTTCGAGGCGGAAGGCCATGGCGCGCAGACGGTCGCCGGCGCCGATCCGGGCGAAGGCCTCGATGGCGCCGGGCCGGGGGACGTAGTAGCCGATGTCGCGGACGACGGGTTGCGCGCCGTGGGCGGTGCGCAGGGGGCCGCGTTCGGCGAGGTGCGCGAGGTCGTCGTAGGCGGCGCCGAGGGTGTGCCGCAGCATGAAGTGGACGGGGCGCCGGCCGCTCAGGACCGCGAGGAGCCGGTCGGCGAAGAGGTCGGTGGGGCGGGGCTGGGAGAGCG
>NZ_JAHHIU010000327.1 GCF_024539815.1 Streptomyces hayashii
TCGCGGGGGCTTGTGGAGAGGCGTCGCGGGGGGCCAGATAGACGGTACGGTCGGCCGCGCGATCCGGACAAGAAGGAGCCGTTGCGCACCGGTGAGCGGATCGTTGCGTGCGCGGGGGCCACGGCGGCGATTCGTTGCGCGCGCTCACCGCCTTCTCCCCCGGGCCGCCGCCAGGGCCATGGCCAGGGCCGTCGTCAGGTACGGCAGCGCGCACAGGGCGAACGCGGCGCCGTGCCCGAAGGCCGACCCGAGGAGCCCGTAGGCGCCGTACACCGCGATGGTCACCAGCTCGGTGCCCAGGCCCGCGACCGAGGTCAGGGTGGCCCGGCCGCTGCCCTCGATGCGGCGCTGGAGCCGGACGTCCGCCAGGACCGTCGCGAGCTGGAAGCCGCCGAAGGCGACGGCGACGAGGGCGATTCCCGCGGGCGTCCCCGTGAGGGCGCCGGCCGCCAGGGCGAGCGCCGCGCCGGCGAGGAGCGCCGCGAGTCCGGCGCGGCCCAGCCGTTCCGCCGGGCCGGACAGCAGGCTGCCGGCCGTGACGCCTGCCCAGATCAGCACGAGGAGGCGGGGGACGTCGGCGTCCGGGACGCCGGTCTCCCCGACCAGCAGCGGGGTGTACTCGTCGAGCGCGCCCCACACCGCTGTGACGGCGGGCACGAGCAGCAGGGCGCCCAGGACGGAACGGTCCCGGCGCACGTCGGCGAACCCGGCGCGCAGGGTGGCGGCCCAGGCGTCCTCGGACGGGGCGGCCGGGGTGCGGTGCTCGGGGAAGCGGGTGGCGGCCGCGGCGCAGAGCAGGCTCGCCAGCACGCTGGCCGCGCCGACGGCCCGGTAGCCGCCGGCCGAGAGCACCGGCCCGGCCAGTGCCGTCGCCGCCATCACGGCCGCCTGGCCCAGCGCATGGGCGCGGCCCATCACCCGGGCGTACCGGTCCGCCGCGCCGGCCCGTTCCAGCTCCTCGTAGACCAGCGCCTCCAGCGCGCCGGAGCCCAGTGCGCCGCGCGCTCCCCACAGGACGAAGCCGGCCGCGAAGGCCCAGTACGAGGGGAACAGCACCCACAGGGCGAAGCCGGCCGCGCCCAGCAGGGGGCCGATCCACAACAGCATCCGTCGGGACACGGCGTCGGCCCAGGCCCCGGAAGGGACCTCCAGCAGGACGCCGGTCAGCGACCACAGCACGAAGAGGGAGGAGATCCGCCCGACCGACAGGCCGCTGTCCGCGAACAGCAGCACGTACACCGGGTAGAGCAGCACGAACTCGTCGAGGAACGCGTACGCGTAGAGCGCGGCGGTCAGTCGACGGACGCCGGAGCCGGTCGTGGATCAATGTCGCCAGGTCATGGCACCGATGGTAGCCAGTTCAGGCCTCGCCGCCCACCGGTTTCCCGGCGAGCGCGAAGGTGGTGATCACCGCCGCGTGGTCGGAGGGCCAGTCGTTGTCCTCGACGTCCGGCCAGGGCCGGGGGCAGCCGGTGACATGGGTGCGGGAGTCGAGCACCCTGAGGCCCCGGTGGAGGACGAAGTCGATCCGGTCCTGCGGTTCGGGGCGGCCGCTGCCGTCCTCGTGCTCGTCGTGGACCGGCGACCAGGTGTGCCCGGGCTCGCGCACGGGATCGGGGTGGGCCTCGCGATAGGAGTCGGCGAAGCCCGCCTCCTCGGCGGCCCGTGTCACCGGCCACGCGACGTCCGGCCGGTCCAGGTGGGAGGGGCTGTTGAAGTCGCCGACGAGGACGACCGGCACGCCCGGCGCCGCTCCGATCCGGTGCAGGGCGTCCCTCAGCCGGGCGAGCCGCACGTCCTCGTGGGCGATCAGGACGTCCGCGGCGAGCCCGTCGAAGGCGGACTCATAGGGCCCGTACGGCGCGCAGTCCAGGTGGGCCGTCCACACGTCGACCTCGTGCCCGCCCGCCTCGATCCGGACGCCGGCCGCGCCGTAGAAGCCCACGCCGGGGTCGCCGAGGGCGGCCGTGATCGGGTGGCGGCTGATGATCCCGAGGTTGTCCCCGGCCCGGTGGTGGTGCCAGCCGAGGGCCTCGGCGAGTTCCTCGGCCGCGCCGCCGTACGTCTCCTGGAGGCCGACCACGTCCACGTCGGCCTCGGTGAGGATCTTCAGCTGTTTGGCCCGGTGGTCGCGGACCTTCGTGCCGCCGTGCCAGAGGTTCCAGCTCATGACGCGGAGCCGGTGCGGCATCAGGGAGCGCAGCCGTTGCGGGGTGACGCCGTCCAGTGCGGCCACCACGGTACGGCCGGGCGCCGCCCCGATCGGCGCGAGCGACGGCACCGCGAGCACCGTGCACCCGGCGGCCTCGGCGGAGGACACCCCGGTCTCGGTGTCCTCGACGGCCACACAGGCCGCCGGGTCGACGCCGAGGGCCCGGCAGGCGGCGAGGTAGGGGTCCGGGTCGGGCTTGGTGCGCTCGGTGTCGTCGGCGGTGACGGTGACGGCGAAGCGGGTCGCGCCGAGCGCGTCGAGCACGGTGTCGGCGACCGCCCGGGGCGACGCGGTCACCAGCGCCGTCGGCACGCCCTCCCGGGCCAGGGCGTCGAGCAGGGCGAGCGCGCCGGGGCGCGGCACGACGTCGGCGCGGACCCGGCCCGCGAACTCCCGGTGCAGGGCCTCGGCGAGCTCCGGGGCCGGGCGGCCGGTGACGGCGGCCAGCCAGCGCGCGGTGTGTTCCACGGGACGGCCGAGCACCTCCGGCCGGTCCGCCTCGGTCAGGGGGCGGCCGGCCGCCTCTTCCACCGCCTCCCACCACAGCCGCTCGGTGTCGACGAGCGTGCCGTCCATGTCGAACAGGACGGCCTGAAGGGGGAGTCGCGTCACGGTTGCCTCTTTCGGTGGGGGGATCAGGAAGTGCGTTCGGCGACGAGCACCGGGCGGTCGGGCAGCGACACGTCCACCACGGCGCCCGCGGCGAGCCCGGCGGCCTCGTGCGCGGGCAGGTCGGCCTTGACCTCGACGCCGTCGGCGAGCCGGACGGTGACCCGGACGGCCGCGCCCAGGAAGGAGGTGGCGACCACGCGCGCGTCCCCGCCGTCCGCGGCCCGCACCCGTACGGCCTCCGGCCGCACCAGGACGTCCACCTCGGTCACGGCGGGGATCCTGCCGTCGACGGGCAGCCGGCGCCCGAGCACCTCGACGGCCCCGCCGTCGAGGCGTCCCGGGATCCGGCTCGTCGTGCCCACGAACCCGGCGACGAAGGCCGTCGCCGGCCGGCCGTACAACTCGGCCGGAGCGGCGCACTGTTCGAGCCGTCCGGCGTTCATCACGGCGACCCGGTCCGCCATGGACAGGGCCTCTTCCTGATCGTGGGTGACGAACAGGGTGGTGATGCCGAGCTCCTGCTGAAGCCGACGGATCTCCTCGCGCAGGGTCAGCCGCACCTTCGCGTCGAGCGCGGAGAGCGGCTCGTCCAGGAGCAGGACCCGTGGGCGCAGGGCGAGGGCGCGGGCCAGGGCGACCCGCTGCTGCTGGCCGCCGGAGAGCTGGTGGGGGAAGCGTGCGCCCTTGTCGGCGAGGCCCACCAGGTCGAGCAACTCGGTGGCCCGGGAGCGCCGTTCGGCGGTGCGCACCTTGCGCATCCGCAGCCCGAAGGCCACGTTGTCGAGCGCGTCGAGATGCGGGAAGAGGCTGTACGACTGGAAGACCATCCCGGCGTCCCGGCGGTGGGCCGGGACCCGGGTGACGTCCTCGCCGTCGACCAGCACCTCGCCGGAGTCGGGGTGTTCGAACCCGGCGAGCATCCGCAGCGCGGTGGTCTTGCCGCAGCCGGAGGGGCCGAGCAGGGCGAGGAGCTCACCCGGCCGGACGGTGAGGTCGAGGCCGTCGAGGGCGACGGTCGGCCCGAACTCGCGGCGCAGGCGGCGGAATTCGACGGTCGCCGCCTTCGTCGCCGGTTGCGGGGTCGTCGCTGTGTTGTCGAGCACGGTCATGGTTCATCCCCGGGAAGTAGGACGGGTGCGCCCGCCGAAACCGGCGAGGACGAGGAGGAGCGCCCAGGTCACGAGCAGGCTGAGCACGGACACGGCGACGGACAGCTGGGCCTGCGAACCGCTGACGTTCACGATCCAGACGGCGAACGGCTGGAAGCCGAGCAGCTGCGCCACGGTGAACTCGCCGAGCACCAGGGCCAGGGTGAGGAAGGAGGCGTTGAGCAGCGCGCCGCGCAGGTTGGGCAGGACGGCCCGGATCAGCGCCTGCGGCCAGCCCGCCCCGCAGCTGCGGGCGGCCTCGACGAGGGTGCCCACGTCGACGGAGCGCAGTCCCGCGTCCAGGGCCCGGTACACGAACGGCAGGGCCATGACGCCGTAGGCCAGGACGAGGACCACGGGGAAGTCGGGGTTCTGGATGGCCACGAAGGTCTGGAACAGCGGGGTGCGCGACAGCTGCTCGGGTCCCCACTTCAGCACCGTCCCGATGCCCGCGACGAACGCGATCGGCGGGACGACCAGCGGCAGCGAGCACACCACCTCGACGACCGGCCGCAACCGGGGCGAGCCCAGCCGCAGCGCCACCATGGCGGGCACCATCAGCAGCAGGACGACGGCGATGGTGGCGACGGCCAGTTCGAGCGAGAGCAGCAGACTGGAGCCGAAGCCGTCGGTGGAGAAGATCTGTGTGTAGGCGTCGAGGGTGAGGCCCTGTCCTGGCACGTCGACGGTGAAGACGACCGACGCGGCGAGCGGCACCAGGAAGTACAGTCCGGCGAGGCCGAGGACCGCCCACCGCCACGGGTTCAGGCGAGCCATCGCGCGCTCCGTCGTTGCAGGGGCAGGTACACCGCCATGACCAGGCCCGCGACCAGGACCATGTCGAGGCTGAGGGCGAGGGCCACGTTCTCCTGGCCGACGAGCACGTTGCCCGAGAGGGCGTCGGCGATCTGGAGGGTGACCAGCGGGATGGAGCTGCCCACCATGGCGGCCGCGGTGGCGTACGCGGCGAAGGCGCTGCCGAAGAGGAGCACCAGGCCGCCGAGCAGCGAGGGCAGCAGGACGGGCAGGGCGACGTGCCGCCAGTACTGGGCGGAGGTCGCGCCGTTGTTCTGCGCCGCCTCGCGCCACTGGGAGCGCAGCCCTTCCAGCGCGGGGGTGATGGTGAGCACCATCAACGGGATCAGGAAGTACAGGTAGACGATCACCAGTCCCCAGAAGCTGTACAGGTCCCAGCCCTGGTCGGTGAGGCCGAACTGCCGGGTCAGCACACCGGCGTTGCCGAGCGTGGCGACGAAGGCGAACGCGAGCGGGACGCCGCCGAAGTTCGCCAGCACGCCGGACGCGGTGAGCACGGCCTCGCGCAGGGCCCGGTGGCGCGAGGTCACCACGGCCTGGGCCAGCGGCAGCCCGAGCAGCGCTCCCAGTGCCGCGGACACGGCCGACAGCTTCACGCTGCCGAGCAGGGCCGTCAGATACGCGCCCCGCAGCGAGGCGGTCAGGTTGCCGGCCGTGTACGAGGTGGCGCCGGTGGCCGGGTCCTTGACGGTGAACGCGCCGTCGAGCATGGCCATGGCGGGCAGCCCGAAGGCGAGCGCGGTGAAGGCGAGCAGCGGGACGACGGCGAGCCAGCCCAGGGACCGGCGCCGCCGCCGGAGCCCGGCGGCGGGCGCCGTGTCGACCCGTACGGCGGTGGAGGTCATCCGGAGACGGCCTTGGCCCAGCCCTGCCCGAGGACCGTCTTGGCCTTGCTCTGCTGGGCCTCGGTCGGGAAGGAGGGAGTGCCGGAGACCTCGGGCAGCTTGGCCGCGGCCGTCTTGTCGAGGGTGCCGGCCTTGTCCATGGCGGTCATCAGGACCGGCCGCGCGTAGCCCTTGAGCCACAGGTTCTGGCCCTCGGCGCTGTAGAGGTACTCCTGCCACAGGCGGGCGGCCGCCGGGTGCGGGGCGTCCTTGTTGATCGCCTGGGAGTAGTACTGGGAGAACTGGCCGTCGCGGGGCACCGCCACCTTCCAGTCGACGCCCTTGGAGCCGAACTCGTCGGCGTAGCCGGCGTTGAGGTAGTCCCAGTCGATGCTGATGGGCGTCTCGCCCTTCTCGACGGTGGCCGGCGTCGACTCGACCGGCGTGTAGTTGCCGTTCTTCTTCAGCTTGGCGAAGAAGTCGAGGCCGGGCTGGATGTCGTCGAAGGAGCCGCCGCTCGCGAGGGAGGCCGCGTAGACGCCGCCGAAGGCGGAACCCGACTTGGTGGGGTTGCCGTTGAGGGCGACCTGGCCCTTGTACTGCGGCTTGAGCAGGTCCGCGAAGGTCGTCGGACAGACCTTCACGCGCTTGGCGTCGCAGCCTATGGAGATGTAGCCGCCGTAGTCGTTGTACCAGCGGGCCTGCGCGTCCTTCTGCCCCTCGGGGATGGCGGCGTACGACGCCACCTTGTACGGCGCGAGCAGGCCCTGCTGGGCGGCGCTCAGCGCGAAGGAGCTGCCGAGGTCGAGGACGTCCGGGGCGCGGTCCTGGCCCTTGCGCGAGGTGACGGCGTTGATCTCGTCCTGGCTGGCGGCGTCGGGGTTCTCGACCGCGACCTTGAGGCCGTACTTCTTCTGGAAGCCGTCGATCAGGGCGCCGTAGTTCGCCCAGTCGCGGGGCAGCGCGATGGCGTTCAGCGTGCCCTCCTTCCTGGCCGCCTTCACCAGGGCGTCGAGGCCGCCGAGGTCGGCGGCGGACGTGGCGGTGGCGGCGTTCTTGCCGTCCGCGGCGGCCGCGGCGCCGGTGTCGGGGGCTGCGCCACAGGCGCTCAGGGCGAGTACGGCGACAGCGGCGAGGGCGCCGCCACGAACGGCGGTTCTCGGCAGGGGCACGGTCACGGCTTCTCCAGGGGACGCGCTGGAATGCAGGAGGCGGGGATCACTTGTCTGAACAAGTTGGCCCCAGTACGCACGCCGTCGGTGTCCCCTTCGTGAACACCGGTGAAACCCTGAGCCCCTGTTTCCCGCACAGTTGTGGTCGTCACCGAACGGCGCCGGGGGTCGACTACGCTGGTCAGAGTGTGCACAGCAGTCGAAGCAGAGGGGAATCATGGCCGCGCGACACGAGGAGATCGCCGACGAGCTGCGCCGGGCGATCGACCGCGAGGAGTACGCGGTCGGCGCGCGGCTGCCCGCCGAGACCGACCTCGCCGCCCGGTACGGCGTCTCGCGCGGCACGGTCCGCCAGGCCGTCGCGGCGCTGACCGCCGAGGGGCTCATCGGCTCCCGTCAGGGCGCCCGCCGCGTGGTCCTGGCCAGCCATCGCAGCCAGAGCTTCGCCGAGCTGCGCAGCTTCGCCCAGTGGGCACGCGCGATGGGCCGACGGGCGACCGGCCGGGTGGTCCGCCAGGACTACCGCCCGGCCGACGCGGAGGACGCCGTGCGGCTCCAACTCCGTGAGGGGACGCCCGTGTTGCACGTGCTGCGGCTGCGCGGCCTGGACGGTGAGCCGGTGCTCCTGGAGCGGACCGTGTACGCGGACTGGATCTCCCCGGCCGTCGAGTCGATCGAGCCGGACTGCCCCTCCGTGACCCAGCGCCTCCTCGACGACAGCGGCCTCGTCTTCGCCTACGGCGAGCACGTCATCGACGCGGTGGCCGCGGGCGCCCAGGACGCCGGGCTGCTCGGCGTACGCCGTACGAGCCCCCTGCTGCGCGTCCGCCGGGTGACCACGACCCACGAGGGCCGCCCCGTCGAGTGGTCGGACGACCGCTACCGCTCCGACGCGGTCAGCTTCAGCGTGCACAACTCGATAGGCAACAACGCGCTGGCCCGGAAGACGGCCGAGTAGGGCCCGAACAGCCCGGCAGCCGGACGCCCGGCCCGGGCGGGCCGGGCGTCCGG
>NZ_JAHHIU010000328.1 GCF_024539815.1 Streptomyces hayashii
CCGGGGGAACCTGGGGGAGCGGGGTGTTGTGGTTCATGCAACGGGGATTCCGCGCCGGGCGGGCCCCCTAACCGCTGTTACACGCCCGTCGACAAATCCGGACAAGCTCGCCCTAAAGGACGGGTGTTCGGATGCCGAGTAGGCGCCGAAAACCCCTGGTCCCGATCGGGGGAGCCAGGGGTTACGGGTCCGATTGACGGAATTCCGTAACGGTGACCACGCGCGGAATCCATGGCCAAAGGTCAGCCGGTCCGGAGGGCCGCCGCTTGCGCGTCAGTCGGTCGGGAGGGCCGCCGCTTCCGCGCCGTACGCCTGTGCCCGCAGCGACCGGGCCAGGTCGTCCCGTGCCTCCAGCACCAGCCGGCGCAGCGCCGGGGCCGCCGACTCGTGCGCCGCCAGCCAGGCGTCGGTCGCCGCCAGGGTCTGCGGCGAGTCCTGGAGCGAGGGGAACAGGCCCCTGACGACGTTCATCGCGCTCTGGATGGACCGCTCCGCCCAGATCCGCTCGATCGCCCCGAAGTACTTCTGCGTGTACGGCGCGAGCAGTTCCCGCTGCGAGGGCTGGGCGAATCCCGCGATCGTCGCCTCCGCCAGCGCGTTGGACAGCGTGTCCGACTCCACCAGCTGGGCCCACGCCTGCGCCTTGACGGCGGCGGACGGACGGGCGGCCAGGCAGCGGACCTGATGGCGCTTGCCGGACGCGGTGTCGTCACGGGCCAGTTCGGCCGCCAGCGCCGACTCGTCCGCCACTCCGTGCGCCGCCAGTGGCTCCAGGAACGCCCAGCGCAGTTCCTGGTCCACCTCCAGGCCGTCGATCTTCGTGGTGCCGTCCAGCAGGCCCCGCAGCAGCTCCAGATCGGCTGCGGACGACGCGACCGACGCGAAGAAGCGCGCCCAGGCCAGCTGGTGTCCGCTGCCCGGCTCGGCCGCCCGCAGGTCGCGCAAGGCGACCCGGGCCAGCGCCTCCTCGCCCGTCGGCCGCCAGTCCTGCGGCGCGTAGTGCACCAGCGCCGAGTCCGCCCAGGCGTGCAGCATCTGCAGGACGCCGATGTCGGACTCGCGGTGCGCGAAGCGCGTCACCAGGTCCACGAAGTCGGCCGCGGGCAGCAGGGCGTCCCGGGTCAGGTTCCACAGCGCCGACCAGCACAGGGCGCGGGCCAGCGGGTCGGTCAGTCCGCCCAGGTGCTCGCGCAGCGTGGCCAGCGAGGTCTCGTCGAAACGGATCTTGCAGTAGGTGAGGTCGTCGTCGTTGACCAGCACCAGGTCGGGCGCCTGCGCCCCGGCCAGCTCCGTGATCACCGTGCGCGGGCCGTCGACGTCCGCCTCGGCGCGCGCGTACCGCACGATCCGGTCGCCCTCGCGGCGGTACAGGCCGATCGCCACCCGGTGCGGCCGCAGCTCGGGATGCGTCTCGGCCGCCTCCTGGACCACCGCGAGCTCGTCGATCCCGCCCTGCGGGTCCAGCAGCACCTGCGGGGTCAGCGAGTTCACGCCCGCCGTCTGCAGCCAGGACCGCGACCAGCCGGCCATGTCCCGGCCGCTGGTCTCCCCGAGCACCGACAGCAGGTCGCCCAGGCGCGTGTTGCCGTAGGCGTGCCGCTTGAAGTAGCGGCGGGCGCCCTCCAGGAACGCGTCCTGGCCGACGTACGCCACCAGCTGCTTCAGCACGCTGGCGCCCTTGGCGTAGGTGATGCCGTCGAAGTTGAGCTTGGCGTCCTGGAGGTCGCGGATGTCGGCGGTGATCGGATGCGTGGAGGGCAGCTGGTCGGCGCGGTAGGCCCAGGCCTTGCGGCGGTTGGCGAAGGTGATCCAGGCGTCGGAGAAGCGGGTCGCGCCGACGTTCGCGAACGTTCCCATGAAGTCCGCGAAGGACTCCTTCAGCCACAGGTCGTCCCACCACACCATGGTGACCAGGTCGCCGAACCACATGTGCGCCATCTCGTGCAGGATGACGTTCGCCCGCGCCTCGTAGGACGCGCGCGTCACCTTTCCGCGGAAGACGTACTCCTCGCGGAAGGTCACCAGGCCCGGGTTCTCCATCGCGCCCAGGTTGTACTCGGGCACGAACGCCTGGTCGTACTTCCCGAAGGGGTACGGGTAGTCGAAGTGGTCGTGGAAGAAGTCCAGGCCCTGCTTGGTGATCAGGAAGACGTCGTCGGCCTCGAAGTGGGGGGCCAGGCCCTTGCGGCACATCGCGCCGAGCGGGATCTCCAGGGTCGTGCCGTCGCCCAGGTCGCGCGTGTAGACGTCGGTCACGCGGTGGTAGGGGCCGGCCACGACGCAGGTGATGTAGGTGGAGATCGGCTTGGTCTCCGCGAACCGCCACACCCCGTCGGTGCGCTCGCCGGCGCCGTTGCTCCACACCGTCCACTCCTCGGGCGCGCGGACCTCGAAGCGGAACGGCGCCTTGAGGTCGGGCTGCTCGAAGTTCGCGAACACCCGGCGCGAGTCGGCCGGCTCGTACTGGGTGTAGAGGTAGACCTCGCCGTCCTCCGGGTCGACGAAGCGGTGCAGGCCCTCGCCGGTGCGGGAGTAGGCGCAGCGGGCGTCGACGATCAGCTCGTTCTCCGCGGCCAGGTCCTCCAGCAGGATCCGGGAGCCGTCGAAGACCTCGCCCGGGTCGAGGTCGCGGCCGTTGAGGGACACCGACGTCACACTCGGCGCCACGAGGTCGGCGAAGCTGGACGCGCCGGGCTCGTTGCAGCGGAAGCGGACGGTGGTGACCGACCGGAAGGTGCGCGGCTCCGCCTGCGCGGCCTGCTCGCCCACGGCCGAGCGGACGTCGAGGGACACGTCGTACCCGTCGACGGACAGCAGGGCCGCCCGCTCGCGGGCCTCGTCGCGGGACAGGTTCTCACCGGGCACGGGCGGTACTCCCTCACTGCGTGGCGCATGGGTGCGGCGGACAGGAGCGATCCTGCCATGCGCCCCTGACACGTGGCAGCAGGGAATGCGCGGCACGGGCCGTGGTGTTCAGTGGGAAAGCCCTGTCTGCTGAGGATCTCTGAGGAGAGACATGCCGGAGAAGACCCCCGTCGACTTCTGGTTCGACCCGTCGTGCCCCTGGGCCTGGATGACGTCGCGCTGGGTGCTGGAAGTGGAGAAGGTCCGTGACATCGAGGTTCACTGGCATCTGATGAGCCTCTCCGTCCTCAACGAGGACCGGCTCGCGGAGCTGCCCGAAAGCTACCGGGACTTCCTGGAGAACAAGGCGTGGAAGCCGGTCCGCGTGGTGGCGGCCGCCGCGCAGAAGCACGGTGCGGACATCCTCGGCCCGCTCTACACCGCGCTCGGCACCCGCATCCACAACGACGGTGAGGGCCCCACCCTGGAGGCCATCGCCGGCGCGCTCGCCGACGTCGGCCTGCCCGCCGACCTGATCGACTACGCCGACCAGGAGAACTTCGAGTTCGACGCCGAGCTGCGCGCCTCGCACAAGGAGGGCATCGAGAAGGTCGGCCAGGACGTCGGCACCCCCGTCATCGCCGTGCCCGGCCCGGACGGCGAGCAGATCGCGTTCTTCGGCCCGGTCGTCACCCCGGCCCCCAAGGGCGAGGAGGCCGCCCGCCTGTGGGACGGCACCGTCGCCGTCGCCTCGGTCCCGGGCTTCTACGAGATCAAGCGCAGCCGCACCAAGGGCCCGGACTTCAGCAACCTGTGACGGCCTGGCCGGTCGCCGGCGCCGTCGAAGGGCCCGGTCGCCCGAGAGGTCCGGCAGTTCCGGGGCGTCCGGTCGCCCCGAGGGGTCCGGTCGTCGATCGGAGAGCCCCCGTGAGTCACGTCCTCACGGGGGCTTCCCTCTTTCCGCCTGCCGACGCGAAGGTGAGAAGACGATCACGAGGCAGGACGCTTCGCGCGGGCCTCGGAGACTCGCGGCTTATTGCAAGTTACTTGCAAGTGCGTTCTGACGACAAGCAGGCCCCCGCGTGGTGTCCACGCGAGGGCCCGGGGGAGGCCGGTCAGGCGGCGGCGCGCCGAAGCTGCCGGACGAGGCCGACGGCCGCCAGAAACGCCGTCATCCCGCCCGACCAGTACAGCTGGACCCGCGTCCCCGGCTCCCGGGCCATCAGCACGAGGATCGCTGCCATACCCGCCAGCGCCACCCATGTCAGCACCGGGAACGCCCACATCCGCACGACCAGCCGCTCGGGCGCCTCGCGCTCCAGCCGGCCGCGCAGCCGCAGTTGCGAGAGCGCGATGAAGATCCAGACCACCAGGATCACCGCGCCGATCATGTTCAGCAGCCAGGGGAAGACGTCGTCCGGACGCCAGTGGCTCAGCGCCACGCACCCGAACCCGAAGACGCACGAGGCCAGCACCGCGATCCGCGGCGCGCCTCCCGACACCCGGCCCAGCGCCTTCGGCCCCTGCCCCCGCGCCACCAGCGAGTACGCGATCCGCGAGGCGCCGTAGACGTTCGCGTTCATCGCGCTGAGCAGCGCGGCCAGCACGACCACGTTCATGATCTGCCCGGCGGCGGGGATGCCGAGTCGGTCGAGGGCGGCCACGTACGGGCCCTTCTCGACGACCGCCGCGGAGTCCCAGGGGACGAGGGTGACGATGACCGCCATCGAGCCCACGTAGAACACCGCGATGCGCCACATCGCCGTACGGACCGCGCTCGCCACGCCCCTGACCGGGTCCTCCGACTCGGCGGCCGCGATGGTGACCGTCTCCAGCCCGCCGTACGCGAAGACCGAGGCGAGCAGCCCGACGACCAGACCCTCGCTGCCGTGCGGGAACACCTCTCCCAGGTGGGACGCCCCCGGGGAGTCCGTGCCGGGCAGCACCCCGGCGACGGCGAGCACGCCCAGCGTCAGGAACAGGGTGATGGCGCCGACCTTCAGGGCCGCGAACCAGAACTCGAACTCGCCGAAGTTCTTCACCGCGGCGAGGTTCGCCCCGCAGAACACGAGCACGAACAGCCCCGTCCAGGCCCATTCCGGCGTGCCCGGCAGCCAGCCCGTGACGATCTTCGCGGCGCCGATGCCCTCCAGGCCCACGGCCGTGCACAGCAGCACCCAGAACGCCCAGCCCACGGTGAAGCCCGCCCAGGGGCCGAACGCCCGCTCGGCGTGCGCCGAGAACGAGCCCGACGAGGGATGCGCGGCGGACATCTCGCCCAGCATCCGCATCACCAGCATCACGAGAAGCCCGGAGAGCGCGTAGGCCAGGACGATCGACGGTCCGGCGGCGGCGATGCCCGCCCCCGAACCGACGAAGAGACCCGCGCCGATGACGCCGCCGAGGGCGATCATCGACAGATGGCGCTGCTTGAGGCCGTGGGACAGGACAGCGTCCGACTCCTGCGGAGTGCTGACGGCGGTGCTGGGCATGGGTGCGGCTCGTCCAAGGGGTGAGATGGGCAAAACGCCCACAGTGTGGGCAGCCCCTCCGCGCGCACGGAGAGGCCGCCCATCATCCGGACGGACCGGACGCGCAGCGTGGTTACGCCGCTACGGAGGTGTAGTGCGCCGCGTCCCCCTCGATCGAGTAGCTCTCCTTGCCCTCGACGCCGACCGGGACGTCGCCGGCGACGGTCACCCGGTGCAGCAGGCGCGGCAGCTTGTCGTAGTTGTCGACGGCGTAGTGCTGGGTGATGCGGTTGTCGAACAGCACCAGCTGGTTCGGCGACCAGCGGTGGCGCAGGACGTTCTCCGGCCGGGTGACGTACGACTGCAGCAGATCGAGGATCCTGCGGGACTCGCCCACCGACAGACCCACGATCCGCTGGGCGAACCCGCCGATGAACAGGCCGCGTTCGCCGGTCAGCGGATGGACGCGGACGACGGGATGGACCGTGCGGAACTTGATGGACGTGAACCGGGCGCGCTGGGCGGCCCGCTTCTCGTCGATCTCTTCCGCGGGCACCGCGTAGTCGTAGTCGTTGGTGTGCTCCGCCCACAGGCTGTCGGCCAACGACCGCAGGGGTTCGGGCAGTTGGCGGTAGGCCGCCGCCGAGCTGGCGATCAGCGTCTCACCGCCGTACGGCGGGACCGTGATGCTGCGCAGGGTGCTGGCCTGCGGCGGGTTGAGGACGAACGTCACGTCGGTGTGCCAGTGGTTGGCGCTGCCCTGTTCGCTGTCCACGGGCAGCACGTTCGGCGCCCCGTCGACGGCCGCCACGGTCGGGTGGGCGGTGGTGACGTCGCCGAAGTGGCGGACGAAGGCCTGCTGCCCCGCGTCGTCGAGACGCACGTCGTCGAAGACCAGGGCCTTGTGGACGTTGAGCGCCTCGCGCAGCGCGGCGTAGGTCTCCGCGTCGAGCGGCCGGGCGAGGTCGACGCCGCTGACGTGGGCGCCGATGTTCGCGGTGACCTTGCGGATGTGGAGGGACATGACGGGGTCCTTTCAGACGGTGGCGAGCGCGGGGCTGACGTACTGGTTGGCGGGGCGCGGGAGGCCGTACCTCTCGCGCAGGGTCGTGCGCGGCCCGTAGCCGTCGCGCAGCAGGCCACGGGCGCGCAGCAGCGGCACGACGTGGTCGACGAAGGCGTCGAGGCCGGACGGCAGAACCGCGGGCATGATGTTGAAGCCGTCGGCGGCGCCCCGGGTGAACCAGGTCTCGATCGCGTCGGCGACCTGCTCGGGCGTGCCCGCGAAGGTGAGATGCCCACGCCCGCCGCCGAGCCGCCCCACCAGCTGCCGCACCGTGAGACGTTCCCGCCGGGCCAGCTCCACGATCAGGGTGTAGCGGCTCTTGGCGCCCTCGATGGCGTCCTCGGGCGGCAGATCGGCGGGCAGACCCGCATCCAACTCCAGTGTGCCCGCGTCCAGTTGCAGCAACTGCTCCAGGCGCCGCACCCCGTGCGTGTACACGATGTGCTCCTCCAGGACGCGCTCTTCGGCCCGCGCCTCCGCCTCCGTCGAGCCGATCACCGGCACGATGCCGGGCAGCACCTTGAGGTGGTCGGGGTCGCGGCCGGCCGCCTCGGTGCGCGCCTTCAGATCCGCGTAGAACGCCTGCGCGTCGGCCAGTGTCTGCTGCGCGGTGAACACCGCCTCCGCGTACCGGGCCGCGAAGGCCTTGCCGTCCTCGCTCGAACCCGCCTGCACCAGCAGCGGGTAACCCTGCGGCGACCGGGGGACGTTGAGGGCGCCCTCGACGCTGAAGTACGTGCCACGGTGCCGGGGCGGATGGATCTTGTCGTCGTCGCCCCAGACGCCGGTCGCCTTGTCGGCGACGATCGCGTCGTCCTCCCAGCTGTCCCAGAGCTTGAGGGCCACGTCGAGGAACTCGGCGGCGCGGGCGTAGCGCTCGGCGTGCGCGGGCTCGGCGTCGAGACCGAAGTTGCGCGCGGCCTCCGCACCCGCCGTCGTGACGATGTTCCAGCCCGCCCGGCCGCCGCTGATGATGTCCAGCGAGGCGAACTTGCGGGCCAGGTTGTAGGGGGAGTTGTAGGAGGTGGACGCGGTGGCGATCAGACCGATGTGCTCGGTGGCCGTCGCCAGCGCGGTGAGCAGGGTGAGCGGCTCCAGCGCACCGGAAGGCCGCTGGGCGATGTCACCCCACAGCTGCGGGCCGTCGGCGAGGAACAGCGAGTCGAAGGAGCCGCGCTCGGCGGTCCGGGCCAGACGGACGTAGTGGTCCAGCTCCACGTGGGCGTGGGGATCGCTCTCGGGCAGCCGCCACGAGGCCTCGTGGTGACCGGTGTTCATGAGGAAGGCGTTGAGATGAAGCCGGCGGGGCATGGGGAGTCCTTCGCTTCGGACAGGTACGGGAAGAAGAGGCTGTCTCTTATACACATTCTCCGAGCCCACGAGAC
>NZ_JAHHIU010000329.1 GCF_024539815.1 Streptomyces hayashii
CCCAACCCCCCTCGCCCTCACGCCTCTCACGCCCCACGGCCGCCGCCCCTGATCCGCATGCCCCGAGCGCGGCTTCAGCGGCTCCGCGACAGCCGGGCCACCGTCCCGCCCCGGGCCCTCACCCCGCCGCCTGCGGCTGCACCGTCCCCCAGCCGGCCTGCACGGCCTCCTCGTAGACGCGGGCGCCCCGGTCCGGCGCGGTGTCCAGTTGCAGCAGCACCGCCGGCACGGCGACCCCTGCCATCAGGTGTCGTTGAAGGTCCGTCACCCGCTCCGGCAGGTCGGCATGCCCCGTCATGATCTTGGAAAGCACCTGCACCCCGGTGAACGCTCCCACGAACATCCGCGCGGCCGCGTCCACATCGATGTGCGGCAGCAGCTCTCCCCTGTCCTTCGCCCGCCCCAGCAGCTCGGCGTTGCGCGCGATCCATCCGCGCATCGGCGCCTGCCGGTCCAGTCCGTCGCTGCGCGCGCCCTGGTCCACCGTGAGGCGGATGCTCCCCTGCACCAGCGGATCGCCCACCGCCAGCAGATGAGCCAGGACGAACGCCTCGTCCAGCCCCTGCTGCAACATCAACTCCCGCGTCGGCACGGCCGGGATCGCGCCCAGCTGACTTGCCAGCACGGCCTGGGCGAGCTCCTCCTTGGAGGAGAAGTGAAAGTACAACGCCCCCTTGGTCACGCCGGCCCTGGCGAGGATCTCCGAGATCGTCGCCGCTTCGTATCCGACCTCCGCGAACACCGCCGCGGCCGCGACGAGGACGGCCCGTCTCGTCCGCACGGCCCGTTCCTGCAGCGCCACGCCTTACCTCCGAGGTAGCTCCCGCGTTTCAGGCTCCGGAAAATATACCGACAGGTTTGTCCTGTGCCACTTCGCCGCAACCCGGCCCGGAGACTCGCGTGGGCGCGCCTCCAGCCCCATGGCACTCCCGTCCCTCGGCCTCACCGGGCGGAACGAGACACCTGCGCTCCCCGGTACCCGTCCGGACCGGCGACCACTCCCCCACCTTTCCCCGGCTCATCAGGAAGAACCACGGCACGCCGAACGGACTTTCGGCACAGCCACCCCTCGAATCGCGCCATTCTCAGAAATGGTGTTTGCCGATTTCCGACTTGATAAGAAAACCGGGAGGTCCGTATCTTCTGGCTCACTGCGCGTCCAGCCGTCCAGCCGTCCAGCTTCCGGATCTGCGAGCGACCAACGGGGGAGAGGGTCATGGCCCTTCTGGCATTCCACAACACAGAGCGGCCCACCGGGCCGCACCGGGCCGAGCCCGTCCCGGAACAGTCCGGGGAGGAACGGTCCGGCCGGGAGCAGGCAGGAGAGCAACGGGACCGGCCGGAGCAGGCCGTACCGGAACAGGTCGGCCGGACCTCCCCGCCGGACCCGGCCTCGGACCCGGCCTCGGACCCGTCCGAGGGCCCGTCCGCGGACACGCAGGACCGGCACGTCGAGGGCCCGGCGGGATCCGAGGGGGCGATCGCCGGTGCGCTGACGCGGCTGCTCTTCGACGAGGACGGCGACCGGGAACGGGTCCACGCACCCTGGCGGCGCCTCATAGCCCAGGACGCCTTCCGTCACCGGCCCGATCTGACGCCCGGGCAACGGGCCGAGCAGTCCTACACCTGGCTGCGTCTGGTCAACGACACGCTCGACGATCCCCTGTCCCTCGCCACCGACCCGGCCCTGCTCACCGGACTGCACGAATGGGCCGCGATCGTCGACGGGGGCGGCGGCCTCACCACCGTGGCGAGCATTCACTACAACCTCTTCCTCGGCAGCATCCTCGACCACGCCGACCACACGTCGAGGGACCTGAGCGAGTTCACCTCCCTCCGCCGTATCGGCACGTTCCTGTGCACCGAGCTCGACCACGGCAACGACGCCACCGCGCTGGAGACGACGGCCCGCCACGACCCCGAGACCGGCGGCTTCGTCCTGCACACGCCGCATCCGGGCGCCGCGAAGTTCATGCCCAACACCAGCACCCTGGGCGGCCCCAAGGCGGCCGTCGTCGCCGCCCGCCTCCTCGTCGGCGACCGTGACCACGGCGTCTTCCTCTTCCTGACGCCGCTCACCGACCGCGACGGCCCTCTCCCCCATGTCACGGTCGAGCCCCTCCCGCTCCGCCCGAACGCCCCCGTCGACCACTGCCTCACCTCCTTCGACCATCTGCCCCTGCCCGGCCGGGCCCTGCTCCAGGGCGAGCACGGCCGCCTCGACGCCGAGGGCGCCTTCACCAGCAGCCTCGGCAACCGCCGCAAGCGGTTCCTCACGTCCATCGCGCGGGTCACCGCCGGGAAGCTCTGCATGAGCGCGGCGGCCGTCGGCGCCTCCCGCGCCGCGCTCGCCATCGCCGTCCGGTACGGCGACCAGCGACTCGTCAGCGGATCGCGGCCCGGCCGGCGCGTCCCGGTGAACTCCCACCGCACCCACCACGGCAGGCTCCTGCAGGCCGTGGCGACCACCTACGCGATGACCCTGCTCCACCGGTCCCTCACCGCCGAGTGGGCCCGGCACACCGCCGACGACCGCGACCGCCTGGAACGCCTCATCGCCCTGGCCAAGGCCTGGACCACCTGGCAGGCGCGCACCATCGCCCTCGAAGCGCGCGAACGCTGCGGCGCCCAGGGACTGCTGCCCGCCAACCACCTCGCCGGGTTCCCCGACTACATCGAGGGGACCATCACCGCGGAGGGCGACAACCTTCTCATCTCCACCAAGGCGGCCGCCGAACTCCTGCACCACCCGCCGACCCCGCCGGTCGCCGAGCAGGGACCGTCCGATCTCACCGACCCCCGCTTCCTGCGCGATCTGCTCGCCCACGCCGAGCACGCCTTCCACGCCCAGGCCCACCGAGCGCTCCGCAGCGGTCCGGCCCACGACCCTCAGGGCCGATGGAACACCGCGTCGGGCCCCGCTCTCCAGCGAGCGCACGTCCACACCGCCCTCCAGGCGGCCGACTCCCTGCTCGCCGCTCTCGACCGCACCGCCGACGAGCCCGTGCACGGCGTCCTCGGCGAGCTCACGGCGCTCTTCCTGCTCGGCCAGCTCGCCCCGCACACCGGCCTCCTGTTGGCCGACGGTCACATCGCCGCGCATCACGTCCACGAGTTCCCCGCCGCGGTGGACGACCTCACCCACCGCCTGCAGCCCCGTCTCACCACCCTCACCCGCGCCTTCGACCACCCCTGCGAGTACCTCGACGCGCTCCCCCTGTTGCAGGGCGACGCCGGCCGGCGGGGCGGGGAAGGCGGCTAGGGCTTGCGTCCCACGCCGCAGTAGGCGTCGACGTCGACGGCGAAGTTGGCCGAATCACCGGCGTCGGGACGCCACTTCGTCACCTGGACGATCCCGGGCTCCACCAGTTCCAGTCCCTCGAAGAACCCGGCGATCTCGTCGACGGAGCGGACGAAGTAGGGCACGGCGCCGCTGGCGTTGTACGCGTCCGACGCGGCGATCATGCCCTCGCTGGTGGCCGTGCTGTCGCTGATCACCAGATGGCTGCCCGAGGGCAGTCCCGCCATGAGCCGGCGCACGAGCTCACGGGCCTGCTCGTAGTCGGCGACGTGGCCCAGGGTGTTGAGGATCATCAGCGCGACCGGCCGGGAGAGGTCGAGCGTTTCCGCGGCGGCCTCCAGCACGGCCTCCGGGGCGTACAGATCGGCGTCCAGGTACGCGGTCCTGCCTTCCCGGGTGCTCGTCAGCAGGGCGTGCGCGTGGGCGAGCACGACGGGATCGTTGTCGACGTAGACGATCCGGGAGTCCGGGGCGACGCGCTGGGCGACCTCATGGGTGTTGTCTGCGGTGGGCAGACCGGTGCCGACGTCCAGGAACTGACGGACACCGCCGTCCACCGCCAGATGGCGCACGGCGCGGCCGAGGAAGTGCCGGCTGGTCAGCGCCACGTCGACGAGACCGGGGAAGATCTTCTTGATCTCGTCGCCGATCTCCCGGTCGACCTCGTAGTTGTCCTTGCCTCCCACGAAGTAGTTCCAGAACCGGGCCGAGTGCGGCTTGGACGTGTCGATCCGGCCCCGCGTCGCGGACGCGGCGGCGTTCTGGGAGAGGGAATCCGGCACGGCAAAGCCTCCTGCGGGAAAGTCGGTGGACTGAACACCAACCTAGGCGAACTTTCTTTCGACGCAGGGCGGTTGAGAGCGCTTGCCGTCGCTCGTCATCGTTTTCGGCCAGCCCGCCGCTCGGGCGGTTCGGGCCGTCAGGTGGCGGTGTACCCCAGTTGACGCCTCATGTAGGGGGTCATGAGGGTCTTCGCCTTGGCCAGCACGGAGGTCCGGCCGCCGAGCACGGCACTCTCGCCGCCCAGCACCGGAACCAGGGTCATGCCGTCGGCCGAACCGAAGGGCACGATGAGCGGGGTGCGCCTCAGGGGCCGGTAGAGGCGGGGCTCCCTGCGGTGCCTGCCGGAGCTCTGCAGATGGGCGCGAATGTTGTGGGCGGCGAGGTCGGCCTGGGCGAGCGCGGCGGGGGTGATCTTCAGCTCGGTCGCGTCGTTGACGTCGCCGACCGCGAAGACGTCGCGCCGACCCTGGACCCTGAGCCTGCGGTCGACCTTCACATGGCCGCTGGCGGTGAGCCAGTCGCCGTGACCGGCCAGGCGCAGCCAGAGGGTGTTCGGGGTGGTGCCCGTGGCCCAGAAGGAGACGTCGGCGTCGATGACCGTGCCGTTCGCGTCTCGGTAGGTGCCGAAGTCGTTGCCGGGCGAGATGAACGAGTCGAGGCGGACGTCCACGTCGTGCGACTCCAGCCAGTCGAGCGCCTTGCGGCCGGCCCGTTCGCTTCCGGTGGCGTGCAGCAGCGCCGGTCCCGCGTGGGCGAGGGTGACGCGGGCGTCCGGCCGGGCCAGCCGTATCTCCGCACTGAGCTCGACGCCCGAAGGGCCGCCGCCGACCACCAGGACGTGCTGGGCGGCGGCGACCTTCCTCTGGTGCGCGGCGAACGACTCGATCGTCTCCTCGGCGGTGACGCCGGTGAAGCGCGCCGGTTCGGGGTAGTCGGCTCCCGACGCTATGACGACCACGTCGTAGGGGAGCCGCTCGCCCGTCGCCATGACGACCTGCCGTGCGGTGGTGTCGATGCTCACGGCCTTGCCGACCACCATCCGGCCGTCGCGCAGCAGCCGGTCGTACGGGATGAAGGGGGTGACCGACCACTCCGGGCGCACACCGGCCCGGAGGGAGGCGATGCGGTGGAAGAAGACCTCCTTGCGGTCCACCAGGGTGACCCGCGCCGTCGAGTCGAGCCGTTTGGCCAGGCGGACGCCCGCATAGCCGCCGCCGATCACCACTACGTCGCCGTCGCGCACGCGCGTCTCCAGAGCAGGGGGAGCATGGGGGGAGAGCGAGCGGCGCGGCAGGGGGCTCCTCGACGCTCGAACTGGCGACGAGCGTATCGCTTGAATTCTAAAGTTCACCCGCCGAGGTGTGCACGTTCCGTGAAGCCGTCAGGCCGCGACCAGACGCAGGCGTGTCGAGGGCTCTCCCCCGCGTGCGCGGCCTCCTTGGCGCCTTGGCGTCGTCTCATGCCGGGAACTGCTGCACCCCCCTCAGGCGGGCGGCGGCCGCCACCACCCGGTCTCGTTCCGGCCCGGTGAACAGGCCCTGGGACAGCCATGCGCCGGCGAGCGCGCGCACGGCGGCCACGAACCGCGACGACGTGGTGAAGGGCGCCTGCTGCCACAGGACGTCGAGGAAGGTCAGGCCGTCCCCGCGGGCTCGGTTCGGCACGCCCGAGTCGGCAGTGCCGAAGACGACGACCGGCTCCACCCGGCGGAAGTAGGCGTGATAGCGGGCGTCGTCCGCCAGATGGAACGGAGCCAGGGTCAGACCGTGCGTGGTGAAGTGCAGCGGGCGGCCCTCCGGGCGGACCGCATCCGCCAGGTCGCCGCGCAGCTTGAAGTCCTTGTAGAAGGAGAACTCCCGGAGCGTGGTCGCCTCGCTGCGGGCGACCAGCAGGACCGGCCCGTAGAAGAGCGACTGCACACTCGGATCGTCCAGCGCCCGCTCGACGCGCAGCCGGTAGGGAGCGGAGACGGCGACCCGGTCGCCGCGCTGCCACGTCCTGCTCAGCGTGAGGTGGCTGCCGGGCACCGCCCGGGCCTGCTGCGCGACCCCGTTGACGGTGACGGTGAAGCCGGCCGTCGCCCAGGACGGGACCCGCAGATGCAGGTCGAGTCCGCCGCCGCCCTCGCGGAAGACGAGGGTGCGCACCCCCTCGTCCGGATAGTCGCCGGTCTGCTCGATGACGAGCCCCCGCTCCGGCCATCGCAGAGTCGAGGCGAGGTAGAGGTTGACGTAGAGCGCGTCACCGGCGGCGGACCGGAAGTAGACCGAGTCCTGGTACTTGGTGTGGTTCTCCATGCCGGTGCCGCCGCAGCAGGTGCCGGTGTTGTCGTACTCGCGCACCACGCCGGGGCCCATGCCGACGAAGTAGGTGACGTCCGGGCTGTCCTGGCTCGGCGCGTCCCGGCGCGAGGCCAGGATGTGGTTGGTGAGACCCCGCTCGTAGTAGTCCATGTAGACGGGGTCCGGCTTGTGGAAGAACAACTGCCTGCTCAGCTTGAGCATGTTGTAGGTGGCGCAGGTCTCGGCGTTGTCGTCGCCCAGGGTGGCGGCTATGGCGCCCCGGGCCTTGAACATCTCGCCCTTGCCGGCGCCTCCGGAACTGTAGGTCCGGGGCCCGGCCACCATGCCCCAGAAGTTGCGGGCCGCGGCCGCGTACTCCTCGTCGCCAGTGTGGTCGAACAGCCGCGCGTAGCCGGTGAACTGGGGGATGTGCTGGTTGGCGTGCCGGCCCTCAAGGATGTCCCGGTCGGCGGCGCAGGCATCCAGCAGTGTCGTGTTGTCGAAGCACCTGGCCGCGGTCAGGTGCTCCTCGCGCCCCGTGAGCGCGTACAGGTCGGCCATCACCTCGTTCATCCCGCCGTACTCGCCGGCGATGTAGATGGACCACATGCGCTCCAGCTGCGCCTTCGGCAGCCGGCCGAGGCGGCTGTGCACCCAGTCGCCCATCGTCGACGCGATGGCGAGGGCCTGCGCGTTCCCGGCCAGGGTGTGCGCGTCGAGGAGCCCTCGCATGATCTTGTGGCAGGTGTAGTAGGGCGCCCAGATGGTGGGGTAGGTCGCGTAGCTCTCCAGCAGGATGAACTGCGTCTCCGGGTAGGCCGCGAGGTACCCGGGGTGGCTCGGCTTCGGCGAACCGTGCTCGGCCAGGGCCTGCTGGCACTCTCCGAGCGCGGTGACCAGTTCGTCGAGCTTGGTCTTGAGCGCGTCCTCGCGGGTGTCGGCGTACGCCTGGGAGACGAGGGTGAGGAAGTGTCCGCCGAAGTGGCCGCGCAGATTGCCGTCGGCGGTCTCCCAGCCGCCCGGCGGCCGGGCGCCCCGGGTGTCGAGTCCGGCGTTGGCACGGAAGACGGCCAGGATGCGGTCGGCCGGGTAGGCCCTGGCGTAGTCGAGCATCAGGTCGCGCTTACGACGGAAGACGCCGTCGCCGAGGGTCACTCGGTCCAGGGCGAAGGGCTGCACCGCCCAGGTCGGCGGGACGGGTGCCGGGCCCGCCGGCGTGGGGCCGGGCGGCGCCGTGGTCGGCGACACGGAGGGGGACGCGGGCCGGGCCTCCGCCGACGTCGCGTGCAGGAGCGGCGCGGCGGCCGCGGTCCCGGCGGCCAGCCTCAACAGACGCCGTCGGGTGGGGGGTTGGGACATGCTGGGGCTCCGATCGTGGGG